>CAZSIM010000007.1:0-78 GCA_964607175.1 uncultured Fimbriimonadaceae bacterium
CTCGATCCTGGTAGCCACCGCCGCCGCCTTCTGGGCGAGGTCGGTAAGGTCTGTCACCGCGATCCTGGTAGCCACCAC
>CAZSIM010000007.1:178-18576 GCA_964607175.1 uncultured Fimbriimonadaceae bacterium
CGCCGCCTTCTGGGCGAGGTCGGTAAGGCCTGTCTCCTCGATCCTGGTAGCCACCACCGCCGCCTTCTGGGCGAGGTCGGTAAGGCCTGTCTCCTCGATCCTGGTAGCCACCGCCGCCGCCTTCTGGGCGAGGTCGGTAAGGTCTGTCGCCACGATCCTGGTAGCCACCACCGCCTTCGGGGCGTGGTCGATAAGGTCTGTCTCCTCGATCCTGGTAGCCACCACCGCCGCCTTCTGGGCGAGGTCGGAAAGGTCTATCTCCTCGATCCTGGTATGGCCTGTCGCCGTAGCCGCGCCTATCTCCGCCTTGATCTCGGGTGTCTCTGCCGCCTCGACCGCCTCCGTTTCTCTGCTCGTTGGCAAAGGTGGCTGTTCTTAGCTTAACAGCGCCAGTCACATAGCCTGCTTCGGTTTCAACGGCAAACTCCCAATAGGCATCCTTGCGGTCGAAATAGAAGCAGGTTTCGCTTTGCACTCCTGGGGGCAAAAGCGTCAGCCATGCGGCATCCAGCTTGCCCCTAAACTCTTCTAGATGCTCGGGGTAAGCCCACGGAAGAGCCACCTCGACGCTGAAAAGGCGGGTGACAATGCCAGGCTTTCTCAGCTTCATTTCCGCCTGGCCAAAAACCTCTTCTGCCAAAGCGGCAAGGCGTCCAAACCACGCGGCTCGAATAGGGCCAGACGCAGCGCTGCCTTTCTTGATAAGGTTTCGACGAAAGTCATCAAAAGATTCTGCGGCGCGGCTGGCAGCAGAATTGATCTTGAACTTGTCAACTCCAACCCACTTTTCCTGCCTTGCTGTTTCTCTGGCTTCGTAGGCATCGCGGTTGGGGTCAAAAGGACGCTCTCTGTCGCCAAAAGAACGGTTTTCTCTGTCGCCTCGGTCGTTCTGGCGCCGCTCGGGACGCTCACCGCCCGGGCGGTCATCTCTAATCTCTTCGCGCTGAACGTAGGGGCTTGTGGAATCGATGGGTTCTGAATCCAAATCGGAGTTTTGACCGCTTTCTTCAGCTGCTGCAGCTTCAAGCTTTTCGTTTTGGTCTGTTTCGTCTAGATCGTCCTCGTCAAAATCGTCTTCGTCGATTTCGTCCTCATCGTCAAACTCGAAGTCGGCAAAATCATCGTCCGATTCTGCAAGAGCTTCGATCACATCGTCGAGCTCAACTTCTTCCTGCTGCGCAAAATCAGCCTTAACCTCTTGGTTCAGGCTTGTATTCTCTTCTTCTTCGTGGATCATTCGGCTGCCGCCTGGACTGACCGCGCACAGGCGGCTTTTACTAGTCCGGTAAATAGGGGGTGTGGCCTGTTTGGCCGTGATTTAAACTCTGGGTGAGCCTGGGTGCCAATAAAGAAGGGATGTTCTTCCTGAGGCAGTTCTACCATCTCAACCAAGCGGTAATCAGGTGAGACTCCTGATACGACAAGCCCATTTTCAATGAGCAGTTCGCGGTAGTCGTTGTTGACTTCATAGCGATGTCGATGACGTTCGGCGATTCGTGTATCGCCATAAAGCAGGTGAGCCAAGGTTCCCGCCGTCACATTACAGGGGCAGCTGCCAAGCCTCATTGTGGCGCCCTTGGTGGTGACCTGAACTTGATCGGGAATGAAATGAATCACGGGATGTGGCGTCGAGGGATTGCATTCCTCGCTGTTGGCTCCTTCCAGCCCACAGATTGTCCTTGCATATTCAATAACCGCCATCTGCATTCCCAGGCAGATGCCAAGGAAGGGGATGTGGTTTTCTCTTACATAACGCAGAGCAGCAATCTTTCCTTCAATTCCTCTTTCTCCAAAGCCGGGAGCAATGATTACTCCATCGACTCCTTCGAGCAGAAGTGTGGGGTCAGATCCTGTTTCAAACGTTTCGCTTTCAATCCAGCGAATATCTACCCTGGCATTATTGGGAATTCCCGCATGAACCAGAGCCTCGGCGATCGATTTGTAAGCGTCGCCATTTTGAGTGTACTTGCCAATGACCGCGATTGTGCAGGAATTGACAGGATGTTTGATCTTTTCAACCAAAGCTTCCCATTCTGCAAGGCGGGATGGCTGTGGTTGAAGTCCAAGTCTTTCGACAACTAAATCACCAAATCCCAGCTTTTCGTACATCAAGGGGACTTCGTAAATGGTGTCGGCGGTCATGGATTCAATAACGGCTTCCACAGGCACATCGCAGAAGAGCGACAGTTTCTCTTTGACTTCATCAGCAAGAGGCACTTCGCTTCGACAGACCAAAATATCGGGCGTTATGCCAATGGCTCTCATGTTGTTGACGCTGTGCTGAGTGGGCTTGGTTTTAATTTCTCCCCAGGGGCCAACCTGCGGCACAAAGGTGACATGAACAAATAGGGTGTTCTGTCTGCCCAAATCCTTTCTCATCTGCCTAATAGCTTCAAGAAACGGCAGAGATTCAATGTCGCCAACGGTGCCGCCAATTTCTGCAAGAACCACATCGGCTTCTTCCTGCGCTGCCAGGTCAAGCATCGCCTGCTTGATCTCGTTGGTGACGTGGGGAATTACCTGGACTGTTCCGCCCAGGTAGTCGCCGCGCCGCTCGGCGTCTATGACTCTTTGGTAAACCTTGCCGGTTGTAATGGATGAACCCTTGCTGCAGACTGCGTCAATAAATCTTTCGTAGTGGCCCAGGTCAAGGTCGGTTTCTGTGCCGTCGTCTGTGACAAAAACCTCGCCATGCTGGTAGGGGTTCATGGTTCCTGCATCAACATTGATGTAGGGGTCCAGCTTCATGGGGGCGACCCCAAATCCTCGGCTGCGCAGAAGCCTGCCCAGGCTGGCAGATGTAATGCCTTTTCCGATTGAACTGACGACTCCGCCAGTCACGAAAATGAATTTGGTGTTCATGCCTCTCCAGGGACCTGAATCCCTGATTTCCCCTCATCTTTAAAAGAGAGTGGAATCGCAAGAGGATGCGGTCTAAGAGACTCTACCGGGTGGAAGCCAGCCGGCAAGGGCCTTTCCATGGCTTTTTGCGGGTGAAGATGGACAATGCTGGTTCATACAGGTCCCATCATAGGGTACACGGTTTACAATGCTGAACCTTATTCTTTTGAGCACAGCTGCTCTTTGGCATGGCCCAGTGACCGTCAATTTGGGGTCAGCGGAAGTCGCCAACCCTTATGACTGGCTGAATAGGCCAGAGGTGGTTTTGACCCAAAATCAGACGAGTTTGGTCCAGCAGGCATTTTTTGATGACGGCCAATGGAAGGCCCGTGTCATGGTTCCCAGGCCAGGGAGCTGGTCGGCCAGGCTTCGCATTAAGGGCGAAGCCACAGGGACTCCCGCCACTTTTACTGCCACGGCCGCAGCATCTGATAAAGGCTATATCCGCATAGATAAAAAGGAAATGGCCTTTAAGTTTGACAACGGAAGCCTCTACTGGCCCATTGGCTTCAACCTTGGCTGGGATGGCGGGGGCCATAGCATCGAAGCCCTCATGACCAAAATGGGGACCCGTGGCCTCAACTGGGGGCGAATTTGGGCCTGCCATTGGGACAACAAAAACCCCTATTGGCCGGCAGCAGACCCCAAGCCAGGCATCGGAAGGATGGACCCAAAGATTCTCGCCAACTGGGACCGGCTTGTAGCTGCTGCAGAAAAAAGCGGCGTCTATTTTCAGTTTGTTCTCTTTCACCACGGGCCCTACTCATCACGGGTCAACTCAAACTGGGGTGAACATCCTTGGAACCAAAAGAATGGCGGGTTCCTCAGCGAGCCTGGCGCCTTTTTCACAAATCCTCTAGCAAGGAACCTGGCCAAGTCTTGGCTGCGAGAGGCCGTTGCCAGGTGGGGCCACTCCCGCGCTGTCATGGCCTGGGAGCTTTTCAATGAAGTCGAATGGGTGGACAACCGCTATGACGGGAGAATCAATGAAGTGGGAGCCTGGCACGCTGAGATGGCCAGCTATCTTAAGGAAATTGACCCTGTCGGTCGCCTGGTGACAACAAGCTCCGAGATGGAGCTGCCGATTTACTCGGCTGTGGACTACTACCAGCCTCATGGGTATGTGCCAAGCGTTCAGGGGCTGGTTATGGGTGCTCATGTGCCAAAAGACAAGCCCTTGTTCTTTGGAGAAATCGGTCCGAACGGAAATTCGGCTGCAGAACATAAACTAGCCGCCCGAGATGGAATCTGGGCGGGCTTGATGGCTGGTCATGCCGGAGCCGCCCAGTACTGGTATTGGGATCGAATCGAGAAGGATGGGATTCTTGAAGATGCGGTCAGAAGCGCAGCCTTTATTCGGCAGTCGGGCATTCTAGAAGATCCTCGGGCCAAGGCACTCTCTCTCGCTCTAAAGGTTCCGACTGGCGGCGACCTCAAACTGGTTCCTGGCCGGGGCTGGGCGAATACAGAGATTGATGGAAATCTGATTCGTCTGCCTCAAGATTCGGCAAAGTTTGGCTCTGTTTCAAGCTATTTTCAGGGAACAGGGCACAGGGCCATGCACCCCGAAACGCTTGCCTTCGAGTTCACCCAAACGACGCTAGGCAAAGTGGCTGTCACCACAGCTCAGACTTCAACCGGCGGCGGCACTCTGGAACTTTGGGTGAACGGTCAAAAGAAGGATTCAGTTTCAACGGCACCCGGTCAGGGAGAAAGGCAGGCGGGTAAAAATCTTGCCGCAGAAACCCCCTCCGGCAAAGTCCGTGTTGAGGTGAGAAGCACAGGCGCAGACTGGATTCAGGTGAGCAGCATTGCCTTTACTGGTCTGGCTCCGACGGCAGATGCCGTGAGCTATGGTTCGCCTGACAGAGTTTTGATGAGAATGAAGAGAACAGGAGAACAGCCGACAATGGCAGGAATCTCTGGCCTGCCTATTAGAAATGGCCGGGTGAACATAGTCACTTTCGACCTCGACTCTGGCACGCGGCGCACTCAGCAGGGCGTCGTTCGCAATGGAGCATTGACTCAAAACCAGAGGGTGGAAAATAGGGACGGCATCGTTCTTATCACCCCTCGTTGAGCCTGACAGACTGAAAGAAGGTTCGCGCTGCCTGCTAAGGTCAGCGCGAGCCTCTAGTATTTGTGATGCCTTAGGCCGGAAAGAGGCCGTCAACTGACAGGTAGCGTTCGCCCGTGTCGTAGCACCAGGTCAGGATCTTGGCAGCAGGGTCCAGCTCGGGAAGCTTTTTGGCTACAGCGGCAAGACTGGCACCAGAAGAGGCTCCAACAAAGAGGCCTTCCTCTCTGGCTGCCCTACGAGTCATTTCAAAGGCTTCTTCTTCATCCACCTGAATGACTCCATCGATGAAGGCTGAATTGTAGATTGCCGGAACAAAGCCAGCTCCTATGCCCTGCAGCTTGTGGGGAGAAGGCGAACCCCCACTGAGGACGGGCGACTTGGCTGGTTCAACCGCGTAGACCTTAAGGCGGGGCCAGGCTGCCTTAAGCACCTCTGCTGTTCCTGTAATGTGGCCTCCAGTGCCGACACCTGTGATCATCACATCAAGTCCTTCGGGAAAATCAGCAAGGATCTCTGCCGCGCTTGTCTTCTTGTGAATCTCAACGTTGGCGGGGTTGTCGAACTGAAGGGGCATCCATGAATCGGGGGTTTCTGCCACAAGTTCGTGCGCCCTTTCGATGGCTCCCTTCATGCCTTTCTCTCTGGGAGTCAAGTCAAGCTCTGCGCCATAGGCTTTCATCAGCCGTCTGCGTTCAACAGACATTGATTCGGGCATTGTCAGAACAAGCCTATAGCCCTTGACAGCGGCCACCATGGCGAGGCCTATGCCTGTATTGCCCGATGTCGGTTCAACAAGAGTCGTTTTGCCTGGAGCAATCAGTCCTTTGGCTTCAGCATCTTCAATCATCGCTAAAGCGATTCGGTCTTTAATGCTTCCGCCTGGGTTGGCTCTTTCCAGCTTTGCGTAAACTTCGTGGCTGGCAAAAAGTCTGCTCAATCGTAGGTGCGGGGTGTTTCCAATAGTGTCAAGAATTGTCTTCGCTCTCATATATTTTCTCCAAAAGCCAGGAACTCATCGGCTTCCAGCCGGGCCATGGAGCGGACTTCGTTGGCACGCGTCACCAGGCTGTAAGGGGGGACAGAACTTGTTAAAAAGGCGCCGCCAGCAATAGTGGACCCTTTTCCGATGACCGTTTTCCCTCCCAAAATCGTCGCCCCGGCGTAGATGATGACTTCGTCTTCTATCGTGGGGTGCCGTTTAGAATCGGCCATAACTTTTCTTACGCTCAAGGCGCCGAGCGTGACACCCTGGTAGACCTTCACGTCCCTTCCGATGACGGTAGTTTCGCCTATGACAACGCCTGTGCCGTGGTCGATAACAAAAGGGACAGCTATTTGGGCTTTGGGATGAATGTCGATTCCTGTCTGTCTGTGAACCCACTCGCTCATGATTCTAGGAGCCAAGGGGACATCCGCAGAATCCAGAGTATGGGCAAGGCGGTAGACCGATATGGCCAGAAATCCGGGGTAGGCCAGCTTGACTTCCTCCAGACTGTGGGCTGCTGGGTCGTGTCTTAAAATGGCCTCAGTATCCTGCAGCAGTTCTGAATGGATTCGAGGCAGCTGATTTAGAATGAATTCAGTTGTTTTTGTGCTTTGTTCAGGCGTGAACCCAAAAAGGGGGAGCAGCTCCTGCAGGTCGTTCTGAACATCGCCAATCAGGGGCCATAGGTGGCCGCACTCACCATACTCCTCTCTCCAAAATTGTGGGAAGAGAACCGCGAGAGCTTTTTTCACCCAAGCTTCGGTTTTCAGCCTTACTTTCCATGCTTGAGGAGCAGCCACATGTTCGGCTTGGAGTCCAGCCCAGAATTGCGTGAGATTGGCAGGTTCATTCATGGACTGTTTTTAATGACGTTATAGATAAGGTTTTAGGGGGCTGGTCCGGGGGACTGTGCAGTGCAGTATCCAGAAAGAATTAAGCCTGCTGGTTTTCTTTTAAAACCGCTTCTGCCCTGCCTAGACCCTCGACTGAGTTTACGTAGAATAGAATCAACCTTTATGCCTCCTGAAGAAGCCGCTGATCTGATTAAGCAGAGACTCAGATCTCTGCCTGATAAGCCAGGCTGCTACATTTATCGGGGCAGCCGGGAAGAAATTCTTTACGTAGGCAAGGCAATCAGCCTTAAAAACCGGGTGAGGAGCTACTTTAGAAAAAGCGCCAATCACGGAACACGCATTGCTCGGCTGGTTCAAAAAATATGCGACATCGAGTGGATGGTCGTTGAATCAGAGCTTGAAGCGCTGGTTTTAGAATGCAGCCTTATTAAGCAGCATCGGCCCCCATACAACGTGCGAATGAGGGATGACAAAAGCTATCCCTACATTGTTGTCACTCGCGAGGCTTACCCACGGGTGCTTTTCACCCGGAACCCCAAAAGAGGCTTTGGCAAAGCCTTTGGCCCCTACACCTCCAGCTTTCAGGTTCGCGAAACTCTGCAGCTGCTTCACAAAACCTTCCCTCTTATTCCCTGTGGCAAAAGCTGGACAGGAGGGCGTGAGCAGAGGCCCTGCCTCTACCATCACTTAGGCCAGTGTCTGGCGCCTTGCGCCGGGCTAAGCGATAAGGATCTTTATGCCGGAGTCATCGACCAGGTTTCCCGGTTTCTTAATGGAAGGGAAGAAGGAGTCATTCTGCAGCTAGAAGCGGAGATGGAAAAAGCTGCCGAGGAACTGGATTTTGAAAGAGCTGCAGTTTTAAGGGACAGAGTCGCTGCTCTGAGGAGCATCCATCAAAAGCAGAAGGTCGTGAGTGAAGATTCTGAAGACAAGGATGTTATCTCCGTGGTCAAAGATGCCAGAGGATCGGCCATTCAGATGCTTTACATTCGCGCCGGGAGACTTGTTGGGCAAAAGAGCTTTATGCTCGATGGGGCGGGTGAATCATCACCCACCGAAGCTGTTCAGGAATTTGTGAAGCAGTACTACTCTACGGCTCAGGAACTGCCACGAGAGATTCTGCTGCCAGTTGAGATTGAGGAAAGAAGGATTGTTGAATCTTGGCTGAGGCAGCGCAAGGGGTCGGCGGTGGACATTGAGGTGCCACAGGGGGGGCAGGGAATGAGGCTGCTGGATATGGCGGCGGAGAACGCAGAAGAAGCCCTGAAGACTTTTGCGCTTGAATTGGAGGAGAAGGAAAGCCAGGCAGAGAAAGGTGTCGAGGAGCTTTCGGACGCTCTGGAGCTTCCTGCACAGGCCATGCGGATTGAAGGCTACGACATATCAAACATCCAGGGAACAGCGCCAGTGGGTTCGATGGTGGTTGCCATTGCTGGCGCGGCGGCCCCAGCCGAGTATCGACGCTTTAGAATCAAGTGGAATCCCGAAAGCCCGAATGATTTTGCCATGATGAATGAGCTGATTACACGGCGTCTGAGGCGGCACCTGGATGGAGACCCTAAGTTTGTGACTCTTCCTGATCTTATCATGATCGACGGGGGCAAGGGCCAGCTTCATGCGGCGCTGAAGGCTCGCGATGCTCTCGGACTGACCGTGCCGATGGTTGGGCTTGCCAAGAAGCAGGAAATCATTTACATGCCCGATCTGCGTGATGATAAGGGCGAGTACACCTGGAACGAGGTGATTCTGCCTCTGCAGTCGGCAGGGCTGCTGATGCTGAGACGGCTAAGGGACGAAGCCCACAGGTTTGCCATCACTTACCATCGCAAGGTAAGAGACAAGCGGGCTCATGGCAGCATCTTGGATGAAATTCCAGGGGTCGGCCCTAAAAAAAGGCGCCTTCTTTTAAGAACGTTTGGCTCTGTTGAAGGGATAAGAAGGGCGAAAGTGGAAGAAATCGCCTCGGTTCCCACTATGACTCATAGACTGGCAGAGCAGATTCATGAGTTCCTGCAGATTGAATAGCCGAGGCGACCTGTTTTTACACTGCCAAGTTTTTATCTTGGAACGCCTGGGTACCACTTGCGGCTCATGCCGCGAATCGCCACTTTCCACTTGCCGTCAGATTTAATCATGGGCAGATCGAAGTTCTCTTCATAGGCGCCAGGATTATAGTTCTTCCACACCTGCATGTTGACAGCGGCAGAATTGCCCTCAATGACTTGACCTAAAAGGCGGTAGCGGAATCGGTAGTGTTTGCCCGCAACTTCAGTGGCGAACTTCCATTCTTCTTCGATTCTCTTTTTTGCCTCTGCAGCGTCTTCACCCGGCTTGGGATCAACATGGCTGACCGAGGCAACTGTTTTGTAATCTCCCTTTGCCAGTGCCGCCATAAACTTGGAAGCCGAACTGGATGGGCTGTCCAGCCCGAGAAAAGAGAGACAGAGGATCGCCAGGAAGCCAGTGCCCCCTACTAGGATCATCCAATGGACTTTTCCAGACCGTCGATTCATGTGCATCCAATTAAACCCGTCTAAAACCGAGAAGATTCCCTTGTTTGGGACAAGGTCTCGATTGGATCGATAACCCAGCCGGCAGAATCCTGTTTAAAAGCGTATGTGACAACATGCATGCCAAAAAGCGGAGAGGTGTAAACAACCTGGGCGGCTGCCACTCTGCCCCGGGTAATCACCCTCCCCAGCTGCACATTCTGCGACCCAGATAGAAGCTGCTGCACATGGCTTTCCAGCATGGCATGTGCCCTTGTTCGCGGCTGAGTTGTCACTCTATCAAGGGCGGCTGAATTTTTTTCAATCAGGCCCCTGTGATACCTTTGTATAACGCTGGCGGGGCCTCTGCCTTGACTTACGACAAAAACACTGAGCGTTAAAAGAGCCAATACCCCCGCCGAAGCGATAGACTGAAGAGGGTATTTGGCTTTCACTCCCGGATTCTACCGATGCTGAACTTAAGATATTGATCAGCGTCCGGTCTATGAGAGCATAATAGAATGAGCAGAGAGGCAAACAATGAGTGATCTGACGCGAAGAGAGGTTCTGCGAAATGGCGGCCTGCTGGCAGTCGGCTTAATGGCGCCGCCTTGGCTGGCAAGCATTGCCGAGGCTGATATGGTTCGTGGAGCCCAGGGGAAGAAGCTTGATCCTGATGCAGTCCTTGTTGTCTGTCAGCTCTCGGGCGGCAACGACGGTCTCAACACAGTTATTCCTGTCAGTTCAGATCAGTACTACAAGCTAAGGCCGACTTTGGCTATCCCCAAAGATCAAGCTTTGAGTTTTGCTGATGGCTTGGCTTTTCATCCGGCGATGACCGGGATGCACGAGCTCTATAAAAAAGGCCAGGTTGCTGTTATTCAAAACGTCGGCTATCCCAACCCAAACAGAAGCCACTTTAGGTCAATGGATATCTGGCAGTCAGCCAGTCCTGATGACAAGATGAAGCATGGCTGGCTTGGGAGACATTTTGATATCAGCTTGAAAGACGGCAAGCTGGACCCTGTCGCCGCTATCGGGCTTTCCACCGAGAAGCCCCGGGCTCTGACGGCAACCCAGGCATCGATCCCTTGTTTTGCCAGCTTGGCAGATATTCAGAACATGGTCGGCGATGCCGACATGGAAAAACTTTTGAGGGATGTTCAGGGAACCATGGCTGCCGAGGGCACAACGGCCCGAGCGATTCAGCAGGCAAATATTTCTGCACTAGATGCTGTATCGGCCTTGAATTCCAAGCTTAAGGGCTACACCCCCACTGGAGCCTACGGCGATGATGCATTTGGCCGTGGCTTTAAGCAGATCACTCAGCTCGTCTCTGTTTCACCCCAGACGAGAGTCATCTATTTCAGCGTCGGCGGATTTGATACACATGCCCGACAGTCCGATTCACATAAAAACCTTATGACCGGCTTTTCAAACGGAATCAAGGCTTTTATGGATGAAATGGCTGCGATTGGCAAGGCCGATAAGGTGGTGGTTTTGGTCTTTTCTGAGTTTGGCCGCCGTACCTACGAAAATGGCTCAGCTGGCACAGACCATGGTTCTGCTGCCCCCATGTTCCTTGTCGGTTCTAGGGTCAAGGGTGGAGTCTACGGACCAAACCCCGATCTGCTCGATCTGCAGGATGGCGATATTCGCCACAAGATTGACTTCCGTCAGGTTTACGCAACTGCTCTAGATGACTGGATGGGCAGCGATTCGAAGATGGTTCTCGGGTCTGGGTTCGAGACGATATCGGCGATTAAATAGAACGGCTGCCACAAGCTGTGGGATCAAGCCGCTTTTTACTGTCTGAGGAACTGCCCTCGGCACAATGAAAAGCGGCTTGATTATGTTTTGGCTCAGTTTGGGCCAGGCTATAGCTTGGTTTTTTTAAAGACTTTTTCTGGAACTGATTTGATGATCGTCATGATCACCTTCCAAAAGCCAGGGAGATAAACAGAGTCCTTGCCCTTTTCAAGAGCGATCAAGATTTTCTCTCCGACTATCCAAGGATTGCCAGGCAGAAAGATGCCTTTTTTTCCGTAAGTCATGGGGGTATCTAAAAACCCAGGCTTGACGGTGAGAACGGGGACGCCGACTTTCTGCAGTCTTGCCCTTAACCCCTGCAGAAAAAGGGTGAAGCCGCCCTTGGCCGAACCATAAACGTAGTTGCTCATGCGGCCCCGGTCGCCTGCAACCGAAGAGATTCCAATCATCCATCCCTGCTGCTTTGCTTCAAGGGTTTTCGCCGCAAGCTGAGCCAGCAGGCAGGCTCCTGTGTAGTTGGCCTGGAGCACAGGGAGAATAGTGATGGGATCGGACGCCATGGATTCCTGGTCTCCCATGAAGCCGAAAACAAGGACCACGCCCTTGAGGTCTGGATAAAAAGCCGTCAGTTCATCCCACATAGAGGGGAGGGAATCTGTATTTAACGCATCAAAGACAAGGACCCCAGCCGTGACTCCAAACCTTATTTCTATGTCCGAGCAGAGCCGTTTGAGCTCTTCTTCCTCTCTGCCAGCCAAGACAAGGTTCCATCCTCTTTTTGCCAAGGCATAGGCGATGCCTCTGGCGAGGCTGGATGTCGCTCCAAAGACCGCAGCAGTTCCTTTAGAAACAGCGAGCTGCTTCATGGAAGAATCCCCAAGCGTCGTGATAGATCGCTGCGGTATTTGCCGAGGGGGTCCAATACCAGGCAGGCTGCCCGGAACTCGTCTAGCCGCGGGTACATGCCTGGCATAAGCCTTTCTGCAAATCGCGAATCCTTTGCCATGTACTGTCTGCCTCCGCAGTCAGCCACTATCTGATCTAGTTCATTTAAAAAGCCCAGCAGCTTGGGGTGGAAAGGGAGGTCAAGAGCGAGGGTCCATCCTTCGGTGGGGAAGGAAAGCATTCCAGGACCTTGAGGTCCAAATTTCTTAAGGACAGCGAGAAAGCTGCCATGCCCGGCATTGGCAAGGCGGCTGACTATCTGTTTCATGCCTTTGGTGCCTTCTTCGGGCGGCACCACAATCTGGTACTGAATAAAGCCTCTTTTGCCGTAGATCTTGTTCCAGCCTAAGACGCCATCAAGAGGGTAGTAGAACTTGTCAAAGTGGGTGATGAAGTGGCTTTTTTTCCCCTGGACTGCTCCGTAAACTTGATTGAATGCCCTGACCGAAAGGGGGTTAAGGGCAAAAGATGGAAAATTGAAGGGCACTCTGAGTTTTCCTGCCTGCCATGCAGCCAGAGGCTCTTTTACATCTGGCGGCAGCTCAGTCCTAGCAGCAGAGTGGCCGGTCATGACAACGCTCCTTCCGAGATTTGCCCCCCTGGCCATGCAGTCAATCCAGGCAACGCTGCAGTGGTCATCCTTTGTCGGATCTTCCATTAGCTCGACAGCTTCTTCTAGGTTTCGGGCTGCCCGGTGAGTGACAGAAACATAGGAAGTTTCAATCTTCTGCAGCCTTAAAGAAACTTCCTGCAGCAGACCAGTGAGGCCCATGCCGCCTGCAGTCGCCCAAAAAGCATCAGGGGTTTCGTCAGGAGTGATGATCCTGGCTCGGTCCAGCCCATCAACTAAAACAGCCTGAGTGACGTGATTTGAAAATGACCCTGCGTGGTGGTGGTTTTTGCCGTGGACATCCGCTGCAAGACAGCCACCTAGAGAGCAGAACTTGGTGCCGGGGGTGACTGGCACAAACCAGCCCCGTGGGACAAAGTGTGTGAGGACCTCGGCGAGGGTGGCTCCGGCCTCGGCCCTTAGGATTCCTGTCTCTTCATCAAAGTCAAGAAAGCGGTTCATCCGCTCGGTCAAAATTGTTGTGCCCTCAGAGCATATAGCTGCATCGCCGTAGCTTCTGCCTTGGCCTCGCGCGATTTGAACTCCTTCCTGCAGGGAGAAATCCTTCAATCTTTCTGGCCTTACCAGCTTTGCCGAAGCGGCAGGGTATCCGCCCCAGCCTGTCAGGCGGGGAACCTGTTTTGAAGGAAGACTCATATCTTAGTCGGCACCAAGTTAATTATCGGCTGCCAAGGGCGTTGGATGCACGGGGGCTGCTGCCGGGCCCTAGCTGCGGGGCTGGGGATCCTTTTGGTTCCACAGGCGATAGTTGAGGTCGAAAGTGACCGACCTCATTCGGTTGATTACATCAGCAAAAGCAAGGTCAAGATCCTGTCCTCCGCTCATATCCAGCTGAGAAACTTCAAAAAGCGGCCTGCCGTTTCCCTTAATGGTATAGCCTTCTCTGCCTACTTGTTCAAGCCCCGGAACCCTGTCAAAAAAGGTGTTGAGCCTGCGAACGGCATCTTCAGATCTTGTGATGGCGTTTTCTCCTCTGAAGGCGTGGAGCTTCATTTTGCCAAACCAGAGATCTATGGCGCCTTCGTCTCCAATTTTGGTGAAGGCTCGCAGTGAGGTTGTCACAAGGCTTCGCTTGATAGGAACATTTTTAGCGTTCAAAAACTTAAGCATGGCCTGTGCCCTTTCTTTCGATGGCGGGTGGCTGGCCAGGATTCCCCAGTCAATTTGGGGGCCGCCCTGGTCGCGATAAGCAAGCCTTTCCATGAAGGTTAAAGTTCCCACAGGGTTGTAGCTGCTCTGAACCATGTACTGCATGGCGCCGTAGTCGGCAGATAGCTCTGCGTCCAAACTCCATCCGCTTTTGAAGGCTTGTCCGGCAAGGTTTGCCCCTTGAAGTCCGGCAAGAGCATCGGGTGACCTGGTTAGGATGGCGGCAAGAATAAGGGGGATCTGAAGGAGGTCGATCCTGCTGGATCTTCTTCTTAGTTCGGCAATGTGTCTAAATGCCGCATGGCTGATTTCATGGGCCACAACGCCAGCCAGTTCATCGTCTGATTCGGCGTAGTCAATGAGCCCTTCGTAAATGTAGATGAAGCCGCCAGGAATGGAGAAGGCGTTGACATCTTTGCCCTGCACCACTTTGAACTGGTAGGGAAAAACCGAAAGGCGAGGATCACCGAAGGTGACTTCCACTGCTTTAGCGTTGGCTATCGCGGCCAACTCCTTGCCCATCTTTTCAACCTTGGCAATCTTTTCTGGGTCTTCGCTGAACTTCAGTTCTTTGGCAACTTCAGCGGCGTACTCGGTTCCCAGCTTGATATCCGATTCTACATCCCGTTTGTGGGCATCCTGCTTCTTCTTAGCTTCAGGGTCAAGGTCAGCCGTAGGGGGCGGAGTCAGCTCATCAGATGCTGAGGGGTTTTGCAGGCTCCATAGAAGTCTTGTGTTTGAATAGCGCTGGTCAACCCTTTGAACAGCAGCAAAAGCCTGAGCAGGGAGTTCTGCACGCCACCCTTCTGCGTGGCATGATTCGGCGGCATGAAAATGAGCGTGACCATGGTGATGGTCTGCTTTGGATTCCTGAGCCGCTGTCAGGACCGATGCCAGTAGGACGGCCGTGAATGTCATGCCTTGTAGTTAAAACGTCGGAAAAGCCTCTTCGGTGCAGTACAGGCTAGTTCAGAGGGCATCATGGCACAGGATCGCCGCCTGAAACTTAACAGCTGCTTACCTGCGAAGTGTGGCAACAGCCTGAGCAACGATTCCTTCTGCCCTGCCTATCGATCCCAGCCCCTCGTGGGTGGTGGCCTTAAGGCTAACCTGGTCGAGGCGCAGTCCACAGGCTTCAGCGATCGAAGTTCTGATTTCAATACGGCGGGGCATTACTTTTGGCTTTTCTGCGAGGATCGTGGCATCTATATGCTGAACCTCCCAGCCTGCTGCTGCTGTCAGCTCTACTGCTTTTATCAAAAATTTGATTGAGTCTGCGTTTTTCCACTCTGGATCGGTGTTCGGAAAATGAACGCCAATATCATCCATGGCAGCTGCACCCAAGATGGCATCCGTGATGGCGTGAAGAAGCACATCGGCATCAGAATGGCCTTCTAAGCCCGGGCCAGCAAAGGCAGTTCCACCCAGCATAAGCGGCCTGTCAAGATCGGTCGAAAACCGATGAACATCGTAGCCAAAACCGGTTCTGATCTCCATTGTGTGTGCCCTCACCGCCTCCAGGTCAGAGGGATAAGTGACCTTGATGTTGCCTGGCTCGCCAGGCACACAAAAAGGATTGATTCCTATCTTCTCCAGCAGAGCCATGTCGTCTGTGGATTCTTCATCTGTCTCGTCAAAGGCCTTTCGAAAAAGCTCGACGCGGCCAGCCTGGGGGGTCTGCACACTGCGCAGAAGGGATCGATCAAGCGTTTTGGATTGGGCTTCACCGACTTCGCGGATTGTATCAACGACCTTGAGGCCAGGGTAGGCGGCACCGTGTTTTTTTGCCCCTTCGATGACGGCAGAAACCAGCTCGGAAGAGGCAAAGGGGCGGGCTGCATCGTGAATCAGCAGAATCTCTGCTTTCTGATCAAGGGCCTTAAAGCCAGCCAAACTGCTTTCCTGCCTTGTCTGACCTCCCAGAACTGCCTTTGCCGTGGGGAGCTGCGAAGCTATATCTGGCAGAAGCTCGGGACTGGCGACAATGATGACTTCGTGAATTAAGGGGTGGCTGGCAAGGAGGTCAAAAGACGTTCTCCATACGGTTCTGCCATCCGGCAGCTTTTCAGTCAGCTTGCTGCGTCCGTAGCGGGTTGATGAGCCAGCTGCCAAGAGGAGAGCGGAAACCATAGCTGTTAACGGCCGCGGCGTCTTGTTCCCCCGCCGCTTGTGGGGGGGCCGTTTTCGTTTTCGTCGTAAGTGGCAAAAATCATTTTGCCGCGCTCAGTTTGAATCACCTGGCTTACAGAGACTTCAACAGTTTCGCCCAGCGCCTGCCTTCCTCCTTCAACGACTACCATGGTGCCGTCGTCCAGGTAGCCGACAGCCTGACCATACTGGCTGCCTTCTTTAATGAGGGGCAGCAGCATTGTTTCGCCAGGAAGAACCGTTGGCCTTAGGGCCAGGGCCAGATCATTGATGCTGAGGACAGAAACTTCCTGAATTCTGGCAACACGATTAAGGTTGAAATCGTTGCTGACCAAGTCGCCTCCGACTGCCTTGGCGATTCGCACTAAGCGGGAATCGACAGGCTCTTTCTCATCAGTCGCATGTTTGTCGTATTCGCCAACTGTTACTTTAAACTCGGCCTGAAGGTGTTTAAGCACTTCAAGACCTCTTCGCCCTCTTTGTCGGCGCAGCACATCAGAGGCGTCGGCAATGGTCTGAAGTTCCAAAAGCACGAACTGAGGCACATAAAGCTCACCTTCTAAAAAGCCAGCCTTGACAATGTCGTACAGCCTTCCGTCGATGAGGACATTGGTGTCAAGAATTTTGATTCCAGAACGCCGCACCGCTGTTCCTGCTTTGACAGTGTGCCAAGGCAGAACATCTCGGACAGCTTTGAGAACGTAAACCGAAACTGAGGCTAATCCGAGTGAAAGGAAGATGGTGATGAAAGGAGTAATAACCTGTCCAAGCCCTTGAAAAAGAACATAAAAAGGGAAGGAAAGGATGATGCCTGCAAAGATGCCGAGAAAGACATCAACCTTGTCGCCAGTTTCAAGCCTCTCCCATTTGGCGACAGATGTGCTGACAAGCCTAACGCCAAAGGCGCCAAGCCCGCCGCCAAGAATGAGCCCGAAGAGGCCCATCATGAAATACACAAAAAAGAAGTTTGTGTAGTTGTATGCAGTGGCTGTTCTTATGCCTGTGCTGTTGATAAGCTGGGCGATTCCTCGCGAAATCGACTCCATGAAAAGGGGGAGAAAAATGGCGCCGCAGGCAGCCCCAATGACAGCACAGATGCCAACGATGACTGTGCCAAGAGGGATTGGACGACGGGGACGTCTGCCCCTGCCGCCTGTCTGCTTTTCGCTATGAGTCTGATCTGACTCCACCGTCAGACCCGACTGCTCTTCAGCGTTCTCCAACAAGACTTATTTTTGCTCCATCCAGAAGAAAACTGACGAAGGCTTGGGCTACAGAGCCCTGTGCAATCTTGACATGTCCTAGGGTCAGCCGTGGGGATGGGCGGGTCGAATCGACGCCAACCCACTCGCTTCCCGACCAGACTTCCACCCACGCATGGTAGTAAAAAGCTCCGTCTTGATAGACGATTCCACTGACCAGCTGGCTTGGAATGCCGGCTGATCGAAGCAGAGCCGCCATCAGCACAGCATGGTCGCGACAGACGCCCTCTTTTGTTCTGAGGATCTCTGCGGCATCCCTCATGACGCCAATTCCGGCGTTGACATCAACTTCGGAATAGACCCATTGCCTCAGCTTTTCGGCTGCTGCCAGCACCTTGGTTTCGCTGCCGATCACTTTCTTTGCCGTTTGGGCAAAAATCGGCTGATCGCTGGGAATCCTAAGGTCTGGCTTCAGCCATTCTTCTTGTCCCTTGACGCTTCCTATCAGGCCAGATGGTCGGTTCTGAGGTTCTTTATTGAGAGTCACCAGCCAGTCTGGGCCTTGAGCCTTAATCTGCTGCCGCGAATCATTGGGAAGATGGCTGAGGTCGCGGCCAGAAAACTTAAGGGTCATTTTGGCTGCGCTGAGGGGAAGGGGCTTGTCTGGCCTGATCGATGAAGCCAGAGCGATATCAGACCCGCCGGTGGGAATGGTCAAGGCTTCTTCCATCGATTCAGGAATCATCTCCATTCCCATAGGGCCTTGAGCGTGAATCAGGCTGCCTGCATCGCTGAGAAGGATATCCAGAGGGGCTCTGGGGTCATTCACCAGCAGACGATGTCCCTTGACTGGTTTTCCTTTGACGGTTCGTTCTGCTTCTCCCATATCGGTGACAGTCACTTCTGGCAGTGAAAGCGAGTTGGGGTCAAAAACCAAAAACTTTCCGCCAGCCTTGCCCTGTTTGGCTCTTTTCATAGCCTCGTTGGCTGGATCTTCCACCACTTCCATGCCTTGGGGAATGGTGAGGGTCTGCTTCTGCACCTGCCCTTCACTTTCGCTGACAGCATTGATCCTGCCAGGCAGAAAATCTGCAGTCACTTTAAGGGTGCGCCCGCCCGAGTTCATGATGAACTTAAGGTTCTTCGGTCGGCCCTCCTTGGTGCTGGTCGATTCCGAGTCAATGGTCATTTGCAGGCCAGCCCCCAGCATCGCTGCGCTGATGACAGTTTTGCTCTCGGTTCGC
>CAZSIM010000007.1:18586-68725 GCA_964607175.1 uncultured Fimbriimonadaceae bacterium
CCTCCGTCCACTCCCGCGTAGTGGTGTGGCCTATCTTGCTGCCCTGAATGTAGAGTCCCACCCAGTTTTCACTGGGAGCAGGGGCGTAAGCAGGGGCCGATTGCGGGAAGGCCAAGGCCAAAAGCAGGAGGGGCGAAGAGGTCATGTTTATCTCGTCATTGTATGGGAACTCTGGGCATTCCCTCCAAAACAAACGTTTCTAGGCCCGCCAAGAGTCCCAAGCATCAGGACCTTGCTCAGACTCATGCCAATTCATGGGTTAAATCCCGGCCCTGAGCCCCCATGGCAAAGACTCTCGTCATCGTCGAATCCCCCAACAAAGCTCGTACTATCAGCCGCATTCTAGGCTCTGACTACGAGGTCCACGCCAGTTATGGCCATGTTCGAGATCTCCCTGAAGGCAGTGATGAGATTCCGGCTGACCTGAAAAAGGAAAAGTGGGCCCGTCTCGGCGTCAATGTCGCCAAGGATTACGAGCCCATTTATGTTGTGCCTGGCAGCAAGCAGAAGCAGGTCAGCACCCTGCGGCAGGCGGCTCGATCCGCCGATCACATTCTGCTCGCAACAGACGAAGACAGGGAAGGAGAATCGATTTCCTGGCACGTCCTTCAGGTGATCAATCCCAAAAAAGCAGCTAAGGTTGAAAGAATCGTCTTTCACGAGGTCACGCCAGAGGCGATCAATGCTGCCATCTTAACCCCGCGCCAGCTTGATATTCACCTGGTTAAGGCTCAGGAAACCCGTCGTATTCTCGATCGACTTTTTGGCTACACACTTTCCCCCCTGTTGTGGCGGAAGGTGGCTCCCCGGCTTAGCGCAGGAAGAGTCCAGAGTGTTGCTGTCCGCCTTGTTGTCCTGCGGGAACGCGACAGGATGGCCTTTAGGGAAGCCACTTATTGGGATTTGGAGGCCGACCTTAAAGCCAGTTCAGGCGGATTTACAGCCAAGCTGCAGAAAATTGGCGGAAGAAGGCTTGCCGATGGAGGCAGTTTTAGCCTTCAGGGTGAGTTTCAGAACAAAGATCAGTACTGGCTTAACCAAGAGGAAGCTCAGGACCTAAGAGAAGCCTTGGCTCAGGCCAAACCCTGGACTGTCACCCACAACGAAGCTTCTCCGGGCAGAGAGAACCCGCCAGTTCCCTTTATGACCTCGACTCTGCAGCAGGAGGCTAACCGCAAGCTGGGCTTTACCGCCCGCCGCACCATGCAGATCGCTCAGGAGCTTTACGAAGGCATCGATCTAGGTGGCGGCGAACGAGTTGGCCTCATTACCTACATGAGAACTGACTCGCTTTCCTTGGCAGAATCGGCGCTGAAAGAAGCGAGAACAGCGATCACTTCACTCTATGGTCCCGAGTATCTGCCCGCTCAGCCAGTGCGCTACAAATCGAAATCGAAAAACGCTCAGGAAGCTCACGAAGCGATTAGGCCGACCAAAATGGACCGAAAGCCTTCTGAGATTCAAAGGCTGCTGACATCGGAACAGTATAAGCTTTACGACTTAATCTGGAAGCGAACTCTTGCCTGCCAAATGAAGCCAGCCGAGGTGGAGAGGACAAAGGTGGAAGTCACTGTCTCTCACGCCAGCAGAGATTTCATCTTCGGAGCCTCGGGCAAAAGAATCGTTTTCCCAGGGTTTTTGAGAGTCTATGTCGAAGGCATGGACGACCCCGAAGCTGAACTGGGCGACAAGGAAAAAATTCTTCCCAAAGTGGCTCTCAACGAAGTTGTCGTGGCTAAAGGAGTCACGGCAGACAAGCATTCCACCCGGCCGCCTGCCCGCTATACCGAAGCCAGCCTGTTGGATATCTTGGAAAAAGAAGGCGTCGGACGCCCCTCCACCTACGCGACGATCATCGGCACGATTGAAGACCGAGGCTACGTTTTTAAGAAGGGCAAGGAACTGGTGCCAACCTTCACCGCCATGGCCGTGACGACACTGCTTGAAGATCACTTTTTTGAGCTGGTGGATACCCACTTCACAGCCAAGATGGAAGAAGAGCTGGACGAAGTTTCCCAGGGCAGCCGTCCTCCAACTCAGACTCTGCGCGAGTTTTATGAAGGTTCAGATGGACTTGAGTCGCAGGTTGAAACGAAGGGCAAGGATATTCCTTATCCACACCTTAAAGTCGCAGAAGACGTTGTTGTTAGAATTGGGCGGACGGGTGCCTTTCTGCAGAGGGGAGAAGGCGGCAAAGGCAACACTGCCAATGTGCCAGAAGGGCTGCCTCCGGCTGATTTGACCGAAGCAGTCGTGCTTGAGCTTTTGGAAAGGTCTGCGAAGGGGCCCGAATCCATCGGCACTGAGCCTGCTTCTGGCCGCAGGGTCTTTTTGAAGAAGGGAAGATTTGGCGACTACCTTGAGCAGGATCTGACCGAAGAGGAAAAAGAAGAAGGAGCGGCTCCTAAAAGGGTTACTGTTCCGCCCGGAACTGACCCTGGCACTTTGTCAGACGACCAGCTTGGTGTTCTTTTCAGCTTTCCTAGGGTGATCGGCACCGATCCGGAGACCAGTGAGCCGATCAATCTTGCGGTGGGGCGTTATGGCGCCTACCTGACATCTGGCGAAAAGAAAGCAAATGTGGGCGACTGGCAGGCAGCGGCTGGGCTGACTCAAGATCAGGCATTAGAGGCTCTTGCAAATGGGGGGAAGAATAGATTTCAAAGAGCAGCTTCCACTCCCCGCGAGCCCTTGAAGGTGCTGGCCCTTGAAGGGGGGGGAGAACTGAAGGTTCTTTCTGGCCGCTATGGGCCCTACGTGACCGACGGTGAGTTTAATGCGACTCTGCCAAAGAACGTTGAACCAGCCGAGATCACTTTAGAGCAGGCTCAGGCTTTGATAGAAGCGAAAAAGGCCGCCGGTCCTCCGGCCAAAAAGAAGGGAAGAAGAGGCACTGCTTCATCCCGATCAGCTGCCGCTTCAAAAACAGCGGATGCCGCCAAGAAGGCTCCAGCCAAGAAATCGCCAGCAAAAAAGACGACAGCCAAGAAGGCTGCTCCGAAGAAATCAGCTCCCAAGAAGAAGGCGGAATAATCCGCCATCTTCTTGGGAACGCTTTGTCGTGCTGCCGCATGATAGGGGCTAGGCGCTGTATTTGAGCTTTGCCAGTTCAACTGCGTCTGGCCCGGCGGGGTACCGAAGCTGATTCGATCCATCAGTCGCCGCTCTCCATATCGCTTCCGCCACATCGGCTTCGCGTGTCACCAAACTAGGAGCAGCAAATGCCGCGAGAATGGGCTGAGCAAAGGGCATGTAGGCTTCTGGTATGACATCCTCAAGGCGGATTGAGGAGTTTTCAGAGAACCTTGTGGTTGGAGCGTAGCCAGGCTCAACAAGCTTGACCTTAATGCAAAAGTCCTTCAGCTCAAAGCTCAAAGATTCGCTGAAGCCCTCGATGGCCATCTTGCTGGCGGCATAGACTGATACCAGGGGCATGGGAGCAAGGGTTACGCTGGAAGTGACATTGATGATTTTCCCCTTCTTTCTTTCTCGAAACTGGGGGATTACAGCCTGAGCCATAGCCATGACGCCAAAGGTGTTTGTTTCGAAAATCGTTTTTACTTGGTCCATGGATGTGGCTTCGAGAGCGCCAATCAACCCGATGCCAGCATTGTTCACCAAAACATCAATGGGGCCGGCTTCCTGCAGAGCAGCTTCGATGCTCTCTGGCCTTGTCACATCCAGTTCAATCACTCTCAGCCTGTCACTTTGAGGGAAGAGATCAGCCTTTGGCTTTCTCATGGTGGCAGCCACGTTCCAGCCTTTTGAAAGAAAGTGTCTTGCGGTTTCAAGGCCATAGCCAGAGGAGCAGCCAGTGATGAGAACTGTGTCTGGGGTGAAATCCGTTCTTGGTTCCATTCAGGTATTGTAAAATCAAGAATCGGATAATTGATAAATAAAAATCCGGTTTTTGTTTGTGGTAGTCCAATATGAATGATCCACTCTCAGAGATTTTCGGTCTTCTTCGGCCTCGTGCGGTCGGGTCAAAAGTGATCAAGGGTGCTGGCGCGTGGGCTGTCAAGTACTCGGCATTTGGCCAGCCCAGCTTCTGCACTCTGCTTGAAGGGAGCTGTCTGCTGAAGCTGGACGGTCAGGAAGCCATTTGCCTAGAAGAAGGTGATTTCGTGTTTCTACCCACGACACCAGGCTTTGTTCTTTCCAGCTTCGAAGAAGCTGTTCCTGTTTTGACTGATCCAAAACCCAATCCAGCCTCTCATATCGAGCTGAGGCACGGAAAGTTGGATTCACCTGTCAATGCGGTGCTTCTTGGCGGCTATTTTGAGTTTGAGTCGCCTGATTCAGCACTGCTGACGGCGCTTCTGCCTGCCATGCTTCATGTCAAGGGAGCAGAGAAGCTGGCGGCTTATGTCCATCTGATTGATGCGGAGGCTAAAGCCAGTCAGCCAGGAAAAAATATTGCCCTGGAGAAGCTGGTTGAGCTGCTGCTTATTGAAGCCCTTAGGACAAGCAATGGCCTAAACACCCCCTCCGGGCTGTTGAAGGGCCTCTCGGATGAAAGGCTTGCCGAAGTGATCCGGCAGCTGCATCTGGACCCGTCTCGGCCTTGGAAAGTTGAACAGCTGGCTGCTATTGCAGCCATGTCAAGGTCTTCGTTCTTCGATAAGTTCACCAGCACGATTGGGGTGCCTCCCATGGAGTATCTCTTCTTTTGGAGAATGGCCTTGGCGAAAAACCTGCTGCTCAAGGGGAGGCTGAGCTTGGAAGAGGTGGCCCATCGTGTGGGATATCTTTCTGCCAGCAGCTTCAGTATTGCTTTCAGCCGTTTTGTGGGCCTATCTCCTGGCCGCTATGCTAAAGAAGCCAGGCTTTTACAGCTCTCTTCAGGCTAATCTTGGGGGGTACCCTGCTGCTTATGTCTTGGGGAGTCCATTCAGATGTGACAGCTTCGGGGACCCTTCCCGGCCGCTTTTATACAGAACCTCAGGTCTACGATGCTTCGTTGGATAAGGTTTTTGCCCGGTCGTGGCAGTTCATTACAGAAGTTGAGAGCTGCAAGGTGCCGGGGCAGGTTTATCCCTTTACACTCCTAGAGGGCAGTCTTGATGAGCCGCTGCTTTTCGCCCGAGATCGAGACGACGAGGTTCGCTGCCTTAGCAATGTCTGCACTCATAGGGCAAACATTGTCTGCGAGGGCGCAGGCGTCTTAAACAGCTTAAGGTGCCGCTATCATGGCCGTCGGTTTGGGCTGGATGGCAGGATGCAGTTTATGCCCGAGTTTGAAGGCGTTCAAAACTTTCCTTGTGAGAAAGATGATCTGCCCTTGGTGCCCTCTGCTCAATGGAGGAAATGGCTCTTCTGCTCATTAGCCCCCAGAGTGAGCCTGAAAAGCATGCTGGCCGAAGTTGATCGTCGCGTAGGATTTCTGCCGATGGAGCAGTTTGTCCATGATCCGGGAGGAGTTCGCGAATATCTTGTCAAAGGACATTGGGCTTTGTACGTTGACAATTATCTCGAAGGCTTTCACATTCCCTACATTCATGCCGCATTGAATGCGACCCTTGATTACGGCACCTATCGAACAGAACTGTTTGAAGGAGGAAATCTGCAGCTGGGCACAGCAGCAGGGGGAGAAGACTGTTTTGAACTCCCTTCGGGGCACCCAGATGAAGGGACCAGGGTGGCAGCCTATTACTTTTGGCTTTATCCCAACCTGATGCTGAATTTTTACCCTTGGGGTCTATCGGTCAATGTTGTAAGGCCCCTTGCTCCAGATAAAACCAAGGTCACATTTATTCCCTTTGTGTTGGATGAATCTCGCCGGAGCGTGGGAGCTGGGGCCGCTCTTGACCGAGTGGAAAGGGAAGATGAGGCAGTGGTGGAACTGGTTCAGAAGGGACTGCGGTCGCGGCTTTACTCACAAGGAAGGTTCAGTCCTGAAAGAGAAAAGGGCGTTCACCAGTTTCATTCTTATCTAGCTGAAGACCTTAAGCAGCATGAGTAGCTGAGGTCTTTTGCCCAGCGCTTGAATCTAGATTCCTATTCTGTGTCTCTCACTTGTAACCATGAAGGGAGATTCTATTTCGGCAGGAGAGCTAAACAGGCTGGTGGAAAAAGGAACCTTGCTCAAGCTGGTAGATGTCCGCACTGCTTTTGAGTTCAAGTCCGGACATATTCCTGGCACCGTTAACCTGCCTGCGGCAGCTCTTAGCCAAGCCGCAGGCAATTTTGACCAAAGTGTTCCCGTCGTGCTGATTTGTGCCGCAGGACACAGAGCCAAAACCTGCCAGGACATGATTGCCGGCAGCGGCCTAAAGACCTTGGTGCTCGAAGGGGGTACAGGAGCGTGGCGGGCAGAGGGATTTGCCATAGATCATCCGGCAAAAGCCGGAATTGCACCCTTGCGTCAGGCCTTTTTTATAGCGGCCATGATGATTTTTGTTGGACTCTATCTGGGGCAGACGATGAACCCTGGATGGTTTATCTTGGCTGGCCTCCCTGGGGTTGGCCTGCTAATAATTTCTGTCACAGGCTTCTGCCCGATGGAGTGGATTTTGGCCAAAGCCCCCTGGAACTAGAGGTCTTCAGAGGATTCTTAAGCTTCTGGCAGCCACCTGCCCTGGCAGGCAGATGGCTGCCAGAAGCCTGCTACCAAGGCAGGGGGCGTTCCATGTGGAAGTAGCCTCCTGTCGGGCCGTCTTCTGGAAGCGTGGCCAGCCATACGGAGGTTTTTGCTCCCTGCTCCACATTCATAGGTGCTTGGGGTCCGCCTAAGTCGGTTAAAACCCAGCCGGGATGAGCAGAGTTCACCTTGATTTTTGTGCCCCGAAGCTCGTAGGCCAAGTGAATGGTAAATGAGTTGAGAGCGGCCTTGCTTGAGTTGTAGGCAAAAACCTTGACTCCGTAAGTTTCTGCTTTTGGATCTGCCTGAAGGGATAGGGAAGCCAGGATTGAGGAAAGGTTGACTATTCGTCCGGCAGGAGCTGCTTTGAGCAGGGGCAGCAGCTTTTGTGTCAGGTCTACAAGGCCAAAAAGATTGACCTGAAAAGTCTTTAGCAGGTCAGCTTGATTGATAATGGCAGCGGTGGAAGTCCCCATATCCTGCCCTTCAAGCCAGACACCTGCATTGTTGACAAGGATATCCAGGCTTTCAAAACTGCTGGTGATCTTGTCGGCGGCAGACTTGATAGATTCAGGGTCTTCCATATCTAGCTGGATGACGTGAGCTGTAATTCCTTCTTCGCGCAGAACTTTAGCCGCTGCCTCTCCCCTTGCCAAATCTCGTGAACCGAGCAGAATCTCAACCCCCTGCCTGCCCAGCTGCTTTGCCGTTTCCAATCCAATGCCTTTGTTGGCTCCTGTTATCAAGGCCCTTTTCATTTTTTAACAGGGTCTGTTTGACCCAATGAGATGTACGTTCGCGAGAATCAGTGGCGTTCTTAGCACAGGACTCCTGCCCAGGGGACCATAATTCTCTTCATGTCCTCGATCAGCTTTGAAGGAGTGTTCCCGGCCGTCACCACCCAGTTTAAAGAAGATCTTTCACTTGACCTGGATGCGACAGCCAAGCACCTTGAGGTGATCATTGATTCTGGAGTTCAGGGCTTGGTGATGCTCGGCTCTTTGGGAGAGAATGCGGCCCTCGCCTATGAAGAGAAGGAAGAAGTGCTGAAGCTGGCTGTTTCAGTTTCGGCTGGTCGGGTTCCTGTTGTTTCTGGCGTTGCAGAACTCAACACCTATGCTGCCAACAAGTGGGTGGATCGAGCTACAGAAGCTGGCGTCAAGGGACTGATGGTTCTTCCCGCCTTGGTTTACAAGGGTGATTCAGCTGAAACTCTGACCCATTTCCGAACTGTTGCCGCCAACACTCAGCTGCCTTGGATTCTTTACAACAACCCAATCGGATATGGCGTTGATGTGACGCCAGAGATGCTGCACAGCCTTTCGGATATTGAGAACCTGAGGGCAGTGAAGGAATCAAGTGGCGATGTAAGAAGGATCACAGACATCATCAACCTTTCCGGCGACAGATTTACCCTCATGGCAGGTGTCGATGATTTGGCCCTGGAATGTGTTTTCCTTGGCGCCAAGGGGTGGATTGCAGGCATTGGCCTTGCCTTCCCCAAGGAAAATCAGCATCTGTGGAACCTGATGATGGCAGGGAAGTGGGAAGAAGCGAGAGAGCTTTACCGCTGGTACACCCCTCTGCTGCATCTTGATGTAGGAGGCAAGTTCGTGCAGAAAATCAAGCTCTGCCTTCAGGAAGTAGGCTTGGGTTCAGAAAGAGTGAGGCTGCCTCGACTCGACCTGACGGGAGCCGAAAGAGAAGAGACCCTGCGGGTTATTCGTGAAGGTTTGGCTGCCCGGCCCACTCTTTAATAAATCACTTGGTCCACAAGAAAGATCACATGGTCAAGATCGTTGATTCTCATACGGGCGGAGAGCCGACAAGGGTCGTCATTGCAGGCGGCCCTGAGCTGCAGGGGGCTGACCTCAATGCGAAGAAAGCCGACTTTGCTGCAAGGTTCGATTCTTTTAGAAAGGCGGTCGTCTGCGAACCAAGAGGCTCTGATGTCCTGGTTGGAGCTCTGCTTCTGCCGCCTCAGTCAGATTCGGCTGCGGCAGGAATCATCTTTTTCAACAACACAGGCTATCTGGGCATGTGCGGACATGGCTTGATCGGTGTTGTGGAAACACTGCGCTATCTTGGGAGAATTCAGCCTGGCCTGCATATTTTCGAAACTCCAGCCGGAAAGGTTGAGGCCAGGCTTGAAGAGAATGGCGATGTGGTCTTTCTGGGCGTGCCATCGTGGCTTGAAGTCAAGGATTTTGAGCTTGATGTGCCGGGTGTTGGCAGAGTCAAAGGCGATATCGCCTATGGCGGCAATTGGTTCTACTTGGTCAGAGAGGCTTATTACGATATCTCTCTGGATAAAGCCAGTCATCTCACCGATCTGAGCGCCAAGATTAGGGCTGCTCTGGACGCCAGTGGCATGAAGGGCAGCGACGGCGGAGTTATCGACCATATTGAGCTCTTTGGGGCTCCATCACGGCCTGAACTTCACAGCCGCAGCTTTGTCCTCTGTCCCGGCCTGGCTTATGATCGGTCACCCTGCGGGACTGGCACCAGCGCAAAGATGGCAATGCTTTATGCCAGGGGCGAGTGGCCATCTGAAAAGGACTACTATCAGGAATCCACGACTGGGAGTGTTTTTACTGCGCGAATCACCCAGGAGCTTTCTGATGGCAGAGTGCGAAGCCTGATAAAAGGGCGCGCCTTTGTAAACAGTGAAGCCTCCTTGATTTTTGACAGTGAAGACCCCTTTGCCTGGGGTCTTGTTGAACTGGCAGGAGAGCCTTAGTGCCGAAGGCTGTCGTTGTCGGGGCAGGAATCGTTGGACTCTCTTCAGCGTGGCATCTCAGCAGAAAGGGCTTTGATGTGACTCTTGTCAGTCCGCACGAGCCGCCTTCGCAGGGCTGCAGCTTTGGCAACGGAGGACTTATTGTCCCCAGCCACTTTGTTCCCTTGGCTTCACCGGGCCTGCTGATGACTGGGCTTAAGCTGATGCTTCAGCCCAAGGGACCCTTTGGGTTCAGCAGCCTTCTTGATTTCAAAACCCTCTCGTGGGCTTTTCGATTTCTGCTCAGTGCGAAAAAAAGCCATGTTGAAAAGGCTTCTCCCCTTCTTCGCGATCTCAACCTTATCGGCAGGCGTGAACACAAGGCTTTGGCTGATGAACTGGGTGCAGACTGGGGTTTTAGGCAGGAGGGACTCACCATGGTCTGTCTGGATTCCCATGCCTGGGAGGAGGAGCGTGCCTTCGGTGAAACAGCCGTTAAGATGGGGCTGGGTGTTGATTTTCTTTCTCAATCTGATCTGCTCGCGATGGAGCCTTCTTTCACCCCAACACTGCAGGGGGGAGTCCGCTTTAAGGATGACGCCCAGGTAGACCCTCTTGAAATGATGGTCAAGCTTTCTGATGCTCTGTCTCAAAGGGGCGTTCGGTTTGCTGCAGGCAGAGCGAAGTCATTTCGTCACGAATCAGGCAGGGCCAAGGCAGTCCTTCTTGAGGAAGGGGGAGAGATGGAAGCGGATGCCTTTGTTCTTGCGACAGGGGTCTGGAGCCGAGACTTGGTGGCAGGCCTGGGAGTTAATCTGCCCCTGCTGGCTGGCAAAGGCTACGGACTGAATCTTTGGGATTCCCGACGCCCTTCAATCCCTGCGATTCTGGTTGAAGCCAGAGTTGCCGTGACCCCTTTTTGCGACCGCACCCGTTTTGTTGGAACAATGGAACTTGGACCCAACCGCCTGAACATCAATCAAGCTCGTTTGGCAGGCATGGAAGAGGCGATTCGAGCCTTCTATCCTGGCCTCTCGCCCCTCGATGTCAGGCAGGATGGGACAAAAGATGAATCGTGGGTGGGTCTGCGGCCTTGTTCGCCAGATGGACTGCCCTATCTTGGCACCCTGCCGATGGCGCAAAATCTTGTGGCTGCCGCTGGACATGGAATGATGGGCATGAGCCTGGGGCCCGTCACTGGACTGCTGGCTTCTCAGCTTTTGACTGGAGAAGCCCCTGAACTTGATCTTTCTTTACTCTCCCCAACCCGTCATGCCTGATCTCACTTCTCCTTCTCATTTCATCGCTGGTGCCGCCGTCCTCGGAGGCGGGGTGATTCAAGCCGTCAACCCTGTGACTCGCGAAGAGTTAGGAGGGCTTTATCCTGCAGGCGGGGCCAATGAGGTCAAGGCTGCCCTGACTTCGGCCTCTGCCGCCTTTGCCAGTCAGGAATGGCGGTCAAGCGAAAAGAGAGCAGAGTTTCTTGACGCTGTGGCAGGGCAGATTGAGGCTCTGGGAGATCTGCTGTTGGAAACAGCGATGGCAGAATCGGGACTGCCTTTGGCAAGGCTGACCGGAGAAAGAGGACGCACCTGCGGGCAGCTTAGAGCCTTTGCCGCCCACCTTAGGCAGACTTCTCACCGTCTCACTCCTTTTGTGGATGAAGCTGATCCGGCCCGACAGCCCTTGGCAAAGCCAGGGCTGGTACGGACTCTTCAGCCTCTTGGTCCAGTCATCGTTTTTGGGGCTTCAAACTTTCCTCTCGCCTTTTCTACCGCAGGCGGCGATACGGCCAGCGCATGGGCAGCTGGCTGCCCCGTTGTCGTTAAGGCGCATCCCAGTCATCCTAATACCAGCCACCTTGTCGCCCAGGCAGTCAATGCCGCGGTGGATTACTGTGGGCTGCCTGGCGGAGTTTTCTCACAGATTCACGGCTTGGCAGAAACTGGCCAGCTTTTGGTTTCGCACCCCCTGGCGGCAGGAGCAGGTTTTACTGGATCAAAGAACGCTGGCTTGGCTCTGTGGAAGCTGGCAAACGAAAGAGAGGTTCCGATCCCCGTTTTTGCTGAGATGGGCAGCATCAACCCTCAGATCTTCCTTCCTGGCGTTTTGGATGAAAAATATGCCGCCTTGGCCGAGGGCCTTTATGCGTCTGTCACCCTGGGCGGCGGTCAGTTCTGCACCAATCCGGGATTAAGCATCGGCATTGCCTGCCCGGCATGGGAGAGTTTTATTGAGGTCTTGGCTGAAAAGGTCAGAGCAGGCAGCTTATGCCAGGCCCTCAACACAGGAATCGCCGAGAACTATCTTCGCCTCTCGGTTGAGGCTGCAGGTTCTGAGGCAGCAGTCAAAGTGGCAGAAGGTCCAGCAGCTGAGCCATGCCGAACTTCGCCTATGCTCTGCAGAATATCTGGTCAGGAACTGCTTAAAAACCCCCTCCTTGCTGAGGAAGTTTTTGGTCCTTTCCATTTGGCGGTCACAGTCAGCAGCGTCACCGAACTTAAGTCGCTGTTAAGCCAGTTGGAAGGCCAGCTCACCTGCAGCCTGTTTTTTGCTGAGTCCGATCACGACTCTGTTAAGGAACTGGCCCCCATTGCGGCTGCAAAGGCTGGTAGAGTCATCGCGAACGGATTCCCAACAGGGGTAGAAGTCAGCCCGGCAATGCAGCATGGCGGTCCCTTCCCCTCAACAACTGATCCTCGATTTACGAGTGTCGGGCTGGCCGCAATGGAACGCTGGCTGAGACCCGTTTCTTGGCAGGACTTTCCGACAGAACTGATCGGTTAGGCTTGAACCTGAATATAGACTGAAGGCCCAGCCCCTGAGGGGTTGAGACTGCAGCCACTGCATTTACAAAGGGATGAATGACCCTAAAAGGGTATAGTCAGTATGCCCTTGGCTGAAATCAAGGGGGTCTGCTATGTCTCAGTTCGAGATTCTATTGGCCCTTTTGTTTGGGGCGGGCGCCATAGCCGGGCTTGCGGCTAACTGCCTTCGAGAAGATCATCGAAGGTGGTCGCCAATCCTGGCCGCCCTTGCTCCTTTAGCGGGCTTTTTGTGGATTGCTCAGCTCCCCGCCGGACTCATCGAATCGCGTCCTTGGGCCCCCTCTCTTGGCATCGACCTTGCCTGGCGTCTTGATGGACTGAGCCAGGTTTTTGCCCTGATGATTTTGGGGATCGGCAGCCTTATCCTTTTCTACACAGGAGGGGTTATGGGGTCTGATCCAAAGCTGGGACGCCTAGTTTCTGGGCTCATGGCCTTTATGGCTTCTATGCTGGGTCTAGTCCTCAGCGACAGCCTTCTTCTGACTTTCGTATTTTGGGAGCTGACCTCCATCACCTCCTTTCTTCTCATAGGGTTTTATGGCGAAGAAGAGAAGTCACGAAAATCGGCTCTGCAGGCTCTCATCATTACAGGTGGGGGCGGTTTGGCTCTTCTGCTTGGGCTTTTGTGGCTTAGCGCCGAAACCGGTGCCACTAAGTTCTCTGATCTTCCCCTGGCTTGGCAGGGGTCGGCATCAACTCTGCCCATCCTGATTCTGCTGGCTGCCGGTGTTTGGACCAAATCGGCTCAGTTCCCCTTCTTCTCCTGGCTGCCCAAGGCCATGGCTGCACCGACGCCAGTTTCGGCCTACCTTCACTCGGCTACGATGGTCAAGGCGGGTGTTTATCTGGCGGCAAGACTTCAGCCGACTTTGTCTGAACTGCCGCTATGGCGAGACCTCATTACCTGGCCAGCTGCTGCGACTCTTGTTGTCGCCGTCTGGATGTCTTGGGGAGCTAGAGATTTTAAGCGTCTGCTGGCGGCTACGACCCTTGGCAGCCTTGCCCTTCTCTGCATTTTGGCGGTGCAGGGGGGACCCAAAGCGGCTCTTGCCTTTGCTCTCTTTTTGGTAGGGCACGCTGTTTATAAGGCGGCTCTCTTTATGACTGCTGGCCTGCTTGAGAAAGAAGCAGGCTCACGTGACCCTGGCGAGGTCAAGGGCATGGGCAGAAAAATCCCCTGGGTGTGGGCGGGAGCCGGCTTAGCCGGGCTCTCGATGATTGGTCTGGTGCCTTTCTTTGGCTTTGTAGGAAAGGAATACACGATCACCGCTCTGCTTGGTCAGCCCCTGATTCTGATTTTTGTTATCCTCGCTGCTGCAAGCTGGGTTTTCGCTGCGCTTCAAGTGGCTCTTCGCCCCTTTGCTGGTCAGGCAGAGAAGCCAGGTAAAGAGAAGTCCTCAAAATCGGGCTACGATTCAGTCTCTAAGACGGCAAAGACTCTTCCAGTGGTTGTTTTGGGCGCCGCCAGCCTGATTTTGGGCTTGATGCTCGAACCCTTTGCTGAAGCTTATCTCAAACCCCTCGCCGCCTCGTTAGCTGTGGGTGAGGCGGTTAAAACTCCCCATTTGTGGGCCGGGGTCAATCTGGAGTTTGGCCTGAGCACCCTGGCGATCGTACTTGGCGGGGCTGCCTATATGGCTTGGGGGGCCAAGATGCCCGCTGTCGTTGACCACAAGGATTACTTCACACAGGGACTCGGCATTTTCAATCTAGCCGCGCAGAAAATCTCTGATGTTCTCGATCATCGCCGCCTGCGATTCGACTTTATGGAGTTCCTTCTAGTCCCTTGTCTGCTTGGGCTTTATCTTCTGCTCAACCGCACTCAAGGCTTTGGAGATTTCCATTTCATGCCGGTTCAGCTGCACGAGGTTATAGTTCTTGCTGCTGGTCTGATAGGGGCGGGATTAACCATGTTTTCATGGTCACGGCTCAACTCCATGGCCCTGCTGGGAAGTCTGGGGTTAGCCACAACAGCCATCTATATTTTTATGGCCGCACCAGATTTGGCGCTTACCCAGATTTTGGTTGACCTTTTGACTGTCGTCTTTATGGTTCTCGTGCTTGGCCGACTTCCGCGATTTCGCCGCATCTCAGGCAAAAAAGACCGCTGGCGAGATGCTGCTATAGCAGTGGTAGTGGGGGGCTTTTTTGGCCTCATCACCTTGTATAGCCACACTTACCCCAATCCTAGGGCTGTTTCTGACTTCCACCTAGCGAACAGTATTCCCGGAGCCAAGGGCCACAACGTTGTCAACACCATTATTGTTGATTTTCGAGCCATGGATACTATTGGCGAGATAACGGTTCTTGCCTTGGCAGCGTGGGGGATCAAAGAGCTTATGAGGCTTAGGAAGGTGTCAGATTGACCTCATTTCTTCTTATTCGGCTGACCCGCTTGATGATGCCGATTTTGGCTTTGGTTTCTTTATTCTTTCTATTCCGAGGACATGACCTCCCTGGCGGTGGATTCATTGGCGGACTTCTGTTGGCAACAGCCTTCCTTCTCGAAGGCTTATCAGAAGGTGCCGCAGCTGTTCGCCGAGCTATGAAGATCAAGCCTGACGCAATGATTATTTCTGGGCTGCTTATCGCTGTTTTTACTGGCATCTGCGGAATGATCTTTGGTCAAAGCTTTCTTAAAGGGCTTTGGTGGCAGGCTCCAGCCTGGCTGGGAGGCATAAAAGTCGGGTCGCCATTCTTTTTTGACATTGGCGTCTACCTTGTCGTGTCGGGGACCATTACGATGATTTATCTCTCAATTAAGGAAGGCTGATGCAGATAGTTCTAGCCATAGTGGTCGCCCTATTGATGGGAACAGGCGTGTATCTTCTGCTTCGCCGAAGCTTGGTGAAAATGCTTTTCGCCTTTATGCTTTTGGGGGCGGGATCAAACCTTCTGCTGTTTGTCAGTTCTCGGCTTGTCCGTGGCAAGGCGCCCTTGATTCCCGCTGGTCAGGTAAGGCCAGAAGGAGTGACGTCAGATCCCTTGGCTCAATCACTCATCCTTACCGCTATTGTCATCAGCTTTGGAGTTCTTATCTTCGCCATGGTTCTGGTCAAGCGTCAGTTTGTTGAATCAGGAACCGAAGATCTCGACCTGCTTGATACGGAGAAGCGATCTTGACGACTGGATCACTTCTTATCACTTTAGTTTTTCTCATTCCTTTTGTAGGAGGGATGCTGATAACGCTTCTGCCCAGGCTTGGCATGGCTCGCGGCTGGGGGTCTGTTGCTGTTTCGACTCTCTATGTTGTGACCTGTTTTCTGTTGTGGCAGACAGTGCAGGTCAATGGAATTCAGTCGGCCAGCTTTTCTGGCTGGAAGCCACCTTTTGGCATCGCCTTTGCGGCAGATTCATTTTCGGCCACTCTTCTTCTAGTCAGTTCAGTCATCGTTTGGTTTGGCATTTGGTCGGCACACTGGACAAACTCAGGCGAAAAGCAGCTTAACCTTCTTCATCCCCTGCTGCAGATTCTGACTGCAGGGATTACAGGCAGCTATCTGACTACCGATCTCTTCAACCTTTATGTCTGGTTCGAAGTGATTCTTATGTCTAGCTTCGTCATTATTTCGCTTAAAGGCGGCAGAAAAGATCTGCCTGCTTCTCTGCGATTTATGGGATTAAACCTGCTAGGAGGGACATTTTTTCTTACTGGAGCAGGGCTTATCTATGCAATGTCAGGGACCCTTTCGTTCCCTCACTTAACCATTAGGCTTCCAGATGCAGACCCTAACTTGGCTGCTGCTGCTGCTGCTCTGCTATTGACCGCCTTTGGCATAAAGGCCGCGGTCTTCCCCCTCTTTACATGGATGCCCACATCCTATCGAGTCCTGCCGCCAGCCCTGGCTGCGCTTATGGCTGGCACTCTGACAAAAGTGGGTGTTTATGTTATTTTTAGGATGTTTACTGGCCCCTTGGCCGTGACGAGAGAGGCTCTGGCTCCTTGGCTTTTGGCTGCTGCTGTCTGCTCAATGGTGCTGGGGGGCTTAGCCGCCTACAGTCAAACCGACTTTAGAAGAATCTTGACCCTCGGAATCGTTAGTCAGATTGGATACATGCTTGCCGGGGTGGCGATCGGCACTCCTTTAGCCATTGCGGGAGGCATTTTTATGACTCTTCACAATATGGTGACCAAAACCTCACTCTTTTATCTGGCCGGAATGGTAGAGAAGGATTTTGGAACTGGCTTATTGAGATCCATGGGGGGATTAAGAGCGGCTCAGCCAGTGACAACTGCAATCTTTCTTGCAGGGGCCTTTTCTATGGCTGGACTGCCGCCATTTAGCGGTTTTTGGGCAAAGGTTTCTCTGCTCAAAGGAGCCTTGTCTACCCAGGAGTGGACAGTTATTGTGGGAGCGCTTGCGGCCAGCCTTTTTACTTTAATGGCGATGGTAAAGATATGGAACGAAGCCTTTGCTAAAGAAGGTTCTGCTCCTAAGGAAATGCCGGAGAAAAAAGGATTCCTCCTTCCTGCAGCGGCTCTTGGCCTGATAGCCTGCTTTGCTTTTCTAGCCGTCGAACCCATTCAGCAGCAGTGCGAAAGAATGGCCAGGGATCTTTCTGACCCTCTGCCCATGAGGTCGATTCTCGCTCCCGAAGCTCAGGCAGAAGCTTTGGTGATGAACAATATTTTGGAGGCAGGAAAGTGAGGCTCGGCATCTGTGCTGGAGGGACTGTCACATGGGTTCTTCTTTGGGGAGGGTGGGATCTGACCGGCGTGGTGACTGGTCTGATTATCAGTTCCTGCATTGCCTGGATATTTCCTCCAACCCGCACCCCGCGTCTGGGAAGGATAGTTAAAAAACTGCCTCAGATTATCGGCCTCTTTTCATTCTTTCTATGGGAGCTGCTGCTGGCGAACCTGCGGTTGGTTAGAGAAACCCTCACCCCAGGACTGCACATTCAGCCTTCTATCATTGCCCTGCCACTCGATGCAAAGACCGATGCTGAAATCTATTTTCTTTTCACTCTCTTGGCTTTGACTCCAGACACTGTCTGTATGGATGTCAGCGAGGATAAGAGCGTGATGTACCTGCACTGCGCCTATGCAAAGGAATCTAACATCGAAAGCCTTAAGCAGTCGATTAAAGATGGATTCGAAAAGCGGATTTTAGAGGTGATGCGATGATTCAGGCGGTAATCCCAATCGCCATGACGATGCTGGCCGTCAGTTTTCTGCTGACGGGTCTGCGCCTTTTTGTGGGGCCTACTCTGCCGGATAGAGTTGCGGCCCTGGACCTTATGTCCATTATTTTGATGTGTCTTATTGGCACTTTCGCCATCCAGACAGGAAAGAGCTGGTTTTTGGATGGGGTTTTGATTTTCGGTCTCTTAGGGTTTTTGAGCACGGTCGCTTTTGCCCGTTATATGGAGAAGGAGAAAAGATAAATGGAAGTCGCAGTTTCTTTTCTTCTGCTTGCCGGAAGCCTTTGGGTGCTGATTGCCGCCCTTGGAATTGTGCGGATGCCAGATGTCTTTACCCGCATGCAGGTTGTTACCAAGGCTACAACTTTTGGGCTTGGAATGATCATGCTGGCGACGGCTCTTTTCTTTGGCTGGTCCGGGGAATCTTCGCGGGCGATCCTCGCCGTCATTTTTATCTTTATCACTTCACCTGTCGCAGCCCACATGCTTTCACGAACTGCCTATCGTCGTAAAGAGGTTGCTTTGTGGGAAAAGACTGAGACAGATGAATGGGCAATTCGAGATGGCTGTCCAAGGCCGAAGCCAGTTGAACAGGAAGACTGAACCAGGAGCAGCCCGAGTTTTATAGTCAGGCTGCCCTTTTCAAGCACAGAGTTTGTTTAGGGTGCGTCACCTTTTGAAAACAAGGGGGTTCAGCGGAGAAGCGGCAGTGTCACCCGCAGCCTGCCCGGGGAAAAAGGCGGCCATATCATTCTTCCTAAACTCGTTTGTGGGAGAGGAAATTCTGCCGCCATCTTCAAAGAAGATCAGAGTCATGACTTCCCTCATTCTTTCTGTGCGGTTGCCTGGCGCTCCATGCAGGCACCATCCATCGTGGAATGTGGCATCTCCAGGAATCATTTCCTGAACTTGATGAATTGTCATGCGGCGTTCGTGAATGTGGCTGTTGAAAAACTTTTCAGAGTCGTCAGAAATCTCCTTCATGGTGATGGGGCCATCTAGATGGCTGCCAGGAACGAACTTCATCGCCATCATGTCTGCTTCAATCAGCACCAGGGGCATCCACATGGTCACACACTTCACTCCGTCCAGCGGCCAGTAAAACTGATCCTGATGCCACGGGGTTGGGCCGCCGTTGGGTTCCTTAAAAAGAGCTTGGTCGTGGTAGAGGCGGACTCCATCGACACCCATTAAGTCGGCTGCAATCTGACCGAACCGGCGGGCAAGAGAAAACTTAGCTGCATCCGGATTCATCTGCCAAAGATTGATCACCTGCAGAAACGCCTTGCCATAGGTGTCTCTTTCTTCCATAGGCCGGGTTTCGCGGGTGTGAGCCAAGGCTGTTTCTCGAATGACCTCCTTGTAGGCGGCTGCTTCTTCTCGTGTGCAGACTTCCCTGAGATGAACGTAGCCCTTTTCCAGATACTCCTCCTTTTCAGAAGTCAAGACCTTGTAACTTTCGTCCAGATTCGGCAGGGCCATATCCATGTTAGTGGCACCATACCTGCCTCCACCCATGCAAGCCAACCCTTGATGAAGGCGAGATGAATGGAGGCAGTTTTTTTGACTAGGGAAGAACTGATGCTGGCTTTTCGGGTAGAGCCAATGAAAAGCCTTCTATCTTTGATCCCCCCATGCCGCAGAGAATCGAGATTTCAGCTTTGATGAAGTCTTTTTCATCGGCTTCAGCTAGATTCACGAACTGGTTGGCATTGCGGTCGAAGAGGGGAAACCAGCTTGACTGAACCTGCACCATAAGCTTATGTCCCTTTTTCCATGTATGAAAGGTGTCGTTAAGCGGCAGCTTAACCCAGTCAGGCAGGTTTGGCACAAAAGGGCGTGGAGACGTGAACGAATGACGGTATCGCCCCCGCATAATCTCTCCACGGATCAGTCTTTGGGTTCCATCGGGCAGAACATCTATGAGCTTCACCACGTAATCGGCATCCGTTCCAGTGGTCGAGGTTCGTAGGTGGGCGAGAAGAGGGCCCGCCAAAGTGACATCTTCTGTCAAGGGCACCGAAGTCCAGGAGGCAGCATCGGGGCGGCCTTCTAAAAACCTTTGGTCATCCACCATGTAAGTGGCTGTTCTGGATGTTTGGGGCTGTTTTTGGTAGGGGACAGGCGAGGCGGGGTCAGCTTGGTATTTAGTGACAGAAACTGGCTCGGAGGATGCCGCACCTATCTTCAAACGGCCTCCAGATTCCAGAGACAGGGTCCAGGGTTTTGCTGATTTTGGCGGCCAGGAATCAAATCCGTGCCACCTGCTGCTGCCAGTTTCAAAAACGGTTGCCTTGTTTAGTTTTGGTGCAGGTCCGCCGTTAAGGTGGTGCTGCCAAAAGGGAACCTCAACATTTTCGCGATACCAGGATCCTGTGTCGCTGCCCCACTCTGCTGGTCCAAGTCGGGTGGCGCGGCCGCCCCATTGTCCGTGTGACCAGGGTCCCATGACAAGATAAGTTGGAGTTTTGGGGTTCAGCTTTTCTGCGTAGGCGTGAATGTTAAGGGCACCCCACAGATCCTCTGCATCAAACCACCCACCGACAGTAAGAAGAGGGGTTTTAACCTCCTTCATCTGTTGGGGAACGCTGCGGCTCTGCCAATACTCGTCGTAGTCGGGGTGCCTCATCAGGTCGTTCCAATAGGTGGATGCGCCCTTGAAATACTTGATGTTGGCGTTTTTAAGAGGGCCAAGTTCAAGGAAAAATTTGTAGGCGTCGCCGTTGTAGCTGACATTGAAGGTGTCTGAATAAAAGTCGGGTGGACCTACATTTTTGCTGCCAAACCAGGTGATGAACTCAAAGGATGACTGTAGAAATAGGGCGCCGAAATGGTGGTCATCATCGCCTATCCACCAGTTGGCGGTAGGAGCCTGGGGGCTGGAAGCAGCAAGGGCAGGGTGGCTGCGAATTGAACCGAGTGCGGCGTAGCCTCCGGGGTAGGAGACTCCTGTAATTCCAATCTTTCCGTTGGATTCTGGAAGCTTGGAAAGCTGATCGATAGTGTCCCAGGCGTCCGTGGTTTCGTCAGTGTCATTTTTGGCAGGATGCTGGTTGACAGGGCGGAGTTCTGAAAAAGTGCCTTCAGACATAAACCTGCCCCTAACATCCTGATAGGCAAATATATAGCCTGCCTTCACCAAGGGGTCTCTGTCATCTTTTGTCAGTTTGGTGCGGCCATATCGTCCAGCCTGGTAGGGGGTTCGCTCTAACAGAATAGGATGTTTTCCCTTGGTTTCAGCAGGGATTTCCAAAATAGTGTGCAGCTTTGTTCCATCCCTCATTGTCAGACGGAGCTCTCTCTGCTCATATTCAATTGGTGCTGCGGAGAGGATTGACGAGGCCAGGACCGTCGAAGAAAGCGCGATGGAGCGAGTGATGTTGGGGGGCACGATGTCAGTGAATTGTGGCTTAAGTGACTGTGAGATTTTTTATGAATTTTTGCAGGGGACTATCATTTTATGTTGATGAATGAGCACACTTAAAACACCCCATACCTTGGCGTTGGATGTGAGTATGAAAAATAAAAGATGGCAGTGGTTTTTAGGCGCTTTTCTCCTGTTCGGAGTTGTGGGGGGGACTGCCGCTGCTCTTGCCCTTAATGACGGGGAAGAAGTCGAAGAATATCCTTGTAACGGAGAAGCGCTATGAGGCAGAACAATGCTTTGATGGTCTCAACTTTGGGATGCATCACTTTTCACGAAGGCTGCTGCGCAGGGAACTAAATCATGCCTCAAGAAGCCGTCTATAAAGGCGAGTTCAAGTTTCACGGATGGTCTTTCTATAGACAAGCGTGGGAGTTAAAGCTTGATAGATCGGCACCTGAAAAGGCCGAACTGATTCACTGGAAGTCCAAGGGGCAGGAGGCTTTCATTCTGAAAGTCGATGGAAAGGAAGCCGGTCGTTGGGTTGAAGGTGATGAGGCCGTTGCAGAGCTGACGCCAGGCGGCTCCGAAGTGGTCATGACTCCACGAACCGACCAGATCCCTTTGGCTGGATACGGGATTTATTTGACCAAGCAGTCTTCGAGGTTTGTCGTTAAAGAGGGGCTGAGAAACAAGAGCAATTTCAATCCTTGTGATCCCCTGCCGAATGACTGCAGGGTGCAGTCCTTGAATTTTGATATGGGATCAACTTTTGGGTACGGAGCAGTCAACAATGGACAGACTTTAGTTCTCAAAATGAACGGCATAGAAAGGGAGAAGTTTGAACTTGGCCCCATGGTTGATGGCTGGCCAAGCACGATCAATTCAAAAGCTTGGGATCATAAGGGCATTCTTTCTTACGAAGGCATCTGGCGTTTGGAATCGGTTGGTCCATCCAGCATAAAATCAATGAACTGGGAAGATGGCTTGAAGCCAGGAATGAACCAAACTCTCTATAAAAATAAGCTCAATGTTCACTGGAAGTACACCCCAGGCCAGAAAGGCATTTGGAAGATATGGGAAACGCAGAACTCCATGCATGAAATGGAGCTTGTCGCTTCCGTAAACAAGCAGTCCACAAATCTGGGGCAGGTTGGCTTGACCATTGCATTGGCCTCTTTGGCCTGTGCTTTTGCCTGGCAGATGGGCCGGAGGGTGTCGCATCGTGCAGCAAAATCCTGAACCTTCTGTTCGAAACGACGCAGCATGGAAGCAGGCGCTGTTTTTCACCGTATGGGGTTTGGGGCTCGCCTGTATTCTCATACAGCCGGCAGCTGCCGTTTTCAATAGCTCCGCGCCCTGCTGGAATCTGCCTGGCTGCCAGGAAGTTTCTAGTTATTTTGTCAATGCCCGCCGCAGCACGTTTGGCATGCCTTTGTGGATTCTTGGAAGTATAGGATTCCTCTCTGTTTTAGGCGCGTTTTACAGCCCTTGGCCCAAGGCGGCCAAGTGGCTGACTTTGGCTGGATCTGCGGCAGCTTTCCGTTATAGTCTTTTGGGGCCGATCAACGGAGTCATCTGCCCTTGGTGCCTTGGTTCGGCTGCGGCGATGTTCGTGATGACTTGGCTGGCTTTCACAAACCTGAAACTGACTTTCGGTCCAAGAGAACTTAGTTTTGGTGGAGTCGCTGCCGCTCTGCCTTTCCTTTCTGCCTACGGGGCGGTTCAGCCGGCTGTCCCCTATGTGCCTCTTTCGGTAGAGGCAGCGCCCCGGGAAAGAATCGCGAGGGGAGCAGAACGAGCCGACCATGTTTCTCTTTTGTGGGGAAGCCCCTGGGAGCCAGAAACTCTGGCCCAGCTGGATTCATGGGTGGCAGAAGGCAGGGCAAAAGGGCACAAGCTGATCTTTCGCTACTCACCTTTAAGGAACCAAAGACGAGAGGGGCTCACTGCCGCCATGATTAAGCTGACTCTGGCGAAAAATGTATGGACTCCTGGTGCTTTTAGCCAGGAAAATCAGACTGCTTCTAAGCTGGATCAAATGGCGTTGAAATTGGGAATAAACCAGGGCGGCCTGATGCTGGAAGAGTCTCAGCTGTCACTGGATAGGGCGGAAGCCAATGAATTTGCGGTTGAAGGGAAGACTGTTCGAATGGAATGTCCGCCGTACACTTCCTGCATCATCCTGCCGTGATTCCAGACTTCAGTTGGATTCTTGACTTCGTTCACCCTGGTACAACATAGCCTGGAATGTCTGGCGCCTACACCACCTTTATGTCCTGGCAGGGAGTTCATGGCGCTCAAAAGCTGCTAAAGCGGCTTTCTGTTGGAGATATGGGTGTTCACGCTGTGCTTATTTACGGCAGAGCAGGAAGCGGAAAAACAACCCTGGCCAAAGCATTTGCTCAGATGTGGATGTGTCCTCAAGCCACTGCTGAGAGACCATGCGGCGACTGTGGGGTCTGCAGGTCATTGGAAGCAGAGAGGCTGGTGGATATTCAATGGGTTCACCCTTGGGGGCCCCAAAACATTATTAAGCGCAGCGCTGTAGCTGATGCCAAACCGGGTGATAAAGACGCCTATGCAGGGGTAAGCGCCAGAACTTTTTTTAGAACTCGTCCCCTTATGGCGCGCCACAAGGTGATGGTGTTTGAAGATGCTGAGAAGATGAACACCGATGCGGCAAATGCTCTGCTTAAAACTCTGGAAGAGCCAGGTTCACATGCAAAGCTGATCTTGGTGACGAGTGAACTTGGCCGAGTCCTGCCGACACTGCGGTCCCGCTGCCTTTGTTTGGCCTGTCCTTCGGCAGCACCAGAAACTCCTCATCCCTTTGCCGATTCATTGGGCGAGCTTTCTAGAATTCAAAAGCATCAGGCTGCTTATGACAGCATTTTAGCAGCCTTGGAAAGCCAGTTTGATATGATGCCTCACACAGCTTTATCCTTGGGCATGGCCGCAAGGCAGGCGGGAGAGATGCTGGCCAAATCGGCTGAATGGAATGTGAGGCAGGCAAATGCGGAAGTGACCCGATGTATTGCCTCTTGGGTCCGTTCTCAGCGGCCTGATAGGACTTCCTTCCTTGCTTCAGCAGCTGCACTTCATAGGACTTTGCTTCAAAATGGCTCGGCTCCGATCGGATTTGACCAACTTTTTTCTACGTTTGAGTCACAATAAGGAACTTGCTTGGGCTTTACGCCCGTATCTTTTTTTGCCATGAGCGTTATGTCATCCCTGGTCAATGCTTTGACCTTCAGGCGCGAGGAGAGAAAGCCTCTGTTCGAGCGTCTGATGAAGGAAACGTCACGCCAAGCCTATGGCGTTGCTTATCGTTTGACAGGCAATGAAACCGAGGCTGAAGAACTGGTCCAGGAAACCTACGTTAGGGCCTTTCGCTTCTTCCATCGTTACGACGAGAATCTCCCCTTTGCATCCTGGATTTACAGGATCATGACGAACATTCATATCGACGCCTCAAGAAGAAGGCAGAGAATCAAGTTCGTCAGCATGGAACTAGACAGTCAAGACGGCACCAGAACTATGGAGCTGGCTGATTCAGCCCGGACAGATGCGGGTCTTTGGGATCAAATACTAGAAGAACCACTGCAAATGGGGCTGAAAGCAATGAACCCTGAGTTTCGAACAGCGTTGGTGCTGGCAGACGTAGAGGGATTTGCTTATGAGGAAGTTGCGGAGATGATGGGCACCACCGTCGGAACCGTAAGGTCAAGGATTCATAGAGCCCGCAAGATTCTAAAGGAATACATCCTGCAGCAGGCTCCTCATCTTGCTCCTAGAGAGGAAGGACGGTGAACTGCCAGGCGTGCAGAGGCGCGCTTTCTGCCTACCGAGACCAGGAGCTTGGCGGCAGAGAGATGCTTGCGGTGAGAGCCCACCTCTCTGAGTGTGAGGAATGCCGTCAGGAGCTGGCTGCGATCGAAGCGATCCACCGTGCTCTCGGGCGTCTTAATAAAGCACCCGTTCCTGCGGGGCTGGAGAATAGGATTCATGGCGCAGTCTTTCGACCAAAACCCCGGACTGGGGCCCCGTTTCAAATGGCGGCCTGGGGAGGCTTGGCGGCAGCTGCGGCTTTTTGTGCAGTTATCGTATTTCAGTCAGTCAACCCGCGCAGCGGGGGGCACATGGCAGAAATGCTGGAAGGTCCAGCAGCCAACGAACTGGCTCTTTCAAATTCTGCAGACCCCTTGGGTGTTTATGTCCCAGTCCTCAGCGTGTAGAAGCCTGGGAATCTCTGCATCGATTCTTCCCCTTTGGCTCTGGGGTTCATCGGCAAACCCGCTGGACCTGCTTTCACGCACTTTTCAGAACCATAGAAAATCGTCGCTGGAGATGGTCCAGGTGAAGCGGCCCTTTTTTGAACAGGAAGAGGTGACTCTTCGTGTTGCCATTGATCCAGCCAGAAAGATGAGGGTAGATGTGCTCCGTCCATTGGTGCATGAAGGGGTTATAAGCGTTGATGATGGCAGGACCCTTAAAACCTATTACCCTGATCAAAATCGGACGGTTTCGCAGTCTAGTCCTTTGCTGCGAAAACCTGACAATGCCGGGCGACTTAAGCTGATAGAATCCAACTACACCTTGACGGCTGACCCTGGCCCAAGAGTGGCGGGCAGGCCGACTTTTCAGATTCTATTGAGGCCCAAAAATCAGAGTCTGCCTGGTCAGGCAATTTTTGTTGATGAAGAGAAATTTCTCCCCCTAAGAATCCAGGCAGATACAGCCAGGCAGGAAAGGGTCACAATTCTCGATACAGTTTTTGTCAGGTATGGCCGGCCTGCGCGCAGCATAAGGTTCTCAGTTCCTGAGGGCAAGGATGTTGATTTGGTGAAAGCTTGGGGGCCTGTTTACGTTAATGACCTTAATAAAGAAGCATCAGGTCTTGGCTTTATCCCCCAGATACCTAAAAGGCTGCCCTATGGGTTTACTGTTCAGTCCATGGCGCTTCAGGGCAGCAAGGCCAAGCCTGTGCTTGCCGTCACATTAACCGATGGCCTGCTTTCTACCAACATTTTCTTATGGTCAAAGGTGGTCCACGGCAGAACGAACCCCATTTCGAGAGATCCGCTTTTTGAGCGGGACGGTGTCTTTTTTGCAGTATATGGCGATTCTCCGCCCCAACTGGCAAGAACTCTGCTCTCTGTATTCGTCATAGAAAAAAGGGCTACGGCCCTGCTCCCAGATGGGACCGGGAACACACCGCATCTTCTAGTGCGTTAGTTTTCTCACCACAAGCCTGTGAGGGCTGGAAAAAAGAAAAGGAGATCATTAAGTGAAGAACAAGCTCACCCGCCATTGGCCATACTTCCTGATTGGAGCGGGAGCCTTTATGGCAGTCGGTGTCACTGCTTCTGGGCTCGGCTTCAAGCCCAGCATGCCCAGTCTGCCCGGCACCCCTGCCTTCATGACCCCGGTCAGAACAAGCCCAGCATCAAGTTCGGGCATGACCGAGCTTCGCAATCTCAACGACACATTTGCAGATATCTCTGCATCAATCTCTCCTGCTGTAGTTCAGATTCAGCCTAGTTCCCCTGGCGGCCCCAATGGCATGAACGGTTCTGGCAGCGGTTTTATCTACCGCGCCGACGGATGGATCGTGACAAACGACCATGTGATTAACGGGCAGACTGAAGTCAAGGTTGTCATGCACGATGGCCGAGAATACACAGGCAAAGTCTACGCCGCCAACGATCCTCAGATTGATCTTGCTGTTGTTAAAATCGAAGCCAACGACCTTCAAACACTGAGTCTTGGCGATATGAGAAATGTGCGGCCCGGACAGTTCACCTTGGCTGTGGGTTCACCTTTCGGGCTTGAAAGCACAGTCACCATTGGTCATGTAAGCGCTCTCAACCGGCCAGGCCAGGTGTTTGATCCTCGAATCGGGACGGCGCGAGGCTACGCAGGCATGATTCAGACTGATGCTGCCATTAACCCAGGCAACAGCGGCGGCCCTCTCTTGAACATTGATGGCGAAGTTATTGGCGTAAATTCAACGATCAATACTCTTACTGGCGCAAGCGCCGGAGTTGGGTTCGCCATTCCTTCAACCACAGTTAAAGTCGTCGCTGATGAACTGATTAGCACCAAGAAGTTCGACCGTGGATTCTTAGGAGTCGAGTTCGATAGCGACAACATTAAGCCCTATCAGCTGAAGGAGCTTGGAATCGAGGGCGGAGCAAAGGTATCGAGTGTTCCTGAAGATGGACCTTCTTACAAGGCTGGACTCAGAGCCAACGATATTATTCTGCAGGTTGACAATGACAAGGTTAACACCTCTAATGATCTGCTGCTGACGATGTATCGAAGATCGCCTGGCGACACAGTGACCGTTAAGTATCTGCGAGGCGGAAAGCAGGCGACAGCTTCGGTGAAGCTGAGCGACATGACAGCGGCCATGAAGGAACGAACCCAGAGGCCTCAGCAGTCGGCTCCAAGGCAGAGAGACCCAAGGGAGTTCTTCCGAGAATTTGGTCCAGAAGTCTTTAAGAACTTTGAAGAGGATGGATCAAGCATTGAGGTTCCCGAAGGGAAGGTAAAGCTGGGCGTCAGCATCGACCAGATTGGCGACACGCAAAAGAAGCAGTTTGGCCTTGGCGCAGATACTAAGGGTGTGGTTGTTACAGTTGTGGCTCCTAACTCGGTGGCTGCAAAGTTTGGAATCATGCCTGGCGATGTTATTCTTGAGATTCAGTCAAATAGGATGCAGTCTCCTCAGGATGTGACAAAAGCTCTTGAGAAAATTCAATGGCAGCAGAATGTGACCATTAAAACCGTTCGGTTCACTAATGGCCAAAGGCAGGAAAGCACAGTCTCAATGCCTTTTGCTCCATAAGTTTCATTACTGACTAAACACCGACTCGCAAATGCCATTGGCCGCCTTAATATAAGGCGGCCAATGGCATTTAAGCGGACCATGTCTGCACTTGGTTATTGAGGAAAATAGCTGCAGGATTTAGATCTCACATGTCAAGACAAGTCCCAGAAATTGGGGAGTCGTCGCTTCATTACATCATTACGATTGCAGTGGAGAAGTAGGGAGCAGTTTGCTTTTGGTTCTCAAGACCTGCATCAGATTGATTGAGGTCCTGATGTTTTCTTCTTAAGAACCATAAGGACAGCTTTGGCAAAGAGTCCGATGGAAAGAAGGACAATCAGAGCAAGCACTGCCTGTCGCGCCCAAGGAAAGGCTCCCAGAAACCAGCCAACGCAGCCCATAGAACCCACCCAGACCAGGCTGCCTGCCGAAGCAGAAAGAGCAAAGACCTTAAAGTTCATTCTTCCCATGCCGGCAGCCAAAGATGAAAAAGTGCGAAGAAAAGGCATGGAGGGAGCAAGAATCATCGCCTTGGCTCCGTGTTTGGCAAGAAACTCCTCTGTCGCTGCCCTTCTTTCTTGAGTGAAGATGCCTTTTCCAGACTTGAAAATCTTCTCTCCCAGCCAGATTCCTTGTGCGTAGTGGGCCATGCAGCCAAGATAAGCGCCAAGCCATGCGCTGGCAAGCAGAAGAAAAGGGCTTGGCGCGCCTGGTTCTGTCCTTGCCAGCACAGCCGCTAGGAAAAGCAGCGTGCTTCCTGGCAGAACCGGTCCGAGAATGAAGCCGGTCTGGGTTAAGGCGACAAGAAAGACTATCAGCGGCGCCCAGCCGGATGCTTCTCTAAATGCCTGGCTCATGGCCGCATCAAAGTCGGTCGCAGCTTTCAGCCAATCCATTCTTGTTTACTTTGACGCGGAACTGGCATGGATTTGATACCAGGGACTCATCGATCCCATAATCACCAGGAAGTGACTCTCACTTCTTTCATTGAATCAGCGCTGGCTTTGCCTGGCACAGAAGAAGCTTTGTACTACGGCAAGCCTAGTGTAAAGCGGTCGGGAAAGATCATGTTCTCGATCGGTGAAAACGATGACATCGTTTCGATAAAGCTTGATTGGGATTCCAAGCTCAGGCTGCTGGATGAACGGCCCGAAGCGTTCTGGATCACGCCTCACCACTCTACATGGCCCTGGGTGCTTGTGCGTCTTTCAGAACTGAACGGTCAGGAGGGAGCAGAGTTGGTGAGACTCAGCTGGCAGGATGCTCCGAACAAGTCGGTGATTCGCAGTGAGCTGAAAACAAATGAATAGGCTCTTGATCTCAGGCTGGATTTGAAGTTATTGTCTGCCTAGATCCTAAAGGAGTTCTTGATGTTCAGCAGCAGAGCGGCGCCTATGGCTATAAACAGTCCCCCAACTATAACCATCATCCCGCCGGTTTGACCCAGGCGAATAAGGTGGGGAAGGATCATCAGAGTCAATCCGGCAGGAAAGCACGCTATGCCTAATGAAGTCCTCTGCCATTTTTCGAGGCCCCACATTGGCTGGCTGTCGAATCCGCAGAGTGTGCAGTGACTGCCGACCATCTCAAAGTGATGATCACATTCTTCCTGCTTGGGGCGGCTTAGTCCATGGGGGCGCAGATCCTCTCCACAATGAGCGCAGAAGTGCCAGTTAGGAGAGACAACTCGCCTGCATCGTGAGGAAGGGCAGCAGATCATTGCTGAAGAAGGCTGCATCAATAAACCCTAAGAATACGCCATCCCAGCATAAGAGGATGCATAGGGTTCACAATGAATTTTGAATGAGCAGGCCGGTTGTCATTGTGGGTGGTGGACTCGCTGGAATTGTCTGTGCCCGGAAGCTGAACCGAGCCGGAGTTTCTGTCGTTCTTATCGAAGGCGAGAACGCTTTGGGGGGGAGATTAAGAACCCATGAAGTCGATGGATTTAAGATTGACCGGGGCTTTCAGGTGTTTTTTACCGCTTATCCTCACGTAAAAATCGAACTCGATTGGCGAAAGCTTGATTTGGGATTTTTTGTTCCTGGCTGTTCAGTGTGGGATGGCGCAAAGTTCCACGAGATCAGGGGCGACGACGAGATTGCGACCCTCTTTAGTCCTTGGCTGCCTTTGCAGGACAAAATGAGAATGCTGACCTTTAACGCAGAGATTCAGAAGTCTGAGTATCGCGATATCTGGTCGGCAGATGATGAAACAGCAGAAAGATATCTGCTCAGTTCTGGCTTTACACCCAAGTTTCTCGATAGATTTATTCGGCCATTCTTTGGCGGAATCTTTCTAGATCGCAGCCTTCAAACTTCCAGCCGCATGTTTCGCTTTGTCTGGAAAATGCTTTTGGAAGGCCGTTCCGGCGTTCCGGCTCAAGGCATGGGGGCTATTCCTGCTCTAATCGCGGCGGATATTCCTTCTTCATCAATGAGGCTGTGCGAAAAGGTTTCCAGCTTAGTGAGAGAAGGAGAAAAGGTGACCGGCGTAAAGCTGGCAGGCGGTGAAATTGTCGAGGCGGAAGCGGTTGTGATTGCCACCGAAGCTCCGGAAGCAGCACGATTGGCTGGGCTGCCAACTCCTGCCGGTTCCTACTCATCTATCACTGTCAGTTTTGATGCACCTGAGCCAATCACTAAAGACCCTATGCTTCTGCTGAACGGACCTGCCTATGGAAGAGTCAACCATGTGGTTGATGTCAGCCAGGCGGCTCCCAGCTATGCACCCAAGGGCAGACATCTTATTGCCGCCACAGTTTTGGGCGAAGCGGCAGAAAGCGATCTGGTTTTGGCAGGCAACGTCAAGAGTGAGATTCAGGCATGGCTGCCTAAAGCCAAGGTTTCGTCTTGGCGGCCTCTAAAAGTTGATCGAATCAGCTTTGCTCAAATGGCTCAGCCGGCTGGATTCGGCGAGACTCTGCCTCTTAACGAAACCAAAACTCCTGGGCTCTTTTTTGCTGGAGAGTTCACCACCTATTCCAGCATCGACGGAGCTGTTTTAAGCGGCCAGCAGGCTGCAGAGGCTGTTATAGGAAGGATCAGCCGCTGAAGAGGGAAAATCTATGAAGGTTGCTGTCATCGGAGCCGGACTCGCAGGGGCAGCGGCCGCACGCACTCTTCATGATGCTGGTGTCAAGACGGTCGTTTTTGAAAAGTCTCGTGGCTATGGCGGCCGGGCGGCGGTAAAGAGAATCGGCGGGTGGATTTTTGATTCCGGGGCGACTTCGCTGACCCCAAGGGGCATGGCCATCGAGTCTGCCTTGGCAGAGCATCTGCCCGAGGATGAGCTTGTCTGGATTGACAAGCCGATTTACACCCATTCCAGCGGCAGAATAAAGCCTGGCGACCCAAAGAGGAACCATAAACGATGCTGCTTTAGATCGGGAATGAACGCTTTATCCAAGGCCATGCTTCAGGGCAGAGTTGAAACACGACTTGAAACGAAAGTAGAAAGGCTTGAACTCCCTGGTGATGGTGGTGTCGTTGTCGATGGGGCATGGTTTGATGCCGCCATTCTGACCTGTCCTGCTCCTCAGACACTTGACCTCTTGAAAACGGTTGGTCAAAACCGAGGACTTGATCGCAGCGTTTATCGGAGGACCCTGAGTGTGATGCTGGCGTGGGAATCCGAATTTGATGCTCCTTGGCATGCCTTAATCGACCCAGATCAAGATGAACCCCTGACCTGGATGTGCGTGGAAACAATCAAGGCTCCCGGTGCAAGAGGCCCGGCAGGTTCTACTGCGGTAGTTGCACAAATGAGCCGCGCCTACAGCCGCGATCATTGGGAAGCCGAGGAATCGAAGATAATCAAGGATGCTCAGACGTACTGTGAACGTCTGATAGGCAGAAGCATGGGGCTGCCAGCGGCGGCTTCGCTGCACCGATGGAAGCTGGCTCAGCCAGAAGCGGTGATTCAGTTTGAGACTGCCAACCCGCCTGGCACGAAGCTGCTTGCTGCCGGGGATGCTTTAGAAGGACCAAGAATGGAGCTTGCTTATGAATCTGGTTTAGAGGCGGCCAAGAGGCTTCTGTCGTGAGAGCCGCTCTTGTTTGTGGCCTTGCGATGGCGGCATCTTTCGCCATGGCCGGAGAAGTGCAGCTCAAGGTGGTTTCTCCTGCCAATGTGGCAGGCAGCACGGCTAAGGTCAACACCAGAATTCAGACTAATGGCACCAAGGTGCTTACCCTGTCGCTTTCGTTGAAGTCACAAAACGGAACAGCTGTTGTCGTTCAGGAGCTTGTTTTTGCCGCAGATGGCCGCCCCATTCGCATGACGCGGCGAACATCGTTAGGCAGCGGCAAACTGGTTGAGTCCATCCGGGCGGATATCGGAGCTTCTACTATTAAGGTCACGGTTGAGCGTGATGGCAAACCTGTGGTCAACACCATGCCTCTGCCTAAAGGTGAACTCAAAAACATTTCTGAGTTTTGGGTGATTAGAGATAAGCCCACCGCGGGCCAGAAGCACACCTATCAGAAGTTTGACCTCACGAGCCTGACCTTTTCATCGGCTGTGGTGGAATACAAAGGCCTGCAGAATGTTAAGGTCGGGGGCAAAACCATTAAGGCTCACCAGATTGTTGAAGGCACCGCCACCACCTGGCTGGATGAAAAGGGTGACCCTGTAAAGATCGAAGGCAGAAACAGCGTTATGGAGAAAGTTTTTTGACCCTGTTTGCCGCAGTTCTTTTTCTGGCCCAGAACCCAGACCAAGCGCCAGGGCTTGTTTGGGATAGGGAAGTCGTGCTCAGCACATCAGTCGACAACAAGCCTTTGGGCAGGGTTGAGATTTTTATTAAGCTGATGGCAAACGGCGGAGCGAGGCGAAAAACGATCAGCACTTTTTTTGCTGAAACGGGCAAAACTTACATTACAGATGAGGAAGAGTGGGACGGCAGAGGGGTTCACACATCCTTGTCGCGAAGAACAAGAGTGGGTGTCCAGACTGGACTGGTGTTGGTGAGCTATGCAGGTTCGGGAGCTGTTCTGTCCTTTAGCACGGCTGGCAGGGGAGAAGAAACAATCACCTACGATATTCCTGCTGGACTGGCAGAAGGCGATATCACCCGCAACTGGCTGCTGAAAACGCAGCCTGAAGACAAAGCAGAAGCAGAAGCTGTCCGTTTTGACCTCGACCGAATGGCATGGGTGAAATCAAAAGTAACTTTTGAGGGAAGATCCTCTCTGGTTTTGAAAGATCAAACCCACGAGGCTTACATTGTTAAGGACGATTTGGGGGCCACGCAATGGCTGGATTCAAAGGGGCTTCTGCTGAAGCAGGAAGTCGCAGATGAGGCCGGTTTGGTGCGATGGGAAAGAATCTCCAGCAAAGTCGTCCGGTAAAACGGCCCAAATGAATCAGGACCCATGCCGACCCAAGGGGTGATTTGGCGAACCTTGGGTATCATTTGTTTCCCGTGGGTAGATGCCCGAGCGGCCAATGGGAACAGACTGTAAATCTGTCGGCGAGAGCCTACGCAGGTTCGAATCCTGCTCTACCCACCATCTAGCCCTTGTAGCTCAGCGGCAGAGCATTCCCTTGGTAAGGGAAAGGTCACGAGTTCAATTCTCGTCAAGGGCTCCACTCACGCCTTAATCACTGGCTGATTTCTTCCATCTCCTCAAAGTGGCTTTTTAGGCCCTAATCTAGCCTAATAGGACTCTGTTTAGGTTCAAATGTGAATTGATTCTTAAGTTAACAGTCTCTTAATCTGCCTTCTGCGCATCATTTTTCTTCGAGGCTTCCTCTGCTGATGCGCAAAGCTTTTACACTCATTGAGCTCCTTGTGGTGATCGCCATCATCGCTATTCTTGCTGCCATTCTTTTCCCTGTTTTCGCCCAGGCAAAAGAAGCTGCAAAGAAAACCACCGATCTTTCAAACCTTAAGCAGCTTGGCACCGCTTTGGTCATGTATATGGGTGACTACGATGACACTCCACCTCAGACGACTTGGTCCGAGAGGGATACAGTCACCCGGGCTCGTCTTCATAGGGCAAAAATTCACTGGAGCTACACCATGCAGCCCTATGTGAAAAATCTTGATATTTTCTACAGTTCAGGCGATCCCAACCCTGCCACTCCCAACACACCTGGCTGTATGACGGTATCTCAGATGGCGGCTGATCCCTGGCCCTTCACCTGCGATAAGCAGGCTCCTCGGCTTTCCTACATCAACAGCTACAACGTCATTCCTGCTCACGACTTTCTGCCAGTTTCTGCAACAGCCTTCGAAGCGCCAGCAGCCAACATTGTCTTTACACACCGCCGAGCGGGCCGAGTGGGAACAATGAGCACCGGCTTTGGTCCTTGGAAGGGATTGAGCGGCTTTAAAACCATTGGGGGAGCCAGCTTTATGAAGGACACCCCTTGCTCCTTCCACCAGATGGGCACTGATTACGTCTATTCAACTCTGGCAGATGCTCAGAACGGGCTGATCAACAACACCGACGACGGAACTCCTACCACTCTGGTTCGAGCTCTCTACACTCGGTTTGGGGGCGGTGCCAACTACACCTTCCTTGACGGCCATGCCAAGTACCACAAGCTTGAGCAGACTTTGAACCCTGCCAACCCCCTGTGGGGCGACAAGTACTATCCACCTCACGCTCCTTGGAACGCTGACTGCAACCCATAATCAGCAGTCATCTATAACAGTCAACTGCCCGGCATCTTTTTGGCTGCCGGGCAGTCTTCTTTTTCTCAGCTGCTTCTATGCCGTATGGCATCCAGAGAGTGCGTCAGAGGTGAATGAGCTTACAGAACTTCGTCGTCTTGATCGATGGTGGTCCGCTTTGGTTCTTCAATCGGCACAACCGGTCCAGGGAAGGAGTTAAGCACCAGGCTGCCCTTGCCTTGTTCAAAGGCATGAATCAGGCGCAGCTGCAGAAGGGCAGGATTTGCTTCCAGCATCCGTGCCGAGTTGGCCAGGCTTCGCAAGGCTGCCGATTCAGCTCTCGCTCTTTCCAAGCCAGCCCGAGCCAGCACCTGTGCCTTCTTCTCTTCAGCCAAGGCTTTTTTGAACTCACCAGGCAGGCTGATGTCTCTAATCTGCCCTTCGGTCAGCTCAATTCCGATTTTTAACGCGCCGATTCTGGCCGTCTTTAGCACATCCTCGCTGAGACTGACCTTTTGTGCAGTCAGTTCATCGTAGTCAATCCCTTCGACCACGTCCCGCAGGGCCATCTGCAGATCGTAGTAGAGCAGAATGTAAGGGCTTTCTGAGGCACGGAGATAGACTTTGGGATCTGCAATCTTGTAGCGGCCTGACCAAGTAATTCTAGGAGCCAAGCCATCCCTGAGCGTCATTTCCTGGCCTGGAACCTGAATCATCATTTCCCGCATATCCAGGATTGTCAGGTTTTCGCGTTTGGTATTGATGCGTCTGCGTCCGGGGCCAAGAACCTCAGTGAGAGAGCCGTCTTTGTACAGCACTCCAGCCTCATGTTCCATTACCGTCTTCCATTGATAGCCAAACATTTTCACCGCCTATAAAGGTTTTTGGGGGGTGGGCGCAAAGCCAACATCGCTGGGCGGGGATTCCGGAAATCCGCAGAGCCCAGGATGCTTCAAGGCGTGCCAAGTGCTTTGGCCGCACCCCCTTTAGGGTTGGATTAACAGTCCAATGCTCAACTCAGGCGAAGCGAATCCTGATAATTAAGACTGCATGCCACTATGCGAGAAGAACAGTTCACTCTACCTGGGCGGATAGTGTCAGGCCTATAGCCATAAGTTGAAAACGAAATTTCCAGCCTGGCCTGCTGTTTCTTCACTAAGAAACCAGGACTGACCTTCCTTCCAGATCATGGGCTGGCCGATAGACCGCCTTTCATAGAGATGACTGGCGTTGAAAAGGGTGAGGCCAGCAGAAGCGGTCGTACTGTGAATCCAAGAGTTCACCCCTTGGCCGCGCCAGACTTCCTTCGGTTCACCTACCCATGATTGACAGGGAGCAAGAACAACATCTGAGCCTTGGGCGTGACTAGACGCATCAGGAAGGAGGGAATCTGTACCGAGAAGCACTGTGGTTGAACCTATAGGTGTTGTGAAGCGTACTGGCCCCCCTTCACTTTTAGCTGCCCAAAGCACTTTTTCTTCAAACATCGATGGCTGCTGTTTGTGGGCCAGAGCTGGGTCTACCGTTCCATCTGGCCGAACAAGGATGCCTGTCATCACAAGATCAAAAGCGGCCTTCCAGTTTTTAGGAAAGATCAAGCTGCCATCGACGCTGGTGTTCCGGGGGAGGGGCATTGTTCCGGCAAAAATAGAAACACCAAACTCTTGGGCGGCAGTTGAAAAGGCATTAACCCATGCTTCAGCCGCTCTTTCCAGCTTGCCCAAAGCCACCTGCTTGAAAAGAGCTCTTTCCCAGCCCTCTTCTTTTGAACCAAGGAAGGCAGGTGCCAGACGCCATGCTTTTTCATCCAGCAGAGCTGTTCTTAGGGCCTCAGTCCATGTGCGGCTGAGGGTGACCCACGGAAACTCATCGATTAAAAGAAGCTGAAGAGCTGTGAGTTCAGGGAAAACTGCCAAGGTATTTTCACGCAGAAAGCCATCGTTTCCTGCGGCATGAAATGCCTGGTAGAGGGCAGTCGTGAAATCCAGTTCTGTACGGAAAACCCAGCTTTCTAGATTTGGCTGGATTCCAAGGATGTTTCCTCTGCCAGAAGGATTGCCGAAAGTGGAAGTGCGGAAGACTTCAGGATGGGCTGCTTCGGGGCCGGAGATGCTGGGTCTTTGATAGGGGCCAGGAATCGGCGGGATGTTGGGATAATTTAACTCGTCGCCGCGTCTCATGCCTCATCTGTCACTACGCCGCCATGAGGCGGAGGCGGCGTGAGGCCCATGTGGGTCCATGCCTGATGGGTTGCCTGCCTGCCTCGCGGCGTTCTAGACAGGAACCCTCTTTGAATAAGATAGGGCTCGTAAACATCCTCTAGGGTTCCGCTGTCTTCACCGATCGTGGCAGCCAAGGTTTCTAAGCCGACTGGTCCGCCTTGGTATTGGTGGAGCATGGCATGCAGAATCGCTCGGTCAATCTTGTCCAATCCATGATCGTCAACCCCGAGCGATGAAAGGGCCTGTCTTGCTGCATTGATGCTGATGGTGGCTTCACCTTCAACTTGAGCAAAGTCTCTTACACGCTTCAAGAGTCTGTTGGCAATTCTGGGAGTTCCACGAGACCGACGGGCCAGTTCTCCTGCTGCTTCTCTTTCAATCGGCAGGCCAAGAATATGAGATGATCGGAGAATGATCTCCTCTAGGGCGGGAGCATCATAAAAGCCAAAGTTGAGGATGATTCCGAACCTGTCTCTTAGGGGGCCGGTCAGCAGTCCTTGACGGGTGGTTGCCCCTATGACGGTAAACCGGGGCACATCCATGCGAATGGACCGGGCGGCTGGCCCTTTGCCGATCAGGATATCGACCTTGCGGTCTTCCATGGCTGGATAAAGAATTTCTTCTACCGGCCTGCTGAGCCGGTGGATTTCATCAATGAAGAGGACAGACTTTTCATCGAGATTGGTAAGAATTCCTACGAGGTCGCCAGGAATCTGAATTGCCGGGCCAGATGTGACATGAACTGTCGCCCCCATTTCATATCCGACGATATGGGCGAGGGTGGTTTTGCCAAGACCAGGCGGACCATAGAGCAGCAGATGATCTAGAGCCTCCTGCCTTTGCAGAGCCGCTTTTAAAAAAATGGTCAGGTTGCCCTTAATGTCATTCTGCCCAATAAACTCCCCAAGTCTTTGGGGGCGCAGGCTGAGTTCCATTTGGCCTTCTCCAAGCAGGCCTTCACCTTCGGTCAGGGGGTCCTGCCTCATTTCTTCAATCTCCGCAGAGCGGCTTTAATCTGGTCAGCGGTTCCTTCAGCCTCTTCTCGTGCTGGGGCGGCAGCTTCTTCTGCTTCACCTCGTCGGTAGCCTAGAGCCATGAGAGCTTCGACCAGCTCATCTGGCGGGGGAGCGGAAGAAGCGACGGGTGAGGTGGTTTTTCCTGGAATGAATCCGACCTTATCCTTGAGCTCAAGAATGATTCTTTCCCCCAGCTTTGGCCCAACCCCAGAAGTTTTGGTCAGGGCCCTGCTGTCAGCCGAAGCGATGGCGGCAATGGCTCCATCTGGCCCAAGGGTGTCGAGAATGGCTATTGATATTCTTGCCCCGCATCCTTTGACCTCGCGAAGCAGATCAAAAACCTTTCTCGATTCCTGGCTAGGAAATCCGTAGAGTGACTGGTCATCTTCGCGGATGATCTGACGAATCCAAAGCGTGGCCTCGTGCCCTTCATCGGGCAGCTGGACGAGGAGTGAAGCCGGCACATGGACCTCGTAGCCCACCCCATTACAGTCAATGACAACCAGGCCTTCGCGTGCGTCGATAAGGCGTCCTTGAAGGCGGGCAATCATAGACAGAAGTCTACCGGAAAGAGTGGCTTAAGAACCATTCTGGCAGGTCAGATTCTCTGTACGCTTTATCCCAAGAGTTGTGTTCAACACCTTCGTATAGGGTGAGCTTAGATGTTCCTCCAGCTTTCAAGATCGCTTCATGAACGTCGGTGGACCTTTGGGCGGGTATGACATTATCGGCAGTTCCATGAAAAATGGAAACAGGCATGCCTGCATAGTCCTTGGCTGTTTCCTCAATATCCTCGCTCCACCCACAGATTGGCGCTGCTGCTGCAAACTGCCATGTCAGTTTTTTGACAAGGCGCAGAGTGCCGTTTCCTCCCTGACTCAGACCTGTCAGGTAGCGTCTGTGAGGGTCAAGATCGTGGCTGGCCTCGGCATCCTTCAAGCAGGAGTTTAGATAGTCTAATTGAGTTGGCCACAGTTCGCGAACTATTGGCTTTTGGGGGAAAAGAATGGCAAAGGGCCATCTGCTTCTGTTCCATTGAACGGCAGAACCCAAGCCCTGAATCACCTGCTTTAGGTTGTCAGTACCGCTTTCTCCTGCTCCATGAAGAGCCAGGATTGCAGGCATCGGCGCCTTTACTCCGCGTGGGATGTAAAGCACATAGCTTCTGTCACCAACATTCCTTTCGATAAAGCCTGTGTTCATCTGACCACCTCTGTCCAGCCGAGGCTGAAGTCTACTTCAACTTCGTAGGCGCGGGGCCAGGGCAGAGTGATCTGAAGATTTTCGATTGACCTTAACTGGGTGGGACCGTTTTCTCTCTCTAGAATCTCTCCCTCAAGTGTCTTGTTGAAGGCTTCGTAGGTGCGTTTTGTCAGGTCATCTTTAACGACTTGAGTCACTTGAGCCCACTGATCAGGGGTCAGTTCTTCTCTTGCTGCATTGGGCAGCGAGTCAATAAACTGGTAGGCGAGGGGGCGAGTGTAGCGATGGTACAGCCAATCGCTGACCAGCCGGTGGAAGAGAATTCGTTTGAGTCTTGCCTGGAGAATGAAGGCAGAAGCAGACTCCCTCTTGGCCAGTTCGTGAATCATCGCCATAGGTATCACTGTTCCCATGGTGTTGGCGGCTGTGTTCCAGCCCGCGTAGCCATTAAGCTTGGGCAGGGTTTCTGGCTCCATCAGGGTTTCGATTAGCCGAGGGTCGCCGGTTCCATTTTTGCCTAGGTTCACATCGGCGACAGCGGTTGGCAGGCCTTGGCTTGTTCTTGATGCCAAAAGCTGACGAAAGGCTGTCATTTCCGTTTCGCTGGAATCTGTGTTGACCATCAGTCTCATGGGGCTTGCCGGATCAATTCGTGCCCCTGCTGTTCTGAACTGCTGCCTTAGGCTGAACTCCACCGCCACCGCCTCGTAAGGGGCGGGACGCCGGGCAGAAGCCAGCCCTGAGAATGAGGTGGAAAAGGCGAGGTTCGCTTTGGTTTTATCAACAGCCGCCCGAGCCAGGAGAACTGAGGAAACTTGGTCGATGCCCTGCAGAAAAGTGACTTTATCTGATACGCCGTAATCAGCAGCCTGTTTTCTGATTTCGTCAATTTCGCTGAGGTGAATTCCGACTGGGACAGCATCATCCTGCCCAAATGAAGCGAGGGTAAAGCCTCCCAGACCCATTATCTGCATCAAGTCGCCAGAAATGCGAACCATGCGTCGGCGGGCAGTAAGGTAGCGGTCCAGTTCCCACGAGGGAATCTTCTCCACCAGCTGGGCGAGGTGTCTTTTATTGGCTGCAGTGGGTGTTCGCTTTACCTGCTCTTTCAGCTCAGCCCATTTGGCTATCAGGTGACGCCACTGAGCTGCTTCTTTAGTTGCCGTCGGGGCCAGCCTAACCAAAGAAGAATAGACGTAAAAAGGCACATGAAGAGCTTCTTGACGGATCTGCCAAAGGCGGAACAGTCTGCGTCTGGCAAGATGGTAAGGGACCGCTGATGTTCGTGAAGCAATAAGGCCGCCACAGGTAGCCATATCCAGGCTGACTATCACGGCATCGCTTTCTTTAATGCCGGATGCGCCCGAGAGCCAGTCTAGCAGCGCCTCGGGGCTGCCCGGCTTATCAAACCTGCCCAGGAGGTGCTTAGGTGGAAGAATGACTTCGATTCCTCCGACTTCACCAATCATCTTTGGCATCTGGGTAGATGCGGGCCTGTCATCTAGGGGGATAAGAATGACACGCTTTGGGAGGCTTTGTGCAAAGCTGCCAGCGGCTGCGGCCAGGATGAGAATCCCCAGAGCCAGGTGGAAAAGCTTCATCCTTCTGGTGTCAGGTCTGCCATCATCTGAAGCTCTGCTTCAGTTCTTAGGGCGTTCATTGGCGGGGGGCCCAGGGAGCGGATTTTCTTTTCTGCTTCTGCAAACATCCGGCGGACAATTACATCGGCTCCATCGCTGACCGCTCGTCTGTAGTCTTTTTTCATCCTTAAAGAGTGGCTTTGGGTTACGGTCATAGAGCCATAGGGCGTATTGGCGGTGAGAGTTGAATTGTAACGGACATCGGCTTCACTTTTATCGTTAAAGCCCCCAATGTTGATATTGAGATTAAAGCTTCCGCCTTTGCCAAAGCCGTAAACAAGAGAGCCTCTCAGCACTCTTCTTAGCCTGCCTTCAAAATCTTCTTCAATGCGGGATCTGCCCCGGCTGTCGAGTTCATTTGGAATCCGATTTGAGTTCGACTGCTCGACCTTGACATTGACATAGTCGTAAGTTACGACTCTATCCCAGTTCTCACCTGGATCTGGACGACGCACAATATCAGTTGGTCGTGGTGAGAACCTTCGTGCCGCCTGATTCATCAGGTCAGGATCGCCAAGCAGAAAGACGTAGCTCTTGCCTTCCAGCTGCAGAGCCGTAATGCCCTTATCTGCGTAGCAGGCAAGAGACCAGTCTTCCCAGCGTCCGGGCTGATAAATGATTGCTGGTTCGCTTCCTAGCGCAGAACTGATTGGGTCTAGCACCATTGCCCCAGAAAATTCGATACGAATTGCCTTGACTTTGGCTTTTGCTCCCCTGGCATCCATCAAAACATCCACCCGGCGTGATTTGGGCCCGGGAAGAAGCAGAGATTCAGGTCGGATGCCGCCTTTGCCAGCCTTGAACAGTTTTTTGAGGTCAGAGTCTGTATGGACTCCAAGTTTGATCCCTCCCCATTCCTTGCCGTTGAAGCTCGATATATCTGCCGTCTGGTAGCTTTGGGCAGCCTCAGAGTTTTGTCCCCCCGTTAGAGCGAGTGTCAGTACAAGAGCAGAGGACCAAAGCATGACTGCCGAGATTACCAAAGACAAGAGCAGATAAGGTGCTAAAAAACAGGCCTTGCTGGAACTTAAAAGCCCCAGTTCTTAAAAAGAACCGGGGCTTGGAGGCGGAATGTTATACGGCTAGATTCCGGAGATAGTTGAGTGAATGGAAGAATAGATTGACTGGGAGGCTTCGTCTCTTGGGTTCACCGCATCTTCGTTGGAGACACGGCTGATTTTAAAGGCTCTGGAGCCTGGCCTGCTGCTGTAGGCTTCTGGAGTCGCCGAGAGGCTGAGGGCGTCCAGCATAGAGTTCAGCACTCTGGCTTCGTCAGAATCAATAATTGGGCGTCCCGATTCCCAGTAAACGGCAGCTGTTCCAGCAGGTACTGCGCTGGTCTCATGTTCGCTGACTCTTAGAAGGGAACGGCCCAGGCTGACGGGTCCATCTAGCTGGGGACCCGGAGTGGAACGTGATGGCGACTGCCCAGAACTGCTGCGGCTGATAACACTCTCGCTTCGCCGAATAATGTCATCTTCAATGGACTGATGTCTCTGCACAATGCTATGTGTTGGGCTTGTGAATGAGTCACCCCCACAGGTAACCGTAAAAATGATCGTTGTGAGCAACTAATCTTCCTCCTCTATCGTACATCTTACTCCACAGTTTCTAGAATGTGGAGGTTTCGCCCAGTAAATAAATGGACGAATTTGCACATTTATCGTGACTCTTGGCCTAATATCGGCTCAAAGATCCCTGTCACTGGAGTGGCCGGGGAAAAGTTTGGCGGCGGGGTCGATCATTGTTTTTGCCACGCAGACTGCTGTTGCAGCTTCTCCTACACCTGTGGCAATCAGCTTGATCTTTCCTGGAAAAGTGCAGACATCGCCTACGGCAAAAATTCCGGGCAGGCCGGTTTGATACAGGCCGTCAACTAGAATCTGATTCTTTTCAATGGTCAATCCCCATTCTTTTAAGGGGCCGAGGCTTGATTTGAACCCGATATTGACGACAACAGCATCGCAGTCTAGGTGAGATTCTTCCTTGGTCTGGGAGTCCTGAAGCGTCACACCTGTCAGGTAGTGGTCGCCATGAAGCTTGATGACATTTTTGAAAAGGTGAAAAGGAACTCCAAGTTCCTTCACGACTTCGACAGTCTCCTCGTGGGCTTTGAAAACATCGCGCCGATGGACGAGGCAGACTGATTCGGCGATAGGGTGCAGGTCCCTAGCCCAGTCGAAGGCTGAATCACCTCCTCCGATAATAGCGACTTTTCTTCCCCTAAAGGTTTCCAGAGATTTGACGCCGTAAAACACACCCTTGCCCGTGAGTTCTTCTTCTCTTTCGACCCCAATCTTTGTTGGTGAAAAGGCTCCTGCGCCAGCTGAGATCATGACCGTCTTAGTGGGGCAGATGGCCCCCTTGGCTGTTCCAATCACCCAGCCATCTCCCTCTTTGGCAAGGGTTTGTGCAGTGTCTTCCATCACGAGTTCTGGATAGAAGCGCATGGCCTGCTGAACCATGTCTTTGGCAAGGTCCTTGGCCAAAACCTGAGGGAACCCTGGCATGTCGTAGACATATTTTTCGGGGTACAGGGCCGTCAGCTGCCCGCCCAGGTCAGGAAGTGAATCAATGATTCTGACTGTCATGCCTCGGAGGCCGGCATAGAAAGCTCCAAACAGCCCGACAGGCCCTCCCCCGATGATCGTCAGATCCACCAATTCCGATTCAGACATGCTGAAGTGAAGGTACCCACGAGAGGGACCGCAGTTAAGGGGCTGGGGGATAAGGGGCCCATTTGGGCAGCATCAGCTAAACCTTTGTGACAACAAATGAGCCATCAGTATTTGACAGCCTTTCTTTTTTCTCGTCGTTGACCACAACATGGGAGAGTTTAAGCATCAGTTCAGAACCAGTTAAGGTCACCTTTAATGCATTGTCAGCAATCTCCCATTTGCCTGACTCAGTCTTTTTCTCCTTCGCGTCAGGATATTCAACTTCCACTTTATCTGGGGCGATAAAGGTGATAAGAACTCGGTTATTTTGTGGCCCAGTTGTGCCAAGCCATACGCCATAGGCAACTTCCTTGCTCATGGGAGGAGGGCCGCAGGCTGCCAGGCAGAACAGGGCAGATAGTGCTGCTGCCGATGATAGTTGACAATTTTTAAGAAGTGGCATATATATTAGTGGAATATAGGCATTAATTATTCTGGCCAGATTTTAGTCTGGCCAGAGTAATTAGAAGTTACGGGTCGTCAACTACACCACTGACTGGGGTGCCTGCAGTGGGCTGAGCGCCTGGTGCTGTCCCTGGTGCAGGCGGAGGGGCAATGCCCTGAGAGCTCAGGTTCTTAATGTTTGTTTCATCCTGCTTTGTCGCCTTGGATTCATCGCCGCACCCAGCGGCGATGAATAACCCAAGACAGCAGGCTGAAACAGCAGACAGGTGAGTCAGCTTCATCTTTATTAGTCCAGAGGGAAGTGATTCATGCATCTTTGGGTGGTATCTGACGCACAGGGTTCAGTGCGGTAGAGCTGACCCATGCCCATTGATTTTGCGCTTCCATCAGCAAAGCCAATGTTTGCCTGTCCTTTGGTGATCAGCTGAGCATAGGAAGCTGGAATGGTCGCGCTGCCTCCGCCACCTGCTTCTCTCCAGCCATTACAGCTCTTTGGTCCACCGTTCCACCTTGGGGTGGCACCAGCGATTGAGCGGCTTCCTGGGTTGTAAGTTTCGCGTCCGGCAACACATGCGCCAAGCTCTGTGCCAGCTGCAAAGGTTGTGTAGTCGGCTGTTGGCTCTCCTGCGTCAAAAATGAGTGCAGAGGCTGCAACATTGCTGAGCTGAGTGTTGGATTTGCTTGGGCCTATGTAGGCACAGCTTCCCCAGCACCCTGCACCGTAGTTCACATCACCCGCCGGCCTATTGCCGACACCCATGATTCCGCCTTGTCTTGCCCCGACAACGCCGAGAGCACGGGAAATTGGCCAGTCTCCCACAGTGTAGTAGGGAATCGACTTTACAACGGGGTTGGGCACTGTTCCATAGGTGCCTCCGACGTACTTCCAATCAATATTATTGACTGGGTTGGGCACGCCTTGAGGGTTAAGAAACATATCATAGTTTTTAGTGTATGGATAAACGTCAAGAATCCAGACACTTGCTGCCCAAACATTTTCCGGACCAAGGGCACGGACTGCCAAGGGGAAAACATCATCGTAATCAGCTGAATACATTTGTGCTGCCAGGTTCATCTGCTTAAGATGTGAAAGACCGACAGTCTTCTTAGCTGCTTCCTTTGCTTGAGCAAAAACAGGGAAGAGGATGGCTGCCAAAATTGCAATAATAGCAATGACAACAAGGAGTTCAATCAGGGTAAACGCACGGCTTCGCATGAAAAATCACCTTCGATTTTGCCTCAAAGAATGCTTGCGTATGCAATTAAAAATTTGCTGCAAGCAGCCGTTAGGTCGAATAATATTACCGAGAAAGTTCACAGGTCGCAGCAGGATGAAAAAAAAACTTCAACATTTTGTTTTCAGGTTAAGGTGGCCTAATAATCAAAGGCTTGCAGCGAGTAATTCATTCGCATTGCAAGCCTTTTTGCTGCTAATATTTTGTTAGTATCTCAACTGTTGTCGTACGTCGCGAGGGTGGTCTGTGATGATAAAATTCACTTTTATTTCATTTAATCTGTCAACCTGAGGTCCCGGCGGCACTGTCCATGCAAAGACAGGGAGGCGATATTTGTGGGCTGCTTCTACTAACGCTGGCTGAGCATTTAGAAACTGAACGCCAACTGCGTCGGCTTTAATCTCCTTGACCTTGCTGAAGACTTTTGATTCATGCTCTTCGGGGCTTCCTGGACTACCAACCAGCCAGACAGCATAGAGCTTGGGTTCCAGCTGCTTAATCTTGGCTATGATATCAGAGTTGAAAGAGAAGACTATGGTCTGATCCAGCATTTTCTCCTTCTTCACAGCTGCGATAGTTTTGGCTTCGATATCCACGCCTGCCTTGATTTCAATAACAGAAACGATTCTGTCTTTGGTCACCTTAAGGTAGTCCTCTAGGAAAGGAATCCCGGCAGCTTTTAGCGAAGCAGTGCTAGTCTCTGCAACTTTTCCAGTCAAGGTTGTGGTGCGGTTAAGCGTAGAGTCGTGCATCACAACAACCCCGCCATCCTTGTCTGTGTAGATGTCGCATTCTGTGGCTGCAGCTCCAGACTTAATCGCTTCTTCAAAAGATGCAAGTGTGTTTTCTGGCTTATAGGCAGCAGCCCCCCTGTGGCCCACCACAAGGGTCTGCTTCCATGACTGTCTGATGATCTCCTGGGTGTTTGGCTTGGCCACACCCAAGGATGCCGCAAGTACAAGGCTGAGCATTAGTTCTCCACAAAAGTACAAAGGGCGGCGGACCAAGATACATTGTTGGCCAGTTGAGAGCAGGCTGGGTTGAGAGCCAGCTTGCCATCCATGCTTCTAAGCCACGCTGCCTTTCTGTATTTTGCGCTGCCGTCTAGCATGGCAAAAGGTGCTCCGCCCTTGTGCCTCATGCTCATCTGGTTAAAAATTTGATCCCAGTTTGTGCCGCCTGGCTCAAAATAGCAGGCATTGTCCTCGTCAAAGTCATTGGTGTCGTTGTCTTCGGCTCCATCCTTGGCAAAAGAAAAGAGGATTTTGTCGCTGACCGACTGCCAGGTGGAGGCGTTTGAGCTTGAGTTGAGCGCTCCGCCAATCTGTCCGCCAAAACCGAAGTTGTGAAGCAGCTCATCGTTGCGGGTGAAGTGTCCGAAGATGGACGGCCTGTTGCCAGCGGCACTGTTGACGCCAACCGGAACATTGGTATAGAACTCGCCTGATGCCACTAAGGAAGTGTCTCCAGGGTATCGGTCAGAAAAAGCAAAGTCGGTGAAAGTTCTGAGTTCTGGCTTTGGAGCGCTGCTGGCTGGGTCGAGAAAGATGCCAATGTTTTTGGTGTAGGGCAGCATATCCACATGCATATCCCACCATTTTCTGTTCACCCAGTCATCCCAGTCGCTCATGTACAAAGCATTGGCTGTGCCAAGCTGACGCAGATTGCTGAGAGCTTGGGTCTGTTTGGCTGCTGCCTTGGCTTGGGCAAAGACTGGGAAAAGAATAGCTGCCAAAATGGCGATGATGGCAATAACAACAAGAAGTTCGATGAGAGTAAAGGCACGCCGCTGCATGACGGGCAGAGCCTAAACCTGCAATGTAAACGTTCGTTTAAGGCTGGGACCTGGCTTCGTGTGTAGTGGGACTTATATCCTAGCCTTGATGTTCCCAGCCCAGACTGAGCCCGAAATGCCAGAGACCAAGGCCGCTTTGAAGTCTTTCGGTCAGTGAATTCGCTCTCTTGCAAATAACTGATCTCATTTTTGGAGTGCTGCAATATGGCTCAGTTGAAAGTGAACGTTGACAAGCCCTGTCAGCAGAATCTAAGAACCATGGTCAGCCGAAACACAATATGAATTTCAGTTTTTGCCTCGGGTAGCCTCAAGGCATGTCTTTGGCTCTGCACATTTCCAACGGATTTGATCCGGCTGGTGTAGAGGCCTTGACAAAGAGGCTGAGAGGCATCGCTGATGTTTCGGCGGGGCCAGACCCCCTTTTAGGTTCTGAAGTCTGGTGCACAGGCTCGGCATCATCAGAACAGATCGCGGCTCTGCCTCGCCTAAAGTCGGTTATTGTTCCTTGGGCGGGTATTCCAGAAAAACTGATCGAATCCCTGGCGACATCAACTCAGATCAGCCTGCATAACCTGCACCATAACGCGGATGCCACAGCCGAAATGGCCTTTGCTCTTCTACTGGCCGCATCGAGACAGATTCCCCTTGCTGATCGCCAGATTCGCGAAGGCAGCTGGGAAATGAGGTTTGGACAGCCTGAGCCAGTGCTTCTGCATGGGAAGACAGCATTGGTTCTTGGCTGGGGAGAGATCGGCTCTAGAGTGGGCCGCATGTGCCATTCGCTGGGAATGAAGGTGATTGGGGTGCGTCGGACAAAAGCTCCGCAGGACCCCCAGTTTATTCATGGATTCAATGAGCTGGATTCTTTGCTGCCAAGGGTTCACGTCCTCATTGTCTGCGCGCCCTTGACTGGCGAAACACGGGGAATGATTAGGGCCAAGCAGCTGGCTCTTATGCCTTCGGGCGGGCTGCTGGTTAATGTTGGTCGTGGACCAATTATTGAAGAAGAGGCTCTCTTCAAAGCTTTAGAATCGGGGCATCTCGCCTCTGCCGGGCTTGATGTTTGGTACCGTTATCCTAAAAACGACGAGATCTGTCTGCCATCGGCTTTTCCTTTCCATCAGCTTCCCAATATCGTCTTGAGTCCTCATAGGGCAGGAGCTGCAAGCCAGGTTGAAGGAGAAAGGATTAAGCACCTTGTCAAGCTTGTAAAGAATCTGGCTATAGGAAAAGGCGATCTTTGGCGAGTTGATGTGCAGAAAGGCTATTAACCTTATGAGCAGTCACAAATGACAGCCATGTCAGCGCTTTGCAGAGCGAGTCTTTTTGACCCTGCCTGAGTTTGTGGCCGAGTTCTTTGAGACAGGAATCTTGTTGACAGGCTGAAGTGACGAGGCAGCTTGTGATCCTGATCGCCTGACTTCGAGTGCTTCGGCCCTTGGTGTCTGGGGCTTCGCGGAACCTACCAAAGTGACCAGAGCAGCGCTTCCTTCGGCAGCCTCTGTGGCCTTAATCGGGCTGGCGGGGGGAGCCACGCTTTCAGAGAGAGAGGTTTTTTCTGGCTCGGTCTCAGATGGAACTGGCTTCGGTTCTACTTTTGGCTCCTGCAGCTTAAACAGTTTGTCTATGGCTCTGTTGAATGCAGTGTTCTCACCTTGGGGGAGTTCTGTGCTTGCAGATGGGGATGTTTTCGGTTTTGGAGCTTGGACCTTTGCTTTCTGGCTGACAGGGCTGCCGGTAATGGCAAACAGCACTCCGGGGAGTTCGGCTGGATTTAGGGGAGCAAAACCATCGTCTGTCTTTGTCTTGATTGAGGAGCTGCCAGAGGGGCTGGCTGACCCACGCCCAATCTGCCCTTTCATTACAGGGAGGGGGTTGGTGATCTGGGGGCTATCTTCCAGGCCTAAAACCTTGGAAGTCATCCAGAGGAACGTAAAGACTGCGGTCATGGGTGCCTTTGGGCACGAAGAAAGTACAGCTGCCCCTTCAATCTTTGGCTGTCACTGGTAAATCTGCAGGGCAGGATCGAAAAAGCTAAGGGTTCAGTGGGATTTCTGCATTATCCGAGCAGAAATCCCACTGAATCTGTATGTGCTGGCGAAGGCTAAACGATTTCCCAAGTTGACTGAACATCAACTTCAACTCTGTGGGTGGCAATGACTGAGCAGTATTTTTCGTCGCTCATTTTCACTGCCTTTTCAATAGCAGCTGGCTCTACTTTGGGGCCCTTGACAACGTGATGAACTGTCATGCCCGTGATGGGTCTGGGGTAGGTGCCTTCTGGAGCCGTTCTGGTGTAGCTGACTTCAATGTGGTAGGAGTCAACTTCCTGCTTCATTTTGTTAAGCACAATCATCACATCTATGGCGCTGCAGGCGGCAGTCGATGCCAAAAGTGCTTCAAAAGGAGTTGGGCCCTTGCCTTGTCCGCCTGTTTCTGGGTGAGAGTCCATGACGAACTTGAAGCCCGATGGCATATCTGAAGAGAAGACAAAGCCTCCATCCCAGTTGACGGTGATAGTTTCCATACTCCTATCCAGAGGCACAGCAGAGGCAAAATGATTCCGAGATTGGGTCCTTTTCAGGGACCTTGGCGGCCTTTGATGAACCAGGTTCTGCCTGCCTGCGCCGAGATTGAAGCAGCATTAATCTGCACATAAACAGGCAGGTGTATTGCCTGCTGGACTCGCAGCCTTCTTTGGAGTCAAGATGGAGTCATGGGAATCAAAATCATTGGTCAAAGCGTGCCTAATCTGCCATGGGAAGATAAACCTGCTGGCTATCCTCATCCAGTCTGGCGTTATTCTCACAACCCAATCATCACCCGTGATGCTGTGCCCCATACAGGGAACTCGATTTTCAATTCGGCAGCTGTTGCCTGCGATGGCAGGTTCGCTGGAGTCTTTAGGGTCGATAACAGAAGGCGCCAAATGCTGCTGCACAGCGGGCGCAGCGAAGATGGGATCAACTGGAACATTAGCCAAGAACCTATCCAATGGATCAAAGACGACCCCGAGACTGACTATCCCGACTACTGCTACGATCCAAGGGTCATCTTTATGGAAGACCGCTATTGGATCGTTTGGTGCAATGGCTTTCACGGACCCTCAATCGGCATTGGCTACACCTTTGACTTCAAGGAGTTTCATCTTGTCGAAAACGCCCTTATGCCCCACAACCGCAACGGAGTCCTCTTTCCGCGCAAGGTCAACGACGAATACCTTTTGATGAGCCGTCCAAGCGACAACGGACATACGCCTTTTGGCGAGATCTTTATCAGCCGATCACCCGACATGATTCACTGGGGCAGGCACCGTTGGGTGATGAAGGGGCAGGAAGGCTGGGAGGGCCTGAAAATTGGCGGAGGACCCGCTCCTATTGAAACTACAGAGGGCTGGCTGATGTTCCATCACGGGGTGCTGCTTAGCTGCAACGGCTATGTCTACAGCTTTGGCGCCACTATGCTTGATCTAGAAAAGCCCTGGATTGTCAAGCATCGCTGCCGCCCCTACCTCATTTCTCCCCAAATGCAGTACGAATGTGTTGGCGATGTCCCCAATGTCACCTTCCCCTGTGCCGCCATCGCTGATGCGGACTCGGGGCGAATCACTATCTACTACGGATGCGCCGATACTGTCACGGGACTCTGCTTTACTCAGATTGATGAGCTTTACGACTACATTCTGAAAAACGAGTAGAAGGCGTTATGAGGGTTCGTGAAAAGGTTCAACGAACCCTCTTAGTTGGCGGCCAGGGATCTCACCACACAAACACATCACCACTCAAATACAGGCGCCATAAGGCTGGGATCACG
>CAZSIM010000007.1:68825-116575 GCA_964607175.1 uncultured Fimbriimonadaceae bacterium
TAGAGTAGACGGCTGGGGCTTCTTCCGCTTTAAAGATTGAAGCCAAGCCAGTCAGGTTCAGCGCTCCTGATTCAATGAGGTCCATGACTTTCTGCTTGTCTCTCTTGGTGCAGTCTCTTGGGAACATCATGATCAGCTGTTTTCTAAAGGCGTCGTCGTAGAGTCCGCTGAACTTATCAGGATAGCTGCCCTGCACAACCAGGCGGGTCGGTTTTTTGGGGGAGTCGTCCCAGGCCAGATCCTTTGCCAGCTTGATCGTCTCTTCTAAAACGGGGGCAGAACCTGTGGCATCTACCAGCACATCGGGGCCATTTTCAAAAACATGGGCAGCATCGGAGAGAGCTGGCACACAGAGGGCCCGCACACCAGAAAGGTTAAGCGCATCGGTGCGCGGCTGTGCTCTATCAACTCCTATGACCTGACAGCCGATCGAAGCGTAAAGGCGGGCTGCCATTTGTCCAATGATGCCAAGCCCCACAACTAAAACGGTTTCACCTGGCTCTGCGGCAGAGAGGTCCACCCCCCGCCACGCTATAGCCGCAAGTCGGGAGAGAACTCCTTGGTCAAAGGGAACTGAATCGGGAATGTGAACCAGAAGATTTGTGGGGACTGTGACCCTTGAGCAATGGGCCCCCCACATAGGGCGGATAGAAGTCTGCTGATGATCCCCGAGAACTCTCCGCCCCAGCCAGCTTTCGGCTCCCTCTCCTGCTTTAATCACCACTCCAGCCTGGGCATAGCCTGGAACAACTGGGAACTCCTGATTCGGCTCCTGAATCCCGCCGAACACGCGCATTTCTGTTCCAACAGAAGCCGCAGTAACCTTGGTTTCTATCAGAACTTGACCTGGTCCGGGCTCGGGAATGTCAACCGGCTGCAGGGAACATTGCGCTGGACCGGTAAAGACGATGGCAGTGGCTTTGATCATCGGTGACCTGACATAAGGTTACATGATCCAGCGGGCAGCCGCAGAACTGTACTGAAAAGTCGGCTCAGCTGCTTGATCTTGTACAGAAAAATGACAAACTCAGTCAAGCTCATTCGGCTTCTAGGCCAGTAGAGTCTAGCTCTGAAATGAACAAGAGGGGGCACGATCAAGCGGCGGCAGTCCAGCGTATGCAGGACTATGTCGAAGCTCATTTGACAGAGCCGATCACCTTGAATCAGCTGGCAGAAGCTGCTGGTTATTCGGTCTGGCATGCCTCAAAGCTCTTCGCTCAAGTGGTGAAAATTCAGCCTCTAGACTATGTGCGTTCACGCCGTATGACCAAGGCGGCTCAGATGCTGAAAGAAGGATCTGAAGGCGTGCTTGATACAGCCTTGCGGCTTGGCTTTAACTCTCATGAGGGCTTTACAAGGGCTTTCCGTCGAGAGTTTGGCCTCTGCCCAAGCGTCTACGCAAGGAACACCCCTGCTCTTGCCTGGTTTATGCCGCGAAGCGCTCTGACAGTTCATTTCAATCAGCAGGGAGAAACGAAAGTGTGTGTAGAACATGTGTCCAGCGCGGTCTTTGTTCGTACGGCCGATTATCCGGCGCGAAAGCTGGTGCTGGTGAGAGCCAAAAGCGCGGGCGAATACTTTGCTTATTGCGAAGAAGTCGGGTGCGATGTCTGGGGACTTCTTTCCAGCCTTCATGGTGCGATTGATGAACCAAAGGGCTTGTGGCTGCCAGATGCCATGCGTCCAGCAGGCACATCTCATTACGTTATGGGAGTTGAAGTGCCCCTCGATTGGAACCGAGATCTTCCTTCTGGATGCGAGATAGTGGAACTCCCTGAGTCGCAGTATTTGGTTTTTCAGGGGCAGCCCTACGACGACGCCAAAATGGGAGAAGCGATTGGGGCTTTAAGGTCTTCTATGGGAGTATATGACCCTGCTTTTTTGGGGCTTGCTTGGGCAGAAGATCGCCTGCCTTCTTGGCAGATGGCACCCATGCCAGATCGAGGCGTGATAGAAGGGAGGCCCGTAAGGAAACTCTAGCTGGCCCATGACTGCTTTTGAGCCTGAAATGGGGTTCTGCCCTTTCAAGGGCGTAGAATAGAGGGCAGTAATGGCCAAAACTCTTTTTGACAAGGTGTGGGAATCGCACCTTGTCGGAACCCTGCCCGAAGGAGGACAGCTTCTTTATATCGATCGTCATCTCGTTCATGAGGTGACTTCGCCTCAGGCTTTTGACGGCTTGAGAGAAAGAGGCCGCAGCGTGCGAAGGCCCGACCTCACCTTTGCTACGGTGGATCACAACGTTCCTACCGATGGCAGGCCGATTGACAGCAATGCCTTAAGCGGACAGCAGATAGCCGCTTTGACCCGCAACTGCGAAGAATTCGGGATTCCTCTTTTTGGCTTCACCGATCATAGGCAGGGCATTGTTCATGTCATTGGTCCACAGCTGGGCTTGACTCTGCCCGGTTTAACAATTGTCTGTGGAGACAGCCATACCTCCACCCACGGCGCCTTTGGTGCTTTGGCTTTTGGCATAGGCACTACAGAAGTGGAGCATGTCTTGGCCACTCAAACCCTGCGCGCTCCCAGCAGGCCAAAAAGCCTTTCGATAGAATGTCGTGGCACCCTTGGTCACGGAGTGACGGCAAAAGACATTATCCTGGCCATCATCCGCAAGCTTGGCGCAGATGGAGGAACGGGCTGCGTGGTTGAATATCGTGGCGAGGCTATAAGGGGCCTGGATATGGCTGGCCGCATGACGGTCTGCAACATGTCGGTAGAGATGGGGGCCAGGGCAGGCATGGTGGCTCCGGACCAGGTGACTCTTGATTACATTCTTGCCGAAGATAGACCCTACGCTCCCAAGGGGGCCGATTTTGACCGGCTTGCCGCTCATGCCTTGAGTCTGCCAACCGAAGAAGGGGCTTTCTTCGATAGAAGCGAAGTGCTGGAGGCCCATGAACTCGTGCCGCAGGTTACATGGGGAACAACCCCGGCTATGACAGTAGATGTCAATGGGGTGATTCCTGATGCAAAGGATGCCAAGGATGAAAGGGCACTCGCCTACATGGGGCTCAAGCCTGGCACCCCAGTAGAAGATATCGCTGTGAACACGGTCTTTATTGGCAGCTGCACCAACTCGCGTATTGAGGATCTTCGCCTTGCCGCCATGGTGGTGAAAGGTCACAAAGCGGCTTCGGGAGTAAGAGCCATGGTGGTGCCTGGTTCTGCTGCTGTAAGGGTTCAGGCAGAAAGCGAAGGTTTGGATCAGATTTTTAAGGATGCTGGTTTTGAGTGGCACAGGTCTGGCTGCAGCATGTGTCTGGGAATGAACGGCGACCTGCTTATGCCAGGACAAAGATCGGCCAGCACCAGCAACCGACCTTATGAGAACAGGCAGGGACGCGGCAGCCGCACCCATCTTGTCAGCCCCTTGACGGCTGCTGCGACAGCCATTACTGGCAGGCTGTCTGATCCTCGGTCCTTCATCTCGTGATCGCTGCATCAGCATTTGCCCTGCCGAGTTATGAAACTCCATTGGGCTGGCTGCTGCTGTTTGCTGCCGGCTTTTTAGCCTGCAGCATCAATGCTGTCGCAGGGGGAGGATCTCTGCTTTCCTTCCCTCTTCTTATTGCTGTAGGGCTCCCCAGTCTTCCTGCCAACGCGACCAATTCAGTGGCGCTTTGGCCAGGATCGCTTTCCAGCGCATTTGCCTTTAGGTCTTACTGGCAGGATGTTAAAAAAGAGCTGGCGCTCATGGTTCCAGGAACCATAGTGGGCGCTATTTTTGGCGCATGGCTGCTGACGGCCACCCCCCAGGAAGCTTTTGATATTGCTGTGCCGATTCTTATTGGTCTAGCGACCCTGATGCTTGCCTTTCAGGCTCAGATAAAGAAGCTGGGTGCAGGAAAGAAGCTTTCTGGCTGGGGGGCCGCTATCCTTCAGTTCCTGGTTGCCCTTTATGGCGGCTACTTTGGCGCGGGGATGGGGATTCTTATGCTTGGGGTCTTGGGAGTCCATGCCGAGGGAGATATTCATCGCCACAACGCCATAAAGAATCTGTTGGCTGTGATTATCAACATTGTCGCTTCGACAATTCTTTTGGTTCAGGGGCTGGTGAACCCCATTGCCGCGGGGTGTGTAATGGCAGGAGGGATCGCTGGGGGTTTTCTATCCGGGTGGATGAGCCAGAAAGTGAAGGCAGATTCGCTCAGGTGGGGGATTGTGGCCTACGGGGTTGTCATGACAATCGTCTTTGTCGTTCGGGCATTTTAAGGACAGAACTGCTGGGTTCCTCAGCTTGGTTTTGTGAGGGATTTGTCATCTTGCCGTATAAGTCCAGATTCAGGACCCAGACTTGAAGCCGCACTCAAGCAGCTAAGCAGCGTAGACTAGCCGAGGAACCACTATGGCTGCCGTTCGCAAGATTGCTGTTGTTGGAGGAGGCCTGGCTGGCCTTATGACCGCCCTGAAACTGGCGGAGGCGGGGCACGAGATTCTGCTCTTCAGCCTTGTGCCGGTCAAGAGGAGCCACAGCGTCTGCGCTCAGGGAGGCATCAATGGTGCTGTCAACATTCGCGGCGAGGGTGATAGTCCTTTTCTGCACTTTGAAGACACCATTACTGGCGGCGACTTCTTAAACCATCAGCCACCCGTTCTGCGAATGGCAGAAAGGGCTCCAGCGATCATTTATCTTCTTGACCGCATGGGGGTTCCTTTTAACCGAACTCCAGAAGGAAATCTGTCATTTCGCCGGTTTGGCGGCACGTTAAAGCACCGCACTGCCTATGCTGGCGCAACAACCGGCCAGCAGCTTCTTTACGCCCTTGATGAGCAGGTTCGCAGGTTTGAAGCTACGGGAAGAGTCAAGAAGTACGAAGGCTGGGATTTTCTTGGAATCATCAAGGATGAAAAAGATGTCTGTCGGGGTCTGACCTGCCAGGATCTGCGCTCAATGAGCATCGAATCTTTTGCCGCTGACGCGGTGGTGATTGCCACAGGAGGCAACGGTGTTGTTTTCGGCAGGAGCACCAACAGCATTATCAACACGGGCAGCCCTGTCAGCATCTGCTACCAGGCTGGCGCGGTTTATGGCAATCCCGAGATGATTCAGATTCATCCCACCGCTATTCCGGGTGAAGATAAATGCCGTCTGATGAGCGAATCGGTTCGCGGTGAAGGCGGAAGAGTCTGGGTTCCCCGGGATCCTCACGATGCGCGCAATCCGGTTGATATTCCTGAAACTGACCGCTGGTACATGTGTGAGGAGCTAGACCCCGTTTATGGCAACCTTCTCAGCCGAGATATTGTCAGCTTTATCATTTACTGCACCTGCCGCATGGACCGCGGCATTAGGGGCCGCCAGCAGGTCTACCTCGATATTTCTCACCTTCATCGCAAGCTGGGAATGAGCCGAGAACTGATTACCGACAAACTGGGCGGTGTTCTCGACATCTACAAGAAGTTTATGAGAGAAGATCCCATCGATCAGCCGATGAGGATCTATCCCGCCGTTCACTACACTATGGGCGGTCTTTGGGTGGATTACGAGACAACTGGCGGCGGACCCCAGCTGGATATCGATTCTCCACGCAACCAGATGACCAATATCAAGGGTCTTTATGCCGCTGGAGAGTGCGAGTATCAGTACCACGGAGCCAACCGATTGGGCGCAAACGCTCTGCTGACCTGCCTGACCGGCGGCGAACTGGCAAGCGAAGGCGTGCTGGCATATTTGAAGACCATGGATGCCAGTGCTGCTGACCTTTCCTCTTCGGCAATTGAAAATGCCACCAAGGAGCATCAGTCCACTTACAATGACCTGAAAACCAAAAAGGGGACAGAGAATCCTTATCAGCTTCTTGCTGAACTGCAGGAATTGATGTGGAACAACTGTGGCATTTGGAGGCTTCAGAAGGATCTTTTGGCAGCCAAGGAAACGCTTAACGAGCTTTCAGTACGGGCTCAGCAGTGCGATTTGGTTGATGATGGCGGCTGGAGCAACCAGGCAGTTCCCATGACTCGTGGCCTGCATCACATGATTGAAATGTCTAAGGCAGTGGTCGGGGGAGCTATTATCCGCGATGAAAGCCGAGGCGCTCACTTTAAGCTGGATACTCCCGAAAGAGATGATGAGAAGTGGCTCTGCACCACTAAGGCAACTTGGACTCCAGGTGACCCTGAGTTTGATCTTTCTGAAAAGATCGAGTGCAATGTTATTGCTCCTCGGGCTAGAAAGTACAAGGTTAACCAGGCTACGATTGTAAAGAAGATTATGGGCGACGACTTCCTTGAGAAGAACGTTCCGGCCAAGGTCTAGTCTTAGATTCATCAGCAAAACAGCCTGCCCTTATGCCGTTAGGCAGGGGCAGGCTGTTTTGCTGACTGCCTCTAACGTGAGCTATGCCAGCAGCCACAAGTGGCGGTGGAGTGGTGTCAAGCTATTTCCATAGGGTTCAAGTCGGTTCTATTTGCTCAAGCTAGAGTAGAGTAAGGGGATGTTTCTAAGGCAGACTCTTGGCCTGCTGTGCCTTGCATCAGCTGTTGGTGCTTTGGCGGCCCCTTCTGACTCTCAGATTCTTGAAAGGTATCGGCGAGCCGAAGCCCTGCCTGGGATGATTTCGGGCCGAACCGCCAACCTGAATCTGCGCGCTTCTTGGGTTGGCAGCACTCACTTTTTCTATCGATCAGAGAAGTTAAAGGGTGCCTGGAACTACGTTTTGGTGACAGCAGCTTCTGGAAAAAAAGAGCCTGCTTTTGACCACGCCAAACTTGCGGCAAATTTAGGCAGGGCGCTTAACCGAGAGCTTGACCCAGAAAAGCTGAACCTTCAGGACTTTTCAATCTCGCAGGATCTCAAGACTCTTAGGTTTCAGTCTGCAAATCAGCTTTGGACTGCTGATCGAATCAGTCTGGAGCCAGTGAAGGCAGAAGCACCCGCTCAGAACACCGGGGGCGGTCAGGGGCAGGGAAGAGGCGGTGGAGCCTTGGCCCCCGATAGGAGCAAAAGGTTTAGGGTGAACGATGGCTTTATTGAAGCCAGGCTTGAGGGAGAAGGTCAGTGGGTGAGGCTAAGCGATGTTAAGGGGTTTGAAACGGCCCGCTGGTCGCCTGACTCCAAGCATCTCGTCGGGTTTAACATTCTGCCGGGCGACCGCAAGATGGTTCACCGCCTCCAAAGCAATCTTCCTGGCACCAGGTCAAACCTGCTGAGCGCCAACTACGATCAGCCAGGCGATAAAATGGATACGGCTGAGCTGTATCTGTTCGATTTTTCCGATTGGAAAGGAGCAGCGGCTCCTGCACCTAAAAAAGTTGATGCTCCGCCTTTCTTCTGCACTCAATACCCCTACCATGCTATGCCCAGCACAAGGTGGTGGAAAGATGGCAGGACTCTGATTGTAGAGAACCCAGTTCGTGGCTACCAGGCAATAGAGATTTGGACCATTGATCCTTCAACTGCCGCTGCCCGAATTGCTATTAAAGAGGAATCAAAGACCTTTGTTGATATTGGCAAAACCATGCTCTATCCTTTGGCAAAGGAAGATGCCTTTATCTGGAGGTCAGAGTCGTCTGGCTGGAGTCACCTCTATAAAGTCGATGCCAAGTCCGGTGAACGAAAAGCAATAACCTCCGGCCAATGGGTTGTTCGCAGTCTGGGCCGAGTCGACGAGGAAGCCGGAACTATAGAGTTCACAGCCAATGGTCGAGAATCTGGCGACCCCTACCATCTTTATCACTACCGGATAAAAATGGATGGCACTGGCCTAGTGAACCTTACTCCGGGGCAAGGCACACACACTATTGAATGGTCAGGAGATCGCCGATTTTACGTCGACACCTATTCCAGTCTAGATAAGGCGCCAGTTCATGAATTAAGGCGGGCCAATGGAACCCTGGTAACTCTTCTTGAAAGGGCAGATGTTTCTGGGTTAGCCGAAACAGGGGTCAAGCCTCTAATGCCTTTTTCGGCTAAAGGAAGAGATGGAGTGACCGATATATGGGGGGCAATAGCTTTCCCGACAGATTTTGACCCAGCCAAAAAGTATCCCGTCGTTGAGAACATTTATGCTGGACCTCACGATTCGCATGTGCCCAAGCGCTTTTTCAGCATGACGCGAATGCACCAGCTTGCTGAGCTTGGCTTCATTGTTGTTCAGATTGACGGCATGGGAACGAGCAATAGAGGCAAGGCCTTTCATGATGTTGCCTGGCAGAATTTGGCTGACGCGGGCTTCCCAGATCGGATTGCCTGGATGAAAGCGGCTGCCGTTAAGTTCCCAGCAATGGACTTGGAGAGGGTGGGAGTTTATGGCACCTCTGCGGGAGGTCAAAACGCGGCAGGAGCTGTGCTTTTCCATCCAGAGTTTTACAAGGCAGCTGTGGCTTCGTGTGGGTGCCATGACAACCGAATTGACAAGCAGTGGTGGAACGAGCAGTGGATGGGCAATCTTGGACCGCACTACGAGGCAAATTCGAACATTACTCACGCGGCCAAGCTTAAGGGGAGGCTGCTTTTGATGGTGGGTGAAATAGACTCGAATGTGCCGCCCGAATCAACTTTCAAGTTCGCCGATGCCTTGATTAAGGAACGAAAAGACTTTGACTTTGTGATTCTGCCTGGGGCAGACCATACCGATGGGGGCGAGTTTGGTGAAAGGAAGCGAAGAGACTTTTTTGTCAAGTGGCTTCTGGGCGTTGATCCGCCATCATGGAATGAAGTTTCCCGCAGGGGCTAAGACTGCACCTAAATAAAGCAGAATGGCTCCCGGCTGCAATCTGCCGGGAGCCATTCTGCTGTTCAGCATCTCAGCTCCAGATGAGATCGGGGCGGAGGATAATGGTTTCAGACCGATCTGGCCCCACGCTCAGGATCGCAGCGGGAGTCTCGGTGAACTCCTCGATGAATCGAATGTACTCCTGAGTTTCCTTGGGCAGATCTTCAAATGACTTTGCGGTGCGGAGGTTTCCTGTCCAGCCCTTAAATGACTTGAAAATTGGCTTGACATCAGCCCAATCCTGAGTGGAGAGGGGCATGCCTTCGTAGCCTTCGTAGCCAATGCAGACCTGTAGCTCAGGGATTTCGCTGAGGACATCCAGCCTCGTTAGAATCAATCCACTGAGAGAGTTGATGCGGGCCGAGTAGCGAAGGGCGGGGAGATCCAGCCAGCCACAGCGTCTGGGGCGGCCAGTCGTGGTGCCAAACTCATGGCCCTGCTGGCGAATCTGTTCTCCAATCTCGTTGTCCTGTTCGGTCGGAAAGGGGCCTTCACCGACTCTTGTGCAGTAGGCTTTTGCCACGCCAAGCACGTTGTCAATGTCTCTTGGACCAATTCCTGTTCCAAGACAAGCTCCTCCGGCGATAGGGTGGCTGGAGGTCACATAGGGGTAGGTGCCGTGGTCGAGGTCAAGAAAAGCTCCCTGTGCGCCTTCGAAGAGAACTCTTTCTCCTGCCTTTACTCCTTTCTGCAGTGAGAGCTCCGTGTCGCCGACAAAGGGGGCCAGCTCAGCGGCATAGGCGCTGAACTCTTCATAAAGTTCTTCAAAGGGCAGGGGTTCTCCGCCAAGGAGCTCAATCAGGCGATCTTTGAAGGAGAGAACTTCCTTCAAGCGGGCTTTGAAGAGCTCGGGCTGAACGAACTCTCCCATTCGAATTCCCAATCGATGAACCTTGTCCGTGTAGGCGGGGCCGATGCCGCGCGAAGTTGTGCCGATTTTGCTGTCGCCTCTGGCTGCTTCTTCCAGCTGGTCAAGCACGCGATGGTAGGGAAAGACCACATGGGCGGCGGGTGAAATAAGAAGGCGGCCGAGTTCGGCCTGCTTTGCCTTGGTTTCAGCAATCTCGGCAAGCAGGCTTTTGGGACAGATAACCATGCCAGATCCGAGAATAGAAAGGCTGCCTGGATGCAAAATCCCAGCAGGAAGAAGGTGAAATTTGAATTCTTTATCGCCAACGATAACAGTGTGGCCTGCGTTGTTGCCTCCACTATAGCGGACGACCAGGCTGGCCTGGTCCCCCAAAACGTCAACAATCTTTCCCTTGGCTTCGTCGCCCCATTGGGCGCCCACGATTACGAGAGTTGGCATAAGTTTTGGACCTCCTTTGGTCAGAGCTGCATGGCCTTGAAAAGACAAAAGCCGACGTATGCTCAGCCCAAGGGCCGAGGATCCGCCGGCTGTCTGCCTGTCGCCTTTTCTCGACTAGCAGAGTATAGCTCTACACACTTGCGGCTTCTTGTGACCAGCGTCGGCCCTGGGTCGGATAGGTTCAATACTTCGCTTGGAACCTCGCATTACTACCAGTATTTACTGATTCAATTAGCAGGTTGGGTCACAATAGGCAGTGGATGGCACAAATCTAGTGTGCTTTTGATTCAAGACCGCAAGGTTTAAGGTGATGATCGACATGAAACCGATGAGATTTCTTTTGGCTGCTGCCCTGGTTGCAGCCTGTGCATTTGGCTTTGCGCGAAGCGAGCCGAATTCGTTTTTGAGCAAGTCTGCTTGGACCCACGAAGCCTTGATGAGCCAGGTCAAGACCGATTCAAAGGTCATGAACAGGTTTACACGACATTTCGGAATGACCAAGCAGGAGGTTGTTGATACTCTTGGCCGATTGAGAGCCGGCACCTTGAGGCAGGATGGCGTTTATCTTGTCTATAACTGCAACGATGACGAAGAGATTCGAGCCAAGGTGATTTTTTACAAGAAGGGCACCAAGGTCTGGGAGGATTCAAACGGAACCCCCATCCTTAAAATGTCCTGCGCCAACCCTATGGTTCGCGGAACAGATGACCAGCTGGCAGTGCTGGATCCTGAGGTCGTTCCTTCAGATAACCTGCGTCCGGTGAGCATTGTTTCTAACGGCACTCCTGCTGGTGATGTCGAGACCGATATTGTGGCAGTTGAGCCAGATTCATCGGCTCAGGTGCTTGGACCGGCTTCTGTGGCGATCCCAGCTATCGCTTCTTCTGCTATTGCTGCCCCCGCAGCCTTCAACCCCTTAGTGCTTACTCCTTTGGCTGGCCTTGGATTGATTAAAACCAGCACTGGCCCAGGAGATGAGAATCCTCCACCCCCCGTTCCAGAGCCCGCCACGATGATTCTGCTGGGTGCAGGAGCTGCTGCTATGGCTGTTCGTAAAGCCAAGCAGGCAAAGAAGCTGCAATAAATTCTAGATCTGCTGCATCACCTGCCTCCCGATTCGTTTTGAATCGGGAGGTTCTTTTGTTTCTATTCCTCCCATAGCAGAGAAATATCATTGACTGGCAGCCTGGATATGCTGGTTGATTTCTGCCAATCGGGACCCCAGTCCACCTATGGCGATGAAGTCTTGAAGTTGATGCGTAGGATTAATTAATGGCTTCTTTACCCCCCGGTACATCGGGCGGCGGCTACGACCGCCAAATTCAAGACCTTATTGATCGGCTTGAAAAAATGATGCCCAATGATGCCAAGGCGTCGGCAGCAGTCAGTGCATTAAAGACTGCGGTCAGGCAGAAAGAGAAGGAAAGTCAGACTCAAGAAGAAGCCCTTAACGCCTACCAGGATGCCTACGAAAAGCTGACAAAACCCGCTCATAGAATCGGCATTTTTCTCAAACTGATAGAAGCCGAAGGCTTGGCTTCTGTCGTGTTGGGCGACGCAGAATACATCGCTGCACTAGACCCAAACGTAGAGGTTGAGAGGCTAAAGCCAGGTTCACGGGTTCGGCTAAATGAAGCCTATGCCGTGGTGGGGGTGGTTGATGATGGAGGAAATGGCAGCCTCATCAAAGTAGTTGATTCTCTTTCTGACAGCCGTCTTAAGGTGGGCAGTGAAGGTCAAGGAGGCTCTACGAGACTCATTGGCCGCGCCGAAATGCTGAGAGAAGCGGAAATCAAAGCAGGAGACGAAGTCCGGCTTGATGCCACAGGACGCCTTGCCCTTGAGCATTTTCCTAAAGAAGAGGTTCAGGATTACTTTATTGAAGAGATCCCAGAGACTCCTTGGAGTTCTGTTGGCGGACAGGAAGAGGCAATTACGCTTATTAAAGAGACAATTGAGCAGCCGCTTCTTTACCCAGAGCTTTATGCTAAGTTTGATAAAAAGCCAGTCAAGGGAATCCTGCTTTACGGTCCCCCGGGCTGCGGAAAAACACTGATAGGCAAGGCCATTGCCTACAATCTGGCCAAGGATTACTCTCAAAGAACGGGTAGGGAAGTGAAGGAGTGCTTCCTTCATATCTCTGGACCCAAAATCTTGAATATGTGGCTGGGTGAAACCGAGCGCATGGTGCGAGAGATTTTTGCCACAGCCCGCAGCAAGGCCAAAGAAGGCCGCTTGGTTGTCATTTTCATAGATGAAGCTGAGTCGATTCTCCGCACAAGGTCTGGAGGCCGGTGGATGAACATCAGCAACACAGTCGTCCCTCAGTTCAATGCAGAGATGGATGGTCTGGTGAGTCTGGAAAATGTGGTTGTCGTGCTTACCAGCAACAGGCCAGACTACATTGATCCGGCTATTCTACGACCGGAAAGAATCGACCGCAAGATAAAGATTCGTCGGCCAGGGCGCGATGCGGCCAAGGAGATTCTCTCTCTTTACCTTAGCCCTTCAATGCCGCTCGATCCTGACTTGGTGAAAGAGCATGATGCAGAGCCAAGCTGCGCCCGGCTTGGCCTGGTTGAAGGAGCGCTGGCTCACCTTTGGCGTGAGACTTCTGAAACTGAATTTCTGCGTGTCTTTTATCGAAATGGCGGAAATCAGGTGCTCTACTGGAAAGATATGGTTTCCGGTGCGCTTATAAAATCCGTGGTTGATCGTGCCAAACATTCAGCTATCCGCCGGGCTATCAGCGAGCCTTCAATCGATCATGGTGTTCGACTGGATGACTTGAAAGAGGCCTTAAAAGCTGAGTTCAGCGAAAACGAAATCTTTCCCAAATCTGACCTGCTTGACGATTGGCTGAAGCTGATTGATGTTGAGCCGGAGAGTGTTTCTGCCGTCAAGCCAGTCAAGGCAGAAAAAGGGATCGATTTTGAATCTAAAGGGATTCACTGAAGGGAAGCCAGTTGGACACTCTGCTCTTGAAGAGCTGAGGCCGTATGAACCGACTAAGTATAGAAAGAGCAGGCATCAGAGAAAATGCAGCGGCTCAAAGACCTGCGTCGACACCTTTTATCCATCGGAAAAAAAAGTAATCTGAGGCAATGGTCAGCCTGCTCTGCGCCGCCGTGCTGCTTCAAACAGACCAAGCATGGCACACGCCTTGGTCACGAAAGGAGGGAATGGCAGAGTTTTCCGTCGAGAGTGGCGGCAGACCCACGGTGAAGCTGATTCACAAGGGCAAAGAAGATTGGTCTCTGACTTTTGGGTCTAGGATAAGTGTTCTGCCCGGAGAAATGTTCATTTTCTCTGGTCGAATAAAGGTTGAAGGTGAGGGCGATGTTGGCGCATCGGTGGTCACAAGAAAAAACGATGATGTTCTTTCCTGGGCTTTAGGCCATTCCCCTGTCAAGGAGACACATGGCTGGAAGTCCATTTCAGTTAGGCTGATTGCCCCCTTCGGTGTGACTTCATTTGAACCAAGACTGATCGGAAATGGACCCTCTCAGATTCAGCTTGAAGATTGGAAGATTGAAAAGATAGGAAAGGTTTCGGCTCTGGACCCGCAGGGCCCTTCCTGGCAGCTTAAAAACAGTTTATTGAGTGCTTCAATCTCGCCCGCCAATCTTTCCATAAATGTAAAGGACCTGAGAAATGGCAGAGAATGGAAGCAGGCAGCTGGACAAAACCTTATTGTCAGTTCGGCAAAGACGGCAGGGAACCAGGTTATTTTTCGTGCTTTTGGCACAGGCAGCCATCAGCCGCTCACCATTACCTACACTATCAGCAAAGACAAGCCAGAGATTGACTTTCAGCTTGAAGGGGCGCCGACTGCTGATCTTGATACTATAGAGAGTCCTTCTGCCTTTATCAGCAGTCCTCAAACGGTTTTTTATATGCCAGTCAATATGGGGGTCAGGTGGGAAGCAGGCGATAAACGAATAGAGGATCAGTGGCTGGCTGGATGGACGGGCCACGGACTCGGTATGGGATTTTGGGGAGTTGAAGAAGGGGAAAGCGGCCTTCTAACCATCATTAAGGATCTTGATGACTTTATGCTGCGATTGTCGCGGGGCAGCGATGGGCTCTTGGCGGCTCACCCTGTGTGGTACGGAGAAAAGAAGAAGCTTGGCTATCCTCGCCGCCTGACTTACAGTTTTTTCGACAAGGGAGGCTATGTGCAGATGGCAAAGAGGTACAGAGCCTATGCCAAAACAGCTGGACTCTACAAAAGCTTGAAGCAGAAGATTGCAGAGAATCCCAAGGTGGCCGATGTAGTGGGAGCCCTGAACCTTTGGACTTGGTCGGGAGACAAAATCGCTATGGCAAAGGAAGCCAAGGCCATGGGGTTGAACAGAACTCTATGGAGCGGAGGAGGCACCCCGGCTGAACTGAATGAGATTTTGAAGCTCGGTTTTGTGACCTCACGTTATGACGTCTACCAGGATGTCATGGATCCTGCACGACACAAGGATCTTCCTTGGGTTCATCCCGATTGGACAACAGATGCCTGGCCTAAGGATCTCTGTCGAACAGAAAACCAGGACTGGGTGAGAGGCTGGGTTGTCCAGGATAAGGAGGGGAAAGATGCCCCTTGTGGAGTTTTGTGTGATAGAAAGGCCCTGCCCTACGCAGTAAAGAGAACGACCGAGGAACTGAAAACTCATCCCTACCAAGCAAGGTTTATTGATACGACAACCGCCAGCGATTGGAGGGAGTGTTATGACCCAAGTCATCCCATGACACGTAGGGAAAGCAGAGACTGGAAAATGAAGCTGCTGTCTCTTTTTTCAAAGGATTTCAAGCTGGTTACTGGTTCAGAAACAGGTCACGAAGCCAGCGTGCCTCACCTGGTCTTTTTTGAAGGGATGATGAGCCTTGGTCCTTATCGAGTGTCAGATGCAGGGACGCTTCCCTCGAAGATTTACGACACCCTGCCTCAGAATGTATTGGACTTTCAGCTTGACCCGGCACAGCGGGTGCCTTTGTGGCAGCTGGTTTATGGCGACTGCATTGTCAGCACCTGGTATTGGGGCGACTTTAACAATAAGCATCTGGGAACCTGGGACGTGAGGGATAACCTGAATGCTCTCTATGGCACTCCTCCCATGTTTTTTACTGACCTTGAAGGGTTGAAAGCACAGAGGGAAAGATTTATTCAAAGCTATAAAGCAGTTGTGCCGATTGCCGAAAGGGTCGGCTTGAGCGAAATGATTTCCCATGCCTTCCTCACTCCAGATAGAAAGGTGCAGGAATCCAAGTGGGCTAACGGTGCAGGTGTTATTGTTAACTTTAGTGGCAAGGCTTGGTCTAGGAATGGGCTTGTTTTGAAGCCGGGAGAAGCAAGGTTTACCTCCTCCTAGATGCCGTCTTTACCAGCAAGTAGACTGGAAGGGTCATGAAAGGCAGGCTCTTTTGGATTACTGTTCCTGCCTCCCTCCTCATTATTGGGGCGGGATGGCTGATCTCTGCCCCTGCGGGCTTCGTCCGGCCCGATTCCTCAAACATGGTGGATGTGCCACGTCACCCCGTTACGGAAGAAATGTGGGACAAAGCTATGGCGAGAGGGGGAAATGACGCCCAGGAAATCAGCCTTAAGACTTCTGAAGGCGAACCTTTCAGCCTTTACGATCAGCTCAAGAAAGGTCCAGTCGTGCTTGTGGCCACTAAGGATGGATGTCCCTGCAGCATTGAATCCCAGCCTTTTTTTAATGAGATTCAGAACTTATATAAAGGCCAAGTGGCTTTTGTAGGGCTGATTGATGCTGATCTGCCGATCGCTCAGCTTTACAAAAGCGGACATGAGGTGCCTTACCCGCTTCTCAGCGCACTTGAAAAGCAGCCCTTTTTTGATTATCGCTTTAAGCAGTCCGTTAATTTGGCCCTTATTGGTCAGGACCGTAAAATCAAGCGAGTATGGCCGGGATATTCGGCCACCATGCTCTTGACCCTGAACCAAGCGATAGCCGATGAACTCAAAGTTCCTGCGAAGGGTATGACGATAGAACATGCTCCCAGCAGCATGACAACGGGCTGTTACTTTTTTGAAGACGACCCCCAGATGAAGGCTTTATAGTCTTTGGAGAAAAGCAAAATGATTCTTGATCCTTCTGAATCTCTGCTGCTAGTGGTAGATATGCAGCCTGCCTTTATGGCCCCCATTCACAGAATTCAATCTGTGCAGGAGAGGGTTTTGTTTTTGGTAAAGGCAGCCCAGCTTTTGGGAGTTCCTGTTCTTCACACAGAGCAGTATCCCGAACGCATGGGGGGCACTGAAGAATCGATTCAGGCTGCAATCGGCCGGGCGGGAATCGGCAAGATGGCATTTTCCTGCATGGGAGAGCCGAAGCTGGTGCAGGCCTTTGAGGATCTGGGGCGAACTCAGGTGATTATCTGTGGAATTGAAACACATATCTGCGTCAACCAAACGGCTCACGATTTGATGGAAGAAGATGTTGAGGTGGTCTTGGCCTCCGATGCCATCTCTGCTCGGAGCGCGATGATGCACCAGATCGGTATGGATCGGCTGAAAGAGCTAGGCTGCACCTCGGCCCACTCGGAATCAATTCTATATGAATGGTTGGAAACAGCCTCTCATCCCAGCTTTAAGCAGGCTCTGAACTTGGTTAAAACTCACCCCGCCGAATAAGGTTTTGCGAGCAGTAAATGAGCGATGCACCCCTGGCAGATAGGCTGAGGCCAAGAATCTTGGCAGAGGTTGTTGGTCAGAGCCATTTGGTGGGCCCGGGCAAAGCACTTACCTTGATGGTTGAAAAGAACAGGCTTCCATCCTTGATTTTGTGGGGGCCGCCTGGGGTGGGGAAAACAACTTTGGCCCGGCTGATTGCTCAGGAATCTGGCCGTACTTTTTTTGAACTTAGTGCTGTCTCGGCAGGAAAAGATGACATGCGCCGGGTGATTGAGGCGGCCAAGCCCAGCAAAATAGACCTGTTTAATGCGCCTCGTGAGGATGATAAGCCTCCGATTCTTTTTCTCGACGAGATACACCGTTTCAACAAAGCCCAGCAGGATTTTCTGCTTCCACACGTAGAGGCTGGCGTCATAACTCTCATTGGCGCGACTACAGAAAACCCCAGTTTCGAGGTGGTTCCCGCCCTTCTCAGCCGGGCGAGAGTCCTGACTCTTAAAGCTTTGACTCAGCAGGAAATGGTGATGATTTTAGGCCGAGGAGCAGACCTGCTTGGCACATCTGCCGAGCCTGAAGCCTTAGAGTTTCTGGCAAAGTTCAGCGATGGAGATGCCAGGATGGGGCTTAACTCTTTAGAAGAAGCGGCCAGTCTTCTTTCGTCTCCCCTGACATTGCAGGGTATTCAGGATGCCTTTTCATCACGGGCGTTAAGATTCGATAAGGGGGGCGAAGAGCATTACAACACCATCAGCGCTTTTATCAAAAGCATGAGGGCCAGCGACCCCAATGCCGCTCTTTATTATCTGGGCAGAATGTTGGAAGGGGGGCAGGACCCTAAGTTTATCGCCCGCCGCATGGTTGTTTTTGCGAGTGAGGATGTAGGGATGGCTTCTCCGACAGCGCTTCGTGTCGCCCTGGATGTCTTTCGTGCCTGCGAGATTATCGGCCTGCCCGAATGTGCGATCAATCTGGCTCACGGTGTCTGCCACCTGGCGCTAAGCCCCAAAAGCCGGGCCAGTTATGATGCGCTCGGCCTGGCGATGGAAGATGCCAAGAAGGGCTCATTTGGCGTCCCTATGAAGCTGCGTAATGCTCCCACCCGACTCATGAAAGAAATGGGTTATGGGAAGAACGAGTCAGGCAGCGATCACCTTTTCCCCGAAGAGATTGGACCAAAGAGGTATCTGGACTGGATGCCGCCAGCCAAGCGTGCAAAGCCCGAAGGTTAGGCCGCTTTGGTGCGCTCGTCAGTTGAAGCTGGCTCTTCTGCCCGAGCACGGGCTTTTGCGATAAGGTCTTTAACCGAAGCTGCTTCATCGGGTGCAGTGGAATAGCCCACAGCAAGCTGCATGGCAGAGTTTCTTCCAATCCTCATTTCCAGCCATGGACGAACACGATTCTCAATGCGCTCCTTGGCTCGGGCGGCGGTCATTCCGGTGGCAGGCAGGATGACTCCAAACCCGTTTGTTCCAAGACGACAGACGATATCCAGGGCTCGGACCCCAGTTTTCAGCAGATCTCCCATATCTGCCAAGAGTTCGAAGGCTGCTTGGGGACCATAAAACTGCTTGTAAGTGTTCATGCCCTTGAGCTCAAGAACGACAAGTGAGACAACCCCGTCTGTTCCAGAAACTCTATGAACCTCTTCGCCTAGCCGGCTGCGAAGATAGGCTTCGCTGTAGAGCCCCGTTGTCGAATCGAGAACCTGCTCGTCATCGACAGCTTCTGCCTGCATTTCCTGTGCTTCTTGAGTGCTAAGTATGGCGCGCAGCTTGCTGTGGCACTGCCTGAGAATGTGAGAAACGTAGTTGCAGCTGATGCTGAGACGACTGGCAATTTCTGTTTGGTTTAGCGATTCAAAGTGGAAGAGAACCAAGACTTCCTGTTCGAGTTCTCTCAGCTGAGAAATGGCGTGCTGCAGCACCATTTTTTCCTCCATGCTGACTGAATCGTTGTTGGCTAGGCTGCCATCAATGCGGTCTAGGTCGCTTTCCGATTCCTCATCGTCGCTCGGACTCGCATCAAGGCTGGCTACCTTAACGAGGTCTAGGGTAGCCATTGCATCCTTAATCGAATCTTCTGTGACCCCGACCGCTAAAGCAATTTCTTCGTAAGTGGGAACACGACCCAGTTCTCCCTGAAGCTTAGCCGCTGTTCTTTGTGCTTTGTGCCGCAGTTCCTGCAGCCAAGCTGGGTGGCGAATAGTGCCCGTTTTGTCTCTCAGGTAGTGCTTAATTTCGCCCAAAACCAGGTGAGTGGCGTAGGTGTTAAACCTTACTCCTGCTTCTGGATCGAACTTGTTAAGAGCGTTGAGAAGGCCAATATAGCCCACTTGGACCAGATCGTCAAGCGGTTCGATGCCTGAGAATTTTCTAGCTAGACGCTCCACCATGCCAGCGTACTGAAAGGTGATAAGGTCCTTCAGAGCCTGGGTTGGCTGCCTCATGTACTCAGCGACAAGAACCTCAGGATCTTGTCTATGAGTTTGGGCGGAATCAAGCATGTGGTTAACCTCTAGTTGGATTCGTTTGGCTGTTACTTAACGCTGTTGACGATGGTAAAGATGGGGGTCATGACACTGACGGCGATGAAGCCGACAACAACTCCGAGGAAAATGATCAGGAGAGGTTCGATCATGGAAGTCAGGCCCTTGACAGTGGATTCAACTTCAGCATCGTAGAAATCTCCAACCTTGATCATCATTTCAGAAAGTCGGCCTGACTCTTCGCCAACGTCGATCATGTGTGTGACCATGGTGGGGAAGAGTCCGCTGGCAGCCAGGGGCACGCTCAGCTTATTTCCTTCCCTAATTGAAAGGCGGGTGGTATCGATGGCGCTTGATAGAACCGCATTGCCTAGAGTTTCACCAACGATCTCAAGACTGCGCATGATAGGAACGCCCGAGTTGATTAGAGTTCCAAAGGTGCGGCAGAAGCGGGCGACGCTCATTTTCAAAGTCAGTTCGCCAACAATGGGGAACTTGAGTTTGAAGAAGTCGAGCTGATAGCGGCCGCGAGGCGTGTTGCCCCACATCTTGAGCCCGAAAATGAAGGCTACAAGGCCAAGAATAATCAGCCACCATGAAGAAGCCATAAAGTCGCCAAGTCCGAAGAGAACTCGTGTCATGGTTGGCATTTCTGCATTCATGCCGTTGAAGATTTCTTTGAACTTAGGCAGAACAAAGGCAAAAAGCACAAACAGCATGACCTGCGAAAAACAAAGGACAAGGACGGGATACATCATTGCCGATTTGATCTTGCCCCTCACTTCGTTTTCGTACTCAAGAAACCCAGCCAGGCGGTCGAGGATAATATCCAAAATACCGCCGAGTTCCGCAGCGCGGATCATGTTGACGTAAAGCTTGTTAAAGGCGGCAGGGTGCTTTGCCAGGGCTTCGTTAAGGGCCAGACCTGCTTTGACATCCTGAGAGATCGCTTCGAGAGCCGGTTTGAGCACAGGATCTTTGGTCTGGCTCATCAAGATTTCGAGGCAGCGCAGAATGGGGATTCCTGCATCGATCATGGTGGCGAACTGGCGGGAAAAGATAACCAGCGCCTTCGGCTTCATTTTCACTTTGCCGATGGTGATTGGCCCAGATTTGCGGGCGGCCTTGATCTCGACAACCTGCATCGAGCTTTCCCTAAGCCGGTTCATGACCAGGGCTTCGTTATCCGCCTCCATCGTGGCCTTAACGGTTTTGCCGCTGGCGTCGATGGCGGTGTATGCAAAGTGGGGCATGTTTCTTTTCCGCTGCTGCTTTTCTCTTTCGAGAACGAGCCTCACGATTGATTGTCGGAAGACGCTGCCCCTGCTCTACACCCCTTCTTAGGAAAATCACCTGAGAGTTGTAAACCTAGCAGGTCTACTGGTGTTCTGCAGGTTCAACTCTGCCTGCCAATTCGTCTTTAGCAGCCGGAAGAATCACCTAGTCCTAGCAGATGCGCGGCAGAATGGGCGCTTGGGGGCCCTTGTAACTTGGTCCTACATATTGGTCTTGGGACTGATTTGACTGACTAACAGAGGAGCAAGGTTTGAGAGGGCTGAGGAGGCTAGGGCTGCAGGAAAATAGAGTGACTGAAGCAAAGCTTATTCTGCCTGCGCTTGCGGCGGCTCTTCTGAGAGGCGTGTTTGCTGCATAGGATTTTACGCAGAAAGCCTGGCACACAGTGTCTGCCGATCTGTGAACATATGGTGTTCTATTCAACCCATGAAGCGGCTGTTATGGCTGCAAAGAACTCTGCCGCGGTCTGTCATCCCTGGCGCGGCTAAAGCCGCGCCAGGGTCCTTAGTACAGAAGCCGCATCGATCAGCTCGCGCTTGTCAGACTGTTGGACTTTGTCCCATCTGCTTGTATAGAGCCCTTGGTCATCTCTTAACTCTATCAGCTTCTTCATCAGAATCTGACGATCAGCGGTTGAGATCAAATCGTAATCCAGCCCCACATCAGTCAGTAGGTGAGCGAAGCGTCCTTCATCTTTCAGCCCTACATTTGGGTCAAACCAATGCTTCCATGCTCTGGCAAACAGCTCTCGGCCCGACATTGAAAACTTGGCCCCGTAGCTCTCAGCCTGAATCATGGCCTTGGCGGTGAGAGCGGTGTTATAGCTCCACTTGGTTTTCTCGACTTCACCCTTTTTATTGATGTTGTCCCACATTAAGCCATCACTCGGGTCCTGAAGAGGTGGAAGGGTCCACCTGATGATTTTCAAGCCCCAATCTTTGTATTTTTCTTCGCCTGTGGCTTCGAAGTAGGCGAAGGCAGCAGCAGCTGTGGGCGAGTTGGAACAGGTGTTTCGAGTCGCCTTATCGGACTCTCTCCAGTAGATTCCTCCTCCTTCAGAGTCTGCCCAGCCCGAAAGAGCATAATCCAGCGACTTCCCGGCCAAGTTCAGCCACTTTTTGTTTCCTGTTATGCGGGCTGAATCGATAAGAGCAAGCACCATCCATGCGTTGTCATCGTAGTAGCGATCAACCGGCTTTGGCATTGGCAGAACATCGAAGCCAGGAACAGGTCCTTGAGTGTTCCAGTATGTTTCAACCCCAGGCAGATACTCTAAAAGTCTCTCTTTGGCGGCAGGAGACTTTTCTGCCATGGCGTTGAGAGCAGTGAGCATGACACCCACTCCCCAGTTGAAGGCAGGCTGCTGAGTGGCCTGCCCTTTCTCCATTACATCAACATAGAGCTTGTGGTCTGAATTCCAAAAGACTCTATCAATATCTTTCAACAGCTTGTCTGTGGTGACGGTTGGCATGGCGAGCAAAATGGCTAAAGAGGCAGTGATCATAGGCTGTTACAAGGTTCCGGCTTCAATGCCTTGAATCTGCTTCTGCTTGGCTTCTTCGGGCATTGGAGTCTTGCGAATGAACTCAATCTTTTCTTCTTTGGTCATTTGTTCCCAAGGCTTGCGTTCAACCCGGTCGGGATTGGGCACATCCACTGGCTTCGAGTCGGATCCGCAGCCGGATAGAAGACCGGTCACTGCGGAGATGCCGATGATGAAAATCAATAATCTGTTTTTCATAGCATGGAAACTTGCTCCCCCGTCAATACGACAGGGGAGCAGGGTCAGAGAGAGGACAAAACCTAGTTGGACCACTCTTTAATGACATTCATGTTTGCCAGAATCCCTTCCTTCCAGGGGCGTCCACTGCCAGGGCCACTGGTTCCAAAGGTCCAGCCACAGGCAGGGATTCCTCCCGGTCCAAGCGAACCCCAAAGGTCATCGGCGACGGACCGCATTGCGTTGACGTTCTTGGCGCTTCCGTCAAACATGCCAAGAGTGATGCCTCTGTTTTGGGTTCCTGCGACGAGGGAGTAGGTGGCAGGATATGTATTCTGCTCTGAACCGGTAGCCGTGGCTGCCACGCCCATACCGCTGACTTCGGTATCAGGAAACATGCGTCGGGTAGGGGCAATCATAGCCGTGGAGGCAGGCGCTTGAAGCATGCCTTGGTTTCCGCCCTGGTTGTAAACATCCCAGCCGCCGCTGCCGTTGGGGTAGACCTCGGGCCAGATCGTATCGGCGCATCTGCCGTCGCTTCTGGGGCCGCCAAACTCATTGCGGCCTGCATCCTTGTTCGCGGCATAGCCTCGTGGAAACCGTGTTGTTTCGTCTCCTGGGTCGCTGCCAAACCATCGGTCTGCATTAGACCAAGAAGCCTGGTTCAGCGGAGCCTGAAAGATTCCGCCATTGCCTGGCGATCCGTAGAAAAGGCCAGATCCGGCTGGTCTTCCACCATTCTTAATGTAGGGATAAACCGAGTCTTTCCAAGTGATTGTGTTTGGTCCCCACCAGTCAGAAGGCAGGTTTACCTGTCTGCTTGGAGGCACTGCATCATCATTGTCGCCTGTGTAAAGCAGAACTCCAAGAGTGATGTTTTTGACATTTGTCAGGTCCTGGGTTCGCTTGGCAGCCGTTTTGGCTTGAGCAAAAACAGGGAAAAGAATGGCAGCAAGGATCGCGATAATGGCGATAACGACAAGAAGCTCGATCAGGGTAAATGCTGATCGGCGGTTGATCCTATGTTCGTTCATAGTGAGTGCCTTCGTTGGTCAAGGGAAATTGGGGAGGTGAAGCCCCGAGATAAACAGGTGGTAGAAACTGGGAGGGCAGCCTAAGCTGGCACCAAGGTGCTTCTGGTTCGGTCATTCGACTGGTTAAAAGCTGGACCGCTGTCTGCCCAATCTGCTGCATGGGCTGAATGATCCTTGCGTACTCGGAAGCACGGGGGAGCACGGCTCCCGGCCAATCGTTATAGGTAATCAGAACGACACTGCTTTTTTCTACTCCAAGCCTATCCAGTGCCTCGCTTGCGGCGGCGGCATAGATATCCTGGGTGCAGAAAAGGGCAGATACTGGGTTAGATTGGTTCAACAGATAGTGAAGCGCGTCCTCGACTGCCGTCGCCAGGCGTTCTGGCTTTGATTCAAAGGCTTTGGGGAACCATCGTTCCAGTCTAGAATCGTAACAGTTCTGAGACTGGCAGGCTTGAACGTAGCCTAAATGCCTCTCGAATACCGAGGAAACATTCAGGCTGTCGCTGGCAAGAAAAGCGATGCGCCTATGGCCAAGCGAAGCCGCCCATTCGACGGCATTTCTGCTTGCCTCAAGATTGTCAGAAACCACCGAATCTGAAGCCACATCCTTCAGAATTCGGTCGATGAAAACTAAAGGCGGGCCGCCTTGACGGCTGTCTTCGGCAATCTCGCGAAAAAGAGATTCATTATGCTGATCTGATAGAGCGTAGGCAAGGATTCCGGCCACTTCGTTTCGACAGCGGCTAAGCTCATCGGCTTCAGTCTGAAAGTCGCCCTTTGAGTCAATTAGGACAAGCCTCTGATCGCTGGCAAGGCCAGCCTGGACACCGCGAAGAAGCTCGCCTTGTGGAAAATCGTTGGCGTAATCGAAAAGAAGGCCAATCAGTCCGCCTGCTTTTACGACGCGCCGCTCAGCAATGGTGGTTCCCCATCGCCTCTTTCTATCAACCAAGCCGCGCCGTTTAAGTTCTTGAACCGCCTTATGGACAGTCTGACGTGATGCCTGATGTTGGAGAGCAAGAACTTCTTCGCTCTCAAGCCTGTCGCCGGGCTTCAACTCGCCCGATAAGATTCGGCCTTCGATGGCCTCGACGATTTTGAGCCAAAGGCCCATAAACATATTATACGCACAATAAGCGATTTAATAAACATATTGACCAAGCAAAAAGAAAATATCTTCTTTTGTCGATTTTCATAACTAAGCCGGAAGCGGCTGGGGTAAATCGGCGGGATGTCTGCTCCGGCTTCCGATGATGTGACTCGGAAACGTATCACTAAAACGCTTCTCTCATTGGGGGCAGGTTTGGTGATGTTTCTTTTGTGCAGGGGCCTGCCCGAAAATCAGGCTCATGTGGCCGGGGTCTTCACCACTGTGGTCTGCCTGTGGATTACAGAGGCTTATCCTCTTGCCGTGACGGCCCTTTTTGCTCCGGCTCTGCTAGTTTTAGTTGGGCAGGTTGAAGGCAAGGCGGCTTTTGCCCCCTTTGGCAACGAGATTCTCTTTCTGTTTGTGGGCAGCTTTACTTTGGCAAAGGCATTTGAGATTCATGGCCTGCATGAAAGAGTGGCCCAGTGGCTGCTGAACAGAAAGGCTGTCACTAAATCACCGGCATCCCTGCTTTTGGGGGTTGGCGGCTTGTGCCTCTGCCTTTCATTATTTATAAGCAATACCGCTGTCACCATCATGATGCTGCCCATCGCTCTTAGGCTGCTGCAGCGCATCGGGCAGGATTCGGCAAAATCTGCCCTTGGTCCGGCCATGATGCTGATGCTGACTTGGGGTGCCAGTTTTGCGGTGGGAACACCAGTATCAACTCCGCCTAACCTCATTGGACTCGGCTTGATTCAAGAGGCGACAAAAATTGAAATTGGCTTTGGCCAATGGATGCTTTTTGCCATGCCCATTTCAATTGTCATGCTGATTTTGGGGTGGCTGGTGCTGCGGATTATGTTTCTGCGAAACCCAGATTTGAAAAAGCTGGATCTTTCCCAAGCAGGCGGACCGGTAGAACCTCTGACTCCTGGAGGAAAGGCCGTTCTTGGCATATTCTTTCTCACCCTAACTCTTTGGATCTGTCCAGATTTGTTCAAGCTTACTTTAGGGGAGGAGCATGTTCTTTCTCAGGTGTTTGGAAAGAACTTTACGCCTTCGGCAGTGGCCTTAATGGCTATGGTTCTCTGCTACGCTCTTCCGGCTTACGAGGCAGAAGGGGGAAGGGTGCTTACTTGGAAGGCAGGCAGGGAAATATCCTGGTCTACTGTCATGCTTTTTGGCGGAGGATTGGCTATGGGCAAAGCCATGTTCGATTCTGGTTTGGCCGCGACTTTAGGGCAAAGCCTGGTGAAAATAACCGGAGCCAACACCGTTTTCGCCATTTTGGTCATTAGTGTGGTGGCTGTGATTTTTGTGAGTGAGCTTGCCAGCAACACAGCGGCTGTCTCAACCCTTGTTCCTGTGGTCATTGGCATCTGCCAGGCGGCTGATGTTAATCCTGTAGCCCCAGCTTTGGCCGCGACCATCGCTGGTTCCTTGGGCTTTATGCTGCCAGTCAGTACGGCTCCCAACGCCATTGTCTACAGTTCTGGGCTGGTGGGGTCGCGTCAGATGATGAAATCTGGCGTGGTGGTGGATGTCATTGGGGTCTTGGTAGTGATCGGCGTCCTGTGGCTGATTCTCCCTATGATGGGTTTGATGCAGTGAAAGGCGGCCCCTGCCCCTAATCATAAACTAACAGGGGAGCCTCATTTGAGGCTCCCCTGTTAGTTCTAATCTTCGCCCGCCTCCCCGACGGGCGCGATCAGTTTCCCTGGACCAACTTGGCCCTAACGGCTTTCATCGCGGCTTCGGTGCGGCTGTTGACTTGAAGAGCCTTGAGAATGTTGCTCACATGGTTCTTCACGGTCTTTTCCGCAATAGAGAGATGATTGGCGATTTCCTTGTTCCTCATGCCTTTGGCAATCAGTTCAAGAATCTCGGTCTCGCGGTCGCTAAGGACGTAGAGTTCGGTGTCGTCAGTTTCGTCGTCATCCTTCACCCTTCTAAAGTCCTCGATCACCTTAGTGGCGATCTTGGGGGTGATTTTGGCTTCGCCGCGGTGGGCGAGTCGAATGCCGTCGATTACTTCCTGAGGGGTCGAAGTCTTCAGGAGGTAGCCAAGGGCGCCAGAGCGGAATGCCTCGAATACAGTGTCCTCATCTTCATTGATGGTGAGCACGACAACTCTGACGTCCTTCTCTTTTTTAATGAGTCGGCGCATCAGCTCAAGGCCGTCCATGCGGGGCATGTTGATGTCGGTCAAAAGCACGTGGGGAGGATCCTGCAATGTAAGATCGAGTGCTTCCTGACCATCTTTACAAACCCCGATTAGCTGGCACTCAGGCATCAGCGTCAGAGTCCTTTGAATAGCGCTTCTATAAGCCGGTTCATCGTCGACCACGACGACCCGAATTGAGGAGGACATGCCCGGCATGATACCTCTATATCTCGTCCGTCATAATCAATTCCATGCCCCTGCTGCAGACACTGAATCTTCATGTTGCTGTTCGAGGTCTGCCAATTCTGCGCGGAGTTGATATTTCGGTGGATCGCGGAGAGACCTTGGGCATCGTCGGTGAATCTGGATGCGGCAAATCTATGACTGGTTTGGCCCTTATGGGCATGCTGCCAAAGGGGGCTGGCATTGGTCAAGGGCAGATTCTGCTTGATGGAAAAGATCTTGCGAAGCTGAGGCCAAAGGACTGGCTAAAAATACGGGGGCAGGAGATTGCCATGGTAATGCAGGACCCATTTACCAGTCTTAACCCCTTGATGATGGTGGGAGATCAGATTGGGGAGGTCTACCGGCTTCATCAGGGATTAAGCAGACAGGAGGCTTGGAAAAAGGCGGTCGAGATGATAGACAGGGTTGGAGTTCCCCACCCAGCAGAGTCTGCAAAAAAATATCCCCATCAGATGTCTGGCGGCCAAAGGCAGAGAATCGTTATCGCCACTGCCTTTGCCGCAAAACCCAAGCTCTTGATCGCCGATGAGCCGACAACCGCGCTCGATGTGACTCTGCAGGCTCAGATACTGAGAGTGCTGCGAGACATGCAGCAGCAGGAAGGCACTGGCGTCATTCTCATATCACACGATATTGGAGTGATTGGGTCTCTTGCTCACCGAACAGCGGTGTTCTATGCCGGACAGGTTGTTGAATCTGGCTTGACAGCCGAGGTTTTAACCAGGCCAGTTCATCCTTACACTCAGGCCCTAATGGCTTCGCTGCCAGACCATAAGTTGGATCGCCTTGAGGTGATTCAAGGACAGCCGCCTCTGTTCAGCGAACTTAACGAAGGATGCGCTTTTGCTCCCAGGTGTCGATATGCGGTTGACGCCTGCGCGCAGAAGCAGGACTTGAGGGTCAGCAGCGAGCTCCACAAGGTCCGGTGCCTGTTGGCAGATTCGCCTGCTATTCCTTAAAAAGACTGCTGAAAACCGCATCCAGCTGAGCTGAAGTCTCTGCCGCTCCATCTGCTTTTAGGTGGGCGCTGGTTAAAATCCCAAAAAGTGCAGCGGCCAAAAGGGCAGAGTCTGCGAAGGGAGTTGATTTTCGGAGCTTTGCTGTTGGCAGAGAGGCGGCAAGCGAAGACTCGAACTGCTTCATCCACGCTTCAAGCAGGGGAATAAGGGCAGGAACTTCGGGCCTGGCAGCCATCAGGGCCATAAGGGCTCGCCCCATCCTGCTGGAAGACTTGGCGTAGGCTTCAGTCAAAGCCAGTTCATTTTCAATCGCCTCTCTGGGTGATGCGGGCTGTCCCAGCGAACTCCTGTCCCGAGTCAGCTGAGCCAAGGCAAACTCTGCTGCTCCCACCAAAAGGTCAGATCGTGACCGAAAGTAGTAATGAACAGTGGCGTGGTTTATTTTCAGCTTAGCCGCCACGCTCCGGGCATGCAGGGCTTCGAGACCCTCGCTGCCTAGTATGTCGAAGGCAGTCACTAGGATTTCGTCGCGTCGGGCCATGCTTCAGTATAGAACCCTCTGGTGGAAATTCGGGTGGATTATTGAGGGGTACCTTCTTTTTATAATGTCGGTCTACCCTCGGACCTGGGCAGAAATTGATCTGGGAGCCTTGGCGGAAAATGTAGAAGGGTTAAAAAACGTTCTTGGATCTACGCTTTTATGCCTTGTGGTCAAGGCTGATGGCTATGGTCACGGACTGGTTTCTATCGCCCGCCAAGCCTTGAGGCATGGTGCAGATTGGCTTGCCGTGGCAACTGTCGGCGAGGGGGTGGCATTGCGGGATGCTGGAATTGAAGCAAGGGTGCTTATTCTCTCGCCAATTCTGCCAATCGAGGCAGACCAGGCGCTTTTCTATAGTCTTGATGTCACAGTTGAATCTGCCAGCATGGCCAAAGAAATGGGGCGAACTGCCGCTGCCCGTGGCATCAGGGCACGCCTTCACTTAAAGGTTGACACGGGGCTTTCTCGGTTCGGCTGCACGCCACAAGAAGCAGGAGAGATTCTTAGCGAGATGTGGAAGGATGAAGGGATCGAGTGGGCTGGCATATCGAGTCACTTTGTCGATTCACGCACAGACCCGGACCTGACTAAGCATCAGGTTGACCTCTTTCACCAAACGGTGAAAGAACTTGAATCTGCAGGAATTCGGCCTGAGATCGTTCATTGCGCCAACTCAGGAGGAGCCCTTCTGCACCCAGAATCTCGGTTTGATATGGCTCGTGTCGGCCTTCATGCTTATGGGCTTGACCCAGAAGGGAAGTTCAAAACAGTCATGACTCTCTGGTCGCGGGCTGCAGCAGAACGATGGATTGAACCGGGCAGCAAGGTCGGCTACATGGGCACTTGGAAGGCGGAGAGACGCACAAGGGTATTGACAGTTGCCTCTGGCTATGGAGATGGGATTCCGAGAAAAGCTTCGAACAGGGGTTTTGTCTGGCTGAATGGAAAGGAATGTCCTATTATTGGTTTGGTGTGCATGGATTTATTGATGATTGATGCCACCGATGTTGAAGAAGCAAAGATCGGCGATCCTGTGCAGCTTATTGGTCCTCACATTCACCCATCGCGGCTTGCCGCATGGGCGGAAACTAACACCCATGAGATTGTCACTAGAATTGCGCCAAGGGTGCCTCGTCGTTTAATCAATGCAGATTGGAGGCCAAAGTAAACTCATCTTCCCACAGAATCACTGCAGGAAGATGAGGTGAGGAAGGGGTTAGTCGCAGGTGCCGTACCAGGTGCCAGTCCACGAAGTTGGGTCGGCATCTCCTGACCTGTTGCCAGCCGTGTTTACCACCTGGCGATCAAAGGCTCCGGCAGAAACAGTGAACCTTGCGCTGCCGTCGGCAAAGATGACAGATCCTCCCCTGGAAGACCACTGCTGATAGTAGTTGTATGGAGCAGGGCAGTCGTAGCCGTACTTGGCACAGTCCGCATCAAACTTGCTGCTGAACCAGGGCATCATTTCCACCCTCATAACACGCGATTCCGAGGGCAGCTCCATTGCTGTCTCGGTAATGACTCTCGTGTAGGTGTAGGGCTCGTTGTTGCCAGTCGATTCACCTTCGATGACGCTGAAGAGGCACTTGGTGAACCTATGGCTGCTGCCGTAAGCCTGCCAGTAAGTCCTTGCACCAGGAACGTCGGCACCAATGTAGGGGCCGCCATTGTCATGGGGGCTTTTGAAGACTTCTTTGTTCTTCATGTAGGGCAGAAGCTGAACTTCAATGCCTTTGTGTCCGGCGGTGCCGGCAGGGGGGACCGAGTTGTAGGCGTAGAAGATCGGCATGGTGTCATCGTAGTCAGCCAGATACATTTTTACCGAGAGCCCAATCTGCCGCGACTGACTGAGGCAGGCAGTGTTTTTTGCACTGTCTTTTGCCTGAGCAAAAACGGGGAAAAGGATGGCTGCCAGGATGGCGATGATGGCGATGACCACCAAGAGTTCGATGAGGGTAAAGCCCCTGCTGCAAGATCGAAGTTTCATTGGGTTTTTTCCTGAAGGTCTAGTCCCTGCTGTGCAGTGACAAGACCCTGGACAAACCTCAAATGAGTGCTGCAGAGTATTGGCGCGTGCATTCCCTCCGCCGGCATGACCCGGATCAGGTTCAAGGGGACAACCCGGTTTCCCGGTGAATCTCAGCCTTGCGGCGCCCCCTGCAGTTGACCTTCGAATCTCTATTTTACGTCAGTTTTAGGTGACCAAAGGCGGAATGAATAATTTCATTGACAATCACCGCTTAAAATGGACCCTTTTCCGTTCTGCATCGTCAAACTCCTTGAGCTGCTTGACTATCCCGAGGGCACAGGGGCTGTCTGGCCGTTTATTTATTGTCGTTGAGGGAGAGCGGTGGCAGAAAAACCCGCAAGAGTAATTGGAATTGACGAGGGCGGCAGTCTCTTACTGAGGCTTGTCGAAGAGCTTGGCACCTGCGTTGATGTTGGCGGTATTTACCGAAAGTCAGCCAAGATCTTCAGCGAAGCTTTTGGCTCCTTCGATGTCTTTGGTGTGATCGCAAGCGATCCGGCTGAAGTTTCCTGGCGGGCTATGGCTATCGAAAATCCCCGCGAGCCTTCTTGGGGCGGCTTGGCCGCCCACCAGCTGGATGGCGAGACTGATACCGATGCCTTGACAATGAAGCATGGCCGCAGTCTTTCGAGGAAAATGCTCGAAGTGCCAGAACTGGATGCCCTGCTGAGGCAGGACGAGCAGGTTGCTCTTGTCTACAAAGATGAAGCTCCCCGCCTGATTGACGCTTTTTCTGACTGCTGCGGCATTGAACTAGAATCGGTGATAGGGTGTTGGTGGAACAGGCCAAGAGGGGGCAGAGGATGGATTTTTCTTGCTTCGCGAAAGGCCCGCTGTTATGAGCCAGAAACCCAAAAGCTCTTTGCCGCATCGGTCAAGGTCGCTGCCCGCATGGCTTGGTACCCCGGGCTGGTTCAGAGCGTTCTGCGCCAGGAGAAGACCAACTACTCCATGAGGCGGCATATTGTCCACGACCTCAAAACTCCCCTTACTGTGGTAAAGGGCTGTGCCCAAACGATTCTTGAGCACTGGGATTCCATGTCAGAAGAGGTCAAGATTGAGCTTTTGGGCAGCGTTGTTGAAAACTCGGAAAGGCTGCTTAACGACCTAAAAGATCTTCTTGAACCGCTGGATGCTGTATGGCGTCCCAATTTGGAAGTCATGGATTTGAGTTTGATTTTGGAGCATATTCGACGGCAGGAAGAATTTACCGAACGCAGCAAAGGCCATAAAATTCACGTTGAAGGCACAAATGAACCGGTTAAGGTGAAGGCTGATCGTCGAAAGATTAGGCGGGTGGTAGAGAACATTCTCAGCAATGCCGTCAAATACTCTCCTCTTGAAACGGAAGAAGACATCAAGAACATCTGGATAAAGATGTGGGAGGAGAAAGACTCTGTCCACATCTCCATTCGTGATGAAGGCCTGGGAATGGATGACGTTCAGCGCCATAGGGTGATGAACAGGGCAGGACGCGCTGTTTCTGTGGAGATGGGCATTGAGGGAACAGGCTTGGGGCTAGAATCGGTTCGCAGGATTCTAGATGCTCATCAAGGGGGGCTGAGGGTGGTGAGTCAGCCAGGAAAGGGCAGCACCTTCATAATGTCTATCCCAAAAGATGGCCCTAAAGCCACTGCCGTATAAAAACTTCTGCTGCTGGATTCAAAAACTAGCTTGGCCGGGGAAGAAACCTCCCCAGCCAAGCTAGTTTTTTGATTCTTTTGTTTAGGGCTTGGCTGTTTTAGCCCGCTCCTTGTCCATATCAAGGAAGCTCACTCCTTCGCTCAGCCATTTTTCTGGCTTTCTGCCTTTCAAATGCACATCAAAAAAGTGCTGCATTCTTTGGGCATAGTCTCTTTGGTTTGGCTCTCTGGCAAGACCGTGGTTCTCGTTGGGATAAACAAGAAGAATCATGTCTTTGCCCATTCTACGCATGGTGTTGTAAAGGAACTGGCTTTGAGTCCAGTCAACCGCGCCATCGACAGTGCCAGCCTCAACCAGCATCGGAGCTCGGATGCCCTCGGCTTGGTGGAGGGGCGAGTTGGCTTCGTAGGCTCTGCGATCCTGCCAGAAAGGAACGTCGAATCTTCCCTGGCTGCTTTCAAAGATCACTTGGTTGGTTTGGCCCCAGTTAAAGTAGAAGCCAGAATACATAGAAATCAGCTCAGTCAAAGGTGCGCCAGCGACATAGGCCGAGAAGAGCTTTGACTTGGTCGCAACAAAGACAGTCTGGTAGGCGCCCCAAGAATGGCCCATGAGGCCAAGCTTGGCGGCATCGATTCCGACTTTTTTAGTTAAAGAGGCTCTTACCGCTGCTTCGATGCAGTCCACCGCTGAAAGGCCAGGATTGCGCCTCTGGTAGGTGATGTCTGGCTGAAGGACAAAGTAGCCGTTTTGGGCAAAGTGAGCCGTGTCGTAATAGTTTCTTCCATCAGGAATATCGTAACCGTGGAAACCATCGCTGAGAGTTTCGTAGATGTAGACCACCATAGGGTAGAAGCGTCCAGGCTGATAGTTGGCTGGATAAGTAAGAATGCCCTGCAGAGGCGTTCCTTTTTTATCTTTGTAGCTGACCAGCTCGTTTTTGGGCCAGGCAAACTCTGCCTGCTGAGGGTTGGTGGTCAGGACAGGCTTTGCTGCTGTGAAGGCAAGATTGGTCACAAAGTCGGCAGGCGACTTGTCGAAGCTCTGGCTTCTGTAAAGCAGTCTGTCTGTATCGCCCAAGCGGCGGTAGGCGCCGGTCATGGCGTTATCCATAGACAGCGCTTTAAAGCCGTCTTTCGCCGTCCAGACACCAATGCCTGATGCCTTGGTGTTTCGGTTGAACAAGCTCACATAGAGAGGATCTGTGACAGCCAATCCGTCTTCGTTGGTGTCGAGGTCAAGAGGACGGGCAACGACTCTCTCTTTTCTCAAATCAGTCATGCGCTGCAGGCTGCCGGATGAGATGCGATAAAGAAAAAGATCGTAGCCATCTGAAATGATGACTGAACTTTCACCCTCGACCCATCGAGGGAAGGAGGCCGAGGTTTCGGCTGGCAGAGCGCGGTCGTCATCCAGGTTGGACCACGCCAGCTTGAGGCTACTGGTCATCGATTTTTTGATGCCTGTCGACTGGTCGTACAGCCACCAGCCGCCCTGATCGAACCAGGCAAGGTAGCGGGTGCTGGGTGAGGTCGTCAGTGTTCCTGCCCCAATGCCCCCAACATTGCTCGGCACCTTTTCGGCTGCGATTTTTCTATCTCCCGATTTGACGTTGATAGAAATGATGTCGCTGTACTCAAATCCGTTGACTTTGACGGGGCTGGCATGGCGTTTTTCATCCAGGGCAACCGCCCATTCGTGGCCTCTGCCGACTGCGACCGATTCATCTTCTGGTTTAGAGAAGATGCTGAGAGCCTTGTCGGAAATGCGCCAGGAAGCAAATGAAAAGCGGCTTCTATCTGCTCCGGCCTGGCTTTTTTGAATCGGCATGACGATGGCATCTTTTGAATGCCAGATTTCGACATTGCTAAGCTTGTCTGGCTTGATCCCTGGCTTTTCCTGGTCATCCCACTGTCTGACTCCGAAAAGGGCAGATGATCCGTCATCGGTCAGCTGAAGGCCAGCGGTTTCGACAACACGGGAATCAACAGGAAAACCTTCCCACTTGGAAGGGTCAAAGCTTTCTGTGGTTCTGCTGCCCAGAACATTTTTTACGACAAGGATTTTGTGATTGTCACCCACTTTGCCTGCCTTCTTCGATGCTTCCATCCAGGCAAGAGTGGGTGCTTTGCGCGCCCAGGTCAGGCCGCGTAGATCGGCCTTGCCCCATGCCAGGCTGGTGAGGCTGAAGCTGGAGGGGTCGATGACAGAGATGCCTTTCTGGCCAGCAGCTGTGCTGATCTGCACAGCAAGAGGGCCAAGTTCGCTGAATCGATAGAGAGAAACTCCGGTGAGAGGCAGAGTTCGGCCAGTCTCCAACTCGATAAACTGGAAATCCGATCCTCCGGCAGGAGGCGGTGAGTTGGGGGCAGGCGCTGGCCCTAAATGCTGAACGGCAATGTACTTTCCGTCTCTGCTGAAGGCCCACGAAGCCACTGATTCTATGGTTCGTTCTTCGCCATTGGAAAGGCGGCGCAGGGCAAGCTTGGGTTCGGGCCGCTTCCCTTGTTCGCGCATGGCTTCCTGCTGTGCTCGGCTAAAGCCGACACTGCAGGCAAACCATTGAGAGTCTCGGCTGAACTGGCTGCCAGCCCCTTGTGGGTAGGTCCACTTTTCGGGGCCGTCGATGCTGCGAAGGGTTAGAAGGCTGGTGCCATCGCCTTTGCTGACCGTGCCCGTGTACCAGCGTCCATCTCGGGAGCCTGCGCCTCCGCCAAGCCTTTCCCACTTTTCGTAGTCTTCGGGTTTTAGAGTCGGTTTGATGGCTGTGCCATTTGATGGCTGGGCTGCCAAGGGAATAATGCGGGAAGCAGCGGGGAACTGGCCCAAAACCAGCGCCGCCGCAAGCGCGGCTGTCATCAAATTGAATAATACTCCCGAGCCTGCTTTCAGAACCCTGAACAAAGCAAAAGGCAGTTCCCGGCATGAAGCCGGGAACTGCCAAGGACCTGCCTGTTAAATCCTCTTGACTCTGCTTGTCGTTTTAGGAGCCACAGGGGAGTTGGCTTTAAAGTAGGCGACCAGGGCATCGATATCAATAAAGCCCGTGTCTGTCTTCTTTTTGCTGTCGTTAAGGAGAGTCAGGCCATCACCGCCTCCAGCCATAAAAGAGTTGACGACAATCTTGTAGGTCTTGGCGAGGTCGAGGGGAGCGCCAGCAACAGTGAGGTTTTCGATTCGTTTTCCTTCGGCGGCCTTTGAGTTAAGGGTAAAGGACATGCCTTCTGAAGGAATAAGCGTGCGGGCTTGACCGGCGCCTTGTTCGATGACTGCCTTAAGCTCCGCGCCTGTCAGTTCGACAATAACGAGCGTGTTGGTAAAGGGCTGGACTTCAATAAGGTCGCCGTAATTGACAGGTCCTGCTGGCAGATTTCTTCTTACTCCGCCGGGATTCATGAGTCCGGCAACGACTCCCTTGTCTTTCAGATATTCGACTTGAGCATCTATGACGACATAGCCCATTGTATTGTCGTCTCCCCGAGTCAGTTCAATTCCGGCTTCGCCTGTTTTAGCGCTGATCAGGCCTTCGACTGGCTTGCGAAGGGCTGCCACCAAGGCTGCAACATTTTTGTCGATAGGGGAATCGGCCAGGACGGGAATGGGGGTCCCTTTCCAGGATTTGACTTCACCTTCTGGATTGAAAGTGACCTCAAGGCTTCCTAAAATCTTGGTCCATTCCCAGGCTTGAACAACCAGGACTCTTTTGCCATCAGCTGACTGTCGCAGAGTGGGGTACTCGCCTCCCTGCCTGTCGAGGCCAGGAATATCAAACTTGCCTAGAAGCGTGTGGCTGTGGCCTCCCACAATCACATCGACTCCACGAAGCTGAGTGGCCAGCCGCAGATCGTCTCCGTAGCCGCAGTGGCTGAGCAGCACAATGTGCTGGATGCCCTGCACTGTAAGAAGATCGATCTCCTTTTGCAGCGAAGGGACAAGGTCGAGCCACTTTACGGTGGGGCCAGGTGAGGAAATTGAAGGAGTATCGGGCGTAAGAGCTCCGACGATTCCGATCTTCTTCCCACCCGCATTTAGAATTGTTGAAGGTCTGACCTTTCCTTTAAGGTGAGGGTCTGTCGAAACATCAATGTTGGCGGCTAGGACCGGAAAATCAACCTGATCGAGGAACTTGCCAAGGGGTTCTGGACCTTTATCAAACTCATGGTTTCCTAAAGCCATTGCCTGAATGCCAGCCAAATTCATAAAGGCTGCTTCTGCCAGGCCTTCATACACATTGAAGTAGATGGTTCCTTGAAAGGCATCGCCGGCATTGAGGACGATAGGATTGATAGATTTCTGTTTGACTTGGTGGGTCAAGCCGGCAAACCTTGCCCAGCCGCCTAGCTCAATATCACGAATTTTGGTGGGTTCGACATGAGAATGAATGTCATTGCTATGAAGAATAGTAAAGGTGAAATCCTGAGCGAAGCCCAAAGCGGCTGTGCCAAGCGCAGCCACGGCCAGACTCCAACGAAGGAGGCGGGAAGTCATGGCACTAGGGATACCCTGTATCATGCCGCTTAGGTGACTTTCGCCACAGGAACCTTAACATAAGGTCAGCGAACTGATGCAGCTGGAAAACAGGCTGATATGGTGCTAACCTCACCCTTATGAACCAAAGGTGCGGATTCAACTTTCAATGGATGTTTCTTGGCGAATATGGTCAAGAGCCACAGTCGGTTGATTTGAAGGCTTTGGACTTCATGGCCCATTTTGGCTTCGATTTCGTCCGCGTGCCCACCTGTTATTGGCTTTGGACAAAGGATTTTGATTATCTGAATCCTAACCAGGATTTTTTTAAGCACCTGGATTTCGCGATAAGTGCCTGTCAGGAAAGGGGTCTTCATCTTTCTCTTAACGCCCACCGGGCCCCGGGATACTGCATTAACAGCGGTCATCTTGAGAAGCACAATCTTTGGAAAGATAAAGAGGCTCAGGAAGGCTTTCATCACCTTTGGAGTCTTTGGGCAGAGAGATACAGGGGAGTTTCGGCAGAAGACTTGAGTTTTGATCTGCTTAACGAACCCCCAAATGAAGGGGAATTCGGGATGACTCGTGAAAGTCATGAAAGGGTGATGAGGTCTACGATTGAGGTGATTCGAGCGATAGATCCCCACAGGCCAATAGTGCTGAATGGCATAGGAGGCGGGCAGATAGAGATCCCCGAATTGGCTGATGCTGGCGCAGTACATAGCGGCCGCGGCTACTGGCCCATGACTCTTAGCCATCAAGGAGCGATGTGGTGGACTGACTGGCAGAACGAGCCATACCCTCAGTGGCCAGGAGCCATGTGGAGGGGGAAAAGCTGGGATGCTTCTGCCCTGTATGACCTTTACGAACCCTGGAGGGAAGTGGCTTTGAAGGGGGTGCCTGTGATGATAGGCGAGTTTGGCTGCTTTAACCAGGTGCCAAACAAAGCTGCTTTAGCCTGGCTTCGCGACATCATGTCGATTTGGAAGAAGGAAGGCTGGGGCTGGGGAATGTGGGGCTTCGACGGAGCTTTTGGCATCATTGACCATGGCCGAGAAGGAGCGGTCTATGAGGAAGTGATGGGGTATCGGGTCGATCGCGAACTGCTGGACCTGCTTCTTGAAATGAAGGTTAAGTGAGCGCCAGCCTCACAGCCTTCTTCACCCTCCCAATGGTATGGAGGGCGAAGAAGATTAAGCTTGAGCGTCGCTCCTGAGTTTTAGTCCTGCCCCGATCTTGCCGATCGGATGTCCATTTGAGTCACGTCATACACAGCTTGGAGCATTTTCAAAGCTGTCAGGTTTTCGACTGATACCTCTGTGTCAACCGCAATCTGAGCAATGGCAGATTTTGCCGAGGCGAGGACGATGTTTTCCATCTCCTGCACATTGACTCCCGCCTGTTTAAGCACAGCAAAGACATCGGCCAGGACACCGACTTCGTCTTTGTGTCGAACAATGATGAGGTGGCTGGTAGAGTTTTGTCCAGACCGGACATTAACTGCATTGGCGCGGGTGACATTGCCAGTGGTTAAAAAGTCGCGGACGATCTTAACTGTTTCGGCAGCAACAGCTTCCTGAGCCTGTTCTGTGCTGGCTCCAATGTGGTGGGTGACAACCATTCCCTTGGTGCCTTGAAGGTCTGAATTGAAATCGCCTTCTGCAAAAGATGGTTCTTCGGCAAAAACGTCCATGCCCGCCACGATGTGGCCGGATTTAACTGCCTTTTTAAGGGCGACTTGGTCAACAACTTCAGCTCGGCTGGTATTGATAAGCATGGTGCCTGGCTTCAAGGAGTTCAAAAACTCCTCGTTGACCAAGCCCCGAGTATCTGGACGCAGCGAAACATGAAGAGAAACAATGTCGCATTGGTCGGCAATATCCTGAAGACTGGTGGCTCGTCCAATGTTGAGAGCTGCTGCAACATCTGGGGTCAGCCAGCGGCTCATAGCTACGACCTTAATGCCGAAGGCTTTGGCTCGAGTGATCATTTCCTGACCAATAGCGCCCAGACCCACCAAGCCGAGGGTGCGGCCATGAAGTCCTTTGGCTTTGCTGAAAGCCTTTTTATTCCAGTGGCCAGCGTTGAATTCTTGATAGCACTCGGGGATATGTCTATCCAGCGAGAGCATAAGGCCAAAAGCCAGTTCAGCGACGGCGATGGAATTTTTGCCCGGGCAGTTGGCAACAATGATTCCTCGTTCAGAAGCAGCCGCGACGTCAATGGTATTGACACCCGCTCCGGCTCTGATGATGAGCCCCAGCCTTCCTGCCTCGGAGACTTCCTTGGGGACCTTGGTGGACCGGACAATAAGAACGTCAGCGCCAGATTCGGCAACCTTGTCCCTGAGTGAATCGCCAGAAAGATCCGGCTCAAAAATCACTTCACAGCCCAGGCGCTTAATGCCTTCAAGGCCTGAGGTTTCGAGTTTATCTGCAACGAGAACTTTCATGACGCTGCCTGCAAGTTACCTCCCGCCCCGGCTGGGGCCGGGGCAGGGCCAGGGTCCTTAAGTTGATTCTATAAGGACCCTGGCCGTCAAGATTCTTTCAAATGGCGCAAGACATTCTGTTTCTGTGCAGGCTTGGCAGCTGACCACAAGCTGAAATTCCTTGGAAGTCTGGGGAGCCCTCACCCGTACCGGAATCTGAATATCACCTTCGTAACGGTCATTTTCTGCTTCAGGAAAGCCTGCCTCACCCAAAATTCCATCCAGTCTCAGCCGAGTGGGGTGCAGCCAGGCCACCGAGGGTTCGGTGGAGTTGATATGAACTCCTTTAGGCAGGCTGATAGTCATCATAAATGCTGCCCACTCGCCCGGGGCTGCCTTGACCGCCTTTGGCAGCAGAGTCATTCGAATCTCATCGGGATTGATAATCTGCTGTGCTTCAGTCAGGGCTTCCGGCTGGTCATCCATCGCTGAAAGCCAGGCGATCATGGCCTCATGGACAGTTTCTGTTGCCTGCGGCATCCGCCTGGCCCATGGGAGTCCGGCGGCAAGGTGGGGAAGAGTTTCTTCCCATAGTCCGAGCTTGAACCTGGCCCGGAGCAGAACTCCATTGGCAGATGGCTCGGCTTTATCGAGCCAGGGCTTGGTGCGTCCGTACAGAAACTCCGATCCGTGAGGGGTGAACCAACAGCCGCCGCGCGGGTCTGTAAAGTGGGCGTCTATCCAGTCGGATATCTTTTCGGCTTCCTGCCCCCACCGGTCTTCTTCTGTGGCTTCAGCCAGGTCCAGCAGGGCCTCGGCAAAACAGGCTAGATCGTCTAGAAAGGCAGTGCCTTCGGGCTTTCCATTCACAGTCTGGTGAGGAAGTCCTTTATCTGTCCACAGGCTCAGCCAGGCTGTGGCACAGGCTGCGGCAGTCTCAAAATCCCCATAGGCGGTGAGGCCGCTTATCATCAGGCTGTTGGAGCTGAGGAGGGCTTTGTCGTCACGGGCCGGAGAGGGTCTTTCCTGCCTGGCTTTCAATAGAATCGCCAATGAGTCTTTGTCGCTTCCTGGCTCCTTGCGGTGCAGAATGTTTCGGCCAGTCAGGCGGCCAGTAGATTCATCGGCAAAGTTGCCTTCTGGCGTCACATTGTAGGCTCTGATAAAGTCAGAGGCTTTGTCCCCCAAAAGATTTCCGATTTCCTCATAAGTCCATGTGGCAAAAAAGCCTTCTTCAGAATGTCCTCCTGGTTCGGTCAGGCTGTCGGCATCCTGTGCAGAGGCGAAAAATCCGCCTGGCAGAAGCATCTCTCTCTTTGCCCAGGCGACAATTCCATCTGCGGCAGATTGAAGATGGTCAGCCTGACCAGGGTCAAGAGCTTCTTTGGCTGCTGTGCTGTATGAATAGAGCAGCTGACCGTTGTCGGAGAGCATCTTTTCAAAGTGGGGAAGCAGCCAGTTTCTGTCTGTGGAATAGCGGTGAAATCCTCCAGCAGCCTGGTCGTGAATTCCTCCGAGAGCCATCTTTTCAAGGGTCATGAGAGCCATGGTTCCCGAGGCCATGATTCTCTCTTCTGCCCCCGGTCCAGGCAGTGAAATCCGGTTTTGGGCGTAAGCCATTAAAAACCTAAGGGCAGAATGGGGAGGGAATTTGGGAGCAGTGCTAAAGCCGCCATTGTCCCCGTCAAAACCTTCGGCCAAGACATCTACTGCGTGGTCCAAATCGTCAGTGCTGGGCAGGCTTGTGGCAGGAGCAAGCTGGGCGCCAAGGACCCCGCTGAGGTGCTGGGCAAAATCATCGGCAGCTTCTTGGACTTTTTCCGGCTCTTCCTCCCAGGCCTGAGCAAGCGAACTGATGATGGTGAGAAACCCTGGCACCTCGCCCCTTTGCCGCCGGGGGAAGTAGGTTCCGGCGAAGTAGGGTTTTAGGTCGGGAGTGAGGAAGATGCTGATGGGCCACCCTCCATGCCCTGTTGCCACCTGGACGGCGGTCATAAGGGCTTCGTCAAGATCGGGCCTTTCTTCGCGGTCAAGCTTGATGCAGATGAAGCTTCGGCCCAGCGCCTCACCGACCTCGGGATCTTCGAAAGATTCGTGGGCCATAACGTGGCACCAATGGCAGGTGGAGTACCCAACGCTGACGAAAATTGGCTTGTTTTCTGCCTTCGCCTGGGCCAGGCTGGCTTCATCCCAGGGCTGCCAGGGGACAGGGTTCTCGGCGTGCTGCTTCAAGTAGGGTGATGAAGCTTGAGCCAGGCGATTCTGCACTTTGGCAAGGTACCGGGTTGACCGCCAAGGGCTTGTGGGGGGCCTAATCTGACCGGGCAGCAGAGGTTTTCCTGCGTTTCTCTCCTTTCCACCCAGCGGCAAGGCAGACCCAAACCAAAGTGACAGAAAGGATCAGCCAGGTGCCAGCCCAAATCACATCAGGGATGCCAGTAGCCTGCTCCATAATTTTTGCGTCCGAATGGCCGTAGCCAAAGCTGACATTAAAGAGTGCCGCGAAGGCCAGCATAGAGGTAAGGCACTGCTGAATCCCTAAAAACTGGGCCAAAAATGAGGCTCCCTCGTTGGGCAGCTTCCAGGCGCATAAAAAAAGGACCGCGATCCACGCCAAGCCAGAAACTACTCCGACAAGATCTCCCCTCACGAAGACAATCATGGAGAAGGTCAGGAGCCCGAAAAGAATCCAGAGGGCTTGACGGGCATGGTCTTTTCGGCCAGCAACCAGAATAAGCAGGCCCCCGATAACGCTGCTGCCTACATAGCCAGCCATCGCTACGACCGGCAGCATCCCGCCCTGAACAAGGGCGACGCCACCCAAGTTTGAATAGACCTTGATGGCTTCGACACTGCCCCCTGTAAGAAGAGCGGCTAGAGCGTGACAGAGTTCGTGAAGATGGGTGTTGAGCAGAGCCAGAGGGGTTAAAACAACTCTCAGCATCGGCACAACCCAAATAAGAATGGAGATGCCTGATGCTGCTAAAAGCAGACTCTGATCCTGGCGCAGCTTTGCCACTGACTTTCTTGACGGAGCAAAAAGTGTCAGGATGCAGAGGAGGAGCGTAGAAAGGGCCGTGTGGCGTTGGATTCTGGGAGTTGTCTTGTTTGTAGGAGCGGCTGCGGCCATGACTTATGTCTATGTTTTAGGGCCGACAGATGATCAGCTGATTCTGGAAGCTCTTGAGGAATCTGTTCAAGCAAGCCGAGAAGGGAGCTCAGGAGGTGTTCTTTCCAGGTTGGCCTCGAACTTCACCTACAACAACGAGGACATAGGCGCCAGAACGAATGCCGCCCGCTGGATTCAGACTCTGAGGCCCGAGATTACTTTTTTCAATAGAGACATTGTAAAGGAGGGGGGAAAAGCCAGCATCACCGCTCCTGTAAAAGTAGTCTTTGCCGGAGGGATAAACGTCGATTTGAACAGCGTGAAGGTGACTTTTAGGAAAGGGACGGGAACCCGCTATGTGATTTTTCCTTATGCCAACTGGCAGATAGAATCTGTGGTGTCAGAAGGGTTCGACCCATCTTCGTTCATGCCTATGGGGTTACCATAGCCGTGGTGAAGCGTCTCCCCTTTTTCTCGGCAGCGGCTCTGGTCTTGGCTCTTTTTGTGGCTGGCGGCTGCGGAAACAATGAGCCAGAAGGCTTTGCAGCAGGGGACAAAGAAGGCCTCGGTTTTGGAATTCCTGAACCTGAGAAGCCCGCGGCATCGCCTGCTTCTGACCCCGCCAAGCAGGAAGTTCCTGGCGCTTCGGGTGGAGCTCCGCTGCCTGATGAAGCTCAGCCTACTATGGGCAAAGCCAAAGGCGCTTTGGGCTACACCCCTGATGCCGATGGCAGGCAGTCGGGACAGCCCAGCACGCCGTGACCCTCTTCGAGTGGATCCGTCTGGCGGAAAGCCGTTTGAACAAAGCTGGGGTAGAAAGCTCGCGGCTTGAAGCTCAGGTTTTGGCAGCCTCATCTTTTGGAAAAGATCGAGCCTGGGTGCTGACACATCCTGATGAAGAGGTGGATGAAGCTGCCTTGGAAGCTCTGCTCACCAGGCGCGAAGCAAGAGAACCTCTGGCCTATATTCTGGGGCAGAGAGAGTTTTTCAGCCGTCCCTTTAAGGTCACTCCTGCTGTCCTTATCCCTCGTCACGAAACAGAAACCCTGGTCGAATGGCTCCTCGATGGAGTTGATGATGGCCCGGCCAAGGTGCTGGATTTGGGAACAGGCAGCGGATGTATTGGGATCACTTTGGCTTTGGAAAACCCTCAATGGAAGGTGACACTGAGCGATGTTTCTCCCCAAGCTGCAGCAGTCGCCAGGCACAACGCAAAGAACCTAAATGCACCTTGTCAGGTGGTTGAATCAGATCTCTTTACAAATGCTCCCGGACCCTGGGATGTCATTGTTTCCAACCCCCCCTATATTGCCAGAGGCGAAGTCGATCAGCCTGAAGTGAGAGATTTTGAGCCAGAGCTTGCTCTTTATGCAGAAGAAGGGGGACTCGCTTTGTATAGGCGAATCTTGACCGAAGGGATTTCCTGTCTCGCTGAAGGCGGAGTTTTGGTCCTTGAACTGGGTGATGGCAGGGTTGATGGGTGCCGAAGGCTGGCTGAAGAACTTGGCTGGCAGGAACTGGAAGTCATGTCGGACCTCATGGGGATCGAGCGAGCTCTGGCACTTTCCCGGTAAGGCTCTTTGGCAGGCTCAAACCAAACCCCGGTCCCCTGTCATAATCTTATGTCAATGGAGATCGTCGTCCCTGCAGGCTTCCGCCACCTCTTTGAGGTTAGCCCTCAGAGGCCGATCGTTAAGATTCCAGCCCCTGTTTTAAGAGAGAAGGCAAAGGTGATTGCCAAGGTGACCCCTCGGCATAGAATCTTGGGCGAAAACATGGTTCGTCTGATGCGCGACGCTCACGGAATCGGCTTGGCCGCGCCTCAGATCGGGGTCTTGGAGAGAATCATCGTCATTTCGCCAGATCATCGCCCTCAAGTCATTATCAATCCTGAGATTATCGAAAAGAGCGGTTCACAAATCGGCGAGGAAGGCTGTTTGAGTATTCCTGGCCTCTATGGCGATGTCGAGAGAGCTGCTAATGTAGTGGTCAAGGGCCTCAACCGCAAGGGTGATGTTCTTCAATACACGCTTGATGGGCTGGCGGCCCGCGTAATTCAGCATGAGATTGACCACCTTGACGGTGTGCTCTTTACCGACAAGGCTGATCCGGCAACGCTGCATTGGCGGCTTCCAGATCATGAGGACGAGCTGGAGTGAAGCTGGTTTACATGGGTTCAGCCTCCTTTGCTGTGCCTGCCTTAGAGGCCTTGGCAGAACATATCTGTCTTGTTGTTTCTCAGCCAGATCAGCCAAGCGGCCGGGGCCTGCAGCTTAAGCCCATGCCAGTCAAGGCGAGGGCGCTGGAACTGGGGCTTCCTGTTGTGACTCCTGTAAAAAGCCGTTCGCCGGAATCGGTGGAGATGATCGGCGCTTTGGAGGCTGATGTTCTTGTTGTGGCAGCCTACGGCCAGATTCTCAGTGAAAAACTCTTGAACACAGCCAAGCGGGGCGGCGTGAATCTTCACGGGTCTCTTCTTCCACGCTGGCGGGGAGCAGCGCCGATTCAGCGGGCTATCGAAGCGGGTGATGAGATGACGGGTGTCACCCTGATGCAGATGGATAAAGGGCTGGATACAGGCGATATGATCGCCAAAGCAGCTCTTTCGATTGGCCCCGACGAAACCGCTGGGGAACTTTTTCCTCGTCTGGCTCTGGCGGCTGCAGGCTTGGCTGCCGAGTGGATGCCCCGGATTGTTTCTGGCGATTATCCAAGAGAAAAGCAGGAGGATTCACTTTCAACCCATGCCGCAAAGGCCACTAAGGCGGAAGCTGAACTGTGTTTTTCAATGTCTGCCCAGGAGGCATACAATAAGCTCCGAGCCTTTACACCAGCCCCAGGGGCGTGGATTCAAACTTCGAAGGGAAACCTAAGAGTTCACAGGGCTCGTCTGGTAAAAGAGTCTGAAGTTCCGGCTGGAACACTGGCGAGCGTAAAGTCAGACCTGATAGTAGGTTTTGCCGATGGAGCACTCCGCCTGGAACTGGTGCAGGCTGAGGGCCGAAAGCCCACTTCTGGCGCAGATTTTGCCAACGGGGCACGTCTGGCAGCTGGAGATAGTTTGGTTAAATCAGGCGGGTAGGCTGGGTTAGGTTGAGCTGTTCGCCATTTTTAAGTTTTTGGAGTTGATAAGAGAGCACAAGCGATGTCAAAAAAACTCGCCATCCGAGCAGCGCTCATCGCTGTGAGCATAGTCATCCTATTCGCAGGGTATCAGTGGTTTCAGACATGGAGCCTTGACCCAGAAAACGAAGCCAAGGCCGATACTTCTGGGGTCATCGCGGCCTTGGAAATGAGTGGATCTCGCCCTATGGCGGTCGTATTTTTGGCCGATGGAACAGAAAAATCATCTCCCGCTCTGCCAGAGGATAAAGAGGACCGTGAGATCGCATGGGGAGCCACAGGCAGCCATGTCTTTATTTCCAGCAATCGCGATGATGAATCTTTTAACATTTATCGTTGGAACCCGATAAACGGCTCCTTTGCGAGAAGAACGCAGGGAACTCGAAGCAAGGCTGCGCCCTTCTTTACCATGGATGGCACAGTGGATTCGCTTCGCAGGGGGCTGGTTACCGGCGGTGGCGCTGTTTCAATTTACGACCCGAAGATGATGACCCTGGAGCAGATTCTGCCTCCGCTTGAAAGGGGGACTGATACCAGCGACGAAGGAGGAGGCATGGTTGGACCCATGTCAGGAGCCTTCAAGAGTCTTGGCGACAGTTTTAAGGCGGCCCGTTTTGTCGGGGGCCCCAAGCTTATCTACACCTTGATGAGAAGGGAAGGTGGCGAGGTTTTGGTAGCCTGTAGTCTTGAGCCGGTTCAGAGGCCGGATGGAATTATGGCTCCGCCTCCTCCTCTTCCGATTTTCGCCGGCCGAAAGCTGGCGTGGGACGTGGCGCCAAATGGGGCCGCGGTCGTGGTGATCAACGATTTTCAATGGCCGAACCCAGACCAGGTGCCTGAAGAGTTTTTGAAGGATGGCGAGCCAATGCCTCCTTTTGCGAACGGCATTATGAGCCTGCCCAGCCCCACCACCCCTGGCGGTCAGCAGGGACCCATTGTTATCTTCCCCGATTCTGGTCAGAAGGCCGGGGATATCGCCATCAGTCCAGATGGCAGCCAAGTGGCTGTTGTCATCGGGGTTGATAAGGATGGCGGCTTTGAACCTCAGGGACTCTTTGTTTTTCCCAATGCTCCTGGCGGGGGCCAGCAGGGAGCCGGCATAACAGAAGGCGCTGTTTCAGCTCCATCATGGAGTCCTGATGGCAGGGAACTGGTTTATCTGAAGACGATCAATGGCAAAAGAGGAATTTATCGAATCAATTCTTCTGGCGGTGTTGAAAAAAGAGTGGGCAAGGCTGACAAGGATTACAGATCGCCTAAGTTCAGCCCCCAGGTGGTTCCTTAACTCTTTCTGCCAGCAGAGCCCGCACTTTAGGGCCCTGCTGGTAAAGCATCAGTTCAAGGGAAGGGCCAGTTTCTGAAAGGCCTTTCCTAAGCTTTTTTTGGAGGATGCTGGGTTCAATGCTGACTCCTCGGGTTTTGACGGCAGCGAGTCCTGCATCAAGTTTTTTCAGCGCTTCACGAACAGCATCTTCGCGCCAGGCTCCCTGCCAATGAACACGAAATTGGGTCAGCCACGGAGAGGGTTCCAGATGCCTGCCCGTGAGCCAACCGGGTGTGTCGCTTAAAGAGAGCAGATTAAACGAACCAAGGCAGTGAGCCCGGATGGCCGCCGGATCAGCTTCGTAAACCCATTCATCAGGCTGTTCAGCAGATGCTGGTCTTGGGCTGGCATCAAGCCAGACATCTTGGTCTGCCTTATAGGCTCTTCTCGATTTTTCAGCACCAGAGCATCCAGCCTGCATCAAGGCTTCGACACATTCTCCTTTGTGACTGACAAAAACCAGCCCTTGTCCTTGTGATTCCAAAATGTCGTCGCTCAGTAGAGGGGTCAGCTTTACCCAGCAGTTTTCGGCTGATTCTGCTTTAGTGAGGATCAAGGCAAGGGAAGGCAGAAAGGAGTCTGGGTTAAGGGTGCGTCCAGAACCAGATCGACGGGCCGGATCAAGCCAGAGGCATCTGCCTGTCCAGTCTTCATCCATGATTGACCCTTGGTGCAGCTGGGCCGCATATCCATGAAGGTTCAGGTTCCATTCAGCGCATTGAAGGGCAGAGAGGTTGAGGTCAAAGCCATGAGCCATACCCTTTGCTGCCAGGGCTATAAGGTCACCGCCGATTCCACAAGTGCCGTCAATAGTTTCTGCTCCCTCATTAAAAAGCGAAGCATGAAAGGCTGCCACTCTCTCATGAGCAGTCATTTCCAGTCCTTCCCGGGTGAAAATCATCTGGCCTGCTTCTGCAAATTTGCCCCTTGCTTTCTCTCTTAAGGTCTGCTGGCCAACGGCCCATGCAGCTGCCTCCTGGCCGAACTCAGCCGTCAGGCGGTCAATGGTCTTGATCGTTGTCGGCAGAGATTCGGCAGCCTTGAGAGCGAGTTTGAAGGGGTCTGAAAGTGAAAAGGGCATAGGGAGCCTGGAGTGCCTTTTGATTGTGACTCGGCTTTGCTGGCCGCCAAGGCCCGTGGAGCCTAGTCTGTAAGGGCTATGATTTTGAAGCTCATGACTCGCATCGTAGCGACTTGGAAAGAACCTGGCCCCGTGGCTATGAAGGCAGCAAAGCCAATGGTGGATGATGGCAGTCCTCTGCTGGATATTCTTGAAGCAGGATTGGCCGCCTGCGAGCAGAATCTTGATCTCATCGCCATTGGAGCGGGGTCGATTCCCAATACTGATGGCGAGCTGGAACTTGATGCCAGCATGATGCAGGGTGTCTCCCCGCATCATGCTGGCAT
>CAZSIM010000007.1:116585-151143 GCA_964607175.1 uncultured Fimbriimonadaceae bacterium
AGGCGGGGGCAGTCTGCGGTGTTCGGGGAATCGTGCCGGTCATTTCTGTAGCGAGAATCGTTTTAGAGCAGACACCTCACGTTATGCTGTGTGGTGACAATGCCCGCCGATTTGCCATTGAACATGGGTTTAAGCCTCAGCTGCTGACCACGGCAGAAATCTACAAGAGGTGGCAGGATTGGAAGGCAAGTGGAGCTCCTGTAATGCCTCTTGATCGGGATGAGTATGTTCACCACTCCGGCGACAACCCGCACGATACTGTCACGATGCTGGGAGTGCAGTCTGGAAAAACATGCGCTGCCAGCTCCACCAGCGGAATGCCCTGGAAGATCCCCGGGCGAGTCGGCGATTCTCCTATTATCGGGGCAGGAATCTATGCCGATGACGAAGCGGGATGTGCCGGCGCCACAGGCTGGGGAGAAGAATTGTGGAAGGCCTGTGCTTCATTTAGGACTGTCGAAGCGATGAAGCAGGGAATGAGTCCTCAAGAGGCCTGTGAGGCCACGATTCGCCACATGTACCGGCGTCATCCCAACAAGTTCAGGCTTCCCTGTGTGGTTTTGGCAATGAATCCTCAGGGCGATCATGGCGCTGCCTGCGGGGGAGGCGCGTTTGATTATTGGACGTTGGATGATGGGGGAGAGCCAGAGATGCATCACCGCGACCCAATGTTTGACTAGAGAACCGCGAATGACACCCCCCAGCTTGGCCGATAGAATAGAGGAAGTCCTTGTGCGGAATGGCCGCCCTGCGCCTCTGCGCTGGCTCGCTAGAGAGGTTCAAGCGCCAGAAGGGGCTGTACACAATGCCCTCAAGCTGGACGATCGATTTCTTGGTCTTCCCGATGGCCTTTGGACGACCAGGAAATATGGTCACCTGACAGCCTCGATTCTGCTTCACCGATTGGGCAGCCGAATTTTTGGTCCAAGAGATTTGAGGCTGGAGCTGGGCATTGCCCGCAAGGAAGTGATGCCCCTTATTGACTGGCTTAAGGCAAAAAACTGGATTGAAAAGGTGGAGGATGGCTACCGCTGGATCGGGCCAGATTTTGTGCCTGCTTTTGACGAGACAGGGCCGCAAAGTGAAGACGAGTAAATGATGAAGCTGCTGACTAGCCTGGAAGAGATAACTGCCGCGAGAAAGGGCAAGGTTTTGGTTCACACCAGCGGAGTTTTTGATATTCTCCACGCTGGCCATGTGACCCTGCTGGAAAAGGCGGCCAGCTTTGGCGATCTGCTTATTGTCGGGGTGAATTCAGATGACTCAGTTCGCCGCTTGGGAAAGGGGCCAGAACGGCCCGTCAACCCACTTGAGGACCGCATGAAGGTGATTGGCGCCCTTAGGTGTGTTGCAGGTGTCTTGAGCTTCGGTGAAGACACGCCAAAAGAGCTTCTGGCTGCTTTGAAGCCGGACATTCATGTGAAAGGCGGAGACTATATTGCTGAGAATCTGCCCGAATACTCCGTAGTTGTTGAAGGCGGGGGCAGGGTGGAAATTGTTCAGCTTTTAGAAGGGCGAAGCACCACGTCTATTCTTAAACGGGCCAAGGGATAAGACTTCAGGCTCAAAATCGTGGCTCGTCCCAGAAATCAGCCCTCGGGTCCACCACTTGCACGCAACCTGTGCTAGACTTCTTGATCGTCGGGGCGTGGCGCAGTTGGTAGCGCGCTGCTCTGGGGGGGCAGAGGCCGTGAGTTCGAGTCTCACCGCTCCGACCAATTTTTCCCCCTCCCATTCTTAATCCATCTAGGATTCAGGCATCTGCCTTACCTGCCAGGCTCCAAGCTTTTTGGCTTCGGCTAGGGCAGGGTCATCGTGGTCAACTATTTCTGCTTCAGGTTCGGCTTCTGGCAGGGCAGCCACCTCTTCATCAGGAACATAGTCGCCTTCCATATCCGGGGTCCAGCTGGCTTTTGGTGATGAGGGCAGCAGGGCTCCCAAAACTCCGTGGACAAAGCTGTGTGAATCGTGGCCGCCGTACTTTTTAGCCATCCTCACCCAGACGGTAATAGTCACTTTCGGCGGGATTCCTGGCTCGGTGTAGAGTTCAGCCAGACCGCACCAGAGGCAGACATGGTCGATGATAGCGAGTCGGTCAAGCCCCCAGCTGCGGTGAAGTTTAGGTTCAATAAGGGCATCCCACTCACCGCTTCTTTTTAGACCGGCAGAGGCTAGCCTGCGGGCAAAGGCCTCTGAGTCTTCGTGCAGAGACCATTCTTCAAGACAGGCGTCCAGCGCTTCCTGAATCGTCAAGCCGCCCGCTGCCGCCGCATAGACAGCCTGCAGAGCTGCTTCTCTCGCCCCATGTCGGCTTCTTACCGGAGCGTCATCTGCCGCTTGACCTTCGTCAATCAAGGCATCACCGATTCTTCAAGGAACTGCCCAACAAAAGAGGTGCTGATGTCGTTGACCATGTAAGAAGGGTGAGCTGCCAGCCGTCTCAGGAACTCAATGTTGGTTTTGATTCCTTCAACGTGAAACTCATCAAGGGCGCACTGAAGCCTTCTGACTGCGGTTGGCCTATCTGCCCCCCAGACAATCAGCTTGGCAATCATCGGGTCATAAAAGGGAGTGATATCGAATCCGGCATAGACGTGGGTATCCAGCCTGACGTGGCCGAAACCTGGCGCATCCCAGCGGGTGATTTTGCCCGTTGAAGGGGCAAAATCCTTGTCCGGATCCTGAGCTGTGATTCGAGCCTCGATGGCATGGCCCTTAAGCTGCAGATCTTCCTGGTCAAAAGGAAGAGGCTCTCCGGCGGCGATTCTAATCTGCCATTGAACCAAGTCGAGGCCAGTGACAAGCTCCGTTACTGGATGCTCAACCTGGATTCTGGTGTTCATTTCCAGGAAATAAAATTCGCCGTTTTGGTCCAGCAGAAACTCAACAGTGCCCGCATTGGTGTAGCCAACTGACATGGCCACCCTAATGGCAGCTTCGCCCATTTCGCGCCTGAGTTCAGGGGTTAAAACGCTGCAGGGAGCTTCTTCGACAATTTTCTGATGGCGCAGGTTTTGAACGCTGCACTCTCTTTCGCCGAGATAGAGGCCTTTACCGTGTTCGTCGGCGAGAATTTGAATCTCGACATGTCTTGGCTCAACAACACACTTTTCAACAAGCAGGTCGCCCAGTCCAAAGCTGGCTTGAGCTTCCGCCTGGCATGTCTTCCACAGCCGGCAGAGCTCGCTTTCATCGTTGACTCGGCGAATTCCTCTGCCTCCACCACCAGCAACGGCCTTAAGCAGCACCGGGTAGCCAATTTTGTCAGCAATCCGGCAGGCTTCTTCTTGAGTTGAAACCTCTCCTTCACTGCCTGGCACTACGGGGCACCTTGCGGCTATGGCAGCCTGCTTTGCTAAAGCCTTATCTCCCATCGACTGCATGGCAGTATCGGTGGGGCCGATGAACTTAAGTCCGACAGATTCGAGAGCTTTTACAAAGGGAGCTCTTTCTGAAAAATAGCCATAACCTGGGTGGACAGCTTGAGCGCCGGAGATTTCACAGGCCATCAGGACATTGGCGAGGTTGAGATAAGAATCTGTGTTTGAAGCAGCACCGACACAGATGGCTTTGTTGGCCATGGCCACATGCCGCGAATCCTTGTCAGCCTGGCTGTAAATCGCCACTGTTTCAATGCCTAGTTCGTGGCAGGCTCGGATCACTCGGCAGGCAATTTCGCCTCGGTTGGCAATAAGAATACGGTCGAACATGGTGAGAGGAAAGTCGGCTTAGTAAGACCCGTGACCAGGGTGGGGGCAGGAGACCTGACCAGTGGCAGGATCGTAGGTATAGGCTTCCTTGCCTATGGGGCAGCGAAGGAAATCTGCGCCAAGCCTTGTTTCAGAAAGACTGGCGGGAGGAGTGTTTTCTACAGGGTCAGTCGCAATCTGAATCGCCTGCCTTGTTTGGCTGAGATTAGATTTGCAGACCTCATCTTTTGCTTCATAAGCAACTCGGCCGACCATTGTGGTACCTTTGCCATCTTCTCGGGGGGCTGGCGTGCTGCCTGTTAGTGAGCCGCCTCCAGGCATTTGGCCTCCCATCACAAAGATAAGGACAAAAACCAGTCCCAGCACTCCTGCAACCAGGACGCCGATCATGGCTCTTCCGGCAGATTTCGTCTTTCTCATTCTTCTACCCAGGCCAAGATTTGGCCATATTCAACCGGATCGCCATCAGCGACAGCAATTTCTATAAGCCGCCCTGTCAGAGGAGCTTTGACTTCATTGCTCAATCCCAGGGCTGTGACTTCGCCCAGGTGTTTTCCTGCCTCAACCGAGGAATCGTGCTGCCAAGCAGACCCCGGCTTAAAATAGCCGACAACTGGCGCAGTCACTGACTTTCGCAGGGGGCCAGCCTGACCTGAATCGGGCTGTGAGAAATCTTCGTCCTCTTCATCCCAGTCTGCAGACAGTCGTGCCTTAAAGGATTCGTCTCCTTTTGTCAGTTTGACTTCGGGAAGGCCGAGTCGACGGGCGGTCGCCAAGGCATGCCGCACCTCTTCAAGGCTGAGTTCACTCATGGGCCACATTCTACCAAAGGGCTTGGATTTTGAAAAGGGAGCACGCTTTCATGCTGCCTATGGCCGATCACGAGCTGCGAAGTTTGGCTTGAGCAGGACGGCAAAAAACTCTTGTTGGCTCGACCTGTCTTCATTTGACTGAACTCACTTGAAAAGAGCTTCCTGTCCAAAGTCCTTAGTAAATTTCGGGAAAAGATGACTTTTAGTCAGCAGATGAAGCTGTTCGGCCCCGGACTTTAACTGACTGCTGCATATAACAGGTTCTTGATTGGCTATTCATGGAAGCTGTTAGTTATCTTCCTTTTCTCAGGGGTGTGAAAAGGCGGGCTACTGGAGGGTAGATGAGCGAGACACTGTGCCTTAACCTGCTTCAGCTTTCAGCTGTTCAGGAACTAGCAAATATTGGATTAGGCAGGGCCGCGACAGCCTTGGGGGAAATGACAGGGCAGACCTACACGATGGGAGTTCCTCATGTGCAGGAAGTTGGCCTCGAAGCAGTTCCTGGGCTTTTGGCCGACGGCGACACCCTCTATGCTGCTGCCTACACCCCTGCTGCAGGAGATTTGAACGGTCATTTGGCCTTTCTCTTCGATTGGGCCAGTGTTCAGCAGCTATGCAGGCTTTTAGCCGGGGCGGCGCCGGAGAGTCTTGACGACGTGACTGACCTTCACATTTCTGTGATTTCAGAGATCGGAAATATCCTAAATGGCAGTTTTCTTAATGCTGTCTGCGAATTGACTGGAATTACGGTGCAGCTGCAGCCTCCTATGGCCTGCATTGACTATGGCGTTTCGATTCTTTCTTCAATTGCTGTCGAAGCGGAGCTTTCCAGCGCCATGGCTCTTAGTGTCGATACAGGTTTGGAGGCTATCGGCGATATTCAGCTGAAAGGATCTTTTCTTTTGATTCCTGGCGAGGATGGGCTAGCCGGGCTTTTTGCCGCATTAGGGCTGGAGTCTGCAGCGTGACCCAGAAGATGGTTCCGGTTGGAATGACTGAGATAAAGATTGGGAGGCCGGGAGAGGTGCTTTCAGCTCTTGGTTTAGGCAGCTGTATTGGGCTGGCTGCCTACTGCCGTATAACCAAGATAGGCGGAATGGTTCATATAATGCTTCCAGCTGCTTTTGCTGGACTGCCAGTAGATAAGCCAGGAAAGTTTGCCGATACAGGCGTGCCTGCACTGCTTGATGCAATGAGGAGAACCGGGGCAGGCAGCAGGCTATCGTTTGCCTACTGTGGGGGAGCACAGATATTTGCCGGCGCGGAGAAGTTTAGCCTTGATATTGGGGCGAAAAACGCAAAGGCGGTTGCCCTAATGCTTGAAGGAGTTGGAGCTGACATTCAGGCTTTTGATGTCGGAGGCAGCGAAGGCAGAACAATGACCTTTGACCTTGAGACAGGAATAGTTGCGGTCCGGTCAGTCCGTGGCGGATCTAGGAACCTCTGCGTTCTCGGAGGGCCCCACTAAAAAGGTGGGAGAAGCGATGCTCGCTCTCGATTCTATTGTCAAGCAGACATCCGATCTGCCTGTTTTTTCTTCTGCGGTTCAGGAAGTTATTCGTGCCGCTGACAAAGAGACGACAACCGCCGTTGATGTGGGACGCGCCCTGCAGGGAGACCCTGCCTTGGCTGCCAAGATTCTCCGGTTAGCCAACTCCAGCTGGTTTGGACTGACTCGCAGCATTGAGTCGCTTGATCAGGCTGTGGTGCTGTTGGGCCGAAAAGGGGTGAGGAGCCTGGCCATCGCCGCTTCCAGCTACAGCTGGATGGCCCGCGATCTGCCTGGCTGGAGCCTGGGGCCAAAACAGCTTTGGCTTCACTCTTCGTCGGCTGCTTTGGCGGCAAGTCTTCTGGCCCGAAGGTCTCGGCTGACCGACCCGGATCTCGCCTTAACCGCTGGACTGCTGCACGACATTGGCATGGTGGCCCTAAGCATGACTCTTGAAAACAAGACCAAGGCTATTAAGGCTTATGCGATTCGTGAGAAATTGACCTTTCCCAAAGTTGAGCAAAGGGTGCTTGGTTTTGACCATTGCCAGGTTGGAGCCGATCTTGCCACCTCCTGGGGCATTCCTGAACGGGTTGTCGAGGCGATCAGGTGGCATCACGAACCTCAGAAGGCGGAAGAAGGGTTCTGTCTCGCAGCCGTGGTTCACAGCGGAATTTTCCTGGCAGACGAGCTGGGCTATGGCCTATCTTCATGTGGATTTGCCTTTGAGCCGGACCCAGTCGCACTTCAGACAGTTGGCTTGACTGTGAAAGTCAAGCGCGACCTTGCCGATACTTTGAAGAGAGAGATGGATGAGTATCAGCTGCTATTTTCAGGAGGTCCAGGTTAATGAAGCATAGGGTCTTGGTAGTTGATGATTCTCCCTTCGTACGGCGTCTGATTCGTGACTGGCTTTCTGCCGATTCTGAATTTGAAGTTATTGGCCTGGCAAGAAACGGAGCTGAGGGTGTTGCTTTGGCCGAAGCATTGAAGCCAGACCTGATTACTTTAGATGTTGAAATGCCAAGAATGAATGGCATTGAGGCTCTGAAGCAGATCATGGAAAAGTCGCCCTGCCCTGTCTTGATGGTGAGTTCTGTCACCAAGAAGGGAGCAGCCTACACCATTCAGGCGCTCGAACTTGGTGCGGTGGATTTTGTCACCAAGCCAGATGGGCCTGCTTCCATCTGTTTGGTCAATGCCAAAGATGAACTTCTAGCGAAATGCCGGGCTGCTGTTCAAGTAAAGAAGACCAAGCTGGCCGTCAGCTCTGCGTCTGTGCAGAGGCATTTTGTCAAATCCAGCCTGTCAGCCAGTTCCGCTTCGACTGACAGGGTTGTGGTGATTGCCTCATCGACAGGCGGTCCTAGAGCCTTGACTGCCTTGTTTCAGGGCCTGCCAAAAGGGTTTCCGGCACCTATGTTGATCGTTCAGCACATGCCAGCAGGCTTTACCGAAAGCTTTGCCAAGCGGCTGGACCAGATTGGCACAGTCCCCGTTAAGGAAGCTTCTGATGGCGATCGCATTGTTCCTGGTCTGGCCCTTCTTTGTCGGGGAGGCATCCATATGGAAGTCACGGAGCAGGGGACCATTCGGTTCAACGAAGCGCCATCTCTCCACGGGGTTAAGCCATCGGCGGATTATCTTTTTAAGTCGGCGGCAAAAGTGTATGGTCCCCGCTGCCTGGCAGTTGTTCTGACAGGCATGGGCAGAGATGGTGCGGCGGGGGCGAAACAGATCAAAGATGCACAAGGCTTGGTTTTCGCTGAATCAGAAGAGTCTGCTGTGATTTATGGAATGCCCAGAGCAGCCTGTGAAGCAGGCGCAGTCAGCGAGCAGTTTCCGATTGAGCAGATGGCCAGCGCGGTAGTTTCCTGCCTGGCAAGGAGGCAGCGTGCTGCCTAACGATTGTCAGTGGGCCAAGTTTAACCAGTCTCTCCACCGTAGAACTGGGCTTGATCTCAACCAGTATAAGCCGGGCCAGATGCAGCGGAGAGTGTGGGGAATGGTGGCGCAGCAGAAGCTAAGCGACCTTGATTCTTTCTACATGTGGCTTGCCGCTTCGGAACCGAATATGGTTTGGTTTTTGGACAAGATTGCCATCAACGTTTCGGAGCTTTTTAGGAATGTTGAAAAATGGCGTGAGCTGGAGACCATCATCCTGCCAGACCTTCTTTCACGCAGCTCAAAACTGAAATGCTGGAGCGCTGGCTGCAGCTACGGGGCAGAAGCTTATAGTTTGGCGGCCATTCTGGATTCCAAGTTTTCCGGTGTCCATAACATTCTGGCAACTGACATAGATCAGGCGGCCTTGTCACAGGCTCGTGAAGGGATTTTTTCTAGGGAAGATTTCAAGGGAGTCCCAGACACTTATAGGAAGTATTTTCCTGCTCAGGAAGACAGGCATAAAGCTGACTCCAAATTAAGCCGATACATTAACGTCAAGAAGCACAACGTTTTGGCTGACCCATTTGAAACTGGATTTGACTTGATTATGTGTAGAAATGTTGTCATTTACTTCACAGATGAAGCAAAGGACCAGCTCTATGCGAGGTTTCTTAACTCTTTAAAACCAGGTGGAGTTCTCTTTGTGGGGAGCACCGAGAGAATTTTCAACTTTGGCAGAATGGGCTACGAATCAAATCTTCCGTTTTTTTACACTAAACCCCTGACCGGTGAACAGCGATGGCGAAACGCATCTTGATAACAGACGATGCCCTTTTTATGAGGGTGACACTTAAAAACATCCTATCTCATCATGGCTATGATGTTGTTGGAGAAGCAGTAAATGGCGCTGAAGCCGTGCGGCTCTACAATGAACTGAAGCCAGATTTAGTGACGATGGACATCACCATGCCAGAAATGGATGGCCTAGCTGCTCTGAAGGCGATCAGGGCCAAGGATCCGAACGCGAAGGTTGTCATGGTGACAGCAATGGGGCAGAAGGCAATGGTAGTTGAAGCGCTGCAGAACGGCGCAAAAGACTTTATTGTCAAGCCCTTTCAGGCAGAGCGGGTGATTGAAGCGGTTGATAAAATCGCTGCCTGAAAAAGTGAAAATATGAAAGTAGAGTACGTTTCACCTTTTGTTACGGCGACAGTAACTGTCATGGAGACGCTTCTGGGAACGAAGCCAGATAGGGGGCAGCTGACAGCAAGGCCGCAGATGTTTACGACCCAGCAGGTTAACATTGTCTGCGGAATTACTGGCGATGTAGAAGGTCAGGTGATTTACGGCATGACCGTGACCACCGCCGACCGCATCGCTGGCAAAATGATTGGTCAGCCGGTGGTCACCTTCGATCAGCTTGCTGCTTCTGCAATTGCAGAACTTGGCAATATGATCAGTGGAAACAGCGTGACCCTCCTTGCTGGGCAGGGGTATCACTGCGACATTACTCCTCCTACAATCGTAAAGGGGTCTAATGTTAAGATCTCAACCTTGGATATTCCCGCACTTGTCATTCCTATGAGAGTGACTGGCATTGGTGACTTTGAGATTAACGTCAGCCTGCAGGATCGAAGACGAATCGCCGCATAGTGCTGATATTTCACCGGTCAAAGAGCCGCTTCCTTGACTTTCGTAAGTCAAGATGCGGCTTTTCCTTTTTATGGGCAAACTTTAGTCATGGGATGCCCCGGCTGGTGCCCGGATGCCCTGGTACGATTTCTTCTCTGCATCTCCCTGCATCGTGGGGGAAGGACGAACAGATTCAATGAAGAACACTTTTGCCATCCTTGGTTCCGGAATGCAGGGCACGGCGGCCGCCTACGACCTGGCCCAATTTGCCGACCCTGAAAAGATTTATGTAGGCGACGCCAGCTATCAGCAGGCGATCGACTGCGCTGCCCGGGTCAACGGCTTGACAGGCAGAGATGTCTGCCAGCCAGTGCATGTCGATGCTCTTGATAGGGCAAGCCTTGAATCATTTTTGAAGGAAGCTGACATCGTCCTCAGCTGTCTGCCTTATTGGATGCATCCAGTTGTCGCAGAAGCCGCTATTGAAACCATTACCGACATGGTGGATCTGGGCGGCAACACAGATATCACCATGCAGACTCTTCAGCTTGGTGACAAGGCCTACGAGGCAGGCATAAGCCTCGTGCCTGACTGTGGCTTGGCTCCTGGCTTGGTCAATAATCTTGGCTGCGCGATCATTGAAATGCTGGATCACACCGAGCATGTAAAGCTCTACTGTGGTGTTCTTCCCCAAAATCCCAAGCCGCCATTCAACTACAAGCTGACCTTTAACATGGAAGGTCTGGTGACCGAGTATGACTATGAAGCGATTGTGCTGAGAGATGGAGCGATTAAGAAGGTTCCTACTCTTGATGAGCTTGAGACCCTGCACATTGCTGAACTGGGCGAAATGGAGGCTTTCACCACCTCTGGCGGCACTTCAACCGCGCCCTACACCTTCGAAGGCCGTATCAAGAACTACGAGTACAAGACAATTCGTTTCCCTGGTCACTGTGGTTTGATGAGGATTTTTAAAGACTTTGGCTTTTGGAGCGAAAATCCCGTGGAGGTCAAGGGAGCGAGCATGACCCCTAAGGATATGTTCAATAAGGTGTTCGGTCCTGAACTGGCCAAGTTTGTAGATCTGGATCTCTGCGCGATTCGTGGATGGGGCAAGGGAGTGAAGGATGGCCGAGCCACAACCATTCAGATTGATATTTTTGATAAGCAGGATGAGGAAACCGGCTTTACCAGCATGGAGAGGCTGACTGGCTTTTCTATGTCGATCATCGCTCAAGAAGTGGTGCAGGGAAGGGTAGACAAAGGCGGAGTCCGCTACGAGAAGGCTATGTCTGGTCGTGCTTTTCTTGGCGAACTTGCCCGAAGAGGGATAGTGCCCCGAATTCAGGAGACTACTCAGGTCGATCCGATTCGTCCCACTGCCTGAACTGACAGGTGGCATAAACATCAAAGCCCCCGCTTTTTAAGCGGGGGCTTTGATGTTTATGCAGGGCTGCTTAGCCCTCAGACATTTCTGTCTCAGCTTCCTGCCGCTCCATTCTTTCTGGCGCGCTGACTCCAAGAATCTGAAGGACAGAGGCAATAGCGATTCTGGCTGCTTCACATAGAGCCAGCCTGGCCTGACTCAGTTCGGCTTCTTCTGGCTTGACAACTCGGCAGACATCATAAAAGTGGTGGTAGGTTCTAGCCAGTTCAACGGCGTAGGTCGCCAGGCGATGAATTGAATAATCATCGCTGGTCCGGCTGATTTCGTAAGGAAGGTCGAGAACTTTAAGAGCAAGCGCCTTTTCTCTTGGTTCAACTAGCAGAGAAGGATTTGCAGCAGGCTTTAGGCCGGCCTCGGCACCCTTGGCTATGACGCTGCAGATGCGGGCGTGGGCATACTGCACATAAAATACTGGGTTGTCGTCGCTCTGCTTTTGGGCGAGATCAAGGTCAAAGTCAAATGTTGTTTCGTGGCTGCGCATGAGGTAAAAGAAGCGGGCGACATCTGTGCCTGCCTGCAGCTTTTCTTCCTCTGTGCCCTGGGGTTTAACCTTCTCGCCGATCTCTTTAATCAGATCGATGACCGCGTAGATGTTGCCATCTCTTTTTCGCATCGGAGCTGGCTTTCCATCCTTGACGAATCTGACCAGTTGAAAAATGACGACTTCCAGCTTTTCTTTGGCTGTTTCTAGTGCTTCAGCGTGGTTTTGGCCTTCATCCAGCAGGGCTGCTACCACCGCCCGCAGCCTGCCGATATAGCCGTGGTGATCTGGCCCCAGAACAGTTATCAGCTTGTCGGCATTAGCTGGGCGGCTGAATTTGTTGTTATGGTAGGCGACATCGCTGGCAATGTAGGTCAGCCTTCCATCTTTTCGCTTGAGAACGCGGTCTTGATCGTCGCCGAAAAGGGTGGACCTCAGCCAGACTGTTTTGCCGGTTCCATCGGCATCATCCTCGTCAAGAGGCTGATCTTCTTTTTCAATCGCTTCAGAGACCTTTCCGGTTTCGGGGTCCTTCGTCCGCACCACTTTTGCTCGGTAGGGGGCAGAATCTGCGACTCCTTTGGCAGTCAGCTCATCTAGGCAGGCTTGAACCATGCCGTTATCGTGGATTGACTGCTCTGAAAACCATGTGTCGAAAAGAGTGCCAAAGGCGGCGAGATCTTCTTTCTGCTTGGCCAGCATGATCTCCTGGCTGATTCTCTGCCAGGCATTGATATCTTCAGATTCAGGCAGCGAACCTTCTGCCTTAAGGCGCGCCGCCACATCCTGCACATAGTCGCCTTTGTATCCCTTTTCAGGAAAGGGGAGATCTAAAACGTAGCTTTGCACCGAAAGAGCAAAAAGCCGCATCTGCTCGCTGTTGACTCCATCGTTGATGTAGTACTCGCGGTGGACTCTGTGCCCGGCAGCAGCGAGAACATTGCAGAGGGCAGAGCCAAAGGCGGCTCCTCGGCCAGAACCAATCGTGATTGGTCCATTGGGGTTGACCGAAACAAACTCTACGTTGATCCCTTTTGGTGAGGGCTGTGGAGGCCGCGCGTAGTGGCTGTTTGCAGAAAGAGGGTCGAGGCCGGCAGAGGCAAGGACCGGGGCAAGCTGTTCCATTACCCAGCTTTGCTTGAGGGTGATGTTGATGAATCCTGGCCCGGCGGTTTCCGCTTTTTCAATCTCTGGGTGCTGGGCAACTCGTCCACAGATAAGTTCAGCCAGTTCTCGTGGATTTCTGCCCGCTGCCTTGGCAGACTGAAGGGCAAATGAAGTCGCAAAGTCGCCATGATCGGGATTCTTAGGCTCCTGCACATCAGCGGCAGGGAGTCCGCCAGGAAGCAAGCCTTCGGCTTGAAGCGAGGCTATGGCGGCTTGGAGAGTTTGAGCGATGGAACTTCTGATCAAGGCCTCTTTATTGTGAAGGCTATGGAGACTGGCTCTCAGGCACTTGGGCCAGTTGTGAAACCTGTGCCAGCTATGCAGCTTTCTTCTCCAAATGAGTCAAAGGGCCGGGCAGTCTATGCCCATTTTGAATTTGCCTCTCCTTGTTCTGTCAGTCAAACCTGGGGGAAAACTGAAGCTTCGCAGGTTAAATTTCTTCGCTTTTCAAGTTAAACCCCCTTCTTCCCTGGTCTTTCAGAGCAGAAACGGGTTACAATGATCGTGCGACGCCATGTGTATGACGGTTGGTCTATTCTGGCGTTGCGGGTGTTCAATGGCTGGTGCTGGCTCTGCCGGTCGGCTTGTTGGGCGTGTGAGGCAGGAAGAAACATGGCGCTACAGCGCGTTCCCTTTACAAAGTACCTGCTAGATAACGGGTTTTTGACTCAGGACCAGTTGGAACAAGCCCAGCAGGTACAGGCTCAAACAAAGAACCCGAATCTGGGCAAGATTCTGGTCGACTTAAAGGCTGTCGGCGAGAGAGAGGTCTTGATGGCACAGGCTCAAGAGGCTGGCTACCAGTTTGTCGATCTCGACAATCTTCAGCCAGATCGTTCCGCCATCAACGTTGTCCCCGAAAGGATCGTCAAGCTCCACTCCGTCTTCCCCGTGAAGAAGGACGGCATGACTCTTTTCGTGGCCATGAAGAATCCTAACGATATTCAGGCCATTGATGACGTCAAGTTTGCTTCTGGCTGCCTAATTAAGCCTATGGTCGCTGTGCCCGAAGCTATCGAGGATGCGATCCGCAAGGGATATGAATCTCCTGCTGGTGGAGCTCCTGCAGGCGGCGGCGCGGCAGCAGCCGTAGCAGCAGCAGCTGGCGCTGGCACCGCGATGGGAGGAAGAGCGGAACTTAGGTCGCTTCTTGCTCAGGCCCAGGCTACACGAGACGCCGATATGGCGGGCGGCCCCAAAGAGGGCACCAACGAAGATGAACTGGCCGATCAGGCTCCCATCATCAAACTGGCCAATGCTGTCATTCAGCAGGCTATTGTTGATGGAGCTTCGGACATCCACGTTGAGCCAGCCGTAAAGGGCGTTAGAATTCGATACCGCATTGACGGTGTTTTGATGGAAGCCATGACGGTTCCCAAAACACTGCAGGCCCCTATGATCTCTCGTTTTAAGATCATGGCGGATATGAACATCGCTGAAAGGCGTGTTCCTCAAGACGGCCGTATCGAAGTCCGCACAGGCGGCAAAGAATTTGACCTTCGTGTCTCTACCATTCCCTGTCCCTTTGGCGAGAAGATCGTTATGCGAATTCTCGACAAGGGCAACGCGATGATTGGTCTTGGCAAAATCGGCTTTACCGAAGAGAACCAGGCCTATATCGAAGAGCTTGTCAGCCAGCCTAACGGAATGTTCCTTTGTACTGGTCCTACTGGATCAGGAAAAACGACCACCCAGTACTCAGTTCTTCACATTCTGAACTCAATCGAGAAGAACATTATTACGATTGAAGACCCTATTGAGTACCAGCTCCCTGGCATCGCTCAGGTTCAGGTGAACAAAAAAGCCGGTCTGACCTTTGCCACCGCGCTTCGAGCCTTTCTGCGGCAAGACCCTGATATTATCATGGTCGGTGAAATGCGAGACCTTGAAACGGCTGAAATCGCCATTGAAGCATCGCTCACCGGACACTTGGTTTTGTCCACCCTTCACACTAACGACGCTCCTTCGGCCACAATCCGAATGATCGACATGGGTGTTGAACCCTACTTGATTTCAGCCACGGTTATCGGCGTTCTTGCTCAGAGGCTTGGAAGAAAGGTCGACCAGAATCATCGAGAGCCTTATGAAGTGAAGGCCATTGATCTTCGCAGGTTTGGCTTTAACGTCACCGACCCAGATGAAGCGATCACGCTTTGGCGGGGCATTCCTCATGAAGATAACAGGCACACTGGCTATAAAGGCCGAACCGGCTTCCACGAGCTGATGAGAATGAATGCAGAGATTGCTGAACTCATCGTTCGCCGAGCTTCTTTGAACGACCTTAAAGATGCTGCCAAGGCTAATGGAATGAAGGAACTGAGAGAAGACGGATTGGAGAAGGTGCTTTCTGGAATCACCGACCCCCAGGAAGTTATGAGAGTCGTCTTCACCGCTGGCTTCTAAACAAGTCATCGGTAGAATCGTGGAATGAACGAGCAGAAGGTTTAAGCGCGTCAAAAGAGGCAAGTACAAAAAGGCATGAGCAATCCCATGGATCCACTGAGGCCGGGCGGTCCCCCGCCCACGATGTCAGCGCCAACGGCCCCCCCTGCAATGGGCGGCCAGTCGGTGCCTCCGAGCATGGGCATGCCGCCAGCCCAGCCTAAAAAAGAAGTTGACCCCAACTACTTTAACCCTCTGGATAGCCCGGAGTTTGTAACCATTGGCAAAGGCGACCCCGAGCCCCTGAATGACCTGCATATTGACGAGCTGCTGCGGACAGTTGTCGAGCTGAATGCTTCGGACCTGCACCTCTGTGTTGACAGTCCGCCAGTGGTTAGAGTTGATGGCAAGCTGCGAAGGCTGAATTACGAAAAGTTTACTCCTCCAGTTTCACAGAGGATGCTCTATGAAATTGTGACCGACGCCCAAATCACAAGGTTTGAGCAGACCCTTGAACTGGACTGTTCCTACTCTGTTCCGCGCTTGGCGCGATTCAGAGTCAACATGTATAGGGATAAGGGATCGGTCGCTGCCGCTTTTCGATTGATTCCCACCAAGATTCCCACGTTGGAACAGCTTGGCCTGCCTCCAATCTTGAGGAGCATTTCTGAAAAGCCCCGAGGCTTGGTGCTTGTTACCGGACCAACGGGATCAGGCAAATCGACCTCGCTGGCAGCCATGGTCAACCACATTAACATGAACTTTGCTCATCACATCCTCACCATTGAGGACCCCATTGAGTACGTGCATGTTCACAAGGTTTCCATCATCAACCAGCGCGAGCTGGGAGGCGACACCCAGGCTTTCAGCAACGCCCTAAGAGCCAGCCTTCGAGAAGACCCAGACGTTATTCTTGTTGGTGAAATGCGAGACACAGAAACCATCGCCTTGGCCATCACGGCTGCAGAAACGGGCCACTTGGTTTTTGCCACTCTGCACACAAACAACGCAGCAGAATCAATTGACAGAATGATTGACGTTTTCCCCCCAGGACAGCAGGAGCAGATCCGTGTTCAGCTGGCGAACAACGTTGTTGCGATCATCGCCCAACAGCTGCTGAAGCGAGCCAACGGCCCGGGCCGAGTTGCAATCAACGAAATCATGCTGGCGACGCCTGCCGTCCGCAACCTCATTCGAGAAAACAAGACTCACCAGATTCCTTCAACCATTCAAACTGGTGCAAATCACGGCATGATGTCTATGGACCAGTGCTTGAGAGACTTCTATCTTAAGGGAGTCATCACGCTTGAAGATGCCATGGCTCGAGCCATGAACATCGAAGAATTGAAGAAGATGATCAATCTTGGCGGTCCAGACCCGAAGGCTCCGCCATCGAGAGGCCGATAAGAGAGGAGAGAAGCTAAATGCCAATCTACAGCTATACATTTAAAGATGCCGTTGGAGGCCTTCAGAAAGGAACCACGGAAGCAGAAAGTGAAGAGCAGCTTCGGTCACGCTTCTCTGAGCAGGGACTTGAGATTGTCGAAGTCACCATGCTTAAGAAGTCGGGCAAATCCAAGTCTAAAAGCTATGGCAAGGTCAAGCTCAAAAATCTGGCTATCTTCTGCCGTCAGTTCAGCACGATGGTTGACGCCGGTGTTTCGCTTGTTCGCTGTCTCGACGTTCTTGGACGCCAGACAGACGACACAAAGCTGAAAAAGATTTTGATGGATGTCGGCGAAAGGGTTGAGTCAGGTGAAAGCCTTTCTCGCGCCATGCAGCGGCATCCCAGAACCTTCAACAACCTCTTTATTGGCTTGATCCGAGCGGGTGAGATTGGTGGTGTCTTGGAAGAATCACTTCAAAGGCTCAGCCAGTTCTTGGAAAAAGACGTTGAACTGCGCCGCAAGGTGACCTCGGCCCTTACCTACCCGGTTCTGGTTCTTATTGCCGCTTTGGGCATCGTCATCTTCTTGGTTTCATGGGTTGTGCCTCAGTTCGCTCAGCTCTTTAAGGATATTGGCCTTAAAGATAGTGAATTCCCCGCCATGACCAAGTTCCTGATTGACCTTTCAGCTAATTTTCAAAAGCATTGGCTGGTCATCACCTTGGTAACTGTCGGCACCATTGTTGTCTACAAGATTTTTGCTTCGACCAGGTTCGGACGCAGAGTTATTGACCGTGTGAAGCTAAAGGTTCCTGTTTTCGGACCGCTGCACCACAAAGTCTGCATGGCTCGCTTCAGTCGAACCATGGGCACCCTGCTTACCTCTGGTGTTCCGATTCTGCAGGCTATGGAAACTGTGGCTGGCACAGTTGGCAACGCCATCATGGCTGACGCTGTTCTTGATGCCAGAGCCAGGATTCGAGAAGGAGACCGGATTGGAGAGCCTCTTGAGGCTTCCAAGCAGTTCCCTCCCATGGTCGTTCACATGATCGGCGTTGGAGAGGAATCGGGTTCGCTCGACTACATGCTTCAGAAGATTGCTGAGTTCTACGAGTCAGAAGTGGAAGCTACACTTGCTTCTCTTACTGCAGCTCTGGAACCAATCCTCATCGTCTTCCTTGGTTTCGTCGTTGGCTTCATCGTCATCGCCATGTTCCTGCCCTTGATTAAGGTCATTGAAGGATTGAGCGGTGGAGAAGGCTTCGAAGACTAAAGAGCCTGTTAGAGTGTCAAGGGAGTGCGGTCAAGCGGCCGCACTCCCTTTTTCTTGTCACTTGCTGGCACTAAGGGGCTAGAGAGCGTCTATGCTGCTTTGGGGCAAAAACGCCAAGAGAAAAGCATGTGTACAGTTCACAGACCGAACGGTATAGTGTCAGGGTTAAGTCATAAGGGAAGTTAATGAAAAGAAAAGCCTTTACCCTCATTGAGCTGCTGGTTGTTATTGCAATCATTGCAATCCTCGCTGCCATTCTCTTCCCTGTTTTTTCTCAGGCTAAGGTGGCGGCCAAAAAAGCGGCTGGACTCAGTCAAATGCGTCAGCTTGGCTTGGGCGTGATGATGTACATGTCTGACAGCGGAGATGTCTATCCAATCAGCACCAACTACGATGCCCCCACCAACGATCCAGGACGGATTTGGACTACGGCCATGTATGGCTATGTTAAAAACAAATCCATTTTCATCTCCCCCGGAGCCAATACCAGCACCTACGCCGAAGGCTGGGCGAACAGGCAGCAGCAGAGTGTTGGCTATAGCGACATCATGGCTTACGGAACCTTGATTGGCCTGACCGCAGATAGAATTTGTGAGTCGATGGAACTCAAGCTGGGATGTTCTGCCTTTTCGTCAGCAGCCTACGAGGGCAGCATGGAAGAACCTTCTCGGACGGGCCTCTTTGCTGATACTCCCTTTGGCCCCACGACAGGCAAACATAGAGGGTTTGTCTTTGGCGCTGATAACGGCACAACCAGGGTTCCTGGCTTTACTGCCTTTACCGATTTAAGGCAGGCAGTGCCCCTGGCCGATGAGCGTGACCTTGTTCAGGTGTTGGGCAGCCCCCCTGAGAACTTGGGTCCAAACGAACTGAAGCCGATCATCGGAAGATATGCAGGCACAACCCCAGTGATTTTTGCAGATGGCCATGCAAAATCTGGCAAGGCATCGGCAATTGCTTCTGGCGGTTCTAACATCATCTGGCGTTTTCGCTAGAGCTAGGCTGGGCAAATCTGGGCGGCATCCGGTAACTTGCCGCCCATGGCTTTCCGAGTTTCTTTTTTGGTCGAGTCAGCGCAGAACCTTAAAGGTGATGGCACTTCGACTGGTGTAACAGGCCAAAAAATTTCTCGTCTTGGAACGCTGCGCAGATTGATTCGACGCCCAGAGGTGGACGTTCTTGAGCTGCTGGTCGAACCAGCCGTCCTTGCCTCGCAGGAATCTGTTCAGGCTTTGGCGCAGTCTCTTCTTGCGCCAGATCTTTTGGGTAAAGGAAAGCTGGAAATTCTGCCAAGCCACTATATTCCCGAGATATGGGGTGATGGCAGAGAAAGGCTGATCTTCTGCCATGAGGTGGTGACTTTCGCTCGTGATAGAAGATTGAGGGACAGGTGGGCCAAGGCGGCATCTCCTATTTTCTGGGACACTTCTTTTCAGCCAGCCGCCAATCAGCAGCTTGCCCTTTGGCGCAGCACAGAATTTGAACCTCTTGATTACGATAGGGTTCTCTGTATCAGCCGGTGTGTTCAAAAAGGCATGGAGCAGGTGTTTAGCGGCTTTGATGACCAGGCTCCAGCTTCACTAGAATATCTTCCACACGCAATCGACCTTGATTATCTGAAACCTGCAGATTCAGCAGAAAAGCTGCTGTTAAGGAGGCGATATGGTCTGCCGGAGCAGGGAACCATTGCTCTGCATTTGTCGCGCCTTACGCCATCTTCAAAGGCAGATTTGGCTCCCTTGGTAGAGCGCTTTTCAAAGGATTGTTGTGAGGGTGAGCACCTGGTCATTGCCGGAGACATTAACGCCACAGGCTACATGCAGACCCTGCAGTCTCTTGTGGCCCCTCAATCTCAAAACCAGATTCACATTCGAGGAGCGGTTTCTCCACAGGAACGAAGAGACTTTATTGCTGCCTGCGATTTCTTTGTCTTTCCGGCTGACTTTTTAATGGAAGGTCAGGGCGTTGTGGTTGGGGAGGCTTTGGCATGCGGTCTGCCCGTGGCTGCGGTGCATCTCACTGGCGCCTCTGAGCCTGTGATCGATGGCGTTAATGGTTTTAAGGTTCCTGCATGGGTTCTGCCTGCATTTGGCCGCGCTGAGGCAATGGCGGAAATATCTTCTTTTGCAGTTGACGGAATCCTTCAGGCTCAATGTGTTTGGTTTGATTGGTCTGCCTTTATGGATAGGGTCTGGATGCTGATGAGGGATTCTGATTTGAGGGAAAAGCTTTCGTGCGCGGCTTCAAGCTCTCTGGGCGAATACAGGGCCGATCATTTAATGTCCAGGTTTATCTCTATGGCTGAGTCCTCGTTTGAACTCGCAAGAAAAGACCACGCAGGAAGGGATGAGCGAAGACTATTCCTAACGGCAAAGGGTGAGAGGGTGAAAATGTGGGAGGTTTTCAGTTTTTCTGGGTGCCATGCTGCCGGCTCTGAAACAGTGGTGAGGATAACTGACGAAGGGAGGAAGGGACTTGATTCAGGTCAGGGAATTCTTATCTATTCAGATCTCCTGTCCTTCTCAAATCGTGAACTTCAGAGAACTCTCCTGCTGCGTTTGAATGGAGGTGAGGCAAAGATGAGTGATCTAGCTAAGTATGCGCCAGTAAGTGAGCTGGGTTTAGCAGAAATTCATTTTCAAATTGCCCTGCTTCTTAAGCAGGGATGGCTGGAAATTGGTGTATGATCGGCTTGAAATGGCGAACGGCTTTTCATTCTCCGTGAAGTGGGTAACACTCGTTTCCGCTCTCGCCCTGGCTGGAGTAGCCGCGGCTCAATCACAGACCCCAATTCGACTTAAGCTCGGTCTTAACTCAGTAACCAATTCAAGTGCAACCGATCAGGTCCGAAGCGGTGGCTATGCAATTGGCCTTAGCTATCCCATTCCTCAGTTTGTTGGCAATCCTATACCTGCCCGGTTTTTTGTCGATGCAGAATATGCCAGCAACTCTTTTGGATCTAGAAAACTGAACGTCTTCGCTTTGGGTGTTTCTGGCATCCAGACACTTGGCGTTCCCGGCAATGCAGGCAGTTTTTATGGCGGCCTTGGTGTTGGTGTCGCTTTTGTTAATGGCGATAAAGCCTCGTTCAATCAGTTTGGCGGCGGCGGAAATGAAGGCGGGGGAGGAAATGGCGGCGGTTATCAGGATCTTGCCGCATCTGGCACGAGAGTTCGGGATTTCGGCTCCAATGCAGTCATTTCTGATTTCAAGGGCACAAGGCTTTACGGCAGCTTCCTTCTGGGCTATGAGTTCCAGCAGGGAATCTTCCTTGAAGCTCGATACAGATTGGTCGGAACGGTTGGCGGAGTTAATCCTTCATCCTTCGGCTTCTTTGTAGGCTACAAGTTCTAGTTCTGGCTTTACAGGGGTAAAGTCTCCCGACCTTTTTGGTCGGGAGACTTTTTTATCTGCCATGCAGTCAGATTCAGCCCTAGCTTCTTTTGTTACTCAGAACCAAGAAGCACTACTCCTTCGCTGAGGGCCTTCATCGCCGAAACTCCTCCAGAGACAGCTTCGTTAAACAGCCTTTTTCCTTTTTCAGCTGTGCCGAATTTTGAGTATCCCCAAGACCCCATTTCGGTCATTTCATCAAATCGCCAAACCATTCCCGGAACCGGGGGAGATGAAGTCAGGCCATCGCTGCCAGTCAGCTCAGTTCGGACCAAATGAGGGTGAAGGTGCAGCATCACGCTGGTTTCTGCTTCACAGGCGTGCTTTATCGTTTTAAGGGGGCCTTCTAATACCTCGTTCCAGACCGGGGCAGGGATGAACTCAAACCATCCTGCTTCTCCCATTTGACATTGAGGAAACTGTGCCCTTAAGGCTCTGAGAGCGACCTGGTTAGGTGCAGTGTTGCCGCCATGCCCGTTGACCACGTAGACCCTGCGAAAACCATGATGTATCAGGGAACTAACAACTGACTCTAGAGCTCCTTGATAGGCAGGGAAGGAGGCGTTGAGGGTTCCCGCAAACTCCATATGGTGTCCAGAGGCTCCGAGCCACAAAGCTGGTGTGAGCAGAACCTGATCTGGCAGAGCTTTTTCTATCCCTTCAGCTACGGCCGTGGCAATAAAAGAATCGGTAAAGAGAGGAAGGTGGGGGCCGTGCTGTTCAAGGGACCCAGTTGGCACCAAAGCCACCTTGTCGTTAGAGTTCAGCAGAAAAGCTGAGACATCGGGCCAGGTGGCTTCGGCGAGTTTCATCGCTCTTGGGTTTACCTAAGTTTCTGGGTAAAGATCGCGCATCAAGCCCTTAATTGAGCTGGAAAGCTGTCTGTCCCGGTCCATCATCTCACGGATTTTTCTGTATCCGTGCATCATTGTCGTGTGGTCTTTGTTGCCAAAAAGTGCGCCAATGTGCTTCCAGGAATCAGCAAGGATTTCTCTGGTGATGAAGACTGCGACATGGCGGGCATGGGCGATATTGGCCTTGCGAGAAGTCCCCATGATCTCCTGCTCAGTGACTTTGTAATGCTCGGCGACTGCCTTTAGAATGTGGCTGAACCCGGGACGAGATGGGCCTGCGTCGCGGGAATAGGCGATGCAGATTTCCTTTACGTAGTCAGGAGTTAAAGGCACCCCTTCAACGCTTTGCAGGGCAAATATCCTGTTCAGGGCTCCTTCTAGGTTCCTTACAGTGCCGCTGATCTGTTCGGCGATAGCCATGGCCACTGCTGGTTCGATAGGGAAGCCTTCCTGCTCGGCTTTTTTCAAAAGTATCGCAGCGCGGGTTTCAGTATCAGGAAGCTGAATGTCAATGACAAGGCCCATTTCGAGACGAGATCTAAGCCTTTCATGAGTGTTGAGCAGATCGCGTGGCGGCCTGTCAGAGCAGACCACAATCTGTCTGCCCAAAGAATGAAGATGGTTGAAGGCATGAAAAAGCTCTTCTTGGGTTCGATCTCTGCCCATCAGCAGTTGAACATCATCAAGAAGCCACACTTGGGCGCTGCGAACCTTGCGCCTAAACTGATCGACCTTGTTGTTTTGAACAGCGTTGACATACTCTTCAGTAAACATCTGCCCTGTCATATAAGCCACGCCCTGACGGGGCTGGGTGGCCAGCAGCTTGTGAGCAATGGCGTGGAGCAGGTGGGTTTTGCCCAGTCCTGACTGGCTGTAGATGAAGAGGGGGTTAAAGCGTCCGCCTGGACTGTCGGCAACGGCAGTGGCACCGGCAAAGGCGAGTCTGTTCGATCCGCCAACAACAAAGCTGTCAAATCTCTGTCGATGATTGGGGATGAAAGACGCCGCTTCGACTAGAGGGGTGGCTACTGAGAGGGGCTGTTCGATTGGGACGGTGCGAGCTGGAGCAGATGATTTGCCCCTCTCGTGCATTTTCATGCGGATTTCAACCCTTATAGATTCACCCGCAGAACGCTTTAGCTCTTCTTCAATAATGTCTATAAACTTATCTTTAACCCACTCATAAACAAACTGCCCGGGCGCCACAAGGGTGGCCACCCCATTTTCAAGGGTATCTGGAACCAAGGTCCGCACGAATTTATCCATAGACGTGCTGGACAGCTGGCTCCCCAAAGAGTCCAGTACCTGACCCCAAAGCGACGCTAAAGCGACACGGTCAGGCCTGTCTTCCAGAGAGTACTGGTCAGGCATTGCAGCAAAAATCCAACGAAAACCGCTCCCTAAATTTGGCCAAGGTGACCGGCAGGAGCGGAAGAGTAGAGGCATTATACGCATGGAAGGGCCGTAGAAAAACTACCCTTTGGCAGGAATTTTCGAGTCTTCTAGCAAGTGGCAGCTGCTTAAGCTCACGGCCCTTTCATCCAGACATTATTTAAGCCTGACCGTATTTGGATTGTTTTGTTTGCCACGGGAATCAAGACCCGAGGGCGTTTTGCTTGGATAGACTAGGGCTGTGCAATCGAATCGTGTGCTGGGAGTCCTGAAGGGGCAGGATTTTCCGCTTGAGCAGCTGCTGGCTTGGGCTAGGTCGGCTGATATAACCTATGCTGCTGATGGTGCGGCAAAGGCTCTGCTTGAGGCTGGGCTTAAGCCGATTATTGTGGGCGATCTGGATTCGCTGGACCCCGCAATGGTGCCAAGTGATATTAGGCTTGTTAAAGATCCAAATCAAGATACAACCGACTGCGATAAGCTCTTGGCCTTGGCATCGGCCGATGGACAAGAAACCTTAACCCTGATAGGGGTTGAAGGTGACAGGCTGGACCATATGCTTTCAACTTTGAGCAGCCTTGTAGGAAGAAGAAGAAGGCTGAGACTCATTCTAAGGCGGGCCACGGGTTTTGTCGTCCCCTGCGGTGAAGCTTTTGACCTGCCTTGCCCTTCCGGAACCCGTTTTTCAGTGATTCCCCTGACCCTTTGCTGGGGCTTGAACTTAACTCATGCCAAGTGGCCCCTGCACGATGCCGAACTGCGTCCTGGACTTCATGTCAGCATAAGCAACCGAAGCGAAGAAGGCTGTCAGCTGCTTCTCGCTGGGGGTACTGCGTTGGTGCTGATTGATCGTCTGTTAGAGGAAACACCTCATTGGGAGGAATGAGCCCGTTTGACTGGGCTGTCGTGGCAGTCTTTGCTGCGGCTGTGCTGGCGCTTGGCCTTTCGGCCAAAGTGCGTAATCTGGAGATTCTTCAGTTTTTAGCTGCGGGGCGCTCCTTAACTCTGCCCTTTTTTGTCGCCACTCTGGTCTGCACCTGGTACGGAGGAATTCTTGGCATCGGCGAGTCAGTCAGCTATTACGGTATTGGCACATGGCTTTTAATGGGTGTGCCTTACTATGCCTTCGCTCTTATTTATGCCTGGAAGTATGCGGGCAAAGTACGGGAGGCAGAGCAGATTTCTCTGCCAGAACGGCTGAGGAACCAGTTTGGAGATAAGGCGGGGGTGGTTTCTGGCCTGCTGGTTTTCCTTTTGGGCGTTCCTGCTGCTCATGTTTTGATGCTTGGGGTGCTGACTCAGTGGTTTACGGGCCTGCCTCTTTGGGCCAGCGTTTTGGTCAGCGTGCTTTTTGGAAGCATTTTCCTAATTAAGGGAGGACTGCTGGCTGATGTCAGAGTTTCTGTTCTCGCCTTCATCCTCATGTATGTTGGCTTCGCCATATTGGCCTGGTCTGCTTCCAAAACTCAGCCTCTGCCACAGGTGATACAGGGGCTGCAGGGCACCGCACATGGGAGTCTGGATGGGGGTGTTGGTGTGGTTGGCGTTATCACCTTTTTCATCCTTGGCGCCTGGACACTGATTGATCCTGGATTTCACCAGAGGGCGGCATCTGCTGCCAGTCCGGCAGCGGCCAAGAAGGGAATTCTCATTTCCGTCGCCTGCTGGATGGTTTTTGATTTTCTAACGGTTACATGCGGACTCTATGCGCTTAACCTGATTCCTGCCGACACCAAACCTCTGTTGATTTTTCCTGTTTTGGCCCAGCAGGTGCTGCCAGATGGACTCAAAGGCTTGTTCCTTGCCGGTGTTTTGGGCACCATCTTGACAGCTATGGTTGGCTACGCCCTAGTCAGTGGGGCATCATTGGGCAGAGACATTGTAGGTCCCAATTTCGAGTCAGCCAAACAAACCTATTGGACCAGGATTGGCATCCTTGTCTCTTTGGCCTGTGCCGTCGGTTTGGCCCTTTCTATCGAGAGTGTCGTGGCTCTTTGGTACTCATGGGGAGGCTGCATTATCGGCGCCTTGCTGCTGCCTGTCTCAGCAGCTTATGGTGTAGTCAGGCTTCGCAGCCTAAAGAGCTGGGTTCATCCTCTTGCGATGGTTTTGGCTTTCGGAGTGTCGCTTGCCTGGATGATTTACGGGCAAATGACCGGGAATCCATTCTTAAATGTGACCCTGCCTGGCGGACTCTTTGGCTATACTGGAACTGCAGAGGGAGAAGGTTTGACTTTGGGTCTGGGAACACTGGTCCCCAGCCTGCTGGTCAGTGGACTTCTTCTTTTTGTCTGCACATGGGTGGCAAGAGATGAATCTGAACGAAGAAGTGATTCCTGAGGTCTCGGAAGAACCGATTGAGGAAGGAGTGGAAGAGCAGAGCGTCGCGCTTTCTCCTCGCCTGATTCTGAAAAGGGGCGGACAGGAATCGGAAGTTATTTTTCTCTTTGGGTGTCCAGCCATGATCGGTCGATTTGATCCTTCTGTTGGCCCAATTGATGTTGATCTTGGCAGCATCCCAGAGGGCAGCTACGTCAGCCGCAAGCATGCGAAAATTCACGAAGAAGAGGGTCAGTTTGTACTCACTGATTTGAGCAGCTCAAACGGCACCTATCGCCTTGATGCAGATGCTGGTGATTTTGTGAAGATTGATTCTTCCCCCATCAGCGATGGTGACGAGATAGCTTTTGGCAACGCGAGGTTTATTTTTAGAACCAGCTGACTGCCGTAGATCCGGCTGGGCACGTCGGTTATATAAAAATGATCCGAGCAGAAATCTGCTCGGATCATTTTTATTGTTGAATCGTTTTTAATGCTTTCGGGCAGCCCTAATTCGCACCATGGCTTTTCGCATGGTTTCTTCAGCCTGGGCGCTGGTGACAGATGAAGCTTCTCCTCTCAGTGCCTTGCGGGCTTCCTCAAGCTCCTTTTCGGCCTGGGCAAGATCAATGTCGGTCGCTCTGATGGCAGAATCGGCGAGAATGATGACCTTGTTATCGCTGGCTTCAAGAAAGCCGCCAGTGATGGCAATGCTGGTTGCATCGCCAGAATCCATTCGGCACTCGACAATGCCATGCTCAAGAGCCGCAATAATTGGCTCGTGGTTAGACATGATTCCCATGTACCCTTCGACACCGGGCACGGTCACGCTGGCGACTGTGTCTTCGAACACGGTCTGATCGGGGGCCACGACGGAAAGTTTGAAGGACATAGGGACTTCCTACGCTGACTATGGTACCGGGAGGTTTGAAATTGGCATGGGGCCACAGTTTCGTTATCAGTCCTTTAAGTTATTTTCTGTTCATGTTTTTCCCAACACTTTTGCCCTGCTGCGTATGGAAGAATAACCGAACGCAATGAGGCCAGGAAAATGAGCTCAGAAGACACTAACATCGAAGAACCCCAGCCAACCAAGCCATTGCCAGAACATGGATGGCTTCATAACTTTGTTGGCGAGTGGAAGACGGAATCAGTCATGACTATGGGGCCGGATACTCCCCAGGTGGTTTTGACCGGAACAGAATCTTCCGTTATGTTTGGCGACCTTTGGGTCTGCTCAGAAGGAAGTGGAGACGCCCCTGGCGGCGGAATGCACCATTACAAAACTGGCCTTGGCTACGACGTATCATTCAAAGAGTATCGCGGCTATTTTGTCGCCTCTATGTCGAGCCATCTTTGGAAGTATGTAGGGGAGCTGAGTGAAGACGGAAAAACCATGACCTTGACCTGCGAGGGACCTGATATGGTTAAGGATGGCGAGACAGCAATGTATCGCGACATTCATCATTTGGTAGATGAAAACACCAGAACAATGACTTCTGAGTTTGAGACTCCTGAAGGCCCTTGGGTGCAGTTTCAGGTAGTTACTTACACTAGAAGCTAGCGGGCTAACGCTGGATGCAGAAATGCCTTGATCTCCTAAGAGGTCAAGGCATTTCTGCATTTTCTTCAGGTGCTGAGGCGGTCTATGGCTGTCATGAGTTGAAAACTCTTTTGGGTTGGTCCTATGGTAGAAGGCCGTTCAGCTTTTTGATCTTGTGACTGACCTTTCATAAGACAGCTTTATTGAGTGTTGACTTAAGTCAACACTCAATAAAGCTGTCTACTAACGTAGTGTTAGGGCAGAAAAGGTGGCTCGGCATAATGACTGCACCATGTTCAAGCAGCAGCTGCCCTGCTCTTAGAGGGTCGCTTTGAGGGAAGGGTGAGTGACCGTTTGGGCAGAGGCTTTGAGCCCTTATCAGCCATCCAAAGGGGGTGGAAATGTATTTGCGATCCTGTTCATGTACGGGACAGCCCATGCTTAAGCAGACTTGGATGGCATCTGGATCAGCCTTCCATGTTGCATGGTGCAGAGGCGAACACCAGTAGGGTGTTGTGCTTGGATAAACAAGGCCTGCGCTAAAGGCCAGCTTAAGCTGGCTGACCTTGCCGAGAGCTGCCCAATAAACTGCAGTTTCCCAGACCGCAGAAGGCTGTGATTCCCATCCTTGAGGCAGTGTGGCAAGCCTTGCCTCAAGCTCTGTTTGGTTCAGTCGGCTGCAGGCTTCCAGCAGCTTATCAAGGTCAGAGGGGATTGGGAGCGCGCCAGCCTGCTTCATCTGCTCCAGGGCATCATGTCTTCCCAGCCTGTAAGCTAATGAACCACACGCTTCCCAGTCTGGGGTTTTTCCTTTCTTTAGGCATGTGACTATGCTTTCCAAAGGAGCATCTGACTGCAGCAGCCTTAGCAGAAAGCTGGGAACCTGGGTGGCGAGGCGCGGCCCCGCTGCCTCCCACAGCTCATCTACAAGGCAAAAGCCGCGGGTTAAAGCAATCCAAAGACAGCAGCTCGCGACTAGGCCGTCCACATCTGAGTCTTTGGGAAAGCGGAATCTATCCCCATAGCCGAGAGCTCTTTTTTGGTTCTCATCCAAGGATGTAAATAAGCGGTCATCCTGGTCTGAGTAATGATTTGCCAGTTCGGGCCAGTCTCTGAATCCCTGCTCACGGGCGATGACCGTGCGGGCGTCACGATGATAGGGAATAAGGGAGAAAAAGAGGTCTGGCTCGACCGATTTCAGCCACGGACAGACCCTTGCTGCACGGTCTAGGCCGGAAGGAAACTGGTGTTCAAATTCTAGGGCAAGTTCGCCAACTGTCTCGTGTATCAGCTGCAGCTTTGACTTCGGAGACATATTGCAATTTTGGTCGTTTTGAGCAGTTTCTATAAGAGGTTGTAGAATTCATGTTACGGAAGTCCTTGAAAAAAGTATTTGGTTGAGATGCGGGAGGGCAGGACCACCTGAGTCTCAGTTCAAAAGCCATAATTCCAAAGATGCTGGCTCGTCCCTCGTGGGATGCCTACTTCATGCAGATCGCTCATCTGGTTAAAACGAGGGCTACCTGTCCTCGCCGTTCTGTGGGGGCAGTGATCGTTCGTGACAAGCACATCCTGGCGACTGGCTACAACGGGGCTCCGTCTGGCCTCACACATTGCCCAGAGCAGGGCCCACACGCAGATTGGCCGGACGGATGCATGAGGGCAGGCCACTGCATTAGGGCTCTTCATGCCGAGCAGAATTCACTGCTGCAGGCCGCAAAACTTGGCATTGCCTGTGCTGGCGCAACAATCTATGTTACATGTCAGCCCTGCAACAACTGTGCCAAGATGATTATTAATGCCGGCATAACAAGAGTCATTTACGAGGGTGATTATCCAGACCCCTTTTCCTTGGAGCTTTTTAGGGAATCTAAAGCCGAGGTGCTGAGGCTGGTGGGTGATCGTCTTGAACTAGTGGATCTAAATCCACCGACCGGGGCAGACGTTTGAACTTAGTTGAATGGCTTTGGCAGATACTTGAGGGAAGAAGAGCGCCTTTGGCCTCTGGTTTTATTGCCTTAGCTATTACTGCCGGACTCACGCCCTTTATTAAGAAAGTTGCCTTGAAATATGGGGCACTGGATGACCCCGCTCGTGATTCCCGCCGGGTTCACAAAGAGCCGATTCCAAAGTGGGGGGGCATTGCCATTTATGGCGGCCTGCTGGCTTCACTTCTCCTGACCATTCCCTATACAAACCCCCTAACGACTTTCCCTAACTATCTATTGGGAATTCTCTTGATTGGAGGGCTGATTGTAGTGATGGGTGCCTTGGATGACGTAAAGGATTACTCCAGCAAAATCCAGCTTGCCTACCTGCTGTTTGCCGGAGTGGCCATCCAGTTTATGTTTGATGGGGCAGGAAGGGTGCAGATTCAAGGGATCTCACTGCCTTTGCCTGGGGCTGACCCTTGGATAGCTTTTCCTATCTGGGTGGCGGTGCCCCTTACAGCTTTTTATATTTTCTTGGTCAGCAAGACTATGGATACGATTGATGGTGTTGATGGCTTGGCGGCTGGAATTGCCGCTATTGCTGCGGCAACGCTTGCCATCATTGCCTATTACGAAGGCCAGCCGAGAGTAGCCTTGGTCGCGGCTGCCATTGCTGGTTCATCGCTGGGCTTTCTTTTTCATAACTTTAACCCGGCAAGAATTTTTATGGGGACAGGGGGAGCCCAGCTTTTAGGCTTCTGTCTTGCTGCCTTGAGTGTGGTGGGGGCATTAAAAACAGCGGCAGCCCTGGCTATCCTGATTCCTATCCTGGTTTTTGGAGTGCCTTTGTTTGACATGATTTTTGTCGTGGCCAGGCGGGCGATAAGTGGAGACCCCATTATGCAGGCCGACAAAAGGCACCTGCATCACACCCTTCTTAAGTCAGGATTGACTCAAAGGCAGACTGTTTTGGTGCTTTACTCAGCCGCCATCATTCTCTGCGGTGTGCTGGTGTTTTTGGTCGTATCGCGAGGCGAGGCCCCCACGCCCTAAGCTCAAGGTCACTATAATCTTGCTCTAGTGGATCTGATTCAGGCCATCGTTTATGGAATCGTTCAAGGTCTGACCGAGTTCCTTCCTATCAGCTCAAGCGGACACCTTTATCTGGTGCCTGCCCTTTTGGGCTGGGAAGACGCGGGGGCGGGGTTCACAGCCGTCATTCAGCTGGGAACTCTTTTGGCCGTCTTTATCTACTTTTGGTCAGATCTCACACGGCTGTTTCGGGCCTGGTGCCTAAGCCTGACCAAAGCAGAGGTCAGAGAGTCGGCAGATGCCAGGCAGGCATGGGGTGTTTTTTACGGAACGATTCCCATCATCGTGGCTGGGCTCCTGCTGAAAGACTTCATTGAAGGCTCCTTCCGCAGTCCTTTTGTTGTTGGGACCAGCCTCATTGTTTTCGGCCTTCTGATGGGGGCTGCAGAAAAGGTTGGAGCCCAGAAGATCGCCCTGGGAGAAGTCAATGCCCGTCATGGCTTTTTGATGGGCTTGTGGCAGTGCATCGCTCTTATCCCAGGTTCAAGCCGAAGCGGAAGCACCATTACCGGCGGACTGTTTATGGGCTTGGAACGGGGAGCAGCCGCCCGTTATTCCTTTCTGCTTTCGGTTCCATCCGTGTTAGCCAGTGGTCTCTATAAGCTTTATGATGAGAGGCAGAATCTGCTTGTTGGGGGGCTGGCTGCCACCATTGTCGGAACAGTTGTTTCATTTGTTGTTGGCTATGCCGCCGTTGCCTGGCTGATGAAGTTTCTGCAAAACCGCACGACATGGGTTTTTGTCTGGTACCGCGTAGCGCTGGGGCTAGTGATTCTTGCTTTGGCTTTTAGCGGTTTCTTTGCTGCGGTGGGCAGAGGCTAGTGTCCTTTTTTAAGCGGCCAAAAGAGCCATTACAGCCTCCCGTTCTTTTGGTTTTAGGGCTTGGCAACCCAGGGGCACAGTACAGGCATACCAGGCACAACGTGGGCTTCGACCTTGTTGACAAGCTGGCTGCAAAAAACAAGTTTAAAGTGGATAGAAGCCAGCACCGAGCCTTGACCGGAATCGGCCAAGTGAAGGGCTGCACGGTTGTCTTGGCAAAGCCTCTAACGTTTATGAACCTTAGCGGGCAGTCTGCAGCGCCCCTTCTTAAGCACTTCAGTTTAAAGCCCGATCAGATGATCGTGGTGGCGGATGATCTTGATCTGCCTCTTGGCAAAACCCGTATGAGACTGCAGGGAAGCGCGGGGGGACACAATGGCCATAAATCCTTGATCCATACCCTGGGGACTCAGGAGTATCCCCGGTTGAAGATTGGGATCGGAAAGTCAGATGATCCGACCACCGATCATGTTTTGGGACGATTCACCCCAGAGGAAAGGGTTTCGGTGGAATCCGCTTTGGATCGCTGCATTGCTGTGATAGAGACCTGGCTGGATCAGGGAGCGGAAGCGGCGATGCTGAGAGCCAACACCTGAACTGAGTTCCAACTCAGTGAGCTTGATCTTCTAAAGCAGCGATACGGCCATCTTCCAGCCTAATTATTCTGTCTGCTTCTTCCAGCATTGAAGGGTCGTGAGTCACCATGACGATGGCGCCTTCGCCCCGGCTCCGGGTCAGGCTCTGCACAACGCTCATCCCCGTTTTGTGATCGAGTGCTGCCGTTGGCTCATCGGCAAAGATGATTTTTCTGCCACCGGCCAAAGCGCGGGCCACGCAGACCCTCTGCTTCTGTCCACCGCTGAGTTCGTGAGGACGACGATGCTGCATTCCATCCATGCCGAGTTCGGTGAGCAGCCGGGCTGCCTCTTCCTCGATATCCCTGTCGGGGCAGCCAGCAGAGACATTTTCGAGGGCAGAAAGATAGCCGATAAGGTGGGGCAGCTGAAAAACAAAGCCAAATTCATCGAGCCTAATCTGGGCTCTTTCTGCGTCGCTTTTGGCTGCGAGTTCTTCGTTTTTGTAGAAAACCCTCCCCCGGGTGGGAGTTCTCATGCCGCTAAGCAGGTAGAGAAGAGATGACTTTCCTGATCCGCTTGGGCCGAGTATCCCCAAGAACTCGCCTGAATGCAGTTCGAGCGAAACATTCTGAACGGCATGGATCGGCCGGCCATGGTCCATGTATTCCAAACTGACTGATTCGGCTCTCAGCAGGACAGTGTTCATAAAAGCCTCCTTTCCACAATGCTGATGGGATCGAACTTTTGAAAGGAGCGAACAAGAGTCCAGGCTGCCACGGCGAGGATGGCTATCGGCACAGGGATGGTATAGGCGTAGGCGCTTGGGTCCAGAGTATCCAGCATGAAGGCATTGGGGTCCATAAGGAGCGTTTTGACGAGGTTTAGCATGCCGTAGGCGGCCAGGGTGCCAAGCAGCCAGCCCCCTAAAACGACCATCACCGTTTCCTGCATGACTCTTTTAAGCAGGCGTGCTTTGCTGAAGCCCAAGGCCTGAAGAAGCCCAAATTCTGGGATTCTTTGGCTTTGATAAATTGAAATAAGCATCCCCATCATGATGGTTATCACCACAACGAGGATGAAGATGACCACATTCAGAATTTGATAGAGGATGCTGAACATGTTTTGAGTTTCTTCTTCGAGCAGAAACCAGGCATAGGTGCGGCTGTTTTCGCCTTTCAGCATGTCAGTCCCCCAGCGGTCAAGCTTCTCTTGGTCCGTTCTGTTTTTTGCCCAAACCAAAAGAAGATCGATAGGTGGAAAGTGGTTGGCCGCGTAATACTCGTAGCTGGTGATTCCTATCCACTCAGGCGAATCAATAAGGCCGACGATTTTTACTTCAAAAGGCGAATAAGCCTTTTCATCGTTAGGTGAAAGGAATATATCGCCCAGCTTCTTTTTTAAGTTCACGGCCAAGGGTCTGCTGATGATGATTTCTGCCTGGCCGGGCTCGACTTTCCTTCCTTCAATGTGTGGATTTCCCAGCCGCTGCAGAATGTAATCCTGGTCGGCTTGAGTGACAGCGGTCAGGGCGAAGGGCCAGTTGCCGACAATGCTCCTCACCTGCACGTCGCTCGCCCTGATGGTCATCATTCTTTCGATGGGAACGGGGCTTCCTTTGAGGATTTTTTCTCTAAAGAGAGGGGTGAGGGAAGCATCTCCACGGGGAGTCACCCCTAAATGCAGGGCAGAAGCCTTATAGATCGTTCTGATCGAGAGGGGAATCGAGTTCATGAGGGCTACGATTCCTGCAATCAGCATGACGGCCAAAACAATGACCCCTACCAAAGGCAGGGTTCTTGATGCATTGCGGACCAGGTAGGTTCCTGGTTTAAGCGACTGGACGATGGCGTTGATACCTCAAGAAAATTTCATCCTCAACTGGCTGGCAGGAGACGAGATCGAAGTTAAGGATTCCGTTTCGTGGAAGCGGCATTCCTCCCGCTATGGTCGGCACATCCCTGCCCAGCTTGATTTTGGGCGCCACTGTCCAAAAAATTTCGTCAATCAGATCGAGAGCAAATAGGCTGGCATTCAGTTCGGCCCCTCCTTCGCAAAGCAGCTTCTCTACTCCGTGTTCGTGCCTTATGGTCCGCAGGATGGTGTGCCAGTCTATCAGGTCCCTTCCTGCTCTAAGTTCCGGCATGGCAAAAGAGAGAGGCGGGGCTTCTTCTGGCCTAATCAGCCATGACCTGCCAGCCAGAAAAAAGGAATGAGAGGGGTCAATCTTTCCAGATTCAGTGACACAGTAGCGGATCAGATGTTCCGGAAAGTTCATGCGGGGGGTGGCTCGAATGGTGGATGCCCCGTTGATGACGGCATCAGCTGAAGCCTCAATCACCTTCATCGTGGCGTGATCAAGTCGAGATCCCAGGTCCTGCACGGGGTCGTCTTGTTCCCCTGTAATGATCTTGCCATCAATGGTTGAAACCATGTTGATGAAAATGTAGGGGCGGTCAGGAGGCGCTGAGGGATAGGTTAGTTGAGGATAGAGGGCCATATCTGTTGTGCAGCCAGTGAAAGTGACAGAAAATCTAGCCCTGCTGTTCCAGCCAGAGCTTGATGGCAGACCTCAGAACCGGTAAAGGCTGCTCGGCAAGTTTTAGCGAGCCAATAAAGTAGGTGGGCACGTTGTAGACTCCCGCCTCGTAGCTGGCCTCATCAAATGGAATGATTTTGCCCGCATGTTCTTGTGACTCGACAGAAGTCAGCATTGAGTCAGCATTGAGGTTAAGGTCGGCGGCGAGTTCACCTAACACCTCAAGCTCGTTTACGTTCAAACCTTCCAGCCAGTAGGATTCGTACAACTCGGCATGAAAGGGTGTAAAGCAGCCTTCCGCCTTCGCCCATTCCAGCGCAAGAAGCACATTGTGCGATCTCATCCCTGAGGGGCGGATGTTGGGAGGAGGAGGAGTCATTCCAGATGCTGGATAGGCAAGTTCCAGTCTGGAAGGGACAGGGGCGCGTTTA
>CAZSIM010000007.1:151153-157604 GCA_964607175.1 uncultured Fimbriimonadaceae bacterium
GCGTTTAGGGTTGTGCTCCGCCGGCGCAGAGGGGTCTGGCCACGCCATTTCAGGGGGGAAAAGTTCATGTCCTATCCAGTCAAAGTCCACATCGAACTCTTTTTCCAGGTGTCTGACCTGGTGGAAGGCGATCCAGCACCAGGGGCAGATAATGTCATGGGCGACTTGGATAACCGGCTTCATAGGGGATGTTTAGAACTATGGTGCCTTTCACCGTGGCGTCACTTGGGGCCTGGGACCCTGCTTAGCCTCAAGCTGCGTCACAATGGCCCTGCAGGCAAGGTGGCCTGTGCTCTAGCCGGGCTATGCCTGGCAGGATTGAAAAATGTACACCGCTGAATGTCCCGAATGTGGGGCTGAGATTTCCTTTGACGCTCTTCCTTTGTTGAACGAGCTTGTTCGATGCCCTGAGTGCGGCGCAGAACTGGAAGTTGTCAGCCTGGAACCCTTGACCCTCGCTTTGGCGCCGACTGAGGAAGAAGACTGGGGCGAATGAGCACCCGCGTCGCCTTCGTCTGCTCTGTCGTCCGCCCCGAAGAAAAGCTGCTCATCACGGCGCTGCAGGATAAACGCTGCGAGCTGACGGTCCTTGACGACCGCAAGCTCGTTTTCGATCTGCATGACATGGATGAATGGCGTAAACACGACGTGGTGGTGGAAAGGTGCGTGTCGCAGTCTCGTGCGAAATACGTGCTGAAAATGGCTGAGCTGGCGGGGGTGCCCTGTGTCAACCCATCGATTACGGTGGAGCGATGCGGGGACAAGCTGGTGACTTCGCAGCTTCTGGCAGCGGCGGGCGTGCCCATGCCTCGCGTCAAGCTGGCCTTCACACCAGAATCTGCCCTGGAAGCCATGCAGGCTTTCGGGTTTCCCTGCGTGCTGAAGCCTATTGTCGGCAGCTGGGGACGCATGGTTTCACGCATCAACGATGTTGATGCCGCAGAGGCTGTGCTGGAGGCCAGAGACGTTTTGGGCGGCTATGAGCAGCACATTTACTACGTTCAGGAACTGATTAAGAAGCCTGGCCGCGATATTCGCGCTTTTGTTATAGAAGGCGAAACAATCGGGGCGATTTACCGCCATTCTCAGCATTGGATCACCAACACTGCTCGCGGAGCCACAGCCTCGAATTGTGAAGTGACCGATGCGATGAGAGAAATCTGCGCGAACACCAGTACCGCCATGGGTGGAGGGGTTATTGCCGTTGACCTGCTGGAAGATCCCGAAAGGGGGCTGCTTGTCAACGAGGTCAACCACACGATGGAGTTCCGCAACTCCATCGCCACGACGGGAGTTGATATTCCTGCGCTGGTAGCAGACCACATTATTCGGCAGGCAGGGGGCGGGGTTTGAAGGCCCGAGTCGGCATTGTTGGGGGGACTGGATATACGGGCGGCGAACTGCTGAGGCTGCTGACATTTCATCCGATGGTGGAGGTGGCCTGGGTCACCTCACGCTCTCAGATGGGGCAGCCTCTGCACTCAAACCATCCGAATCTAAGAGGCTTTACCTCGCTCAATTTCTCTTCTCCAGATGTGGTCGAAGACTGTGATGTGATCTTTCTCTGTCTCCCTCATGGCGAGGCCTCAAAACAGATCGATCAGTGGGCGGCAAAGGCTCCCAAGATTATCGACCTCAGCGCTGACTTTCGCCTGAAGGTTCCTGCCGCATACGAGGCCGCTTATGGCCACGCTCATCCTCAGCCAGCCTGGCTCGAGAAGTTTGTTTACGGCCTGCCCGAACTGCACAGAGAAGAGCTGAAGTCAGCCTCTTATGTCAGCGGGGTTGGCTGCAACGCGACAGCCGCAAATCTCGCTCTTCTGCCAATGGTAAAGGCGGGCTTGGTTGATTTCTCCATGCCCGTGATTGCCGATATCAAGGTGGGCAGCAGTGAAGGGGGAGCTTCTGCTTCTGCGGCAAGCCATCACCCAGAGCGGAGCGGTGCGGTTCGCACCTTTGCCGCCGCCGGACACAGGCATGAAGCTGAGGTCCATCAAATGGCAGGGCTTTTTGGTCAGAGCATTGACCAGCTGCACATGACCGTTACCTCTATCGAAATGGTGAGAGGGGTTCTTGCGGCCATCCACTGCTTTTTGAAAGAGCCGCTTCAAGAAAAGGATTTATGGAAGGCTTTTAGGGCCGTCGCCAACAGCGAGAAGTTCGTCCGAATCGTTAAATCGACGACGGGAATTCATCGTGTTCCGGAACCTAAAATCCTTGCCGGAAGCAACCTGGCAGACCTTGGATTTGCCCTGGCGGAAGGAGGCAGAAAAGCAACCCTGCTCTGTGCCCTGGACAACATGGTGAAAGGGGCGGCTGGGAGCGCCGTGCAGTGTATGAACCTTATGATGGGCTGGGATGAAGACCTTGCCCTCACCTTTCCTGGCCTGCACCCTTAGCAGGCCGCCCAGAATTTTGAAAAATGAGCAGTCAATCCGATATTACAGTGATTAAGGTCGGGGGAAGCCTCGGCATTGATTACGATGCAGTCTGCGACGATATCGCCTCCCTTGTTCAGCAGGGGGAAAAGGTGGTTCTTGTCCATGGTGGGTCCGCTGAAACGGATCGAATCTCTACTCAGCTTGGCCATCCGCCCAAAACCTTGACCTCAGCCAGCGGTGTCACCTCGCGTCGGACTGACCCCGAGACAATGGACATTTTTGCCATGGTTTACGCTGGCAAAATGAACACTCGCATCGTAGAGAGGCTTCAGAAAAGGGGCGTCAACACGGTGGGGCTGAGCGGTCTTGATGGAAGACTTTTTACGGGAGAGCGGAAGAAGGCTATTCGAGCCGTTGAAGAAGGCAGGCAGCTGCTGATTCGCGACGATCTTTCTGGCAAAGTGGATGGAGTCAATACAGACCTCATACATCTTTTGGTTGGGGCCGGCTATACCCTGGCAATCTCTCCGCCTGCCTGCAGCACCGAGGGTGAAGCGATAAATGTAGATGGAGATAGAGCCGCTGCTGTCCTGGCCGGAAAGCTGGGCGCCAAGCAGCTTATCATCCTTTCCAACGTTCCTGGGCTTCTTAGGAACTTTCCAGATGAAACTTCGCTGGTAGAAAAGCTGACTGTGGCTCAGCTGCCTATGGCTTCTGAATGGGCCGAGGGGCGCATGAAAAAGAAAGTCATGGGGGCAGGGGAAGCCATTGAACTTGGAGTCAAGGAAGTTGTTTTTGCCGATGCCAGGCTTGTCAATCCCATTATTTCTGCCCGATCAGGCAGGGGGACAGTGATCACACCATGACCAATCTTGAACTTGAACTCGCACACACCTCTGGTTTTTACAAGAAGCGGGGAATCACCCTGGTGAAAGGCGAAGGAGCTCTGCTGTGGGATGAGAATGGGCGTGAGCTGATTGACTGTATTGGGGGCCTTGGAGTCTGCACCTTGGGGCATGGCAATGAAGCCGTGGCAGAAGCTATTGCTCAGCAGGCCAGAACCCTTATGTCTTGTCCTGAAAGCTTTACCTCGCCTCTCCGGGCTCAGTTTCAGGCTGCCTTGGCAGACCTGCTGCCTCAGGGGCTGGACCGAGTTTTTCTCTGCAACTCTGGCGCAGAGGCCAATGAAGCCGCCTTAAAAGTCGCCCGCCTTGCCACTAAGAGAACAGGGTTTGTCTCGACCCTGCGCGGCTTTCATGGCAGAACCTTTGGCGCGCTTTCTGCCACCCCAGAAACCAAGTACAGAGAGCCTTTTGCTCCTTGGGTACCTGGCTTTACCCACGTTTTATACAACAAGGTTGAAGCCATGGAGAAAGCGGTGACCGAAGAAACCGCCGCTGTGATTATTGAACCACTCCAGGGAGAAGGCGGAGTTTATCCACCAGACCCAGGCTACCTTGCTGCGGTCAGAAAGATCACCGAAGACAAGGGAGCCCTCTTAATCATGGATGAGGTTCAGTCGGGATTTGGCCGCATGGGCAGCTGGTTTGGCTGTCAGAAATACGGGGTTGTTCCGGATATTCTCACCATGGCCAAGGCTATCGCAGGGGGAGTCCCTATGGGGGCGGCTGCCTTTGGCCCAAAGGTCGTTGGAATCCATCCTGGGCTGCATGGCACAACCTTCGGAGGCAATCCCTTGGCCTGCGCCGCTGGTTTGGCTTCGCTTGCCGAGCTGAAAAGAATCGACGCTCCTAAGCTTTGTGCGGAAAAGGGTGAGTATTTGAAGGCGAAGCTGAAGGCTTTGGATTCACTCCTGATTCGCGAGGTACGGGGCGAAGGACTGTGGATTGGACTTGAGTTGAAAGTCAAGGTGGCTCCTTTGCTGGAATGGCTTCAAAACAATGGTCTTCTCTGTCCGCCCGCCGGGCTGACTGTGCTGCGTTTTCTTCCGCCAGCCGTCATCAGCTTCGAGCAGCTGGATAAGGTGGTTGAGACTGTCGCCCAAGGATTGGCTGTGCTGGCTCAGCCCGCTGCAGAAGCGGCAGGAGCCCAGGCGTGAGCCCTCTCAGCGCTCAGCAGAAGCAGATTCCCTGGGGGATTGATCTGCTTGAAGAAGCCCTGAGGATTCAGTCTTTGACTGGTCAGGAGCATAACCTTGCTGAGTTTCTGAGGGGAATCATGGAGGCAAAAGGCTTTGAAGCCTATGTTGATGGTTCTGGTTCTGCTGTCGGTATTTTAGGGAAAGGCCGAAGACAGCTGGTGATGATGGGGCACATGGATACTGTGCCGGGCATCGTCCCTGTTCGGCGTGAGAATGGCTGCCTCTATGGACGTGGCGCGGTGGATGCCAAGGGCCCCCTCTGTGGCTTTGTCCTTGCTGCTGCCGCTCTTAAGGATCTGATCGAGGAATCTGACTGGCAGGTTGTGGTCATCGGTGCCACAGAAGAAGAATCTGCCTATTCAAAAGGGGCCAATCATGCCGCCTCAAGATTCCGGCCAGAGCTCTGCATTATTGGTGAGCCAAGCAGTTCGGGCGGCATTACTTTAGGCTACAAAGGAAGGCTTTTGATTGAAGGCGACTTCACCCGTGGGTCTCAGCACACTGCGGCCCCGGGGCCAAGCGTCACAGAAACGGCTTTAACTCTGTGGGACCAGATAAAACAGGTGGCAGATAAGTTTAACGAAGGCCGCGAGAAGGTGTTTGACCACATTCTGCCTTCGTTAAGGCGTGTCAGCAGCAGCGACTCTGGACTGGTGGAGGAATGCCGCCTTGTCATTGGCCTGCGTCTGCCATTGGATTACTCTCCTTTTGAAGCTGAAAACATGGTGAGGGCATGGGTCAACCAGGCTCGCCGAGACGGAACGCTTCCTGAGACTGTGAGCTCGATTATTCGCTTCATCGGCCACGAATCTGCCTATAAGTCAACCCGCGACAGCCTTCTGGCCCGATCGCTTGTGGCGGCAATTCGCGAAGAAGGCATCCGCCCTGCCTTTAAAAACAAGACAGGAACAGCTGACTTTAATGTGGTTGGACCGATTTGGAACTGCCCAATGGTGGCCTATGGTCCAGGAGATTCTTCACTCGACCACACTCCTCATGAGCATGTGCCGATTGATGAGTTCGAAAGGGGAGTCAGGGTTTTGACCCGAGCCCTTGAGATGATTGTCAAGAGCTGAAGCCTGCGCTTAAAAGTGTCTGTGCCAGGGGTTTTATCCTTGGCACAGACATTAAGTTGCAGGGTGACAGTTTGGCGGCCGCCGCCTTCTGGCCGGACCCACCCAGAGAATCCTGCCCAGCCTCTGCCAGAATTCAGTTCATGGTCACCGTGCGCGTATACGTCACCCTCAAGCCTTCGCTGCTTGACTCGGCAGGAAGAACGGTGGCCGATTCTCTGCATCGAATGGGCTACGACGAAGTGCAGGATGCCCGCATTGGCAAGCTGGTTGAACTGAAGCTGGAACAAGCCGATCCGGAAAGGATTAAGGCCATGTGCGATGAGCTTTTGGCGAATCCTGTCATCGAAAATTTCCGGTTTGAGGTGGTCGAATGAAGATCGCTGTTATTCAGTTTCCTGGCAGCAACTGCGACCAAGATGCTCTCTGGTCTTTTAAGTCTGATCTTGGTATGGAAGCCGAGTATGTCTGGCACGATTCGCACGACCTAAAGGGCTTTGATGCCGTTTTTGTCCCCGGCGGATTCAGCTACGGAGACTATTTGAGGTGCGGAGCCATGGCGGCGCGCTCGCCTGTCATGGCGGATGTCAAGGCTTTTGCTGAAGCAGGCGGGCCGGTTATCGGGGTCTGCAATGGTTTTCAGATTCTTTGTGAGTCCAGCCTTCTGCCCGGAGCGCTGCTGTTAAATAAGGATCAAAAATTTCTTTGTCAGAACGTATGGCTTAAGGCTGAAAACAAGAGTTCAATCTGGACTCGCGGGGTTGATCGGCTGATTAATATTCCTATCGCCCACGGTGAAGGGAGGTTTATCTGCGACGCCGAAACTCTGGCCAGAATTGAGGGAGAGAACCAGGTGGCTTTTAGGTACGTTGATTCTGCAGGGGAGGCCACAAAAG
>CAZSIM010000008.1:0-146225 GCA_964607175.1 uncultured Fimbriimonadaceae bacterium
CCTTCGGGGACCTCGATCACGATTGCCGTAGCCGCCGCGATCTCCGCCACGATCTCTATCTCGACCGCCCCTGTCACCCATTGGCCTGGGAGGTGAAGCAACTGCTTCTCCATTAAGCTTGGGGATATCTGGGTTCAAATCAAGAGCAGAAAGGTTGACTCGGCCCATGGCATCAACTTCCTGAACCTTGACCCTGATTCGATCACCGACCGAAACAGCATCGTCAGGACGGCCAATCTTCTGGTGCGTCAACAGCTCGGTGGGAACAAGACCGTCTCGGCCGCCTGGCATTTCAACCATGGCGCCTCGTCCAAAGAGCCGGGTAACGGCTCCCTCGAACTCCATGCCAACCGTCAGCTCCATTGTAAGAGCCTTGATCTGATTGACAGCGGATTCAGAGGAAGGTCCATCGCTGGCTGCCACCAAAACCCGACCGTCCTGTCGGACATCAATTTCGGTTCCGCTGCTTTCGGTGATCTTGCGAATGTTGCTTCCGCCAGGTCCAATAAGCGCGCCGATTTTTTCTGGGTTAATGTGCAGAACAGTAACTCTAGGAGCAGAGTCTGCGAGTTCAGTTCGTGGTCCAGGCAGTTCTGCCTCAATCACGTCAAGAATCTGCAGTCTTGCATCCTTCGCCTGCCTAAGAGCTCGGGCCAAAACTTCTTCAGGAATTCCATCCAGCTTGGTGTCAAGCTGCAGGGCGGTAATTCCTTCCCTTGTTCCAGCAACCTTGAAGTCCATGTCTCCAGAGAAGTCTTCGACTCCCTGAATGTCGGTCAGGACTCTCCAAGTCTTGCCGTCGGTCATCAAGCCCATGGCGATTCCTGCAACAGGAGCCTTGATCTTGATTCCGGCATCAAGCAGAGCAAGGGTTGAACCGCAGACGGAAGCCATAGAGGTGGAGCCGTTGCTTTCAAGCACTTCGCTGATCAGATGCAGTGTGTAGGGGAATTCGGGATCGTCAACCGGGACGACTGGCCTGAGGGCTCTTTCGGCAAGAGCGCCGTGACCCACTTCTCTTCGACCTGCACCACGAAGCATTCTCACTTCACCCACTGAGTAAGGGGGGAAGTTGTAGAAGTGCATATAGCGCTTGTCTTCCTCTTCCTCATCCAAGGTATCCATCATCTGGGCATCCTTGGGCAGGCCGAGGGTGAGAACAGTCATGACCTGGGTCTGACCGCGTGTGAACAGACCAGAGCCATGAACTCGGGGCAGAAGTCCAGCGACAGCTTCAAGGGGTCGAATCTCAGTAGAGCTTCGTCCGTCGGGCCGCTTGTCCTTTTCAATAACGTTCTTGCGGATGATTCCCTTAACAGCCTTGTCGACCGCTTCGGCAAGAGTTTTAAGAACAACTGGATTATCCGCGTACTTTTCCTTGTACTTGGCAATCAGCTCTTTGTTAAGGTCGTCCATTGCGGACTCTCTCTTAGCCTTGTCGGGATCAAAGATGCCTGCGTCAATAACCTTGGCTTCGGCCTTCTTAATCTCCTCGACAAGCTTTTCGTCAGGGAGGAAGAGGGCAACTTCCCTCTTAGGCTTGCCAGCCATTTCAGCAAACTTTTCGAACTCTTCGCAGATGGCTCGAATGCCTTCGTGAGCGTAGGTCAGGGCTCTGATCATCAGCTCTTCGCTGACTTCATGTGCGCCTGATTCCACCATTGAAATGGCGCCCTTGTGTCCGGCCACGACAAGATCAAGGCTGGAAGACTTAAGCTGCTCGTTGCTGGGGAAAAGGATCAGTTCGTCATCAATGCATCCAACTCGAACGCCGGCAATGGGGCCTGCGAAGGGGATATCTGAGATGGCAAGAGCTGCGCCAGCGGCATTGATAGCCAAAACGTCGGGGGGACACTTCTTGTCCACCGAGAAGGCCATGGTGATGACCTGAACGTCGTTGCGGAGACCTTTGGGGAAGAGGGGCCGAATAGGCCGGTCGATGAGTCGAGAAATGAGAACAGCTTTATCGCTTGGCCGCCCTCCTCTCTTTATAAAGCCGCCAGGGATTTTGCCAATGGCGTACTTTCTTTCTTCAAAATCACATACGAGAGGAAGGAAGTCAATGCCTTCTTTCGCATTGCGAGACATGGTCGCTGAGCCAAGAATGACGGTCTGGTCCATGCCCAAAAGGACTGAACCTCCCGCCTGCTTTGCCACTCGACCCGTCTCCAAACTGAGGGTTTTGCCCCCAACTTCGAACGAGTGGGTGTGAATCATCTTGTGAAAACCTCGCTATGAGGTCGCGGAAAAAGGGACCTTAGCGGGGTCGAACTTCGCGGATGCCGAGCCGGCCAATGAGCTGGCGATATCGAACGATATCGACATCTCTCATATAGGCTTCAAGCCTTCGTCGTTTTCCGACGAGCCTCAGCAGGCCTGCGCGGCTGTGAAAGTCCTTGCGATTGGTCTTCAGGTGCTCGGTAATCTGCTTGATGCGGGCGTGCATCAGAGCAATTTGAACATCGGTCGATCCAGTGTCTCCACTAGAAAGAGCGTATTCTTCCATAATCTGTAGTTTATTGGCCGGTTCGAGTGGCATCGTTGTGTTGATCAGCCTCCGCTGGTTCCCGGGCATAAGGTTTGCCGCTCTTGCGAGCCGCCTCCGCGCTGTCATAGACATGAAGAAGCTCGGAACAACGGCCGACCACCTGCCTGGGCTCTGCAAGGATACCATCACTCCCTGCAGTCGTGGGCCTATGGGTGATTTTCAAATCCCCAAGCCACGCATTCGTGCCCTAAAGCCCAAAGATTTTATCCCTTGCCCAGCAGATTCGCCTGCAGTTCCACGCACATAAGCCCCAACTATTTAGTCAGCTAAACAATGACTGCCGCACTTCTACTGATTTTTGGGTTCCTGGCAGCCGTATCCCTGGCTGTCTGGTGTCTTGTGCAGGCTTCAAATCAGTTCATGGCCGCCCTGGAGCAGCATTGCCATACACGCGGGTGGCAGCTGACTAAAATCAATTCCCTCGCTGGATCTTGGCGGATAACGGGCACGACAAGCGGAATCCCATGGCAGATGATCAGCGGGCCAAATGAAAAAGACAGTGATGGCGATTGGCTGACCTGTTTTTCATCTTCTCTTCCTTTTCCGCCCGAAGCCAGGCTGCAGGTCATGTTTCGCCTCACATGGAACTCTTTGCAGTCAGGGTTCATGCGCCGGATATGTGATGGTCCCCTAAAAAACCTGACAAAGTCAGATGCCAGGCTGGACTTCTTTCGCGAGGCAGTCTCGCTCCAGGAGATTCATGGGGTTGGGAGCCCTGAGTTCGCAGAATGGTATGTCGCTGCCGGCGACACACGAACAGGCCACCACCTGATAACCGCCCAAGCCGCAAACCTTATGATGCAGCCGGCCAAAATGCACCGCCCCACCCTTTCAATTCGCGGAAGCGAGCTTGAGATTAAGCCCACAACCCACCCTGTCAAGCTGCAGGATGTGATAACAATGCTTGAAATAGGGCAGATTATCCTTCGTCAAGCGGCCTCTGGGCAAAGGCTCTCAGCCTAACCTCAGCCATAAGGTCCCCAGGCGGGCTAAACTCTGCCCCGATGAGGCAGGGCGGCCAATGACGGCAAGAGTTTTAGGAGCAGGCAGCTGGGGAACCGCCATGGCGCTGATGCTGGCCCGAAACGGGCACGAGGTTGTTCTTCTTGCCAGAACTCAAGAAGACGCCGACCATCTTGCCGAAGCAAGGGAAAACCTTAAATACCTTCCTGGCTTCGTTCTCCCAGAAAATGTCCGGTTCGGCGCAATGGGAGCCAAGGAGCATCTGGAATCTGATGTCCTTGTGGAAGCTCTTCCTTCTCATGCAGTCCACGAATGTCTTCATCTCATGGGGGGCAGCCCCATACTCTGTGTTGCCACAAAGGGTCTTGGCCCTCATGGCGAGCTGCTTTCATCGATTATTGGAGCGGAACACCCAGAAGCAAAAATCAGCCTGCTCAGCGGCCCAAACCTGGCAAGAGAACTCGCAATGGGAATTCCTACCGCTGCAGTAGCGGCTGCCCATTGCGAAGAAACAGCCCTGACAGTTCGATCTCTTTTCCATTCTTCAAGCTTTAGAATCTATGTCACAGATGATGTGACTGGGGTCGAACTGGCCGGCGCCCTTAAAAATGTTCTGGCTCTTGCCGCAGGAATGTCTGATGGACTCGGGTATGGAGACAACACCAAGGGCACCCTCCTCAGCCGGGGACTCAGCGAAATCGCCCGTCTTGGCCTAAAAATGGGGGCGAAGATAGAAACTTTTCTAGGAGTGGCCGGGGTGGGAGATCTTTTCGCCACGGCAAACTCAACCCTCAGCCGCAACCACAGAGTTGGGGCCGCTTTAGGAAAAGGAATGAGCCTCCAGGCCGCCCTGGATTCAGTTGGTCAGGTGGCAGAAGGAGTCCCGACCTGCGAGGCAGCTGTTAAAGCAGCTTTCGCCCTGGGAGTCGAGGTTCCTGTCATGACAGGAGTTTATAAGGTGATTAAGGGAGACCATACACCAAAGGAAGTCGTACAGAGATTTATGGAGCGCGTGACACTCCACGAAGGTCTAGGCGATATCTATGTCAGCCCTCTCTCGGGAGGAGCAAGTGCCGAACTATGAATATCAAGGCCTAAAGCAGGGGTCCCCCACCCAGGGGCAGATCACAGCACCTCATGTAAACGATGCGCTTAAAATGCTCGCGCAGATGGGTGTTCAGGTGCAGAAAATCCAGCCTGCACCTGGCCAGGCGCCCACCCAGTCCGCAGCCCCTGCTCATGCCAGGCCGAGCAGCCCTGCACAGAAAAAGCCCTCACTAAATCTTCCGCCCATGGCCGACCCCTTAGGGTCGCCCCATTCACTCCTCAACCAGCCAGTTCAGCATAGGGTCGCCTCCCAGAAAGGTCCGACACAAATGGATGATTCTGCCATTCGGACAAAGCCTGCCAAAGATTCTGAAAGGTCGGTTTACTTCGTGCAGCTGGCCGATATGACACGAGGCGGCATCGCAGTGCCCGAAGCCCTTACCGTCCTAGCCGATCGCGTCCGGCATAACGGGCTATCCCAGGCCTCTCTAAAAATGGCTGCCGAAACGGGCGAAGGTCGAACCCTAGCCGACAGCATGGCCCGCTATCCAGACCTCTTTCTCCCAGGCCACGTCGGAGGAGTCAGAGCAGGCGAATCTGGAGGCTATCTGCCCGATGCTTTTCAGGCTCTCGCCGACCAGTGCCGAGTTCAGGCCAATCTAAACAAACGATATTGGTGGGCTTGGGCGGCTTTTCTAAACACTTTTCTCATCTTTCTAGTTTTCACCTTGCTGCGAGGGGTGGTAGTGCGAGGCATAGACTTTGTAAACGGAAAGAACGATGGCTCAGACACCTTTTTCGGCGGGTTGATGGATTCTCTTCTTTCACCGTGGGGATTCCTTTTTGTGTTTTTATCCGCAGGATTGATTTTTATCAGCTGGGCTAAAAATCAAACCTTCACCCGTCCTTTGCGGCACAAGCTGGGAGCAGCCTTTCCCATTCTCAAAAAGCGTGCCCAAGGCGAAGCCCTTTCTGTTTTCGCCTGGCATCTCAGCCGATTGGCAAAAGCAGGGATGAGTCCTTTTAGAACCTGGAACATGGCCGCTGAAGCAGTCCCCAATATGGAAATCGCTCGCCGCCTCACCCAGCAGGGAAAAAACCTTGGCGACTCAGCCAAGCTTTCGGACATCTATGCCTCCCTCCCAGGGCTCTCTTGGGAGGTGACCAGCATGGTTCAAACAGGAGAAATGACTGGCCGGCTGGGAGAAGCTCTCGACCAAGCCTCAGCCATAGAAATGGCAAAAGCTCAAGAGGCAGAAAAGAACTTCACCTGGCGCATGGGATGCTGGGCCGCCTTGGTGGTGATAGGCGGGGGGATGCTCGGCTTCATGATCATCTACGGCACCTACCTTAATAAATCCTTCGAAATCCTTGAGACCGATGATGAGCCCTCCCTTTCGGCGCCAGTTTCATCGCCAAGAGAAGAGGTGAACGCAGGTTTGCCGTCACAATAAGAAAGGCAGAATCATGGCTCTGTTTCGCTACGTTGGCACCCAGGCAGATGGAACCCCCAGTCAAGGGGAGGTTTTGGCCGTCACTCTTCAGGAGGCGGTCAACAGGCTTCAGGCCCAAGGTGTCACGGTAGAGGAAGTAAGCAGGGCTGTCGATGCCAGTGACCCTTTAGCTTCAAGCGAGGTTTTTCGCCCCACTCCACCACCTGATCCTTCCACAGCAAACCCGATTTCTGCCCCCAAAACTGCACCAGAAGAAAGCTTTAGGGGCAGGCCAGATGATGATTCGCCCCCGACAGACCCCAGAAGCCGGATTGAGACGGAACTAGCCGGGGCTTTGGTGGGGGGGGTGCCCCTCTCTGACCTTCAGTTCTTCTTTCGACAGCTTTCAACCATGCTTCACGCTGGGCTGGGAGCAGCCCAGGCAATGGATGTGCTTGCCCAGCAGACCCGCCATCCCAAGCTGAAAAAAGTGGTCATCGAAACCCGTGACCACATTATTGCTGGACGCCCCATGACCGCCGGGTTCCAGCGATACCCCGAAGTCTTCAGCCCTCTTATGATCTCGATGGTCCGCACAGGCGAAGAGGGTGGAATGATTTCAGAGCAGACCAAGATGCTGGCTGACTACATTCAGCGAGATATTGAGCTCCGCAACATCATTAGGCGCGAAACCGCTTACCCCAAAATTGTCCTTGCCGCCAGCGTTGTCATCATCACGGCGACAAACATTCTCCTGCAGGCCATCAAGCCCGGGGCTCAAGGCATCAGTTCGCCCCTCACCACTTTCGGCGTTCTTTTCTTTGTCATCCCTCTCTGCATTGCTGGATTCATAGGGGTGAAGCTGGCAAAGCAGAGGCCGGAGCTGATGAGCACCTGGCATTCTTTTACGGCTGGCCTTCCTTGGATTGGCGGCATGGTAAGAGGGTTTGCGATGGCCCGCTTTGGCCGTGCTTTCGGCGCCCTTTATGCAGCCGGAGTCCCTTTGCCCAAGGCTTTTCGACTCGCAGCCGACGCCTGCGGCAACGAAGCCCTTAGATTTCAAATGCAGTCTGGTGTGACTGATTTGGAGAATGGCTGCAGCATGAGCGAGGCCTTCATCCGCACCAATGCCTTCAATCCTCTGGTTATCGACATGGTCAAAACCGGCGAAATGACGGGCAACGTAGACCTGATGCTGAACAAAATGGCCGAATACTACGAAGATGAAGGATCTGTGAAAGCCAGGCAGAGCGCCATGGTTCTTGGGGTTGTTGTCTTTCTGGCCGTCGCCGCTTACATCGGGTTCGTCATTGTTTCATTCTATGCGGGCATGTATGGCGGAATTGGCGGGGCCGCCTCTGTCGAGTGACCGACCACTACAAGTCGCTTAGAATCCGCCGCACCGCAGGGCCGGATGAAGTCAAAGCTGCCTTTCGTCACTGGGCCAAGCAGCTTCATCCTGACCTCAACCCCAGCCCCGAAGCTCAAAAAGAGTTTCAGAAGATAAAAGAAGCCTACGAAGTCCTCAACGATCCCAAGAGGCGCAGCGACTACGATGCCGCCCTTAACTACACAGAGCTGATTGCCAAGCAGAAGGAAGAGGCTGCCGCTTCCCAGGCCCGCGTTGAGTTTTTAAGACAGCAGCAGGAGACAGCAAAGGCGGCGAAAGCGGCTGAACAGGGGAGCACAAAACAAGCCCAGCCACACTCAGCAGGACAAAAGGCGGCGGCAGCCTACACAGGAGAGGCAAAAAAACTGCTCGACCTCATGAAGCAGTCCCGCTATAAAGATGCTGAAGACCTGGCAAGAAAGCTGATAAAAGAAGACCCCAGGGCCGCTGTAGCCTGGGCGGCTTTAGGCGACATCTACCGAACTCGGGGCGACTTTAAGTCGGCCTCAAAGCACTACGTCTACGCCGCGCAGTTTGACCCTGACAACCTGCTTTACGAAAAAAAGCACCAAGAAATGGAAGAAGCCCTCATCTCCCGTCCTGTCGAAAACAAGGACAAGGTGATGAGCGATGACAACCCCAGCCCACTTCCTTTTGTGGCGATAGGGGTGCTTGGCATCCTGCTTGGCTGCTGGGTGCTGCTGGACCGATCTCCTTTCCCCCTTTCCTTTGGCCCAATAAGCCAATGGACAACTCCCTTGGCAGCCTCGCTTTTAATCGGCGGCGTAGTTATTGGAGCCTGCCTCTCGGCAGGCGACATCATTGACCGCTTTTTTGCCGCCCAAGGCTCGGCCCTGGTCAAAGTATCGCCCGCAGTCATTTTGGCCGGAGTAGCGGTAGTGAACTTTTGGGCAATGGCTCTGCTTTATCTCCTTACCGGCGCCCTCCAATCTTCTTTTAACAAGTCCCTCACCCGCATCATCATCTGCGCGGCACTCTTTCTCGTCTTTCTTTCGGCTCTAGGAGCTGTTATCAGCTCCAGCCTGGCCCTCCAGACCCTGCTTTGGGGAGGCAGCCTAGTTTACTGGGGCGCACTGCTTGGCTGGCTGACAGCAGACTCGCTGCATAAAAGCAGAGCATAAACCTCCAACCAGTTTTCTATCTAAAACAGGAGATTCTAGGGTTTTACTGCCCAAGCACAAAAGCTCAAGTTCATGATAAAGACTTTGCTGGTCTCCTCACCTTCCAACTTTAGCTGCCTTATCATGCTGTCAATCTCAGCCTGATCGGCGATGCCTGCCTTCAAGACCCTTGACTGCATCATTTCAAGGCCGACAGACAAAGGATACTGAGACCCCTGCCCCAAAATCACAGCCTCGGCCCGGATAGAGGAAGGGCGATATCCGGCCTGAATATATAGAGCCGGCAGGCTGAACCCAATATCTGCAGATGCACCTTCAAAATCCAGCATCTGCCTCAGCCAATCCATGGCCTTGTCATGTGCCGGCATCGAATCTGTGCAGCGTGGTGAAAAGGTGAAGCCAGGCTCTTCAAAAAACACCAGTCCACCAGGTTTTAAGAACTTGGCTAGCTCACTTAATACTTCGACTGAGTTCGCCAGATACATCAGCACGCGCCTCCCGATAAGAGCATCAAAGCTGCCTAGATTTCCTAGTTCTGCATCACCCAGTTCACTATTAAGGTCAGCCTGCATGAACTTTACGTTAGCCAGACCCTTGGAAGAAAAGACATCACGACACTTTGTTAAAGCGGCCTCGTTCCGATCAACTGCAGCAATAAAACCTTGAGGCCCAACCAGTTCTGCAGCCAGTTCTGTCACCTCTCCTGTGCCGCATCCAAGTTCAAGAACCTTCATTCCAGGCTTCAACCCAGCATCTTCAAGGCTGCGTCTTGTGCCAGTGTTGTCACGCCGAATCTCATTTCCCATTAATGCAATTATATTACATTAATGGGACTCTAGCAGGACAAGCACGTCTTAGCGGTCTTTATCCTTATCATCAATAAGACTTGCTTCAAACAGCTTTCTCAGTCTGTCTCTTTCCTCCCTCTCCTTCTCCTTCTTCCTTACTTCATCCTGAAAACGGCGAAACTCTTGGTTAGTCTTCTTTTTCTGACCCGTTTCTACTGGGGTCGCTGCATAACGCAGGCCAGGAATTCGATTTGTGGCATACAGAAACGCCAAAAGCAGAGGCAGAAGGGCAAAGACGCCCATGAGAGGGGAGGGGCCACCAGCAGTAAAAAGTGTGACTATGGCCGTGATGACAGCCAAGTATTTTGCTTTGACCGGCACAATCATCATGAGCAGAATCGTATGTTCTGGATTCCTCATGGCCCAAATAATTGTCAATGCAGCCATTGGCAGGTAGACCCCAGCCAAAAGCGGGCTGCCATTTACAGCCATGCTTCCCAAAACCCAGGCTGTGCTGGAAGCTAAAGTCAGGACTCCAAAAATTCCTAGCAGCAGACCCGATCCTGTATCTTTTTCAAGGGATCTGCCAATCCAGTAGCCCCACAAACATGTAAAGAGAATCGAGATAATCTCTGCCGGCGCGCCGCTGGAAGCCAGAGGGAAAGTGATAAAAGCCCAAGGAGTACGGGCAATGCTGGAAGCATCAAGGGCAAAAATATCGATTAGGCTGCCACGAAGAAACAGCCAGGCGATAAGGTAGGGAATCGCGGCAATGCCCAGCAGGCTCCAGGTGCCCCAGCCTACACCTCCGGGCTGAGGGGGAAGACCTCGGCCAAAACTGGTGAAGCGCGCTGTGCTCATATATCTTCCTTTCTACTCGGAATCCTGCAGTCAATATCAAAGGTCGGGTGCAAGAATGAGTCGAAAAGAATCACGATGACTTCTTCGCTTTCTTCTCTTTGGGCGGAAAGTGGCTGGTGTAGTGGGCCACAAACTCCTCTACCGAGACCCTGGCTGCCGATTCCACCACCACATCCAGAGCAAAATCTTCCAGCTTTTTAAACCTTATGCAGCTTTTGCCCATGTCCAGCTTTCGGCCAGACTTGGCGTAAGCATCCTGAAACCAGGCAAGCTGCTCGTCGCTTACATAAAGGAAGAAAAGGTAAATCCCAAAATGGTTTTTCTGACTGGCCAAACCGGCAAAGGGCAAAGGCTGCTTGGGATCGCAGTGATAGCCGGAAGGAAAAATGGAGTGAGGCACGTACCATCCAATCATTCCGTACTGCATGCCCTCCTCATATCCTTGAGGCAGGCGGGCATTGATGGCATCTCTGACCCTGGAGACTACTTCCCTTCGGTCATCCGAAAGAGAAGCCAGATATTCTTCAACTGTGGAGGCCCCTGACTGCATAATTCGTGAGGATACTTTGCGGCGTGCCCTTAGAGAGCTTAAGATTTTCCACTCACTCAAAGCCAGCCATTGCCCACTGCTGACAGGCTTCATCTTCCCGGGAAGCAGACAGCAGCTTTGAACCTGAAGGGCCCAATGGCGGAGCACCCCCAAAAATAAGCACTAAGGCCCACTCAAAGGAGCAGGCAATTGACTTGCCCATTTAGCAGTCGATACTATATACAAAATTGCAGTGCTATCCCAAGCATAGCAATTGAGGAATGAATGAAAAAACTCGTAATAGTTATAGCTGTTATCTTTTTTTGCATTAGTGCAGTAACTGTTATTGCTCAAACAGTAAACGAAAGTGAACCCACACGGCCATTCTGTGGCAAGGATTCCCAAAGCACAAATTACACTGAATGTTTATCTATGTCATGCGGTTCCTGCACAGGCAACGATCATATTCGATGCAGTCAGTGGTGCGCCTGGAAACATCAATAGGACTATAAGTTGAAACGCTGCTTCTTTCTAGCCTCTATTGCCTTTCTTCTCCTCATTGGGTGCAGTTTTGATTCTCAATTAGTCAAAGACAGAAGCAGGGCATCAGGAATCCCTATCGAAAAGCAGCGGGTTTTGTTTCGCCTCATGGAATCAGGAGACAAGGCTGATGGCCTTACTGACAGTGAGTGGACGGAGCTGCAAAAAATGGCCACAGATCCAGACAGCAAAGTGAGGCTAGAAAGCATCATTGCGATTGGGGGTATTTCTCCAAAGAAAACCACTCAACATGCAAAAGTGACAGAGTTTCTCAGACAGTTCTTAAATGATAAGGATGAATCGGTAAGGTTTGGAGCAGAAGCCTTTCTTCCCAGTTATGCCCCAAAGGCCAGTGTTAAATGAAAGCAGCTTTTACAATCATTGAACTCATCGTTGTGACAGCGATTATCACTTTGCTGGCCTGCCTGCTGCTTCCTGTGCTTCAGTCTGCTAAAAAAGCTTCTATGGAAAGACAGGCCGCATCACAGATCTCTCAAATAGGGATGGCCATCAATGTCTACATGACAGACTACGATGATCATGTTCCGTTTGTAAGCTCTTACCCCCATACAGTTTCAGTAAGGCTAGGGCTCGAAGAACCAGACAAGTTTGGGAGGTTAAGCAGCATAGCTACAATAAGGGACGTGCTGGAACCATATGGAGTCACAAGGCAGATATGGCAGAGCCCCAAAAAAAATTCAGTAGGATATAAAGATCCCTTCCCAGAGGAACTCAATATCAGCTACCAATACGGAGTAAATAATCCCTGCACTGGCTCAGTCAGTTCTCTAGAAAATCCAAGCGAAACAAGCAATCTAAGAGAGAACATTTCCCCCTCTGGTTCCTCTGAAACTATGACTCATTTTTACCGTACAGATGGATCTGTGAAATACGGTACTTGGAAAGAATCCAGCGATGCAGTTGGCCGCTTTGAAACGAAATTCGACTGCCCAGCCCAAATGATGGCGCACTTTTAACTGCCGCTCCACAGGAACAGCCTAGATTACTTAAAAGCCGAAACAATGACTAGCTGGCTTCATCTTCCCCCAGGGGAATCCAGCCACCTCACGGCAGGCTTAAGCCAAGAGGGTGCCCTATCGGCCAAAGATTCTGAACCGGGGTGAGATTCCTCCACTTTATACAGAAAGACCACGGCCGCCACGGCTGCTGCAAAAGCAGCTACAGCAAACATGCCCCTCAGGCCAAAGGTTTCTGCCACCCACCCAAATAGAAAAGGACCAAGACAGTTTGCCAAGCCAGCGACAGCAAAAAGCCTGGACTGGGCATGACCTCGGGTCCGATCGGTTGCCAGATCGTTGGCAAAAACAATGGCTACTGCTCCCATGATTCCAAAGTTCAAACCATGCAGCGACTGAACTCCAAGAACCCATAAAGGTCCGGTGGCTGGCAGATACATCAAGAGACGGAAAGGAAGAAGGAGAAAGGTGACTGCCAAGGCTGGTCTTCGTCCGAACTGATCGGAAAATCGCCCCGACCAGCGCATCACAAACACCTCCACCAAAACCCCAGCGGCAAAGGTGCCAGTGATAGCCAGCCCTTGGGCGCCAAGATCCTTTAAGAAGAGGCTGAGAAAGCCTGTTGCTCCGTAAAGTGCAATGGTGTACAGAAAATAGGCTCCCAGAAACCACTTTAGGTTAAGCGGCAAAGGCGCACTGCCCGTTTCTCCCTCTGAAGCGGCTTCAATATGGCGTCGATCTGGCAGAAAGAGTGCCATGCAGGCAACAGCCAAAAAGAGAAGTGCTCCCCCCTGCAGAACCCGGTCCAAGCTCTGTCTTTCAAGACCAGCGGCTCCTCCCTGAAGGACAATCCAGCCTGAAGCCAGCGAGGTGACGATATACCCCACAGATCCCCAAAGGCGGATATTGGCGTAATGAGCGCCGCCTGCTCCGGTTTGAGACAGCCGGGCGATAAGCACACCGCCAGATGAGTTGAGGTGCATGACACCATTCGCACCAAGGGCTGTAAGGACTAGAAAAACAGGAAAAGAGCTGGCGTAAGGAAAAGCCGAGTAAGCGGCCCAAGCGACTAACGCACTCGCCAGAATCACACCTTTTCTGGCATCAAGAGCATCTGTAAGCTTTCCCAAAAGAGGCTGAACAAGAAGCGCAAGGCCAGCGCCAAGACCAGTGACTATCCCGATCTGCAGCTTATCCAGACCAGCCGCCTGCATATAGAGGGGTAAGAATGGCTGCAGAAACCCAAAACAGCCTGTGACCAGAAAAAAGTAAAGGGCCATGCGGACCGCATCTTTTCTAGGCGTGGCCATCTCACTCTTATTGTGTCGCGGCAGATTCGCCAGCCTAGACCCTTGACATCCACTTTAGCCCCAGCTGCCAAACAAGCTTTCCAAGACAGGGAACCTTGCCTGAAGGTTTTTCGTGTCATCTTTAACTCTAATCGGTAATGTCATGGCAAACCCTTCCCTTCTCCTTATCGGCGGCACCCGCTTTGTTGGCCGAGCCCTGCTTGAAGAAGCCCTGGCCGCAGGCTGGAATGTAACAGCCTTTCATCGGGGCCAAACAGGGGCCAGCCTCCTGGATGAGAATCCCCATGTCACCCATATATTGGGTGACCGTGATGCGGACCTCTCACCGCTTGAAACAGGCACTTGGGATGCTGTCGTCGACTGCATTGGCTACTTTCCTAACCCAGTCCGACAAACCGCAGAGTTTCTTAAAAAAAGAGTCGGTCGATACGCCTTTATCTCAACTGTCAGCGTCTACTCCCCTTCTGACAATCCTTTCCGAGAAGATTCGGACGCCTTGATGTCACTTTCAGAAGGAGCTGACACGAGCAAAGTGACAGGTGAAAACTATGGAGCACTTAAAGTTCAGTGTGAAGATGCCTTAAATCAAGTGCTCGACGGAAATGTTCTTCACATTCGGGCTGGCCTGCAGATTGGCCCCCATGACCATACCGAGAGATTCAGCGACTGGATTGAAAGAATAGGAAGGCGATCTAGAGTGGTGATGCCAGAAACCTCGAACCAAGAATGGCAGCTGATTGATGCCCGCGATACAGCCAGATTCACCCTGCAGGGTCTACAGAAAGGCCTGACCGGCCCCTACAACACCACGGGTGAAATCACACCCATGTCTTCTATTCTTTCTGCGGCAAGGACTGCAGTAAATCCGACATGTGAGTTTGTCACCTTCACCGATTCTGAACTCGAAGCCAAAGGGATCAGCCCATGGACAGATCTCGCTCTATGGATTCCTGAATCTGGAAGGAACGAAAACCGGCTCATCGCCGATATCGCCAAAGCCCGAGCAGCAGGCCTAAGCTTCACACCGCTTGAAGTCTCTGTGACGGAGATTTGGGAAAGGGTCAAGGACCTTCCCTTGGAAAGAGAACGTAAGGCTGGCCTTGCCTCCGCCCGTGAGGATGAGATTTTGGGTTAAAAAGTCATCTGACCGTATTTGAGCTCAGCCATAGCAATCTCAGTTCATGGTGGGCCTTGTGCCCACCTCGTTATTCACTATCTGGAAGGTGAATTTTTGCCAACTATCCAAAATTGCAGTGCTATGTTCTTCATCGCAGTCACGGAAAAAACGAGAGGCTAGGATCTTCAGATCCCTTCCCAGAAGCGCTCCGTATCAGCTGTCTAAACTTAGCGAATAATCCCTGTACTGGCACGGTCTGCTTTCTAGAAAATCCAAGCGAATCGAGCGGCAAAAGATAGACAGAATCTCACCTTGCTGCTCTGACCCGATGGCTCATTTCTACCGCGCCGATGGATCCATGAAGCACGCTGCTTGGAAGGAAGCCAGCAGCGCACTTAGCCGCTTTGAAACGAGATTCTACTGCTGCGCCCATTCGCTAGAGCATTTTTAACTGAAGCGCCACAGGAGCAGACTAGAGTATTTAGGGGCTGAATCCTTGTGAGATATTCTCGCTCACGAGCCTAACCAAAGGAGCCTCATCTTCTTCAATAAATGAGAACCTTCCTACCCCGGGATCATGGAAAACATTGTCGTTTTCGTCATCGTTGAAGGTAGAAACTTCACCAATAATGCATTCGGCGCTGACAGGCCAAAATGAGTGATAAACCCCAGGAACCAGGGTCACTCTCTCGCCTGCCTTCAAATCAAGTGATGTTCCAGACCCCATCGTCTTCATCTCGCCATTGACCTGGACTGCTGCTGAATCGTCACAGATGTCCGGTTCGCCCTGCCACAGCTGAACGCGAAGCACCCCCCAGCGGCAGATAATGTCTTCTTTCTTAACTAGGTGAGCATGGGCAGGGGTAACCATTCCAGCTCTGGCGTAAATCAGTTTCTCGCAATATTCAGGCTCTTGGGCCAGATTGATCAGCACCAGGCCAAACCTGCGCCAGTCCCCCAGCCCAAAGTCGGTCACATCCCATCTCGGCTTAGGCGGCAGAGCCCAGCCATGATCAGTAAAGCACTGGGATGCCATCTTAACCAGATTGTTGATCTCGCTTCTTTTCATCGCTTCCTCCACTCGTCGGCCAGTCGGGATTCCACAGCGGACCAAGGCTTTACGCCACTGACAGAGTCAGAGGCTTCAACGCTGAAAGCTCCAACCGCACAGCCCGATTCTAAACACTGCTGCAGGCTCCATCCTTTTAAAAGTCCGTACAGGATTCCGGCAATCGTGGCATCCCCTGCCCCTGTCGTGCCCTTAACCAGAGCAGGAAAACAGCCCTGTACGCAGCGCTCGCCTTGTTTCGAAGCGGCAGATAAGCCTCTGCTGCCCTGCTTTACCACCACAGTCCCCGCTCCAAAGCTCAGGCACTCGTCCAGCAAGTCATCGACGCTGGATGCAGATCGAGCGAGCATAAAGGCCAGTTCATCCTGACTGGGCATAAACCAATCAACCAAGGGCAGCACCCGCTTTAGGATTGACCGCCAGGGAGCTTTGCCTGAACATGAAGCCGGGTCAGGAAGGCTCATATCCAAGGTGACAGCTAGGCCAGCCATTTTCGCTTTAGCCAGCAGAGCTTCCAGTTCTTCGCCCTCACCAGCGTACATGCGAGCCATTAAGGGCGGGTATCCAAAGTGAAGAATCTTGGCTTCCTTCAGCAGCTCCGGCTTCAAATCCTCCGGCCCAAAGGTGTCATTTTCGCCTGGCATGTGCAGAAAGGTCCGATCTTTATGAGGCGGACTGATGACTACTGAGTACGAAGTGATTCCTCCTTTGGCAGCCACCAGATCGTCTGCTAAAAAGCTTCCTTCCTCCCTTAAAAGACGGCAGATAATCTGCCCAAAGGGATCATCCCCCACCTTGCCAATAATGCGAGTCGAAACCCCTAATCGGTGAAGAGACCGCCCGACATTGGCCGCCGTACCCCCCGTAGAGAACTGTGCAGGACCGACTTCAACAAGACTGCCAGGCAGAATCTCGCTTGACCCCTTGAACTCTGGAATGATATCAAGGCAAAGATGACCAGCCGCTATAATCTCGGCTGGTGGCCGTAAAGCATCTGACATAAAGAACCCTTAGAAGCTGACTCCTGCAGCTCATCTTGACAGGTCTATCTATTCCAAACCGCACAGGCAGTCAGTCGTCTTCGATTTCCTCCTTTTCGACATACCGCTTCAGAGCAGTCAGCCTCTCATCCCAACGACGCTCGATCTGTTCAAGGCAAAGCCTTGCCGCTCTTAAGGGCTGCTGCTGAACCGAGGCGTGTACTTCGCGCCCTTTGGGTACCAAAACCACGACACCCGCCTGCTCAAGAACCTCCAAATGTCTGCGGACGCCTTGGCGTGTGATAGGGAGGTTTTGAGCAAGGCTTGAAATGGGCGCTGACTCCATATCCATAAGCTGGCGAATAATCGCCAGCCTTGTTTCATCCCCCAAAGCTCTAAAAATGTCAGCTTCTGCCGTCATTCAGCCTTCTCCTGATCCCCATCCTGCTTTTCTGCAATTTTTCCTGTTTCGCTCCACTGCAGAAGCCGGTCCAGCATGTACTCCCAGCCGCCAGTATTGTCGTTCAGATTCTCGGCAGCATACTTTTCAGGAAGGCCAGCAAACCCAGATTCGGTCAAATGCAGGCGAGTGGCTTTACCCTCTGCAGCAAGCCTGAATTCAACCAAGGTGTGGGGCATTTCCAGCGGATTGCCTAAAAACCCTTCAGGCACAAACTCCATTCCAGAAACCCACCTCCAGGCGAAATAATCGGGTTCTTCTCTTCCTACAATCGCAATTCGCACCTTTCCATACTTGCCTTCATCCAGCACAGGCTGGCTGTCCAGTTCAAAGTCACCTTCAACGTCTTCAGAAAACCAGCAGCGGAACTGTGCCGGATCCGTTATTGCCTTCCAGACTTTTGAGATTGGGGCTTGAATGACAACTTCTCTTTCGATTTTATCAATGGTGGTTTTCATGTCGCTCAGTAGAGAATCTGCATGGTATCTCTTCACTGCCAAAATATGCAACTATTTTGTTGCATATTTTTCATCTTGACATTCGTCCTGACTAAAATCATAATAGATACCAACTAGTAGGAATGACAAAAAAACAGGCAGCAGCAGAACTAACAAGATCAAGCATCCTTTCAGCGGCCCTAAAAGTGATCAGAAGCAAGGGCTACTCGGCAACCAACGTCGATGAGATATGTGCCGAGGCCGGCATAACTAAAGGAGCGTTCTTTCATCACTTCAAGACGAAAGAAGACATGGCCTGTCAGGCAGCTGAGTTTTTTTCGGAGAACGCTGACAAGCTTTTTGCTGATGCCCCCTACCGTCAAATTGAGGACCCGTTTGAACGACTGCTTGGCTACATCAGCTTTCGCGAAGAGATCATGAGTGGCGAGCTGTGGGAGTTCACCTGTCTGCTTGGAACCATGGTGCAGGAAGTCCACACCAGTCACCCTGCCATCAGAGCCTGCTGCGAAGCCGGCATATGGGGCCATGCCTCCACCCTTGTCCCTATGATCGAAGAAGCGGCTGCCGCCTACCCTCCCATAGAGCCTCTAGACCCCCTTGAGCTTGCCCTCTTCTCCCAGGCAGTGCTTCAAGGCGGGTTCATTCTCAGCAAAGCCAGCCAATCACCCGAGCCTTCGCTGGCTGCGGTGCGCCGCCTTCAGAGCTATATAAGAATTTTGTTCGGACATCCTGCATCACAAAAATCACTCACAGTCGAGACAAGATCATGAAAGGAAATCCTGTTGTCAACATCTACCTCTTCTTTGGCGGTCAATGCGAAGAAGCCCTCGATTACTATGCCGCCACTCTTGGAACCGAAACGGCCTCCAAAATGCTTTTCAGCCAGTCACCCAACCCTATGCCTGAAGGAATTTTGGCACCTGGATTTGAAGACAAGGTCATGCATGCCGAGTTCAAGATCGGCGAAGTCTCAATCTTTGCCTCAGACGGAGTTTCTGGTGAATCTGCGTTTGCTGGGTTCAGTATTTCCGTCGGCTACGATGACAAAGAAGAAGCGGAAAGAGTCTTTCAGGCCCTTGCCTCACAGGGAACAATCACCATGCCTTTGGCGCCTACATTCTTTAGTCCACTTTTTGGTTCGGTCACTGATAAGTTTGGAGTTGATTGGATGATCAGCTTCGGCATGAACAGCTGAGCGCCGATTTTCTGCCCCTCAGAGCCAGGTTTTGAGGGGCAGAAACTGCACGCATCATGGGTGGTGGGCCTGCAGCTTCTCTTCCATTTTGTCCCTTATCATGCCTCTTGCCCGGTGAAGGCGGCTCTTAAGCGCAGCCAAGGTAATGCCCAGCCTTTCAGCCACCCTCTCTAAATCCAGTTCCTGAATGTCGATCAGTTCGTAAGCTTCCCTATACATCGGCGGAAGCTCTTCGAGCGAGGACAAAAGGCAGGTCCGCATTTCCGCCTCCAAAGCCTCTTCCTCTGGTGTGGGTTCTAAGCTGGCAAGCTGGAGTCCGACAGCCTCGAGCCCTTCCAGTTCAAAAACGGGGCGCATATGCTCTTTATGCTTCATCCTTCCGCAGACCCTCCTTCCGATCTGTATCAGCCAAGGCCGAAAGGATTCCTCTTTTTCGAGGCTTCCCAGGGCGCCATAGGCTTTTATGAGGGCGATTGAAAGAGCATCTTCGGCATCCTCTCTGCTCCCGCATACCCGCAGCATCTGCCGGTAAACAGCATCCTTGTGCTCTCTCATTAACGATTCAAAATCCATTGATTCCCTCATACTATTGTATTAACATTCTCGGCAAAACAGACCACGATACATATTAAGCGCTACACAAACAGCTTCAAACTCATGAATTAGCCAACTGGGCAGGAGCAGACTCTTTGGGCTAAGGTCCCGCAAATGAATCTTGATCTTTTTGTCATCCTAACACCAGGCTAAGGTCCGCCTAAGCCAAGTAAGATAAAAGCAATCTCATGGCACGGATGGTAGAAATCACCGACGTCATCCTGCGAGACGCTCATCAAAGTCTGATGGCGACCCGCATGGCAATGGAGGATATGGTCCCCGCCTGCGAAGTGTTGGATGCGGCAGGGTACTGGTCCTTGGAATGCTGGGGCGGAGCCACATTTGACTCATGCATCCGCTTTTTAAACGAGGATCCTTGGGAAAGGCTTAGGCAGTTTAAGCAGCTGCTTCCAAATACCAGAACTCAAATGCTTTTGAGGGGTCAAAACCTTCTTGGCTATAGACATTACGAAGATTCTGTCGTCAGCCGATTTGTCGAAAAAGCGGCTGTCAACGGCATGGATGTTTTCAGGGTCTTTGATGCCCTTAACGACCCACGAAACCTCGAAACTGCCATCAAGGCTGTCAAGAAAACCGGCAGACATGCACAGGGCACTATCTGCTACACAGTCAGCCCAGTTCACACAGTCGAAAAGTTTGTGGATATGGCCAAAAAGCTGGTCGAAATGGGTGTGGATTCCATCTGCATCAAAGATATGGCCGCACTGCTTAAGCCTCAGCCTGCCTACGACCTGGTCAAGGGAATAAAAGAGGCCTGTGGACAAGACATTTTAATTCACGTCCATGTCCATGCCACTACGGGCGTCACCCTCGTCAGCCTGATGAAAGCGATTGAAGCAGGAGCCGACATCGTTGATACATCGGTCAGTTCACTTGCCCTCGGACCAGGACACAACCCCACCGAGAGTCTGATTGAAATGTTGGAAGGCACTGGCTTTGAGACTCGCGTGGACCTTGAAAAGGTCTACCAGGCAAAAGCTCACTTCGCTAAAATTCGCCCCCGCTATTCAGAGTTCCTTACTGACTTTACAAGCGTTGAAACCGAAATCTTTAAGAGCCAGATTCCTGGCGGCATGCTGAGCAACATGGAAGGCCAGCTGAAGCAGCAGGGACAAGGCGACAAGATGAAGGAGGTTTTAGAAGAGGTCCCGAGGGTAAGGGCAGATGCCGGATTCCCGCCCCTTGTCACACCTTCCAGCCAGATCGTCGGCACCCAGGCAGTCTTCAACGTCATGATGGGCAAGTACAAAACCATGACTGGCGAGTTCCAAGATCTGATGCTTGGCTACTACGGCAAAACTGATGCCGAAAAGAATCCTGAGGTGGTAGAAAAAGCTAAGGAGTTCTCGAAGAAAGAAGAGATCACCTGCCGTCCCGCCGACCTTTTGAATCCAGAATGGGAGACGCTGCAAGAAAAAGCAGCTGCACTCAATGGATTCAATGGCTCAGACGAAGATGTTCTCACCTACGCCATGTTCCCAGGTGTGGCTCCTAAGTTCTTCTCAGAAAGAAGCAATGGTCCTCTCAATCTGGGCAAAGATCCAAATGTGGTCACTGGTCCGGTCGACCCAAGCCATCCTGGCTACCTGGCCGCCCCCATCGACTACGAAGTCACAGTCAACGGAAAGTCAACCAAGGTTACGGTGGCCCCCGCATGAGCAGTGAATCAGTCAGCAGAGAGGAGTTCAACTCCCTTAAAGCAGAAATCGCGAGTCTTAAGGATGCTATTGCACAACTGGCAAAACGAACTGGGCAGGAAGGTATTCCAGAAGAACACCTCCACTGCATCGCTGCGGCTGTGGCGGTATATTTAGGCAAGCGGGCAACAATTCGTTATGTAAGAAAAGCTGCTGATCGAGGCGATTCTTGGAGAACACAAGGCAGGGCGTCGATCAGCGGTTCTCACCAGCTGCCAAAAGTTAAAGGCTGGTAGCACATTTACCGCAAAGTTTTTGCAGACAGAGAAGTCAATATGTCACTTCAAGTTCCTCTTTCCGAAAGAAATCGCACCCCACTCGATCTGGTTGGCTCTTATGTTGAAGCCTATTGGTGCTCAACAAGCCGCCTGGCAAAACGACAATGCGACCGATGCGTGTATCTTGTCCGTGGCAATGCCCCTGGCATGGTCTGCCTTGAGCTGGTTTACGATGCCATCGATGGAGAGCACAGGCAGGATCACATCTACTGGGTTCCCACAGAGTCGATTCAATACCTGCGCCCCCTGACCGAAAAGGCTGCACAGCACAGAATTGACCGCCTAGAGCGGGAAATGACTGATGACAAACCCCGTGACTAACTAAACAGTTTGTCAATAACACAGCCCCCAGACCTTAATGGCCTGGGGGCTGTGTTATTGACAAATTCACCTTCTGGCATCAGCAGATGAATCATGCTCAATCATTAAGAATGTAACACTTATTAACGAATAAGAATCTTCTCACTAAAATCGCTGCTGCCAGGGACCTTCTTCGTGCCAAAGATGCCAGGTTTGAAGCAGGAGCTGCCTGGGGACCTAGTCAATAAAACATGACAGAAAGGTTAAGTTTTAATTAGATCACACTAAGATCATGGCAGCACGCAGCCATTGCCCCGCAAGAAAAAGGTTTTCTTTACTTGAAAGTGCATGGCGCAGCGTTTGTGTTAATCCGCAGGCTTTAACTTTCGCAGATTGTGGGGTAAACCCAACACAGGCCCCTGCCGCAAAATCGGAGCACCATGGCTGAGTCCAAATCCAACCCCAGCAACGCACAAAAAATCGCAGATCTGCACGAGCGCCGCGAGAAGCTGATGCTCGGCGGCGGAAAGGAAAGGATCGAAAAGCAGCACGCTGGCGGCAAACTTTCTGCCCGAGAAAGAGTCGATTCGATCCTCGATAAAAACAGCTTCTGCGAAAGCGGGCTCTTTGCTCAGCACCGCAGCACTCTTTTCGGGATGGCTGGCAAAGAAGCCCCCGCTGATGGCGTTGTCACAGGACACGGCACAATTGATGGCCGCCATGTTCACCTGGCCAGCCAGGACTTTACAGTCTTTGGCGGATCTGCCGGCGAAGTTCATTCACTGAAAATCGTTGAAGCGATGGAAGGAGCCTTGAGAACAGGCACACCCTTCGTCTTTATGAACGACTCAGGCGGGGCCAGAGTCCAGGAAGGCATCGATTCTCTTTCTGGCTATGGAAAGGTGTTCTACCAAAACACCATGCTCTCAGGAGTTGTCCCCCAGATCTCCCTTATCTGCGGCCCCTGTGCTGGCGGAGCCGCCTACTCACCCGCTCTCACCGATTTCATCATCCAGACCCGACAGGCCCAGATGTTCATCACTGGCCCCTCTGTTATCAAGCAGGTGACAGGCGAGGTGGTCAGCGCAGAAGAACTCGGAGGAGCAGAGGCACAAATGCACTATTCGGGTGTCGTCCACTTTGTCGCAGAAAACGATGAAGAGGCAATTCTCACCTGCCGCAGACTGCTCAGCTTCCTGCCTTCCAATAACCTCGAAGATCCTCCCATTGCCGAGGGCAGCTACAACCTGGAACCGATTGAGGCACTAAATAAGGCGATTCCAGATGACCCGAAGACTCCCTACGATGTTCGAGACATCATCGCAGAGATTGTTGACTACGGCGATTTTCTTGAGGTTCAGGAAACCTATGCAGAAAACATCGTCGTAGGGTTCGCCCGCATCACAGGCCGCCCCATCGGCATCGTAGCCAACCAGCCCAAAGCCATGGCCGGGGTTCTTGACATCAACTCATCAGATAAAGCCAGCCGCTTCGTCCGATTCTGCAATGCCTTCAACATTCCCATTGTCACCTTGGTAGACACCCCAGGCTTCATGCCAGGCGTCGACCAGGAGTATGGCGGAATCATTCGTCACGGAGCCAAGCTGCTCTTTGCCTATTCAGCAGCGACAGTGCCCAAGCTGACAGTGATTTTGCGAAAAGCCTACGGAGGAGCCTACGTTGCCATGTGCGCCAAAGACCTTCATGCCGACCGAGTGCTGGCCTGGCCAAGCGCAGAAATCGCCGTCATGGGAGCCGAAGGAGCAGCTGAGATCGTTTTCAAGCGTGAAATCGACCAGGCCGAAGACAAGGCTGCCACCAGGGCAAAACTGATTGATGAATACCGCTGCACCTTCTCCAGCCCCTATGTTTCTGCGGGTAGAAGAATGGTGGACGATGTTATTGAGCCATCACATACACGAATCAGCCTGGCCAGAGCCCTTGAGGTTCTTTCAACCAAGCGCGACCTGAGGCCCCAGAAGAAGCATGGCCTGATCCCCCTGTAAGCGGAAGTCAAAGAGGAAAAAACGACGTGAAACTGAATATCACGATTGAAGGAAAGGTCTACGAAGTTGAGGTCGAGGTTGCCGAAGAGGCTCCTAAGGCCATGTACCTCTCAGGACCAAGAACGGGTGGCGGCGCTGCTGCCGCCCCACGAACAGCCGCAGCGCCAGCAGGCGGATCAGCTGGACGGGCCCTTGAAGATGAATCCAAGGCCTGCCGCAGCCCCCTTAGCGGTGTTGTCAGCCAGGTGAAAGTTGCTGTCGGTGACGAAGTTGAAGCGGAACAGGAACTGGTGATTCTTGAGGCGATGAAGATGTTCACCTCTATCACAAGCCCTGAAGGCGGAAAAATCAAGGCTGTTGAGGTCGCCCAAGGCGACGGTGTAAAGCAGGGCCAGCTTTTAATTGAATTTGAATAGGCCCTGATAGGAACGTTTGAGGAAAAAATGAGCAAGCCAGAAGTGCAGATGATTGACCATGTGGCTATCGCCGTCCCCAAGGGACAGATGGACGCTCAGGTTGCTGTCTACCAGGAACTCGGGTTCGAAGTGATTCACGAGGAATCGGTTTACGGCACAGACCAGGTTAGAGAAATTCTGCTGAGCATAGGCAGCAGCGGCAGCATGATTCAGCTGCTGGAGCCACTCACCGAAGAGAGCCCTGTCGCCAAGCAGATTGAAAAGCAGGGTGGACGAGGCGGATTGGCCCACGTGGCTTTCCGGGTCCCCAGCGCTCAAGCCGCATTCGATTCAATGAAGGAATCTGGCTTCAACATTATTGATGCCGCTCCTCGACCCGGATCACGCGGAACAACCGTCTTCTTTGTTCATCCAAAGTCTCATGCCAAGGGGTCTTTAGGTGTCTTGTACGAGATGGTTCAAGAAGGGGAAGGACACGAATGAGCGAAAAACTCTTTGCCGAGTTTCCCCCTGTCTCCACTGAAAAGTGGATGGAAGTCGCCGCCAAAGACCTTAAGGGACAGGACTTTGAAAAGAGGCTTGTCACCACAACGGAAGACGGCATCAAAGTAAAGCCGATCTACCGAAAGGAAGACCTGCCTACTGATGTGACAGACAGCCTCGCAAGAGGCTGGGAATCGGGGGGACGAAGCTTTGTCCTTCGTGAAGAAGTCAGACAGACCGAAGCAGGCGAGGCGAATCGCCACGCCTTGGAATGTTTGGAGCAGGAGGCTGAGGAGCTTTCCTGGCTTGCCTACCCAGGAGGCTGCTTTGCTTCAACCCCCGCCGAGATGCAGAAGCTGCTGGAAGGTGTCTACATTGATGCCGTCCCGATTCATTGGGTTTGCGGACCCATGGGCCCGCAGGTTCTATCGCTTTTTATCGGAGAAGCAGAAAGGCGGGGCCTTGATCTTAGCCAGCTGGAGGGCAGCCTGGACCTCGACCCCATTTTGGATTCAGCCGCGGGCTGGACAACCAGGTCAATCAACGAGTGGAAGTCAGAACTCTTCCCTACTCTTCAAGTCATTCTCAACCGTCTGCCTCGTTTTGGCACCCTGGCCGTCAGGGGCTCTCTGCTGGAAAAAGCAGGAGCTTCAAACGGTCAGGAGCTGGCTTTCAGTCTCAGCCTTTTTGCCGATCTGCTGGCAGGGATCAAAGAAGCCCTCACAGAAGGAACCCTCACCGTCCCCGGCTCGGCTTCGGTTGAGGAAAGCCTCAACATTATTGTCTCCCGCTCAGAGTATCGCCTGGCCGTGGGGACAGCCTATTTCCTGGAAATCGCAAAACTAAGGGCAGCGCGGGTTCTGCTTAGCAGCATGCTTGATGCCTTCGGCATCTCTGCAAGGCCAAAAATCCACGTTGTTACAACCCCAGCGACAAAAACCCTCTACGATTCCCACAACAATCTCCTGCGCGCCACGGTCGAATCAATGGCGGGAATCCTGGGCGGATGCGATTCCTTGACAGTCTCCGCTTACGACCAAGGCTACCAAAGCCCCGACGAGTTCAGCGGAAGACTGGCACGAAACACAGAAATCCTTCTGAAAAAGGAAGCCTACTTGGGCAAAGTTTCCGACCCCTTGGGGGGAAGCTACGCTGTTGAGAGCCTGACCGCATCTACTGCCGAAGCCGCCTGGAATCTTTTCAAAAAAGTTGAAGAAGAAGGAGGATTTACTTCTGCATGGCAGAGCGGATTCATCCCCAGCGAACTGCGGCGTGTTCAAAACCTTAAAGCTAAAGCCGCCAACTCCAGACGAACCTCTATCGTCGGCACCAGCAGCTACCCCAACCTTAAGGAAAGAAAGCTCTCCGAAGCTTCCAATCGCTCAGCAGGGAAAAAGGTGCTGCCTGCCTTTGCTGGTTCAGCCAAGTTCGAAGAACTGGCGGCTAAGGTTAATAAAGATGGAGCTGGACAGTTTTTGAGCCAGGAATCTATCGGAGATTCTCCACTCAATGCTTTTCGCCCCTCTTGGCCATTCGAACATCTTCGTCTGAGAACAGAAAGCCACGCAGCTCAAGGTGGAAAAGTCCCCCAAGTGATGCTGATTCTGTTTGGAGACAGAACGATGCGAAAAGCCAGAGCCACCTTCTGCACAGGATTTTTTGGATGCGGAGGTTTTTCCGTCCAGGAAACAGTGGCAGAAAGCCTGACCGAAGCCGCTCACCTACAGGCTGATCTTTTCGTTCTCTGCTCCAGCGATGCTGAGTACGCCGATGGCCTTGCCGCCTTTATGGCCGGCAGCCCTCAGGCGCAAGTGGTCATTGCAGGAATGCCAGAAAACGCAGAAGCCCTGAAGAACATGGGAGCCGCTGACTTTGTCCATATTCGGCAGAACCTTGTTGAAGTTCTAACCCAATGGCAGGAGAGTTTTGGCATCCCCCAACTGTCCCACTAACCCAAAAGCCAGACACAACATTTTGAGAGGCACACTTTGAAGCCAACCTTTGGAGAACTAAAAGTAAAAGGAAAGAGGGTAGAGGCCACGGGCAGCCCTTGGGAGACTCCTGAAAAGATCTCTGTCAAAACCAGGTTTTCTGCTGAAGACCTTGAAGAGATGGAGCATCTGGATTTTGCCGCAGGCCTGCCCCCCTACCTCCGCGGCCCCTATTCGACCATGTATGCCATGCAGCCATGGACGATTAGGCAGTACGCAGGGTTTTCGACTGCCGAAGAATCGAACGCCTTCTACCGGGCCAACCTCGCTGCCGGACAGAAGGGCCTGAGCGTTGCCTTCGACCTCCCAACCCACAGAGGCTATGACTCTGACCACCAAAGAGTCGTAGGCGACGTGGGCAAGGCGGGGGTTGCCATAGATTCGGTCGAGGATATGAAGGTTCTTTTCAACCAGATTCCTCTTGACCAGATGTCGGTTTCTATGACCATGAACGGGGCGGTTCTGCCCATCATGGCCTTTTACATCGTCGCAGCAGAAGAACAGGGGGTTCCCACAGAGAAGCTAAGCGGCACGATTCAGAACGACATTCTTAAAGAGTTCATGGTGCGGAACACCTACATCTATCCGCCCCTGCCCTCTATGAAAATCATCGCCGACATCTTCCGCTTTTCCAGCGAAAAGATGCCCAAGTTCAACTGCATCTCCATTTCTGGATACCACATGCAGGAAGCAGGGGCGACCAGCGATATTGAGCTGGCCTACACTCTTGCCGACGGCTTGGAATACTTAAGAACAGGCATCTCAGCCGGACTGAGCGTCGACGATTTTGCCCCCCGAATCTCATTCTTTTGGGATATCGGCATGAACCACTTTATGGAAGTGGCAAAAATGAGGGCGGCACGAATGCTTTGGGCAAAACTGGTCAGCCAGTTCAATCCCAAGAACCCCAAATCTCTCGCCTTAAGAACTCACAGTCAGACAAGCGGGTGGAGCCTGACCGAACAGGACCCCTTTAACAATGTTGCCAGAACCTGCATCGAGGCTCTGACAGCGGCGCTAGGACACACACAGAGTCTTCACACGAATGCTCTCGATGAAGCCATTGCCCTGCCAACCGAGTTTTCTGCCCGCATTGCACGCAACACCCAGCTTGTTCTGCAGGAAGAAACAGGGATCACCAAGATTGTGGACCCCTATGCTGGAAGCTACTATGTTGAAACCCTGACTCACCAGATTGCTCATCGTGCCTGGGAGCTGATTCAGGAAGTCGAAAGCCTGGGGGGCATGGCAAAAGCTATAGAAACAGGGGTTCCAAAATCGCGAATCGAAGAAGCGGCTGCCAGAAAGCAGGCCAGAATCGATTCGGGCAAAGATGTGATTGTCGGCATCAACTACCATCGGCTGGCCGAAGAAGCTCCGATGGATGTGCTGACCATAGACAACACAGCAGTCAGGATTAAACAGGTTCAACAGCTGGCCGACCTTAAGGCCAAACGTGACGGCGCAAAGGTAAAAGCGGCCCTAGAAGCCTTGACCCAAGCCGCCAAGACAGGCGAAGGCAATCTGCTTGAGCTCAGCGTCGAAGCCGCTCGGCTCAGGGCAACCTTGGGCGAAATCAGCGACGCCCTTGAGGAAGTCTATGGGCGGTATGAAGCGGTGGCAACAGCCAGCCGAGGAGTCTACGTGGGAGAAGTTGGCGAGACTGAGGAAATCAAAAAGGCCCGCGCTTTAGCAGATGAGTTTGCAGCCCTAGAAGGAAGAAGGCCACGAATCCTTGTTGCCAAAATGGGACAGGATGGCCATGACAGAGGCCAGAAGGCGGCTTCTACCGCCTACGCTGATCTCGGCTTTGATGTAGACGTAGGCCCTCTCTTTCAAACACCTGCCGAAGTGGCAAGGCAGGCGGTTGAAAACGACGTTCATGTCTTGGGGGTTTCTTCGCTGGCAGCGGGACACAACACCCTTGTGCCTGAAGTTGTCGAGGAGCTAAAGAAGCTTGGCCGCGATGATATCGTCGTCATCGTCGGGGGCGTAATTCCTGCACAAGACTACGACCACCTCTACAAGTCAGGGGCGGCAGCCATCTTTGGACCAGGGACTTCGCTGCCAGAAGCAGCTCAGCAGCTTCTGGAACTGATGCTGGAAAGTCGACGTTAGACTCTGCCTTCAAAGGTGCTTATGATGATGGGTGCTCGATAAATTGAGCACCCATCATCATAAAAACTGATCCTAACCCAAGCCTGATATCATTACCCACATGACTCGTCGTGAGCTTCTTGCCGGAGCCGCAGTTCTCGCTGCAGGAACATCTCTCCCTGCATCTGTCCTGGCAGGATCAGCCACAGCCTTAAAGAGTCTAAAGCGGCCCAAAGCGCTCAAACCAGGATCAAGAATTGCTCTTGTTGCCCCTGCAAGCGAAGGAAGCAGTGTGGAGGATACGGACAAGGCTCAGGCCTTTGTCGCCGCCCAAGGCTGGCAGCCTGTGCTGATGCCAAACGCTGCCAAGAAAATGGGCTACCTCGCAGGGACAGATCAGGAAAGAGCCGATGACCTCAATGCTTCTTTCAGAGACAAGTCCATTGATGGAATCATCTGCACTCGGGGTGGATACGGCAGCATGAGATTTCTGCCCTTGCTGGATGAAAAAATGATTCGCCAAAATCCCAAGGTCCTGCTGGGATTCAGCGACATTACAGCCCTTCTTGTGGGAATCAGCCGTCGATGTGGATTCATCACATTTCACGGCCCAAACGCCTTGACCAGCAGCGACGAATACTCGATGCAATCTATGGTGAGCTGCGTGGCAAAAGCAGAGCCTATGGGTGAAATTCTTCAGCCAGAACCACTGCCCAATGAAAAATACCTGCTCGAAACCTTATCTGCCGGAAGAGCAGAAGGCCGCCTCGTGGGAGGAAATCTCACTCTTCTCGCTCATCTCGTCGGGACTCCTTGGGCGGCAGACCTTAAAGACTCAATTCTTTTCATCGAGGATGTAGGCGAGGCTCCTTATCGGCTTGACCGAATGCTCAGCCACTTAAGGCTGGCAGGAACCTTTAACAGATGCCGTGGAATCATTGTGGGCCAGTTTGCGAGGTGTGACGAGGCTGCGCCGGATTCTGCTTGGAAGGTGGCAGACGTTATGAAAGATAGGCTTTCCGACTTGGGAATCCCAGTTGTCTCGGGCTGGGCCATCGGACATGTGAGGACAAAAATAACTCTCCCTCTGGGCTGCAGGGCCGAACTGGATGCCGAAGCCAAGACGCTCAAAGTTCTGGATTCTGCTGTTTCATAACCAATCCTGAACGCATCGTCATGCTGGGCACTTTTTACATAACTGCTGCAACACCAGACCCAGCCGACTGCGTAACATGAATGGAATGAAGCCATCCTCACTAAGCAGGGCTCCCGCCGATAGCTGTTGGCTCTCCATTTTGAAAATTACATGAAAACTTTCGCTGCTGCTGTTTTGTCCTTGATGGCTGCTTCCGTCATGGCTCAGGCGCCTATCCCTACAGGGGATCCCGTCATCTTCCCCGGTGCAAAAGCTCCTGCTCTCAAGGTCCACGCATGGCTAAAGGGCACCCCAGTCAAGGAACTCAAGAAGGGAGAGATCCACGTCATTGAGTTCTGGGCGACTTGGTGCGGCCCCTGCATACAGGCGATTCCTCATCTCACCGAGCTTTCCAAAAAGTATTCAGGCAAGGTCAAATTCACTGGCGTCAGCGTCTGGGAAAACCCATGGGATCAAACAAAAACCCAGAAATTTGTCGATGACATGGGCGCAAAAATGGACTACAACGTTGCCATCGATTCACAAGATGGTGTCGTGGCTGCCTCCTGGCTGCAGGCTGCGGAGCAAAACGGCATCCCTGCCACCTTCATCGTCAAAGACGGCATTGTTCAATGGGTGGGTCACCCCATGAACCTAGATGGCCCTCTTGCCCAAATCACAGCTGGCACGTTTGATATTGCGGCATCGAAAAAGGCCTTCATGACTGAGATTGAAATGGGCCGCAGGCAGGCCAAAATCGCATCTGAACTGGCAGGACTCAAAGCCGTCTACGTCAAGGACAAGGCTAAGGCTCTAAAAAGGCTGGACGAGATTGCCGCCATGCCTGGCTTCGCCACTGATGCCTACACAACAAAACTGACTCTGCTTTCTACCGATGACATCCCAGGTGCAAAGACTGAGATCAACGCACTGCTCGAAAAGGGTGCAGAAGGTCAGATGGCTATCGCAATGTTTGCCATTCAATCGATTCGAACTCCTGCCCTAAAGCAGATTTCCTTGGATTCTGCCGCAGCGCTCCTAGAAAAAAGCACTACATGGCTGTCCTGCTACTACGCAGGTGTTGTCTACAAACAGGCTTCTATGAAGCCAGAAACCAAGACTGCCTTCGATAAAGCCCTTTCCTTTGCAGAGAAGATGCCCGAAGGTGAAGAAAAAGCTGATGTTCTCACGTTTTTGAAAGAACAGATCGCCGCTAACTCTGGCAGCTGATAGAGTCTGCCGAACACTTCAACCAAAACAGAAACAGACTGGTCAGCCATAAAGGCAGCCAGTCTGTTTTCTTTCTGTAGTTGGGGCTCAAAAAGGCAGAGGTGAGCCCTATTCAAGAGCCAGTTTTATCACCTGCTCGGCCTTTTCTACAAAGTGAACAGTCAACTGCTGCCGAATAGGGTCTGGAACCTCTTCCATATAGTCTTTGTAGTTCTCTTTTGGCAGAAGAATGGTGGTGACACCCGCTCTGTGGGCTGCCAGCACCTTTTCCTTCACTCCTCCAATGGCAGTTACCTGCCCAGTCAGAGTCATTTCGCCTGTCATAGCCAGCCTCGATTTCATCGGCCTATTGGTATAGAGCCCCACAAGCGCCGTCATTACTGTAACACCCGCGCTTGGGCCATCTTTTGGCACAGCTCCCGCTGGAATGTGAAGATGAACCTCGTTCTCCTCGATTTGAGCAGAATCGATTTTCAGCTTTGCTGCATTTGCTCTCACCCACGAGTGAGCGGCGGTGACAGATTCCTTCATCACATCGCCAAGCTGCCCCGTAATGGTAAGACCACGCTTGCCCGGAATCTTAACTGTTTCGATAAAGAGGACGTCTCCTCCTACCGGAGTCCAGGCTAACCCCACTGCCACACCAGGAACCATTTCCCTTTCCGCCACCATATCATGAAGATAGCGGGGTGCCCCGAGAGCAGTCTTAACATACTTCTCGTTGACTGCGAGCTTGGATTTTCTGCCCTCTGCAAAGAGCAGAGCAGCTTTTCTCAGCACACTGCCCAGTTCCCTGTTCAGGTTTCGGACCCCTGCCTCTCTCGTGTAATGGCGAACAAGACTCGTTAAGGCTCCTTCAGAAACATCTACCTTAGCCGGAGACAATCCATGCTCTTCAATCTGCCTTGCAAGAAGGTGGCGGCGCGCAATCTCCTTCTTTTCCTCTTCTGTATAGCCGCCAAGCTCAATAATCTCCATCCTATCCCTGAGAGCAGGTGGAATGGTATCGAGACGGTTGGCCGTTGTGATAAAGAAAACGCGGCTTAAGTCAAAAGGACAATCCAGATAGTGGTCTCTAAAAGACTCGTTCTGTTCCGGATCGAGCACCTCTAAAAGGGCAGAAGCAGGATCGCCCCTAAAATCGCTCCCCAGTTTGTCAATTTCATCCAAGATGAAGACAGGGTTGCGGCTTTCGGCCCTTCTAATGCCTTGAATAATCTGGCCGGGAAGGCTGCCAATATAGGTCCGCCGATGGCCCCTGATCTCGGCTTCATCTCTCATGCCCCCCAGCGAGATGCGGATAAACTTTCTGTCAAGAGCGCGGCTGATCGACCGGCCCAGCGAAGTTTTGCCAACGCCGGGAGGTCCATAAAAGCACAGGATTGGCTGGCGAACTGAGCCTGTCTTTTTGATCTTTCTAACAGCCAGAAACTCTATAATCCTCTGCTTTATCTTGTCCAGCCCAAAATGGTCTTCATCAAGAACCTTTCTTGCGTGGTCCAAATCAAGGTTGTCCTCGGTTTCCTTATCCCAAGGCAGAGATAAAATCGTCTCAATATAGGTTCTTGAAACCGTGTATTCTGGCGATCCCGGGCTTATCCTTCCCAGCCGGCCAAGCTCTCTTTCGGTTGCCTTTCTGGCTTCCATTGACAAAGGAGTTTCTTCGAACTGTTTTCTTAGGCCATCAAGTTCTTCGCCCAGGCCGTCATCCTCGCCTAGCTCCCTCTGAATCGCCTTTAGCTGTTCCCGCAGGTAGTAGTCTCTCTGAGTCTTGCTCAGCTCCGCATTGACTTCGTTTTGAACTTTGCTGGTGAGTTCCAGAACCCTTACTTCGCGGCCAAGCATCTGAAGCAGCATTCTCATGCGAGGCTCCAGGTCAACAGTCTCTAGAATCTGCTGCTTTTGAGCTGTGCTGAAAGGCATGTGGGCAGCAACAAGGTCGGTGACAACACCCGGCTCGTTAACGCTTGTTGTCAAGGCCCGAAGCTCATCAGGAATGTTGGGGGCAAGTCTGACCGCCTGCTCAAAGAGGGCAGAGATGCTCCGCTTTAGCGCCTCGATTTCTTCTTCCCGATCGGGAGGAATTACCGGGGCGGGCAGAACCTCGATACGGGCCTTAAGGTAGGGCTTGGTCTGGATGGTTTCGATGACCTTAAAGCGAGCTGTTCCCTGGACAATCATCCTTACTGCGTCGGATGACTTCATAAGGGTGCGGATTATCACCGCGCATCCAACCGGATAGACATCATCAATGCCTGGTTCATCCAATGTGGGTTCACGCTGAGTCACCACGCCTACGATCCTTGCGTCGCCGCTTGGAGCATCATCTATAAGCTTGATTCCCGCTTCTCGCCCCACGCTTAAAGGAGCAATAAGCATCGGGTAAATAACGGAATCTCTAAGGGGCAGAAGGCTGATGACCTCCGGCACCTTAGGTTCTTCATCTTCCGCCATTCCCTGAATGGTGACGTCAAGCGATTCAGCTTCATTCTCAGAAGCTTCTAGGATTGTAAGTTCGATGTCAGACATCAAGAAAATTTGTTTGGAGGGAATCTGCCCTCATCCCTGGCCCTCAACCGTGGGTGAGAGTGATCGACTCTTCGATCACAACTGTGACGCTTGTCTGCGTCAGCTTAGGCAAGACAATAGCAAGAATTCCATTTTTGAACTGGGTCCGAATCGCCTCGACACAGATTGGATGTGATGGAAGGTCAATGTCGCGGTTGAATGCTCCGTAATCTATTTCTAGCAGGTGGGGCGATGAACTATCGCCATTCAGCAGACAATCGGTCCTTTCTCCTTTAACAGACAATGAGTATCTATCTGGATGGTAAACGGCCTGAACACCTTCTGGCTTCACTCCCGCCAGTTCAACACGGACCAAAAAAAGGTCCTCAGTTTCAATCACATCAATGCGGGGAGTCCAGCCATGGTGACGTGCGACAAAAGGTGAACCGGTCAGCTCACCAGTCAGCCACTTCAGCTCGTGGCCAAGGTGCGCTGCCCATTCTAGTTCGTCTCGTTCGCCCATCTTCTTTATTCTACATCGGCATCCTGATTTACAGCGGACAGAGGGAGAGGTGATGAAAGTTCGATGCGGGACCCTTGCCGCTGCGAGCCTCTGCTTTAACCTGCAGACTGCATCCAAACAAAATCAGCCCTCGTAAAGAGAGTGGCACTGGCGCACAGGTGATTAAGAGGTCAAGTACAATGCCTATCCTAATCTAGTGCTATCCGCCAAGTCAAAGACCGCCAATCTGGAGCACAAATGAGGGAGCAGACCACCCCAAAAGGGCAGAAACTACAGGATCAGCCTGTTCAGAATCTGCCAGAAAGGGGCCAGCAGAAGGACCTTCACAAAGAAGGTTTGGGCTGGGATTACGCCAAACAGCTTCTAAAACCCAGCTACCACTTAAGAAAAATAGTTGATGACCTAAGGTCAGCTAAACACGCCCTTGCCGCAAGAGACTTAGACAGTATAAGGCAGGATGAAGAGGCCCTGGCCCGAGCCTTTAGGGGCAGAATGTTTGCCACCTTCCTCCTTTCAGGCGCTTTCGGCATGTTTGGCCCTCTGCTGGGAACAGCATTTCAGTACTCCACAGGCAGCCCCACCGAAGGCTTTCTTCTAGGACTCCTCATAGCCAATGTCTTCGGCACTCTCGGCTACCAGATTATTTGGTACACAGCCCACCGAAAAATGTATCACGCCAGAGCAAAAACCTTTGGCGGCCGGTTTATGGCTTTGGAAAAAGATCTGCTGCCCCTGCAGTGGGATGGCCTTAGATACACACTGCTTTTTCTCCTGATCACCGTGCCCATCATGCTGCTGATCATTAAGGGATTTGAATGGCTTGCAGCCCCCTTGGCCAAGGTGATTCCTTTTGCAGTGCTTGGCCCCATGATCGAAATGGTCGTCATCCATTCCAGCCTTGTGCGGGTGATGGGAGACCTCTTTGAAAGACACTCACACAGGGTCGCTCACAGCTACTGGTCCGAGACTCGGTCAATCAAACCCCTAGATTGAGGCAGGACCACAGGCTCACCTAGTCTTCTCCAGTCCTGAGAAGGTTAAGCACCGCCTGCCACACTCTTTACTTGCTCTCAAGTGGACAACTTGAACCTAAAAGGATTACCTGAGATGAGTTCCAACAACGGAGCCAAGGGTCAGAACACCTGGCGAGAAAAGGTCGGCTTAGCCGAAATGTTAAAGGGCGGCGTCATTATGGATGTCGTCAATGCTGATCAGGCGAAAATCGCTGAGGACGCCGGAGCCGTAGCTGTCATGGCTTTGGAAAGGGTCCCCGCTGACATTCGCGTTCAGGGAGGCGTCGCCAGAATGAGCGATCCTGAACTGATTCAGGGCATTCAGGCTGCCGTCACCATTCCTGTTATGGCCAAGTGCCGGATCGGCCACTTTGTCGAAGCAGAAATCCTCCAGGCCCTCGAAGTCGATTACATCGACGAAAGTGAGGTCTTGACTCCTGCCGACCACGAAAACCATGTGGACAAGCACGCCTTCACCATTCCTTTCGTCTGCGGAGCCAGAAATCTTGGCGAAGCTTTAAGGAGAATCGGCGAAGGAGCCGCCATGATCCGAACTAAGGGTGAGGCTGGCACAGGCGACGTGATTGAAGCCGTTCGCCACATGAGAACGATCATGAAGGAGATTCGCACCGTCGCTGGCGCGCGTGAAGATGAACTTTACGTCTTGGCGAAAGAAATGCAGGCTCCCTTGGCTTTGGTTCAGGAAGTTCATCAATCAGGAAGACTCCCCGTGCCAAACTTCTCTGCTGGTGGAATTGCCACCCCCGCTGACGCCGCCATGATGATGAAGCTCGGCGCAGAAACAGTGTTTGTTGGCTCGGGAATCTTCAAGTCAGGCGACCCCGCCAAGCGTGCCCGCGCCATTGTCGAAGCTGTTCTGTTTAGAGATGATGCGGCCAAGCTGGCTGAAATCAGCAGAAACCTTGGTGAAGCAATGGTTGGAATCAACTGCAGCAGCCTTCCTGACAGCGATCAGCTTGCCAATCGCGGCTGGTAGAAGTTCACAGTCTATAAAGTCAGGCGCAGCTCGTCAGCTGCGCCTGACTTTATATACGCCTCACCCCAAAATCTTCCGTACATATCGGCGAGTTTCGCGGTAAGGAGGCACGCCCCCATGACGCATCACCGCCCCTGGCCCGGCGTTGTAGGCAGCGAGAGCCAAAAGATATGACCCAAACCTTTTATGCTGCCTGGCCAAATATTTGGCCGCTCCGGCTAGGTTCTGCTGAGGATCAAACGGATCATCGACCCCCAGTTCAAACGCAGTGCCTGGCATCAGCTGCCCCAGCCCCATGGCCCCAACCGGGCTCATTGCATTAGGGTCCCAGCCAGATTCCACCTCAATCATTCGACAGAAGATAGATTCATTCAATCCTGCGCTGCGCGCCGCCTCTCGGGCCATGGGTTCATACAACGCCCTAAGAGCCGATCGAGAGTTGAGAGGCTGAACCGCCGCCTCGTCTTTAAACTGCAGGGCCTTTTCCCAATCCATATAGTCAGGATCAAGCCCAGCATCTGGGGCTGGCTCTGAGAACTGAACAGGAGCCGGAGCCTGAATGATATCTGGCCCAGGAAGAAGAGTGACTCCATCTTCTCCGGCTGCCAGCCAGCTGGTCGGAAACAGCCGACCTGAGCGAGCCGGGTTGTCTGGCAATGGCATCTCCGCCCTGCCATCAATGGCCTCTACATGCAGCCAGACTCCATCGGGCTGCTGGACCCTGCCCCACACCACGCCTCGCCCCCCGTTCGGAGCTGGAAGTGAAACCTTTGCCCCTTTCCAGTCTGCCTGGATAGGAAAGTCATCTGGCGCCTTCCACTGGGGAATCTTGATCGTCCCCTTGGTTTCCGGCTGGAGACGGCTGGCTGGGACGACTTCAGTCGGCCCAACAGGCGGAGTCCATAGGCAGGAGACTCCACCTATTTTCTCTATAAAGCCTTCCAACCTAATCAAAGCTGGTTCACCCGCCCGAAGATCCAAGGAAAAGACGCCATCAGTTGTCCGGATAGGCCCCCTGTTTACTGTAAGACTGATTTTTGCGATCTGCCCCTTCAGCTGAAACTCATGTCGGCCAGAAAACTCTGGGACAATGGTTCCCGTCCATACCGCCCAAAAACCCTCCCGAGACAGACTATCTTCCAGGTCGCCATCTTTTGGCCATACCGGGCCTGCAACAGTCTGCATCCGAATCAAACCTTCGGTCGGCCGTGAAGTTATAGGCCTGCTTCTATATGTTCTTAAAGTTAAGCCACGCCCCCTAAAAACATGGCCCGATGCAGCCTGCTGCACCTTTGCCACTTCAATAAAAGAATCATCTTTCTTAACCCTAAAGACCACTTCTCTTATCAATGACTCATCACTTGGTGCAGATGGAGAAACCCAGATATCAGCCTGCCAGCGGTTCTCCTTCCACAGAGCCAAATGTAAAGAGCCATCTGGGCCTTGAACAATTGGCGCCTTCGATTTCTCTTCGCCAGGCACGGAAACATGAACTAATCCTCCTCTTGATGACAAAAGCTCAGGCACAGCCGATGCCTGTGCTGATGCAGCCTGAAACAGCATAAAAAACGATAAAGCTGCCAGGATTAGTTTCATTTTAAGCAGTTTATGTCCTGAGCCCCAAAGCCATGAGACCCCACGCGGCCTTAAGTCAGACGGGTAAATTCGTGGCGAAGTGGCAGACGTCAAGATTTACACCTCAGAAAGCGTCAGCGAGGGACATCCCGACAAGCTGGCTGACCAAGTATCAGATGCGATTCTCGATGCGGTTCTTGAACAGGACCCTACCGCCCGAGTGGCAATTGAGACCCTTGTTGCACACGGTGTTGCGGTGGTCGCTGGCGAGCTAACCACTTCTGGCTACGTTGAAATCAACGAGCTTGTGCGCAAAACCATCTGCGATGTTGGATACACCGACACAGCCAGAGGCTTTGATGGCCACAGCTGCGGCGTAATGCTGGCCATTAATAAGCAGTCTCCCGACATCGCCATGGGCGTTGACACTGGCGGAGCCGGTGACCAGGGAATGATGTTTGGCATGGCCTGCAACGAGACTCCTGAGCTTATGCCCCTGCCTATCAGCGTGGCCCATGCTCTAACTCGCCAATCCACAAAGGTCCGCCGCGAGCAGCCTTCTCTCGGCCTTCGCCCTGACTCAAAGAGCCAAGTCTCTGTCATCTACAACGGCGACACTCCCGTCAAGATCGACACAGTTGTTCTTAGCCAGCAGCATGATGCGGACAAGACCGACACGATTCGCGACATTGTCCGCAGGGAAGTCATCGATCCTGTTCTGGCCGAATACAGCCAGTACATCGATGGCGACATCACTTTCCACATCAACCCCACAGGCCAGTTCATTATTGGCGGCCCCCACGGTGACACTGGTCTGACCGGACGCAAAATCATCGTTGACACCTACGGCGGACTCTGCCCCCATGGCGGCGGTGCCTTCAGTGGAAAAGACCCGACCAAGGTGGACAGAAGTGCAGCCTACATGGCCCGCCACGTGGCCAAAAACATTGTTGCAGCCGGCCTTGCCGACCGCTGCGTTGTCAGCCTTGCTTACGCCATCGGTGTTGCTCAGCCTGTCTCGGTCAATCTCGAAACTTTTGGAACCGAAAGGGTCTCCATGGAGTCAATCGTTAAGGCAGTTCGAGAAAGGTTCGATATGTCTCCCAAGGGCATTATCGAGCATTTGGGTCTGAGGACTCACAAATATCTGCCCACCGCAAGGAACGGCCACTTCGGCAACCCTGCATTTGCATGGGAATCTACTGCTCCGGCAGCAGAATTGAAGGCATTGGTCTAGTTTTGCGGAATAATAGAAAGGTCTCGGTGAATTCTATGCTTAAAGCTGTTTCTTTGTTGGCTGCCCTCGTTCTGGGCTCCATTGCGTTTGCGGATCAAGCCGCCAAGTCATGCTGTTCTGCCAAGGCAGAAGGCAAGGTTCACGCCTCCATGGAAGGTGGCGCCCCTGCAGCCAAGAAGGCTAAGGACTGCTGCGCAGCGGAAAAGAAGGAAGCCGCTGCCAAGACCAAGGACTGCTGCTCCGCAAAAATGAAGGATCGCACCGTGACTTTGGCTTGGGATGACGAGCTGAACGCTCCATGCGAAGAAACACAGGAAAAGGCATTCTGGGCAACTGCTCAGGCCATGCACCTTACCAGCGAAGGCGGACAGGCTCCTGCGCCCATGATCGCTCTCGCCAAAGACAAGGGCAGAATGAATTCCAAGTCTGGCGGCGCCTGCGAAAAATCCACCCCTGAAAAGCTGGTGAAAAAGGGCGAAGCAGGCTGCTGCAACGCCAAGGGCGAGCCTGCCAAGTTCAAGGTTTGGGATGGCACTGGCTATGAGTTCTTTGGATGCGAAGATTCAGCTGCAGAAGGCCGAGCCGAACTGCTGGCCAAGGGCAAGGTGGCTGGACAGGTTCAGCCAGTCGTCGCAAAAAACACCTACGTCAACTAAGACAAACCTTTATCTCGTAAAATGGGTCAGGATCAATTGATCCTGACCCATTTTCATTCAGATGTTTGATAAATGAAACCTTAACCGGTTCCATGCGTTTTGATACCTGCAGAGTGGTTCCTCAATGAAGATTTCTCAGCTCTCCCTAATCGGCAGCCTAGCCACAGCTCTTCTTCTGGCAGGATGCGGCGGCCAGACAGGCGGTTCTGCCAATAATCCTCGCAACGCCACCCTGACCGGTCAAATCCTCTTTTTAGATGATTCTGGTGTAACTCAGCCAGTCCGCGGCGCTCGAATAAGAGTTGATGGCCGCGAAACAACAAGCTCAAATGCAGGCAGTTACTCCGTTGACAGCCTCACCTCAGGGTTCCACAAAGTTGAGGCAGATATTTCTGCCAGCGGCCTAAATTACAGGGGCAGCACCATGGTCATTACGGTCAATGGCTCTGTTCGAAGCAACGGCAACATTCTTGTCGCTCCTACAGGCAATCTAGGCCGAATTGAGGGAGCTGTCAAAGATCGAAGCGGATTCCTCCTTGAAGGTGTCAATGTTTTTGCCTACAACGGCGCTGGTTCATCGGCTAGAGCTGTCACAAACGAGGATGGCGTCTATGCCTTTACCGACCTGATCGGCGGGGAAACCTACGAAGTTGTAGCCATGAGCCAAGGCTATCGAGCCGATTGGGATGACATTAGGGTTGTAAGAAACAACACGGTCTACACAGACTTCATTCTTGGCGCCCCAGGGACTCCTTCACTCACTTCGCCACAAAATTTTGGAGTGGTCACTTGGGTCAGCCCCATTCAAAGCAGGTCAAGCGAAAGCCAGGCCTCTGCTCTTGCTTGGGCCAAGGCTAAGGCCTTTAAAGCTGACAAGAGCCTTCCTTTCAAAGCGCAGAATGCCACAAGCCGAGCCGCAGTAGGAGACACCTTGGTGGAAGCAGTTTTATCGTGGGATGAACAGAGATTTGACGATCACCTGGGATGGGGCATTTACCGAGGCAGCGGCGAAACCGGAACTCTGAGAGGATTGGAGTTCAATGCCGACCCCCTCGCCGCCTTCTTCCAAGATCAAGGCCTGAATACTCGGTCAACCTACCGCTACGCGGCAACAACACTTTCCAGCCGATATTCTGACCTGCCTGACCTGACTGAATCGAACTTAAGCACGGTGGAGTTTGCCGATACCCTTGGCCCCTTTGGAAGTTCAAGTGTTTCAGGCTCTCCCCTTCGCTTCAATTGGACAAGCAGCAGCGGAGCATCTGACTTCAAGGTCTACGTCTTTGCCGAATATCCGAGGCTGGATATAAACTCAATTGCCGAGTCAGCTATCATCACGGGGACCTCGGTGAACTATTCCACCTTCGGCGGGCCAAGCCTTACCCCAGGACGAACCTACTACTACTTCATCCTAGGTTTGGCGAATGGCACCGCCAGCCGAACGATCAGCGAGGTCCGAACCTTCACTCCTTAGTAAGAGGAGGAAGCAAGGGACCGTGAGGATGAAAACAAACTTGAATAGAGGGATGGCGCTTATGGCGGGCGCCGCCCTCTCTATCTCTGCCCAAGCTGGTCAGCTTAAGCTGGAAGTTGGGACATTTAGAACTTCGACCAGCATCGATTCGGCCTTAGATGCCAGGCTGCGCCTGTTTGGAAACAATGCTGCCGCCCTGACAAAAAAGGTCAGGACCAAAAGAGGAGATAAGGTTCAGTTCTCTCTCCCCAGCACAATCATCCTGACAAGCAACGGGGTTCCCCTGCCAGTTGAAATCAGCAAAAAAAGCAGCTCAGCTGGCTTCTCTCCCTTGGCTGGCGAAACACTTTCTCTCAGCTTTGATGCTTCGGGCAGCAGGTCCTTCCCTGCGGCTTACCGCACCCATCTTGAAAACACCTTCGCCGCAGCAAAATCGGCGATGGATGCCTTTTTTGGCGCTCCAAAAGCAAATGGCACCATTAAGGTTCTCAATTACGATGCTGATATTCAAGATAGAACAGCTGTAGCAGGCGGCGCCTACATTCCCAATGCTGTTGGAGGACCTGAAATCAGGTTCCCAGTCTACAACTCATCTACAGCAGCCTCTCTCAATTTCATCCATACCCTTCTGCTGGCTTACCGGCTTGATTCATCAATTCCGTTCGATGCCTGGAACGAAGGTTTAGTGAGAGCCGCAGTCATCAGCATTGCGCGCACTCCTGGAACCATTCCTGGCAGCCCAACGAGCGAAGAAATCGAAGCCGCTTTAGGTTCGCTTTACGATGCCGGTTCGGTTTATGACTGGTGCAACCAGCCAGGCCTTGGCACTAAAGCCTTTATCGCTCCTAACCTGCTCAACACAACTCTGCCGGTCGGAGCGAGTTCGGGAGGCCCCTACCTGCTGCGCTACCAAATGGCGGGAACAGCTTTTTCAAAGGTGCTCATCGAACATCCAGGGTTCATTGCCCAGTTCAACCGCTCCTTTTACGCCTCCCCTGCTGCGTTTCAAACTCAGGCCGATCTAGTCCTGCAGGCACAGACTGCGCTGAACACTGTCACTGGGTCACCTTCTGCAACAATCGAAGGCCAGACCTTTGCCAACTGGTCAAACCGCCAGTACATTCTAGATGGCGATTCATGGGCAGGGGTGCGGTCAGTCATCCAGGCCTTTCCCATTGCTCCAGACGCGGGTACATCTGATTTTGGCGTTTTCGGAATCATCTCCCATGCCACCCGACTGTTGACCAACGGCGACGAAATTCTTCTTTCAGGCCGTTCCTATCCTGTCTATTGGCGGCCAGACAGCCTTAGGTTCTTTACAACCCTGCAGGACGATACTGTTGATCTTGCCGGCGGGTATGGAAGCGTGGCCCCCAACTTTCCTTCGACCACTTTTGACGGGCAGATTTATCGAGTCATGGTGGATATGCCCTTCCTCTCCACCAGTTCCCGAGTCAGCCTTCCTGCCGGAGCTGTCGCCACTGGCGCCAGCCCAAGCTTCCGTCCTTTGTACGGAACGCTCAATGGCTTCCCCCGTCCTGCCGCAGGACAGACTTGGTCAGTCCAGGCTGTCTATGGATCCGTCACTCAAAACACTCTGGTTCAAAATCAGGCCTTCAGCTTCAACTTCAACGATGCCAGCTTTGATAGAGCTCAGAGCATCACTGTTCGGGTCATCCGCACTGTAGGAGGCGTTTCCACCACTCTTCTGACAAGAAAAGTGAGCAAGCCCAAAGGCGACATGGGTCTGGAACTGACAGCTGATTCATCCTGGATCAGCCAGTCGGTGACTTTGGCAAATCGCCTGAACTTTATGGGCTTGGCGGGGCAGCCCCTTAGGCCATCCATCCAAGGAGTCCTTGGTTCTGGCGCAGCCAGCACTCTGCTTGCCTTGTGGGATTCTAGACAGGGCCGATTCGTTCTGAGCCCAGAAACTGGCGGCTTCTCGCAAGGGGTCGGGTTGTTCACTCGTCCAAGCGGCGCGGTGACCAACAGCCATCCCGCTAGGCTTGACCAAAACGAGATCCAGACCGTTTCTCTCCAGCCAGGCTGGAACTCTATCACAGCTCCTAATCTAGCCAATGTAGCTAGCAGCAGCCTGCAGGCAGCTGCCGGAGCAGAAGCCCTTTCAACCTACACAGAAGCAGTGGGAACGATTCTAGGGACAACACTCTTCAGCTTTGTTCCCGACCCCGTCAACCAAGACCTTGGCACTTTTCAGCCTGCCACCAGCTTTACCGCAAAGCAGGCCCTGTGGGTAAGGTGCCTAAGAACTGAAGGAGGCATTCTTGTCTTCCCTGCTCCGGCATCAAGCGCAGCAGCCAGTCCAGCGGTGGGCAGCCCCCTCTTTGCATGGAAAGTGCCAGCTCCATCTCCGACGCCGGTCGGCCCCCTATGGGAAATGGGCCTCGATTTTTATGGGGAAAGAGGACGCAGCTCGTGGATTCAGCTCGGAGCAGCCACAAATGCCTCGGCATCTTTTGATGCCAAGCTCGATTCCGAACTCCCTCCTTCTCCTGGTGGATTCCAGGCTATGAGCCTAAACAAGACCCCCCACTTTAGAGATATAAGGGGAGCATCAGGTTCAACTTGGCAGGTCAGGTTGACTGGCCTAACCCCTGGCCAGTTTTACGAGCTCAGAGTCCGTTCCATTGTCAGCTCGCCAAAAGGCGGGCAGATCACTATGGCTGGCACGAATCAGCGATTTACTCTTAAGCCAAACATTAGAAACTACTTTATGGCCAGATCTTCCACTCAGGATCTTTCGGTGACAGCATGGTAAAAGGCAGATTCCTTCTCCTTCTCACCCTGTGCGCCGCCCTGCTCGTCCTTGTCGGCTGCGGCGGAGGAGGAGGAGGCACCGGTGGGGGCGGTGGAGGCACGACCGTTTCTATTCTTGGCCGTGTGATCTGGATTGAAAACGGTGGAGCCCCATCGCCTCAAGCCACGGTAAGAATCGGAGATAAAACGGCCCTGACGAACACGGTCGACGGGGGATTCAACATCGATGTTCCGGCAGGAGCCACCAGCCTCACTGTCACCACAACCATCTCTGGCTCGCCGATCATCAGAACCTTCACGTTCCCCCCCGTCACGGCTTCCATCGACCTGGGCGACCTTTTTATCGGTCCTTCTGAAGTCAGCATCACAGGCCGGGTAGTTGATTCAACAAATGGAACTGGGGTTCCCGGGGCTTCAGTTTCGATTGCAGGCCGAAGAGCAGTTTCTGCCGCCAACGGCGCCTTCACCATAACCCAAGTCGCCTACTCCTCTGCGTCTCTCTCTGTCTTTCTTGGACTGCAGGGCACAGCGAGCGGAGCCGCCTACTTCACTGGCTTCTTCTCTCCTCCCGCTGGCGCTGTAGGCGGAGTGGTCGATGCCGGGCTGATCTCTCTTGTCCCAACAGGCGGCGATTCTCCCCCGCCTCTTCCCGCCAACCTCACCGTAAACGTTTCAGCCAGCGGCTCTGGTGCTGTGGTTGAAGTTCTCCTTGCCGGCACAGTCATCCGCAGCGGCATTGCCGATTCGGCGGGTAGAGTTACATTCTGGCTGCCTGCCGGAACCTACACAGTAAGAGCCGCCAAGGCTGCCCAAAATGGCAGTTCGCCCGTGACGATTACGACTCCGAGCAGTCAGACTTCTGTTAATGTCACTCTCTCGTAAAAGAGCAGGCTTGGGAAGGCTCTTTTCCCAAACTGGGTTGGTTCTAGGAAGCACACTGCTTCTTGGAGCCAGCTGGTTTGGCATTGTCTCGGTGCTTCAGCACGATGCTCTCAGCCGAATTAAGGCTAACCTAGTGGGGCAGAACGCTCCACAAGGCCTGGTTTTGGGCAGAACCCAGATCAGCGTTTACCGTGGGGGCGGCAAAACCGCAAGCGCATCGGCAGAGCAGGTGAACATCACTTGGGACAGAAGCCGCATGAGCTTAACCCGAGTTCAAAATGGCACTTTTGCGATGAAGGAAGGGGGCCCCCTTAACTTTACCGCCCCCACAGTCCACTATGATATTTACACCCGCAGGTTAAGCGGCGAGGAAGCCAGACTGAACAGAGGCAAAGATCAGGTGCTTGTTCCTCGCTTTTCTGTAGATGAAAAAACGCAGATTGTCACAGCGGAAAAAGGCGCCAGGGGCCTGCTGTATGGCGGCCAGATAAGGACAGGTCATCTCGCCTGGGATATTGGAAACAACAGCCTAAGAGCCAGACCCGTGGTCTGGGAAGGAATCCTGGCACTCAGCCTTCAAGGACAAGCCCAAAAACGCCGCTGGGAGTTTAGAGGCGAAGATGTGCAGGCCAATGGAGACCTGAGAATCTACATTACGGCTAAAGCCACCGATGGCGAGATAACAGTGCAGGCTCCACGCATTGAGCACAACATTAAAACCGATGTCGTGGTGGCGACAGGCGGTGTGAAGTATTGGGGACAGGAAGCAAACCTCACTGCTCCGAAGATAACTGTTTATAGAAAGGAAGGCCGCAGTGTGGCCACAGGCGGAGTCACCCTGCTGCTGAAGCCCGAAAAAGAAAAAGGGCTTAAAGAGGAGGAAGTTCCACCCTATGAACCGATGCTGCCAGAAGCAGTCACAGCCGGCAAGCCCGAACCTGCCGAAAAGAAAAAGGATGATGTCGTCCGAGACCCAAAAACAATCCGCGACTACCCAGTTGCCGTAAGAGCAGAGGAAATCACCTACTGGTATCGAGACGGACAGAAAAGGGCCGTCATTACAGGTGCTCCCCAAGCTAGGCAGGATCTGCCAGAAAACCGATGGCGCCGCCTGTGGGCTCACGAAGCCTACTACGACGGAGAAGCCGACCTGATGACTTTGAAAAGCCGCCCCAATGAAAAAGATGCCCGCATGAAAGCATCGACTGGCGACGATTTTAAGGCGGTGGAATTCACTATTTCAACTAAGGAAAATGACGACAAATGGTCTGCCAAGAAGCCAGAAGGCGTCAGCTATATCGATGACGACGATGACCCTAGAGGTTCAAATTCTGGAGCAGGCGGCAGCGGAACAACTCCGCCGCCACCGCCAGGAATGAGGGGCCGAATAGGAGCTTGACCAAGGGGTACCCTGGAGCGCGTGACTGCTGTCATCTTTCCGGGGCAAGGAAGTCAGGTGCCAGGCATGGGGTCGGACCTTTACGATTCTTCCCCCGCCGCAAAATCTGTCTTCGATCAAGTTTCTGAGGCTATAGGCCGTGATGCCGCCGCCCTCTGTTTTGAAACTCCTGAGGATGTGTTAAGGCAGACTGAGAACGCTCAGATCGCGCTTTTTACCGCCGGTCTCGCTGCCTGGAAAGCACTTGAAGCGGAGTCGGATTTTAAGCCGGATGCCTTTGCCGGGCACAGCGTAGGTGAATACACAGCTCTCGCCGCCGCATCTGTCATCACTCTGCAGGATGGCGCAAGGCTGGTCGCCGAACGCGGCAGAATCATGGCAGAGGCTGGCAAAGCCCGTCCCGGCACCATGGCCGCTGTTCTGGGCTTTGGCCGTGAGGAGCTGGAAGCCGCCTTGGCTGAGTTCGAATCTGACGGTGTGGTTGTAGTCGCCAACGACAACTGCCCAGGGCAGCTGGTCATTAGTGGAGATGTCAACTCTGTCCATTCTGCTTCTGCCTTTTTGGCTGAAAAAGGAGCCAAGAGAGTTCTGCCCCTTAACGTCAGCGGAGCCTTTCACTCTCCTCTCATGGAAGATTCTGCCCGCCAGATGGGGACTGCCTTGGCTGGCGCTGCCTTTCACGAGGGATCTGCCCCCGTCTACAGCAATGTCACTTCTCTCCCTGGCTCTAACTGGGCGCAGCTTTTAGAAGATCAGCTCCAGAGCGCGGTCCGCTGGACCGAATCGGTGGTTGAGATGAGAAAAGCGGGAATCGAAACATTTATTGAATGCGGTTCGGGCGAAGTGCTCTGTGGCCTTATCCGCCGTATCGACAAATCCGCCACGACCACCAAGGTCCTCGACCAAGCCACCCTTCAGCAGGCTGTGCTCCTCATAAAATCTTAATCATGCTGCTTAACTTTCAAAACAAATCTGTCATTGTTACAGGCGCCAGCCGCGGAATTGGGCGAGAGATCGCTATGGCCTTTGCTTCGGCAGGAGCCAAGGTTGGCTGCCTTGCCACAACAGAAAACTCTGCTTCTGCCACAGCAGAAGCCATTATCGCAGCGGGCGGTCAAGCCGTATGGGCTGCCGCTGACATCAGCGATTCTGCCTCTGCTGCAGCTGCTTTCGAAAAGCTCTTCGCCGAACTCGGCACCCCCTGGGCCCTGATAAACAATGCAGGAATCACCCGCGATCAGCTCTTGATGAGAATGACCGAGGATGACTTTGACCGAGTTATGGATGTCAACCTTAAAGGAAGCTGGCTGGCGATAAAACAGGTTCTGAAACCCATGATGAAAGCGCGTGAAGGGCGCATCATCAACATTTCCAGCGTCATCGGTCAGCACGGGCAGGCAGGGCAGGCCAACTACGCCGCCAGCAAAGCAGGCCTAATTGGCCTGACTTATTCGACTGCCAAAGAACTTGGCAGTCGATCCATTACCTGCAATGCCGTCGCTCCTGGGTTTATTGCAACAGACATGACCCATGAACTTAGCGAAGACTTTAAAGAAGGAATTCTAAAGCAGACCCCCCTGGGCAGACTGGGTTCCGGTGCGGATGTCGCGGCGGCTGTCCTCTTTTTGGCAGGCGAACAGGCTTCCTTCATCACTGGTCAGGTTCTGACAGTGGACGGCGGACTCTTTATTTAGCCTCATAAAGCATTTATGAAGCCCATGTGGGTGGAGCCAAACTGGCCCCACCCACATGGGCTTCTTGCCATTAAATCTACACAAAAATATCCTTATTTGTTTGAATAAAATTTCCGAACTTGCTGAAATTGTGTATGTATACTAAAACTGATGCATTCCCGCATCGAGATCAATCACATCTTGAGGTTTACATGCTCAACAGGTTTGGCCCTCTTCGCAGCAGCCTCCATGCAGGCTCAAGGCCCAGGCCCAGGTCAGCCCTCTCTGCCCAGCGTTGCGATCGACAGGAGAGATTACCAAGACAACATCAGCACCACAGATAGAACCATTGCACCAGAACCCCACCCGGAACTCGAATGGAGCCAAAATTACGGAGGCACATGGGAGCCAGGCGCTGAAAACAATAACGTCTCTCACGTCGCCTATGTAAAAGGAACGACTCCAACGATCAATATCCGGATCAACAACTCCAACATCAAGCCTGTAGGAGGATCCCTCAACTTCACCGATGCGCGGCTCAAGATTCCTGGACCAAACTACACCGACCCTGGCCCCTACTACCTGCCCCTGTCGGTATCGGTCAGTCCTGCCAGCTTCACAATTCCCGCCAACAGCACTGTAGTGCTGACTGCTTCTGTCAACGGTCTGCCAGACAGCATCGCAGTCGGAGCTCTGGAAGTCAAGTACAGCATGCCCCTTGTCTACGATCCAGGCGGAGCCAACATTTCAGGTACTGACAATGGCACTCATGGAAACTGGCAGACTTGGGAGAGAATCTGTGTTCTTGACTCAACACCAATTGGACTGCAGCAGCTCCCCTGGACAGACTTTCTTGAATATACGTGCAGATGGGCGTTTGGAGCAAGCGGAACAAACCAGGTGCTGAAGGAGATGACAAGAGGGATTCATTACAGCAATAGAAGCCCATGGAATCGCCTTGCTTATGATCCAACAATTAGTGCCGCATACTGGCCAGTCTTCAACAACGGAAGTCTAGTCAGCAAATTTAATCTCACCACATTGCTGACATATCTCCGCAACCCTATTGATAAAGCAGCACCAGCAGTTTGGGCTAAAGGTGACTGTAGAGACTTCGCCGCGATACTGCATATAGCCCTTGCCAGCCAAGGAGCTTCCTCTAGCTGCATCCTTGTCGAAGCTCAATCCTACCCGGCCTTCGCATATTGGCCCTTATGCCCAGCCGGAACTGACTCCACTATTACCAGCCCAATAAACTCTAGCAACTCGTCCAAGTCAGGCAGTTATGAATCTAACATGTTTACATTTCATGTCCTTGTTGATTCTAGCAATGGATTGAGATATGATTCTTCGTCATCTTATCTATGGTCTACGACTGGCAGTATTTGGGTGAACCCTGCATTTGAATGGTCAGGTTCAACATACTGGCAGCGAAGCAGTTCCCCCTATTTTGGGCTCGTCTATCACAGCACTAACCTATATGACTTTACTGTATCCCCTGCTCATTCAGGAAGCGAACAGGTCGCGCTTAGTTCTATTCCAAACCTTATTCCATCTGGAGTGTCATAAAAAATGTTAAACTTTCTTGCTCTACTCGCAGTTTCAAACACCAACCCCTTTCCCCACTCACTGCTTAAAGAAAGCGGCTTTCAGCTTCTTGATAATCTGCGAAAGCCTCATTTTACAGAAACAGGATATATGCAGATAGCTTCTTATGATGATTCAACCGGAGCTTCAGTCCAAATCAGTGCGCGTTGGGTCTCATCAAAAACACAAGACAAACTGCTCCCCAAAGGATCTACCCTAAAAGACCAGCAGAAGTACCTTGACGATAATGGCCCTGCTGTTCCGCCTTTCATGAAGCACTTTTCTTCAAACCTTCCTCCTTCAACTGCAAGGATGACCAAAGGAATAGGTGTCAGCGTCCGCGTTATAAACCAACATGCGGATATCATTTGCTTCTACTGGCCACAAATAAAAACGACACCAAGAGGCTTTTCAGATCCGCAATCCTTTGACCTTAAAACACAGCTGGCCTTTATAGAAAGAATTTCAAGACACACCCTGGCTCGTGCATCAGGACTGCGGCTGGATGTCAGCAGCTCTGGAATAGTTTCAGGTTCCCGTGTTAATAAAGCGGCCTGCAGGATAACAGGAATGTCTTTTGGAGACCTAAACCAATGGGCAAAATCGTCTGGATGGACTCTGACCGAAGACCCAACCTTTGGCTTCTATACACTTAAAAAAGGCAGTGACTGGGCTGTCCTTCCACTTGGAGCAGAACAGATCAAGGTCAATGGAGTCTGGAAAGAAATGGGAGATTCTGCCGCTTACTTTAATGACAGCCTCTATCTGCCAGCAGCAGGGATCAAACACTTAAAAGATGCAGAATAAATCTTGATGAATTAGGGTGGGGCAGATCCTGACCACCCTAATTCATTCGCAGCCAGATAAATACTCTGGAGTGTCATAAAAAATGTTAAACTTTCTTGCTCTATTAGCAGTTTCAGAATCCCGCCCCTTTCCCCACTCACTGCTTGAAGAAAGCGGTTTTCAGCTTCGTGAAAAGCTGCGAGAACCTCGTTTTACAGAAACGGGATATACGCAGATTGCTTCTTACAATGATTCAGCAGGAGCTTCAGTCCATATCAGTGCGCGTTGGATCTCATCAAAAACACAAGACAAACTGCTCCCCAAAGGATCTACCCTAGAAGACCAGCAGAAGTTCCTTGACGACAATGGCCCTGCTGTTCCGCCTTTCATGAAGCACTTTTCTTCAAACCTTCCTCCTTCAACTGCAAGGATGACCAAAGGAATAGGTGTCAGCGTCCGCGTTATAAACCAACATGCGGATATCATTTGCTTCTACTGGCCACAAATAAAAACGACACCAAGAGGCTTTTCAGATCCGCAATCCTTTGACCTTAAAACACAGCTGGCCTTTATAGAAAGAATTTCAAGACACACCCTGGCTCGTGCATCAGGACTGCGGCTGGATGTCAGCAGCTCTGGAATAGTTTCAGGTTCCCGTGTTAATAAAGCGGCCTGCAGGATAACAGGAATGTCTTTTGGAGACCTAAACCAATGGGCAAAATCGTCTGGATGGACTCTGACCGAAGACCCAACCTTTGGCTTCTATACACTTAAAAAAGGCAGTGACTGGGCTGTCCTTCCACTTGGAGCAGAACAGATCAAGGTCAATGGAGTCTGGAAAGAAATGGGAGATTCTGCCGCTTACTTTAATGACAGCCTCTATCTGCCAGCAGCAGGGCTCAAACACTTGAGGGAAGCGGAGTGAAAAGTAGAAATGCCCAGATATTAAAAAGAAGGTCCGTCCTTTCATTTGGCAATTCGATGGTAGAATGCCTGGGTTTGGGCATCTGGTACAAACAGAAGCCCTTCACCACACAAGGTGCATTGACACATGGCGGAAAGCACGTTTGAGAGAGTCAAAAAGGTCGTCTGCGAGACCCTTAAAGCCCAAGAAAGCGAAGTGAACGAGGGCGCATCATTCCAAGATGATTTGGGCGCAGATTCCCTCGACGTGGTCGAGTTGGTCATGGCCCTCGAAGAGGAATTCGGCATCGATATTCCTGATGAGGACGTTACAAACCTCAAGACCGTAGGCGACGCTGTCACCTACATTGATAAGAAGCTGGGATGAGCCACGAGTTCGTGCCCTCCGGCCGAGTGGTAGTAACGGGCATTGGCGCTGTTACCCCCCTCGGCACAGGGACGGAAGTTTTCTGGCCCCGCATGCTGGCGGGAGAAAACGGGGTCGGTCCTGTCACCCATTTCGATGTCTCTGAGTATTCCACCCGAATCGCTGGCGAAGTTAAAGACTTTAAAGCGGAAGACTGGCTGGAACCCAAAGACGCGAGGAGAATGGACCGCATTCTTGCCTTCAGCATCGCCGCTTCGACGATGGCGCTGAAGCATGCCAACTTCCCTCTTGATGATGAAGCCTTAAAACTTGAAACCGGTGTTCTCATCGGTTCTGGCATTGGCGGGCTTACCATCATGAGCGAACAGACTCAAAAGCTCTTTACACAAGGGCCCAATCGAGTCACCCCCTTCCTCGTTCCCTACATGATTCCGGATATGTCGTCGGGCTACACCTCGATCCATTTCGGACTTAAGGGGCCTAATTCCTGCGTTGTCACAGCCTGCGCCACAGGAGTCAACTCCATTGGCGATGCCTACCATATCATTAAGCGTGGCGATGCCCGTGCGATGCTGGCAGGCGGCTCAGAAGCTCCCATTACTCCTATCGGCATGGCTGGCTTCAGTGCTATGAAGGCAATGTCAACCAGAAACGACGAGCCGGAAAAAGCTTCTCGCCCCTTTGACAAGGATCGAGACGGCTTTGTGATGGGAGAGGGAAGCGGCGTTTTAGTTTTGGAAGACTATGCCGAGGCCAAAGCTAGGGGAGCCAACATCCTGGCAGAGATTGTTGGGTATGGAATGAGCGGTGATGCCTACCACATTACAGCGACAGACCCCAATGGCGATGGCGCACAAAGGGCAATGAGAATGGCCATCAAAAGGGCGGGAATTACTCCTGACCAGATTGGCTACATCAACGCTCACGGCACATCTACCCCTTACAACGACCCCGGTGAGACGAGAGCGATCAAGGCAGTGTTCGGCGATGCCGCCTACAAGATCCCTGTTTCAAGCACCAAGTCGTCCATCGGTCACCTGCTGGGCGGAGCTGGAGCGGTTGAGACAGTTATCTGCATCATGGCTCTTCAGAGCCAGAAGGTGCCTCCGACCATCAACCTCGAAAATCCTGACCCAGAATGTGACCTTGACTATGTACCCAACCAAAGCCGAGATCACACGTTCAACTACGCTCTAACCAACAGCTTCGGCTTTGGCGGGCACAACGCTACTCTCATCATCAAGAGCCCTGTCGACTGATAGGGAAACTGAAAGAACGATGGTAAAAAGACCCTCATCAAGGAGTCAGGGGTGAAGCCTCGGTCTCTAGCGGGGGTCTTTTTTAAGCGTTTGGCTGGGGGGCTGGTCAGCCTGCTTTTTCTGCTTCTCGTCACGTTTATTGTCGATGAGCTTGCCCCAGGCGATGCCGCCACATATCTGGCAGGCGAAAAAGCATCTATCGCCCAGGTCGAACAAATCCGCCGCAATATGGGACTGGATAAGCCTGCTCCCATTAGGTTTTTTGATTATCTGGGGCGAACAATAAAGGGCGACCTTGGCACCTCTATCTCAGGAGCCAAAGAACCTGTCACACAGATTTTAGCTCGAGCCCTGCCAATGACTATGATGGTTGCCGTTCCGGCCATCATCCTGGCAGCCTTTTTGGGAATCCTGCTTGGAACCTTAGCAGCGATAAATCAGGGGAAAGCTCTGGACCAAGGCATACTCGCCTTTTCAACTTTCGGCGTCACTCTGCCCAACTTTGTGCTGGCGCCCATCCTCGTTTTCTTTTTTGCCGTCCGGCTTGACCAGCTGCCTATTTCATGGGAAACCCCCTTAAGGGGACCTGTATGGTTCTATCTGGTCATGCCTGTGATTGTGCTTGCAGCTCGGCCCACAGCGACTCTAACCAGGCTTACGCGAGCCGCAATGGTGGAAGTTCTAGCCCAGGAATTCATTAAGCTGGCAACAGCAAAGGGTGTTCCTCAGTGGCGGCTTATTCTGGTTCATGGGCTCAAAAATGCCCTCCTGCCTGTCATCACATCCATCGGCACCAGTTTCGGATTCCTGCTTACAGGGTCCTTTATTGTTGAGACTATTTTTCTCATGCCTGGAATGGGGTCCACAGCCATTGATGCCATCCAGAGAAACGATACGCCCATTCTTCTTGGCTGTGTTTTGGTCACAGGCGCCCTCTTCATCTTGGTCAACCTGGCGGTAGACCTTATCATGCCCCTGCTTGACCCCCGAATTAGGGAGGCCACGGCGTGAAGGTAAAGCTCGGCATTGTTTTTTGGCTCAGCGCGGCATTTCTCGCCGTGCTTTTTACCGCCGCACTTGTCGGACCTTTCTTTCTACCAGACCCAAATAAAAGCTTTGGCGCTTCATTTCTCCCTGCTGGCGGTCAGTTTCTGCTGGGGACTGATGAGCAGGGACGAGACATTTTTTCGCGGCTTATCACCGGCGCAAGGTTTAGTCTTTTCATCGGAATCACCACCATCCTCCTTGCCGTAAGCTTCGGTGTTTTGGTCGGAGTGGTTGGCGAAATGGCTCCGAAATGGATCGCCACCCCCTTGATGAGATTTACGGATGGCATGTTTGCCTTTCCAGATCTACTCCTCGCTATCCTCATTGTTGGCATTTTCGGGGCAGGCGTTCTTCCGGTCATCGTGGCCCTGGCTATCACTGGCTGGCCCTCGGTAGCCCGCCTGGTTCGTGGACAGGTGGCAACACTTAAGGAAAGAGAGTTTGTGCAGGCTTCTTTAGCCCTGGGAGCAAAGCCCGTTTATGTGACGGTGCGGCACATTCTTCCCCACCTTGCCGGACTCCTTTTGGCTGTTTCGATGGTGGATCTCGCTGCCGTTATTCTTGCCGAAAGCACCCTTAGCTTTCTTGGCATCGGTGTTCAGCCTCCTGATCCTTCATGGGGGCAGATGATCAACATCGCCCGCCAAAAAATCTTCGATATGCCAATTCTTTTGGTCTGGCCCTGCCTTATCCTTTCACTCACCATTTTTGCCCTTAACTTTGTTGGGGACGGCCTCAGAACGCTTGCTGATCCAAGGGCAAGGTAACCCCCCTGCCTTCCATAACAAAGATCATCTGCACACAAAAAGCTGCATTCATTCGACCCTGCAGCCGCTGTATGACTCGAAATTTGCCACAAAATCTCGCAAAGGAGTTCACCAGAGGTGAAGAATCTAAGACTGCTGGATGGAGCAATGGGAACAGAGCTGATGGCAAGGGGCCTGCAGCCTGGCGAAGCCACGATACTGTGGAACTCTGCTGCCCCAGAAAAAGTTGCAGACGTTCATAGAACCTACCTGAGCGCAGGAAGCCAAGCGCTTCTCACCAACACATTCGGCGGTTCAGAACTTGCCCTTAAACGCTACGGCCTCTCCCACCGAATGAGAGAACTTAATCTTGCCGGAGCTGCGATAGCGCGGAAGGTGGCTGGCCCCGATTCTCCTGTTGTTGGAGATATCGGCCCCTGCACAGAGCTCATGGAACCCTATGGTGATCTGACCATAGATGATGTTTCTGAATCAGCCTACTCTCAGGGAGCAGCCCTTAAAGAAGGGGGAGTCAGCTGTTTCCTTGTGGAAACCATTGCCGACCTGCAGGAAGCTGCTGCAGCCATTAGGGGCCTTCTCCCCCTTAAGCTGCCAATATGGGCAACCTTCACTTTTGAAAAAACTCCCGAGGGGCCGAAAACCATGCTCGGCAGCACGCCGTTAGAGGCGGTATCCGCAGCCTTTGCTGCCGGAGCCTATGGTTCGGGTGCAAACTGCGGGACCTCATTAACACTCAGGGACTACCTGGAAATTGGCTCTGCTCTTGTTCAGGCCTTTCCTAATCAGCCCCTTATGCTTCAGCCCAATGCTGGCCAGCCCGATATGACACCAGATGGCCCCATTTACCGAGTTGAAGCAGAAGAATTTGCCAGCTTCGCCGAAGAAGCCTGGGAGCTTGGAATCCAGGTGGTGGGAGGATGCTGCGGCACACGTCCTTGTCATGTCGCCGGGATGGCAGGCAGGCTGCTGAAGCCAAGCGAATAGCCTTGGGCATGGCTGCAAGATAACTTTCTGCAGCCATGCCCCTGCTTGGTCAGCTGACCCTGATTGTGTTCCTGCCCGGAGCAAGCTTAATCAGTCTGCGTCCAAAATCACCCTGACTGCTGACAGCCTTTTTGCCGTTCAGGGTAAGTTCCGTCCCCGTCATTGGCACAAGAAATTCTGCCTGCGCCCCCTTGGGGACAAAGACTTCAGCGGTAAATCGACTTCCGTTGCGCCACCACTGCACCTTGACTTCTCCCTGAGGAATGGCAGTCTTGCCTTCAGCCGAAGTCAGCCCGCCAATTTCAGGAGCAACAAGCAGCCTGCTCCACCCAATAGAACCTGGCCCCTGCCTTATGCCAAGAATCCAGCCATAGAACCATTCCATGGCGTGCCCCAGCATGCAGTGGTTTAGCGAGTTGCTGCCCACAGTAATCGCATCCCAGGTTTCTGGCATTGTGGTCAGACCCTTGGCAATAATGCCGCCGTAAGAACCCAATCCTGTGCGGCTGTAAACCTTGTGCAGCACATCTGACCTGCCGCCTTCTGCTAAAGCTCGAATAAAGTAGAGGTGGCCGATATCGCCAGAAGTCTGCTGGAAATCCCTCGATTCTAGGTCTTTGATAATGGCCTCAAGCGCAGCTGGACGATCTGCTTCTGGCAGAAGGCCAGCGCAGAGAGCCATAGCGTTTGAAGTCTGGCAGCTTCCATTGTTCTTGACTATCTTGGTCTTAGCATCGTAAAAATGGCGAAGAAACGATTCCTGAATCTTCTCGTACATCGCCTTGTACTTGACTTCATCTTCTGACCGGCCAAGCACTGAGGCAGCCTTCATCATGGCCTGGGCGCACATGGCTGCCATCGACGTTGCTGTCTGCTCTGTGGGAGTAAATCGGCTTGGACCTGGCCCCCTTCCGTGGCCATAGTCGTACCAGTCGCCCAGACCTGCCGGACCAATGCCATCCTTAGAATTTGCCTCAATCCAATCGACATAGCCCTTCATCATTTCGTAGTTCTCAGTCAAGAACCTCTTATCACCATGCCATTCGTAAGCCTCCCAAGGCATAAGGACGCCAGCCGCTCCCCATTCAATAGTGAACTTGTAGGGGCTTGAAGGAGGAAGCATTAAGTAGTCAGGTGCGACAGTGGTGATTCGTCCATCCTCCAGCTGGATGTCCCTCATGTCTCGCGCGATCTTGTGGAACCAATCCTCAGATGAGTACCGGTAGGAAAAGGTTCTAAACAAAAGATGCACGCACTCAAGCCAGCCAAGCTTTTCTCTATGAGGGCAGTCAGTCAACGAATAAGCCATGTTGGATTTCATGGCCCAATCAATCAAGCTGTGGGTTTGGTTGTAAAGCTCTTTAGAAGTGGAGAACTGCCCTACCTCAGGGTTGTCGGTCCTTACATGGACTAGTTTCAGCTCTTCAACAACCGGCAGATTATCTGGGTTTGGCATGCCCTTGGGCACGCCCCCCTTCAGCTGAACAAACTGAAATCCATGATAGAAAAACCTCCAGTCATGGGCTTCGGCTCCCTTTCCAGAAAGGGTGTAGCTGGCGAAAGAATGTCCACCCCACAAGTTAAGCTGCTGAACTTCGCCCTCAGGAGACATCACTTCAGAGGGAGTGATCTCCACCCTTTGACCGGCTTTACCCTTAACCTTAAGCCGGACAATCGCCATGGCGTTTTGAGGAAAAACGTAAGTCCAGACTCCTGGCTTGAACTCAAAAACCCTTGTTGGCTCAAAAACATCTTTCTCCTTAAATCCGGGCCACGTGATAGGGAGCAGTTCTGCCTTTGGAGGGGGGACAAGGGTAACCGGCTTCTTTTCTTGAGGCTGAGCCGCAATGCGCGCATCATAATCCTCACCTCCATAAACATGACTGTAAGTATAGGGGCTCTTCTTCCAATGCCAGGATTTATCGGTAAAGCTCTTGGCTTTGCTTCCATCTGAGTAGGTGACATCCAAAACCATCGAAAACAGGTAGGGGCGGCCTTCACTGTAATCTGGCATCGCATCGCCTTTGGCAAATCGGCCCGGAGTCGGAGCAACTCGATAAAAGCTGTTCCCCATCACAGCCTCCAATGAATTCTCGCCCTGCTTCAGATCCTTGGTCACATCGAACTCATGAAAATAGAGGGTCTTGTTAAACTGAGACCAAGGCTGGTTGAGAAAGCCTTTTCCCTGCCTTCTGCCATTAACGTAGAGGTCAAAATGACCCAAGCCAACAACCCTTGCTACCGCCTTGACTGCCTGCCGGGCGGTTTTAACGGTTCCACCAAAAACTGGCGGATCAACCTCTGCGCTTGCTTTGTTCCAGGGTGCAGTCGAATAACCGCCCAGCTTAACCACCTTTCCGTCTGGGCTCTGCCAGCTTTCGCTGCTGACCAGCAGTTCTGTTTCACCTGAAGCCTGGCTGACCTGCAGGGCCAAAAGAAGGCCGCCGGGGTTTGCATTAGCAGTCCCAGGATCATTCGCTGCTTCGACCTCGATGAGGTTCTCACCAGATTTCAGCAGAGCGGTGACATCAATCAGCTCAATTTTTTCCCAGGCAGATGATCTGCCTGCCAGGACGCCATTGATTTTAACTTGACTGCTGTTGTCAGCCGTAAACCAAACTCTGCCCGATTTCGGCTTTTCTGAAAGCTGCCATGTTCGTGAGAAACTAACCTTTCCCACAGAAGCGGACTGCGAAGTCGGACGAGGCTGGCCCGGCGCCTGAACCCAGATCCATTCAGCTGCCTCTATCGGAAGCGGCACAGTTGGCACAGTCAGCCAGCCAGCGCCAGCAAGAGGCCCCTGCTGCATTGTCAAAGCAGCCGCAAGAGATAAGGAGACCACGCCTAAATCTACCGCCTTAGCACTGCATCAGGCTCTAGTCAGGCAGTCAGCCTCATGCCGCATCTCCTAAGGTCAGCTTGGCCTGACTTCAATCGACCAATCGCTAAGATCAAGGTCGGGATCAGCAGTGTCGCCAGTCGGCTCAATCATCCCTTCTGTCGAGTTTCTGTAAGTGACAGCTCGACGAAGATCAACCAGTTGGGGCCGATTAACCTCTAGCGGACTTGATGAGTTGCCTAAAGCATCCCACAGCCTTCCTCCACCCGAAGTCAAGGTGTTGTTCATCGTCAAAAAGTTGATCTGAGCGCTTTGAAAAAGGTCCACATCAGCCGAAGGCACAAGCTGGCTTAAATCAATCTCGCAAGTCAGAGTCTTGGCTCCGGGAGAAATTGTTGTGTAGCTCAGGGGAATCCCTATCTGGAAAGACTCGGTCAAGGATGAGTTCCTAAACTGCCAGAGAGTGTACTGAGGCGACCTTAAAGGATCCCAGAGAATGTAATGAGTCGCCCCGCCAGACACAAATCCGTTGCCGCCCGGAGTGACGATCGGTTCAGGGCCTGGTGTTGTGGGCGAGGCATCGGTGTTCAGCTTAAGAGCAAAAATGTAAACGTAAGGCAGACCCGCCCCGCCAGCCTCGAGGCCAGTTCGAACCGCGCCATCCACGGTCATGGATAAGACAAGCCGCTTTGTTCTGCCAGATGCTCCGGATTCAGGAAACTTCGCGCAGCCAGTCACAAAGAGCACCGACGACAGAGCCACAGCCAAACAGATTGACCGCCGCACTAAATGCCTCCCAAGGGCATAAACAGAATTCTATGGCAGGATTCGCAGGTAGTCACAATATCTTGACGGACCCTCTCCTGAGTTTTGGTCGGAATAGGCAGTCCACAGGCGGCACAGTAGCCATCATCTCTTACCAAAGCCATGGCCGGGGTTCCCACCTTTTTACGGATTGACTCATACTGGGCAGCCAGCGGCTTGGGCACCTTGACCGCCATTGGCTCTCGGAACTTGATTCGCTCAGCATAGGCGGCCTGTAAAGCTTTAAGCTCTTCTGCCGCATCAATCTTCTTCTGCTCGATAATCTTCTTCAGCTTGACCAGCTCGACTTCGGCTTTCTTCGCTTCTGCAGAGGCAGCTGGCAGAAGATCAAGAATCTCCATCGCCCTGGTCTCTGCTGCATCAATCTGGGATGTTAGGGAAGCCATTTCTGCCTGAATATTCTCCACTTCTCTATTGCTGACTACCGAACCATCATAGAGTTTTTTGTTCCAGGCTGTTTTTTTGTCAGCCCAACCTTTCATCTTCACTTCAAGATCGGCTTCTTCCTGCTTCAGATTCCTGGCATAGCTTCTCACTTCTTCTGTTTCAGAAGCTCTCAGCTTAAACTGGGCTGTCTCCTGCTGCCCAACATCAAGGGCGCCGGCCCTAGCTTTCATTTCGTGAAGGCTGGCATCAAGCAGATGAAGCTGATAAAGCGTGGCCAAGCCAGTATCGGGCATAGCTTATTATGGTTCAGGCGGAGGGAAATTCACTGACGAAGTTGGTTATGCCGCTGTAACAGCGCCTGCGTCATCTATATATGGCCTCATCCTCAGACAGGCGCAGGCAGCCAGACTTTCCTCATCAGATTCGAAAGCTGAAGGAGGAATAAAGAGTCTGCGCCCATCAACAAACAGGACTTCCAAAGTCGAATCTGGCCTGAGGAAAGCTTCAAGAGCATCGCCGATATGACATTCCACCTTGCCATCAAGCATTTCCAGCTGAACCAGGCCAGGACTAAAGCTCGCTGCTTTCACATCTTTGGGCGCCAGGTAAGGGTGGCTATGGCAAAGCATGCTCCAGGTGAGATGAAACAAGGTTCCACTGACTCCTAGAGCGACAACAAAAATCGGAATCCACGCCCCAGCATCCAGCAGAATCTGCCGTGGACCAGCGGAACCAAGAGAAATTGTCGCCAGAACGAGAAACCCGACTCCCCAGGTGGCAGCCCGCCGTCTCAGCTCGGCAGCAGCCTCATCTAAAAAGCCAGCAAATGGCTTCGTCGTCACGCCTGTCAGAGCTCCTAATTCCTGCTTGTTTTCCACTGCAAATCCGCCTCACCAAACAGCAGCTCTCCTATTCATTGAAGAACTGCATTCTATTTGTTGGCAGAAATCGAACAGTTCATTATCCTTCTGGGACAATATCTAAAGATTCGTTATAGGCAAGTTTGAACGAAAATTTATAGCCATTTATCAGCAGCTGTAAGTTCTGACAAAAGGTCAAAACTAGGCTGCATTTAGTGACTTCAAGTTAGAGTCTGGCAGCTTTGAACGAAGAAGCGCTTCTGCTCTCTCCATTTCCCAGCGAGTCTGAAAAGCTAAAAATGGAATCTCAAGCACTTCATCCTCAACCAGCACAGAAAGAGTCATGGAACTGGCAGAGACCCGGTCAACATCAGCATATTTTATTGACCTAGCCGCGCCTTCCATAAGAACGACATCAAATTCGCTTGTATAAAACTCCACTCTCTGAGTCGGCTGAGGAATAGAGTTGACTAGGTGCTTGACGACTAGAGGGCTCAAAACTCCCAAAGAAAAGACAGCGATTCCTGCCCAGAGCAAAGTCTTTCCAAGTACAAGATCGTTCTGCAGCGTTCTTGATGTCAACAAACCGGCAACGATTAAGAGTACACCTGGCACAACCAGCCAGACTGCCATCGACAAAAACGCTCTGCCTGCTCTGGAGCCTTCCAAAACAAAGGGTTTTGTCACAACTATGGGTTTTGTATCTCCATGGCTGCTCATAGCTATCTAAATCATCGGCTCTTATTCGTTAAGAGCAGAAAACTCGGGCCCAACAGCAGCCTATTAAGAGATTCAATTTTTACCTCATAAAATATATATTTTATATTTCCATCATTAATTTTCAGGATAACTACAGCTATTTAAAAGGTATAAATCTGTTATCTTGAAGCTGTATTCAGCTGAGAAGCAGGCTCTCAGCATCACTATTCTGTCACAGCGGCTGCATAAACACTCTCTGCTCCCAGGCAGAAAAACATAAAAATTTCCGGGCAAATGCTGCCAAATTCGTTTAGAACTTCGCGGTGGCTCAGGAAAGAAAATGACTGCAGTGTGCCAGTAAGAAAAATCTTAAGGAGGCAAATTAAGATAAAACGCGTAAGAAAAAAGTTATTTTTCACGTAAAATTATCCTTATTTTCTTACCGCCTTAACACGCCTGCACATGGAAAATAAGTACCACTCAAAAACACTTACTGAATAGAATTTTTCTCTGTGATCACACCCGCCGCAGGATCTACTTCCAGCGACTTAGAAGCAATCTCAACAAGCTGATGCCACCGAGACTTCAGGTCGCTCAGCAGAGGGGCTTGAGCCCGAGCGGCAGAGGAGACATCAAGATCACATTCGGCCAAAATGAGCGCTGCTTCAATTAAAGGACCAGCTGCCAGCCTTCGCCCAAAGGGATCGAAAATAAAGCTTCCTCCTGCAAGACCACGTCCGCCTTCAAAGCCGACATGGCAGGCACTCGCTGCATAAACTCCGTGCTCATCTGAAACCAGATGAAGCATTCTTTCATAGCGGTCTACATTGCTCGGCTTCTCTCCCTGAAAACCTCTGGCGGGTGAGGCGGCAGGAACCAAAATCAGGTCAGCCCCTTGAACGGCAAGAAGAGTTGAAAGAGCGGAGTGCCATACATCCTCACAGATCAACATTCCAACCCTGCCGAACCTAGTGTCAAAAGCCTTCACTTCGTGGCCGGGCTGAACAAACCGAGCTTCATCGAAAACACCGTAAGTAGGGAGGAAAAATTTTCGATGAACACTGATAATTTCGCCATCCTTAAGGTCAAGATAAGCGGCTGAATTGCAGGGGCGCCCCTCCACCTTTTCATAAAAGCCGATCACAGCATCTGGGTGAGGTCCGGCAGGAAGGCGCTTTTTCACCTCAGACAAAAGCTCAGCTGGCGTCAGAGCGCACTCAATATTTGCCCCTTCCAAAAAGTAACCTGAGACAATCGTTTCGGGAAAAACGACAAGATCAGCTCCTTCAGATTCTGCCTGCAGCAGAGACTCGACCAGGTGGTCAAGATTCCTCTGTACTTCTCCAAGAGTTGAGCGAAGCTGACCGCAGGCCAGGCAGAAGGGCATAGGCGAATTCTACTCTTCTCCGGCAGAGCCGCCTTTTACAATGAGCCCAGGCGGGGCAGGATCGAGGGGCAGATGCCGATAAAGCCACAGGGCAGACCCCTTGGCTGGCCTGCCATGAGGAAGAAGGATGACAAGCTTGTGCCTGGCTCTTGTCATGGCGACATAAAGAAGCCTCTGCTCTTCACGATCCTGTGCCTCGTAAACCCTGTCTTTCAAAAATGTCGTCAAGGGGCCAAGAGGCTTGCCAGGAATAGGCAGAATCACCTTCTGTCTATGCAGCTGAACTTCAACCCTGCCCCGAAAAGGCTTGGAGTTCTCAGGAACGACAATCACACAGGGATATTCAATCCCCTTGCTGGAATGCTGGGTTCCGATGCGAACAGTGTCTGGTCCAGGCTCTAGGGTTGGTGCATCCACCTCTGCCCGCCCCAGTTCGCTCATCTCCCTCAATTCAGCCGAAAATTCCTGTGGGCTCAACTCAGGACGCCCCGCGGCCAAGGTCAGAAGTCGGCGGATGTTGGCTACTGCTCTTCGGCCTTCGGGCTGGCGCGCTGTCGATGACAAAAACGGCGATCTCGCCATAAGCAGAGACACCAGCTCCCATGCCGACTTTCGATCGCCAAAGCCAATCACATCAGGCAGCCAGGCCATTAGGCGTTCCAGCTTTGCCACATCGCTCTCCAGCACGGGCTTAACCTCGTAGAGAGCATTAAGCACCGTCTCATCTTCCGGCAGGCAGACAACAAAATCGAGGCTCAAATCAGCAAAAGGTGAGAGGAGGAAGGCCGTCCAGGCGTGACGATCCAAGGGGTCCGATATAGCTGTCAAGGCATTGGCGATATCCTTTGCCTCCATTCTCGTCAGCAGCCTGCCGCTCGGCTCTTCTTCAACACAAGATATTCCGGCCTTGTTCAACGCATGGCAGAAAATCTCGCTTTCAGATTTCTTTCTGACCAGAATCATAATGTCGCCGGGCCTTATCCCTTCCTCAATAAGCTCGGCCACCCTCATCACCAGGGTCTTGGGTGATTTGTTAGATTCCCCCTGCTCCTGATGCCATATCTCCACGCCCTCAACCGACTCATCAGGAAGCTGTGAACCAAAAAGATCATCCTGCAGCCTTGGCTGAGACAAGTGAGATGTCATGACCGAGTAATCCTCCCCCCAGGCCCGGCCGAAGACCATGTTGACAAAGGCAATAATTCCTGGGTCTGATCGAAAGTTGAGGTCAAGACTGATGGTTTGACTCTGGTGAACCTTTCCTTCAAACAGCTCGGGACGAGCGAACCTAAAGGCAAAAATACTCTGCTGCGAATCGCCTACCACCATCTCAGATTCGATTCCGAGACACTCAATCAGCCTGTATTGAAGCGGGTTGACATCCTGCACTTCATCAATGAGAATTCGCTTAACCTTTTGGCGGATCTTCTCCGAGAGAGAAGGAATCGTCTCAAGCGATGTCATTGTCAAGGATTCTATTAAGGCAAAATCAAACTTCTGCTCTTCATGCATCCTGGCTTCAAGCCTGGTCCAGGCTTCCCGTACTAACGCGGTTAATCCCCAGGCTTTTTCAGCCAGCTTTCTATCTGGCTGAGGGTCAAGCGTCAGCCATGACTGACTCCCTCTCAATCTCCCCCTGATCTCTGGCGCCAAAGCCTGCAGCCTCAGTTCGACCGGACCGCCTTGATTGGGGGAGGCTTCTTCGACTCCAATCTCAGATTTAACCGCCCTAAACCAGTCCTCTAAAATGCTTTGGGGAGACTGACTGTTTGAAAAAAGATCATCGGGTCTGATTCCTGAACCACGATAAAAGCTGAGAAATTCCTGCAGTTCAGTAAAAAAGCTGCCTTCTTTAGGAGAGCCGAAGGCGCTGATAAGAGCATATTCTCTAAGAAGCTCCGAGACTCCTTCATGACTGTCAGCAAGGTCCAGAACTGCTGAACGAAAGGCTGCCCTCACGGCAAGCTGAGACTGAGCCTCGGAAAGAACCGTAAAGCTGGGGTCGATGCCAGCTAAAAGCGCGTTTTCACGCAGCACTTTTTCGCACCAGCTGGCAAAGGTTTGAATCGGCCCTGTCTCTGCCATTTGGGCAGCGGTTCTACGTCCTTCAGCTTCCAGTGAAGAAACGATTCGCTCCTTCATTTCTGCTGCAGCTTTTCGACCAAAGCAGAGGGCAAGTATCTGGTCAGGGAGAAGATCTTCTTCCCGAACCATTCTTAAATATCTTTGGACGAGAACGCCAGTTTTGCCAGACCCGGCAGCAGCCTTGACCGCCAGCCTTGGCGCGGTTGACTCAATTGCCATCTTCTGGGCGGGGGTTGGATTAAAGGGCTTCAAACGCCTCCTCCTCCTTCTGCAGCCACATCAATGTGTCTGCGGCAGACTTCTCCGAGGCTGCAGGACCGGCACCATGATCCAGGCTGAGGAGTCATATCAGCCTGAGAAAGAACCCTCATGCCTCTGGCCACCCAGGCACGCCCTTCTTTTGCCCATCTCACCTCTGGAGGAGGAGAAAGGACTTCGTTCACCACTTTTCCACGCAGCTGACTGGGCAGCTTTCGCGGTGGGGGATCAGGCGCTCTGTGCAGCAGATAGCTTTTTGAACTGTTCCTAAAAAGCAGCACCGTCTGACTCGAATGGTTTTCTGTCAAACCAAACACCATTCCAACCCAGGCCAAGCCAGCGGCTTCCGAACCGTTCTCTACCCAGTTCTTCCACTCCTTGTCATTGAGGGCGAGGCGTCCAGAATCTAAAATCAGCATTCCATCCTCCTTCATGCACCCGGCAGGAAGCAGAAAGGAAAGCCGGGCAGATCCATCGGGCAGCTTCCACCCTCTCTGCTCAAACCAATCGGACTTGTGCGAAACATCAAACTGCCATTCGCTGAGGGGAATCCAGTTTCGTATTTTCATCTCCTCAGCAGCCCATTCATCAACAAGCCTTTCTTTCGCCGCTCCTAATAGGGGCAGATGCCAAGACTGAATTGAGGGGAAAGACTGCGTGATCCGTTCTTCGAAACTGAGGGTTAAGAAAAGCTTCAGGTCCTCTTCACCTTGGGCAAACTTCATTTCGCCCCTCCTTGGAGGAGTGGTTAGGCGTGTGATCTCATAAGCCCCTTGTGGTCCCCGCCACTTCAGCTTGTGCCTGCCAAGAGCCCGAAAGCCGCAAAGACAGGCATCTGCCACTTCGTCCAAAGGCTGAGGCAGATCGAAGCCTGTTTGGACCCGGCTCTTAGCTTCGCTGGTCTCAAGCAGAATCTCTGGCCACTCTCCTTTTTCATCTGAGTGCCAAGACTGAGCGAGTTCCAGCTCAGAATGTGAAGCTGCTTCTGGGAGAGGGACAATCTGATCAACCCCATAGATCTCCCTTGCCACCCTTCCATCCAATGCTCTTTCCAGCTCTTTAAGATAAAAAGCAGGAATTGAGTTTTTCTGATCTTTCACGTGAGGCCAAGTCATGACCAGGGTCTGAGCCGGAACGCTGCAGAGACGCACAAACTCGTCTCTTTCTTCCTCAGCTTTTTCTGCAGATAGAGTCAGGCTTCCAGGCCGGTCTGTCAGGGCCATCAGCTCAAGCCTTTCAGCATCAGAAAGCACAGGGTCTTCACTTCTGCCACGCGGCAGGCTTCCCTCAACGACTCCCAAAACAATCAGGACCTCGCAGGGGCCAAGCCGCTCGGTCATAGACTCAACCTTCACCCCATCTTCATTAGCCGGAAGGTGAACCTTATCTTTTGACCATAGCTCAATAGCTCTTTGAACAAATCCGGAAAAAGTGAACCTCGCCTCCGGACTGGCTCCGGCTCCAGCCGAAAGGGCAGCCAGGATGACGTTTTGAGCCCGAAGGTCTCTTTGCTGAGTCGCCATCATTCTGGCCGACTCTTCGTTGACAACCGTCCCCCCAATAAGATCCTTAAGCCTTGTCTGCCATTCAGCCAGGCTCAAAACGGCATTTAACGAGTCGGTTCGCCAGGTCAGCAGGTCAGTCAGCCAGGCTGGCCCCTCACCTTCTGCGGCTCGCCGAGAAAGATCATCCCAGGCGTGTTCGCCCTGCCTAAAAGCTTCAATCAAGGCTTCATTCAGCCATCTTCGTTCTGCTGCCGAGGCAGGGTAATAGCTGCTTCCGCAAAGACGCCCCATAAGCCTCACGTCTTCCCCCGATAAGACTTCGAGAGTTTGAATGACAATACGGGCAAATCCCAGATTGGGCAGTGCCACGGTGAGGGGAAGGCTGACGGCCACGCCCAGGCGATCTGACGCCATGGTTAAAAGCGGCGCATAGCTTTCTGTATCTCGACAGAAGATAGCCAGGTTGTGCGGCATAACTCCCTGATTCAAGAGCCGGCTGCAGAGCCGCAGAGCCCATTCACATTCTGCAAGAGCATCCGGCGCCCTAATCAGCCTGACTTCTGGGGGATTTTCCGCTGTCTCCTGGCTGAACAAAGCCTTGGTCCAGCCTCCTTTGGCTTTCCATTTCTGGTCAGTCAGAGGCCATCTGCTGTGCTGAAAAAGGTCGTCTCTGCCGGGCAGCCTTTCTATCAGAACATCAACCTTCACTCCCTGTTTTGCTGCCCATTCTAGCCACTTCCAAAAAAGAGGAAGCCTGTCTCGACCAGCCAGGACGATAAGATGCTTGATTGGTCCAAGGTGCTCCATTTCCAGCGAGATGCATCGGCGAACTCTTTCTGAAGGCAGCTCGCGCCCTAAACTGCCCAGCCTTTCCCTCATGCGGGAATCAAGAGACGCCAGGGCTGCAAGCTTTTCTTTTGTGTGGCCCTGTGAAGCTTCAGCAGCATCACGCAGGGCCGAAGGATCGAGGTCGGCCATGTGAAGCTCTGCCAAGGCAGACATAAGAGCGCGCACCATTCCTGGCCTGCGGCTGACACCAGACAGGAGAGGATGATCTTCTTCTGCTTCTGAACAGGCAAGAGCAAGCAGCTCCTCCATCGCCCGTCCCGAGGCGAGCAGGCTGTTTTTAGCCCCTGTCATAGACACAAACCGACCGATCAGATCGACCAAAGGGCAGGCCTGCCCATCATCCAAAAGAAACTTGACAGCGGCGAGGGATGAATCTGAAAGGGCTGTGACAAAGGTAGATGGGGTGAGAAGTGCGTGCAGCGCTTCTGCCTGCCCTCGACCAGAAGGGAGGCAGCCCACGATTCTCAGTCCTCCTTCTGCCATAGTCAATATGCATTATGCCGCCCCAAGAGCGTCTTTTATGGACAGCCACAAGACAGCTGTGGGGAAACCTGCTCCCGCTTATTGTGATTGGTCCTGGCTTGGCTCTCTGCCTTAACGAGGCAGTCAGCAAGGGCCTGACCCTGTGGTTTTGGGCCTTTATTGCAGGAACTCTGGTTTCCGGCTGGCTTGCCGTCAACTTCCTTGGACTGACAGGCAACAGTTCCATGAAGAAGGCTCTAACCGAACAGTATGAAGAAGAGCACCATCACGATAGAAGGGAAAAGTGGTTTGTCGGCTTTGCCCGCCCTTCATTCCAAAGCTATCTTGACCCCCACGAGGATGTTGGCTTTTTAGTTCTAGATTCCGGGAGGCTGCTTTTCTTAGGTGAATCCCGCAAAGTCGAACTGCACCGAGACCAGATTACAGGCATAGGGTTTCGGCCAAACATACACTCGTGGCTTGGCCTTGGCCGCTGGGTGACGGTGGATGCCGTGCTGGATGGGAAGCCTGGACGCCTGATGATAGAGCCTCGGGAAAAAAAGACTCTCATTGGCAACAAAAAACTAGGAACGGAAATTCACCGCGCACTGTTAGATTGGTCTCAATCGCCAATAGACAGGCTCCCTCTGCCTAAAAAGTTGGCTTCTACCCTGCCAGCTCCCAAAAAAGAGTTTTACGATCCCCTAAAAGACGATAAGGACAAATAACGGCAAAAGCCAAACGCACTGCCCAGCAAAACTGCCGGCACTCTGCCGAGAATAAGAAAAAGAAACTTCATGGCAGAAATGACTCCCGACCAGGCTTTTCAGGCCGCCCTCAGCCAGCACATGGCAGGCGACCTGATTGAAGCTGAAGCGATCTACCGTCTTATTCTAGAGGCAGTTCCTAACCATGGTTCCTCTCTTCAAGCCCTGGGCGTTCTTCTAGGCCAAAAAGGGGCATATCTTGACTCGCAGGAGTTATTAGTTCGGGCAGCCAGGGTCATGCCAGATTCTGCCGACGTGTGGAGCAACCTTGGCAATGTGCAGAGGATTTTAGAGAAGCACGCTGATTCCGTTGAATCCTGCCAGAAAGCAGTGTCCCTAAAACCTGACCATGTCTTTGCCTGGGGAAACCTGGCGGGGGTTCTTAGGATGGAAGGCAGAATCAATGAAGCCAGGAAGGCTGCCGAAACATCCCTAAAGCTTTCACCGAACTATATTGAAGCCAAAGTCAATCTTGGCTGCTGCTGGCAGGCCCTTGGCGAAACACAAAAGGCAGCAGATATTTTCAAAGATCTGACAGAGAAAAGTCCTGAGTCACTTTATGGATGGAGTTGCCTTCTGATGAACCAGCTCTATAACCCTACCGTCTCTCTTGAACAGATCGCGGCTTCTAGCCATGAGTTTGGAGCAAGATTCCCTTCTCCTAAGCGTCTGCCAAGGCCGCCCAAGATAGCCAAGGTCGCCATCCTCAGCGGAGACATGTGCCGTCATCCCGTTGGCATGTTTCTGCTGCCTCTTATCAGGCACTGGGATCACAAGCGGCACGAGATTCATCTCTTCGCAAACCTTTCGGGCGGCGACGAAGTGACGGATCACCTGAGCAGCCTCGCCCAGCTTCACTTCATTCAAGGAGTTTCCGATGCCGATGTCGCCGTTTTAATGCGGGAGGCTGGCATTGACCTCCTCATCGACCTCAGCGGACACACAGCCAAAAGTCGAATTTCCCTTCTGGCGGCTGCTCCCGCGCCATGGCAGGCTGAGTGGCTGGGATGGTCTTCTACCACCGGTCTTCAGCAGGTCGATTTTATCTTTGCCGATGAGTGGTGCCTGCCTGTAGGCCATGAGAAAGCCTATACGGAAAAGCCTCTTAGGCTTCCCCACTCACTCTTCTGCCTTGAGCCGCAGGAAATGCCCCTTGAACCTGCACCTCACTCGGGGCTAAGAATCGGAAGCTTTAACAACCCATCAAAAATAAGCAGCTGCTGCCTTGCAGCCTGGGCCAAGCTGATGCAGCAGCTGCCCGAGGCCACCCTTGTCCTTAAATATCGCGGATTCAGCGACTCGGAAGTAAAAGAAGCCTTTCTTAAAAAACTCTCCGACTTGGGCATTCGGGACGACAAGATAGAACTCCACGGATGGCTGAGCCGCGAAGACCATTGGCGGCTGCTATCGACTCTTGATCTTGGCCTCGACACATGGCCCTATACAGGAGCCACCACCACCACAGATTTTCTCCAGGCCGGGGTGCCAATCCCCACCGTCGCCGGGGATCGCTATGTCGGACGCATGAGCGCATCAGTCCTTGCTGCAGCTGGGGCAGGTGAATGGATCACTGAATCACCAGAAGAATGGGAAATGCTCATGCTGGCTCTAGCCTCTGACCCTGCTCGCCGCCGTGGCGAAGGACAAAGAATCCAGAAAGGTCTTGCCTCAAGCCCCTTGTGCGATGGGGCAGGGTTCGCGAAAGCCTTCCAGGATTTGATCGACACAATTCCTGCGATTTAAGCCTACAGGCGTCAAAGCGCGTTAATGGTCGTGATCCTCATCCAGATCGACATTTCTTTCCTGATTTCCGCAGCCTCCCTCGCCTGATGCCCTTACATGAGGCTTCGCAAAATCAGCGACACCTTTGTAGGCGTAGGGGTCCTCGCCTGCAACAAGAAGAATGTCGCGATAATCGGCATTGGCAAATGGCCCCTTGCAGATTTGGTCGTTAAACCAGGGCAGAAGAGTTTCGGCGCTGCAGTAATGGTTAACCAAGCTTCGGCGGAATCCGCTGACTGCCGTATTGGGCAGGCTGCGATGAAGGGTGTAGCCATTAAAAAAGACGATGCTGCCCGCCTTGACCTCAACAGGAACAGCTTCATCATTCGACCATGGCCAGCCGCGTGCCTCAGCCGAGCAGTCAAACCTCCTGTCATCGTGCAGAAACATTTCCCACAAAACACCCCTTTTGTGACTGCCCGGAATCACCCATAAACAGCCATTTTCAACTGTTGCGTCATCCATCGCTATCCAGGCCCCTGTCAGCGACCTATCCCGGGTAGGAATGTAAAACTCATCTTGGTGCCAGGCCTGGCCAGGCTTGCCGCTGGCCTTGATAAAAAGCATGGACTGCATGCACTTGACATTAGGACTGATAATCTGAGTCAGCACCTGAATGATGGCGGGGTGAGCAAGATCTGCCCGAAAACGAGAACTAAGACGGTCTGGAAAGTGAATACAAAGAGTTTTCCGCAGAACCTCCTCATCAGAATCCAGGGCCCCAGATGGCTCGATGCCGCCAACATCTCCCCTTTCGCCCCGACACATGGCCAAAGCCTCTTTCCTCAGTTCTTCAATCTCGACGGGAGACACGGCCCCGTCAATAACCAAGAAGCCATTCTCCCTGTAGAAATCTGCAGCCTCCGAAGTCATCGGCAGGTCGAACCATCCCGCTGGACGGCCATTTTTCCAGCTGGACCAGGCGGGAAGCTCTCTGGCTTCAGCCAAAGAATTCATGCTGGGAGAGATCATTCTGCGGGAGATTATCCTTAATCTCCCGCAGAGATTGATAGCTTATCTTTTAACTTTCAGGCGTTTTTAGCTTGGAAATCCTTCATAAAGGAAGCTAGCGCTTCCACAGCAGATTGAGGCATAGCATTATATATACTCGCCCTGCATCCTCCAACAGATCGGTGGCCGTTAAGTTCAATCATGCCATGACTGGCAGCCTCGGTAAGAAAAGGCTTTGTAAGCTCATCATTTGCCAGGACAAAACTGACATTCATTCGGCTTCGATTCGCCAGCGCGGCATGTCCTTTGTAGAATCCACCGCTTCCATCGATGGCATTGTAAAGCACTGCGGCTTTATCTTCATTATGCTTGGCAACAGCTTCGATTCCTCCCAAGCTGAGGCAGTGCCTAAACACCAATCCCAGCATGTAAATGGTGTAGCTGGGAGGAGTATTAAACATCGACCCGTTCTTGTCCTGAACTCCGTAATCAAGCATTCCGGGCAGACCTGTCGGAACTCTTTCCAACATATCTGGCCTCAGAACCACCAAGACTGCCCCGGCAGGACCAAGGTTCTTCTGCGCTCCAGCGTAAACCATGGCGTAGCGGCTGTAATCCATGGGGCGGCTGCCAATGCAGCTGCTCATATCGCAGATCCAGTCACCTGGCTCACTTGGGTCGGCAAGATAGTCGACACCCTGAATGGTTTCATTCATGCAGAAGTGGCGATAGTCACTGCCTGCGGTCCAGCTGAGAGAGGACAAATCTGGAGCAGATTTGAACCCATTGGCTTTATCGCTAAAAACTTCATGCGCCTGACCTTCAATCTTGGCAGCTTCAATCGCTTTCTGCCCCCAGGCTCCTGTGGTCACGTAGTCGGCAGAATTCTTAAGGAAATTCTTGGCCAGTATAGTGAACTGAAGGCTGGCACCACCCTGCAGAAAAAGCACTCTGTAGTCAGAAGGAATGTTTAGGAACTCTCTGGCTCCGGCTTCGGCATCAGAAATGATGCTTTCGTAAGCCTTTGACCTGTGGCTCATTTCCATTACAGAAAGGCCAGTTCCCTGCCAATCCAGCAGTTCTGACTGTGCCTGTTCGAGCACTGGCTTGGGAAGAACTCCGGGACCCGCGGAAAAGTTCAGCACGCTGGACATAGCGAAGTTTTACCGGATTCGTGTGGCTGCTGAAGGGCAGGGGCTTAGATAAACTCAAAGCACCTGCCCGAGTGGGCTGCAGGATTAGGGCAGATCGTGCCCCATCTTATCGCGCTTTGTTTCCATGTACTTCTCCGAATAAGGATTCGATGGAGCAACGACAGGCACCGTCTCAACTATCTCAAGGCCAAACCCCTGCAGTCCACCCCTTTTGCCTGGGTTGTTGGTAATCAGGCGCATCTTCTTTATGCCCAAGTCGGTCAGGACTTGAGCGCCAAGACCATAATCGCGCAGATCGGGCTTGAAGCCCAAAGCAACATTGGCTTCAACCGTATCCAGCCCCTGCTCCTGCAGTCCGTAAGCCTTAAGCTTGTTAAGAATCCCAATTCCTCGGCCTTCTTGAGCGATGTAAAGAACACAGCCTCGCCCCTCTTTCTCAATCATCTCAAGCGAAAGAGCCAGCTGATCGCCACAGTCGCATCTGAGCGACCCCAAAATATCGCCCGTCAAGCAGGATGAATGAACCCTTACCAAAACCGGCTCATCGGTTGACACATCTCCCTTGACAATGGCAAGGTAGGGGCAGCTTTCCAGATCGCTTTCATAGCCATAAACCCGAAAATCTCCATACTTGCTGGGCAGATGAACCGGACCAGCGGCGCAGCTGACCAGCTTTTCGGTTCTTCGACGGTAGGCAATCAGATCGGCAATGGTGATGATTTTGAGGCCATGTTTTTCAGCATAAATCTTCAGCCCATCCATGCGAAGCATTTCGCCATCTTCGCCCATAATCTCGACCCCAACCCCGACCGGCTTTAAGCCCGCTAAAGCACAGAGATCAGTCGATGCTTCCGTATGGCCGGCTCTTCTTAGAACTCCGCCAGGCTCAGCCCGCAGGGTCAGCATGTGGCCCGGCCTCATCAAATAGGTGGGGTCGGCCTTGTCATCAACAAAAACCTGGCAGGTTTTGGCTCTATCTGGCGCAGAAACTCCTGTTGATGTGCCATGCACTGCATCCACCGTTTCCCCCATGGCTGTGCCTCGCCTGGCCGTGTTGACCTTTGACATCATGGGGATTCCCAGTTCCTCCAGCCGTTCAGGAAGCATGGAGATAAAGGGGACGCCTCCCGCCTTAATCATGAAGTTCATGGCTTCAGGCGTGACAGCCTCAGCAGCCATGATAAGGTCGCCCTCATTTTCACGGTCGGGGTCATCGACCACGATCACCATCTGACCTTGTCGAATCAGTTCCAGAGCTTCTTCGATTGAGGCGAAGGGCATACGGCTCATTCTACGGCTGTAGGCTGCGCTTGTGCGGGATGGGGGAGGCCAGAAGGACCGCATGAACCTGCACAGTTCGTCCTGCCCAGACCATCAAAGCTCGCCGGCAGCATCGGCGCTGAAAGTCACTTCGATTTAGGGTGAGCCTCAGAAACCGCCTCTCTCAGCCTTTCGATAGAAATATGAGTGTAGACCTGGGTGGCGGCAAGGCTTTCGTGACCCAAAAGCTGCTGGACAGTTTTCAGGTCGGCTCCACCGTCCAGCATGTGTGTCGCAAAAGAGTGGCGCAGGGTGTGTGGGCTGACATCCGGCGGCAGCCCAGCATGCATAGCCCATCGTTTTATCACATTCTGAACTGTCCGGGTTGTCAGCCGAACACCCTTCTGGTTGGTAAAAAGCGGTTCTCCCCTGCCAGCCACCCTCTCACCAGTAATGTAGCGGGCCAGGGCTTCTCCAGCTGCTTCTCCAAACAGGGCGGTCCGCTCTTTGTTTCCCTTGCCCAAAACAATCATCTCCCCTTCTTTCAGGTTCAAATCTGCAAGATCAATCCCGACCAGTTCACTGGCGCGCAGTCCTGCTGAATAAGCCAGTTCCAGCAAAGCTCTATCACGCAGGGGGGTCTTTCCCACATCTTTTTGGTCGAGAAGGGCACTAGCCTGATGCTGACTGAGAGTTTTCGGCAGGCTCTTTCTCCTCATAGGAGCCTCAATTCCTTCGCTGGGATCCTGAGATAAATGCCCCATCTGCTTCAAATGCCTGGCAAATGTTCTAAATGCTGACAGCCTGCGAGCCCGAGTGCGAGGGTCGGGCTGATTGACCCTCAGCCATTTCATAAGGCTGGCCTCGCTAAGATCGCCCAGGGTTGGAGCAAAAGGCAGAAGCCTCTGCAGATCTCCCCCGTAGGCGCGGACAGTATGAGGAGATTTTACAGCCGCTAAACGGTCGAGAAAGCCCGCTAGAAGAAGGGCCAGATCCTGCGAGTTTTGGCTCAAGACCGCCTCTCCACTACTTTCATCCAGTCTTCTAGACGAACTAATCTGCAGTGAAGGATCAGCCTTGGCTGCGGGCTGGCAATCGCACAAAGTCTGCCGAGGCATAAAACTATCGTTAGCTACATGATTTTCAACAGCTAAATGCCTATCTTAAGACCGAGTCGTAAGGCAATAGACCCTACTTATCGCACTTCAAAAAATGTCTAGATTGATGAAGCAAATGTGATCCTAAACTTAGGGTGATGGGGAATTACGTAACGGCAGCAGAAGCCGCATCATACGTTCAAAGCGGCAACAGAGTCTTTCTGCATGGCATGGCCGCCGCACCTCATCGCCTAGTTCAGGCGATGGTGGATAGAGCCTCTGAACTGAGAAATGTTGAGATCGTCCACCTTCATACAGAAGGCGACGCCCCCTATGCTCAGCCAGAGTATCAGGATTCGTTTTTTGTCAACAACCTCTTTATTGGCGGCAATGTTCGCCAGGCAGTCAGGGATGGCCGTGCAGACTATGTGCCCGTGTTTCTGAGTGAGACACCAGCCCTCTTCCGTAAAGGAGTTCTGCCTCTCGATGTCGCATTCTTCTCAGTATCACCGCCAGACAAGCATGGGTTTGTCAGTCTCGGGGTCAGCGTCGACTGCGCCCTCGCCGCTTTTCAAAGCGCAAAAATCAAAATCGCACAGGTCAACCCCAACATGCCCTACACCTTTGGTGATGGATGTGTGCCTGCCAGCGCTTTTGACGCATTGGTCGAGGTGAACGATCCTCTGCCCACCCACGCCCCCAGCACCCCCGATGCGATCGAAGCAAAGATCGGTCAGCTGGTTGCTGGAATCGTGGAAGATGGAGCCACCCTGCAGATGGGAATCGGAGCGATTCCAAATGCTGTCCTCGCCGCACTCGGCGGACACAAAGGGCTGGGAATCCACACAGAGATGTTCAGTGATGGGGTCATCCCTCTTGTAGAACAAGGGGTCATCACCAACGAACATAAAACCGTTCACCCTCACCGAATCGTAGCCACCTTTGTGAGCGGATCAAAGGCAATCTACGATTTTGTTGATCAAAACCCCATGGTTCTGTTGAGAGACGTCACCTATGTCAACGATACTTCGGTTATTCGCAGACAGCCAAGGATGACGGCCATCAACAGCGCTATCGAAATCGACATGACCGGGCAGGTCTGTGCCGACTCAATCGGGTCAACAATGTTCAGCGGAGTCGGCGGCCAAATGGACTTCGTCCGGGGCGCCTCACTTTCAAATGGTGGCAAGCCGATCTTTGCTCTTTCCAGCCGCACCAACAAGGGAATCAGCAGAATCGTTCCTATGCTTAAGGCAGGAGCTGGCGTTGTTACAACCCGCGCCCATGTTCACTATGTCGTCACTGAATACGGCATTGCCGATCTTTACGGCAAGAATCTGAGACAGAGAGCTAAAGCCCTAACCGAGATTGCCCACCCGGATGACAGAGCCGCCTTGGAAGAGGCAGCTTCTGGCCGCTGGCATTAACTCAGCGCAAAAACTGTTCTGGTCCCGCTGATGAGTTCAGCGGGACCAGACGGTCTTAACCAGGCAAAAAGGGGTATTCATGCCGGACTATGCTCAACCTAGAGCAGCAGCAAACTTTGTCCTACGCCCCTACGAGGCTGGACGCGATTAGGGGGCATCTTTGACCTGCCGCGCCTTAAAACCCTGCTAGCGGACCTCGAAATTCAGTCCTCCGATCCCAGCCTATGGGATGACCCTGTACAAGCTCAAAAGATTCTTCAAAGAGCAGCTCGACTGCGTGAAATGATCAATCCTTTTGAAGCGCTCGGCAGAAGGCTTCAGGAGGTAAACGAGTTTTACGAAATTTTACAGCTGGAGCCAAACGAAGAGCTTGAGCTGGAAGCCGACCAAGTGGCGATTCAGCTGCTGGCCGACATTGACTCCTACGAACTGAAAACCCTTTTGAACGGCGAGCACGACGACAAGACCGCTCTTGTTGAAATCAACGCCGGTGCTGGTGGAACAGAAGCCTGCGATTGGGCTGAAATGCTCTATCGCATGTACTTAAGATGGGCCCAGGATAAAGGATATAAAGTTGAGCTGATCAGCGAGACTCTGGGCGACGTAACCGGCTACCGAAACGTCGGATTCTCAGTTTCTGGCCCCAATGCCTTTGGCTTCCTAAAATCAGAAAACGGAGTCCACCGGCTTGTCCGCATTTCACCTTATGATTCTGCCGCCCGCAGACACACTTCCTTCTGTCGAGTCGAGATTCTGCCGGAAATGGAAGAAACCGATGTTGTCATCAACCCTGATGACCTAAAGGAAGAAACACTCCGTGCTGGGGGCGCAGGAGGTCAGCACGTCAACAAAACAGAATCTGCCGTCAGAATCACCCATATTCCAACTGGGATCGTTGTTTTCTCTCAAAGTGACCGCAGTCAGCACAAAAACCGTGCTTCAGCCATGAAGGTTTTGGCTGCCCGACTGGCCGAAGTGCTGAGAGCGGAAACTGAAGAGCAGAAAAAAGCATTCACAGCTAATATTGGCCCAGCCGAATGGGGCAGGCAGATTCGCAGCTACGTTATGCAGCCCTACACGATGGTTAAAGACCACAGGACAGGGCACGAAACTGGCAACGTCACAGCCGTGATGGATGGCGCAATCGACTCCTTTATGGAGGCCTACCTTAAAAGGCCCAAGGGCACAGCGGATGAATTCATCGAGTAGCTGAATCCGTCCAACAAAAGCGAGCTGCAAGCTATGGTTCTTCTTTCTTTGCTGGCGGTGCTTCAATCTGGCTCAAACCAGGCTGAAGCTCCGCAGGTCTCTGTTTTAGCCTCAGTCGAATTTAAGCAGGCAGTCGCCCAGGCAGAAAAAAATCTTGCCGCGGGAGAATTTGCCAAAGCTGAAGCCCTGCTCAGTGTTATGGGGCACAAAACCCTAAGAATCCAATGGGATGAAAAAGGGGTCTCTGCCGCACAAGCCACCCTGCTCAGGCAGGGGCGTGATGAAGCTCTGCAGGTTTGGCAGAACTCACTGCTGAACATAAAAGCCGAGTTCGTCACTTCCAATCCAGATATTGAGTTTTCGTTTACCGAATCTCTCCCCGCCCTGCAGGAAACTGGGGAACGTCAAGGCGCAGTTCACTTCATAAACTTCATTCCAGAAGAAGCCAGGGTGGAGACTGTCATCGGCCTTAAGCGAGGCGAACCTGCAGTTGAAACAGGAAGGCTGGAAGCGGCTTCGGAAGTCAGCTTTGCCATCGGTTCTTACTTAGGCATGGCAAGAATGCCCCGCGAAGGGGGAGCCATGGGCAGAACAGATGGGATATTTCGATTCCCTCCGCGAATCATGCCTGATGAACACATGGTTCTGCAGCAGAATATCAAGCTGGTAGAAGACCTGCTAAGAAAGGCAAAAGCCAAACAGGCTCTGCCCAAGCGCAGCGGCGCTTCTGCCTTTATTGATGTCAAGCGTTTGGCTGTTGGCGAAGCAATCCAGGGAGGTCCTCTGCCCAGCAGCTTCCACGTAACGAACCGGGGCGAGGGTGTTATGAGCCTGCAGGTGGTCCCCGACTGCTCCTGCTTTGTTCTTCGACACCCAACACAGGTTCAGCCAGGCGAAACGGTAGTGGTCAGGGTGGACTACCGCACCAAAGAGTTTCCTGGTCCGATCAACAAGGCTCTTATCGTCTACACAGATGATCCAGAAATGCAGCCTTTACGAATCCCCGTGACGGGCAACGTCAAACCCCGGTACCGCTTTCTAATGGATATGGTCAACACGGTTGTTCTGGCAGATGCCAAGCCAACCGAAGCCCTTGTCCACCTGCTTTACGATGAGGATCATCCCTGGGACATCGTAAGAGCTGAGGCTGCAGGCCTTCAGACCGAGGTTATTCCCGAGGAATTCAGCGGAGTCCTCGCCGACCCTGTATTTGATGATCCTGCCAGACGACGCGAGGGCTACCTTCTTCGTGTAAAGATTCCTGGCGGCCTTAAACCAGGCCGATACCCGGTCAGCCTCAGGGTCATGACCACAGACCCCGAGTTTCCTGTGGTGGAAACCTTTTTCAATGTCCAATCCGGAATCGTTTCATTGCCAGGACAGGCTTGGTTTGGCACTATCGAAAATCGTCCTGCCAAAACATGGGTTGAACTCACCCGTCCCGGAAAGCCTTTCAATATTCTTGAAGTGAAAAGCAGGAACAGTTCTGTGACTGCCAAGGTAGCCAACAAGACTAAAGATGGCTACAGAATTGAAGTCGGCTACACAGGCAAAGGGATTATTGGCAGCCTGACAGGAACTCTGCTGATAACTACCGATGATCCAGACCAAAAAACCATAGAAGTTGGAATCGCCGGCACGATTAAATGAAGCTCCTTTTAATCCCTTCAGCATTGTGTGTTTTGGCGGCAGCCCTCTGGCTGCCACAAAACGAATCTGAATGGACTCTGCTTGTGGGCGGCAGCATGTCGGGTTATCTTTCTCCCTGCGGGTGTACAAAACCAATGCAGGGAGGTCTAAGGCGCAAAGCCCAAGCTTTTCAAGAACTGGCAGTCAAAGACAGAACAACCCGTGTTGAACTCGGCCCCCTTGGGGGAGGGATCACGAGGCAGGAAGAACTGAAAGTCGAAGCTGCCGCCGAAGCTTTGGGACGTGCCGCAGTCCATGCGGTCAGTCTCTCGCAGGAGGATGTGAGATTCGGGTCAGCCATGGTGGCTTCCTTGGGCTCCCTCTCCAAATCAGCCCTGGTTTCAGGGGGCATTGTCACAGAAGGAGCATTGACAGAAAAAGTTCATGGCCCCTTCCTTATCACCTCATGGGACCCCAGAACTGAGGCTGCAGCAGCCAGCCTTGGGATTCCCCCCCGCAGTGAGTTTGAGGTGATGAGCGAGTTCACGGGCCAAGCCCGGCTTCTTGGAAAAATGGCTCTGCTGCTATTTGAAGGAACCAAGCCACAAGCTGTCAGTTTGGCCGAAAGAAATCCGGATTTAGCCGTCGTTGTCTACCGCTCTGCATCAAACCCGCCTCTCGAACCAGAAAGAACAGGGCGGACTCTGCTTGTGACTCCGGGAGGCCAAGGCAAGAACCTGTTGAAGCTTACTTTTCGGGGTGCAGAGCTTTCTGCCATGGCGGTCCACTCGCTCGGACCGAACTTTGAAGACAGCAAAAGCGCCGAAGAAATCTATCGCCAATACCAGCAGAGGGTAAAGACAGAAAAGCTTATCGACGCGATGCCCCGCATTGCCAGCAAAGGTTTTACAGGCAGCAAGGCCTGCATGGCCTGTCATGGCAAGGCAGGCGAAGTCTGGAAGAAAACGGCCCATGCAGGCGCCCTCAAAACTCTTGAGGATGACCATGCAGACCGCGACCCCGAGTGTGTCAGCTGTCATGTAGTCGGGCAGGACAAGACCAAAGGTTTTAAGAGCCGTGACTTAACGGCTCATCTCGCTGACGTAGGCTGCGAATCCTGCCATGGTCCGGGAGCAGATCACGCCGCTGCTCCTATGAAGGCAAAGCTGCCCAAGGCAGGAGAAAAATCCTGCATGACCTGCCATACCCCAGAGCACAGCCCGAACTTTGACTTTGATAAGTATTGGCCTAAGATCGCTCACTAGCCAGATCTATGGAGGCCAAACCAGCTTGGCCTCCAAGAATAACGCCAATGTCTGAACCCTAAGAATCCTGCTTGGCGGCCCAATTAAAGCCGCGCCGCATCAGTTCAGTCGCTTGGGGGAGATCAAAAACCGCTCGATTGTGTCCGAGAGCATTATAGAAAACTCTGCCCCTGCCGTAGCTCTTAACCCAAACCTGCGGCATGGCGCAGGGGCTTCCCACATGGGGGCCATCCACGCTAGGATGAGGGAACTGAGTGGTGGCCAAAACCAAGTTGCCCGGATCAGTGTGCAGATAATACTGTTCGCTTATAACCTGAAAATCTCCAATTCCTTCCGTGATGGGGTGATTTCCGTTGACATTAACGGTATAGGTGACACCGTCATTGCCAGGATGAGCCACCCATTGGCCGCCCGTCATAAACTGCCACTCAGCAGACTCTCGAAAGGAATCGCACATGCCGCCGTGACACCCGGCAATCCCAGTTCCGCCTTCGCTGACAGCCTTAGTGATGGCATTCAACTGATCGCCAGTGATTGACGACATGGTGATGACAGGGACGAAAAGTGAAAGCGATTTCATCTTTTCTTCATCCAAGACAGAATCCAAGGTGTTGGAAACTTCCACATCGAAGCCTTCTGACTCTAAAATGCCTGCGAAATGACTGGCAACCTGCTCTGGCTCATGGCCATCCCATCCGCCCCAAACGATCAATGCTCGCCTCATTGCAGAAGTCAGATTACCTAGGGGGCTGCCCAGGCAATCCAAAATCGATACGATGCTCAGCCAGACCCAGGACTCAAACACAGTCAGCCTTACAGGCTGGCATAGGTTCTGGCCCCTGCTCTGCCTGATTCCTCTGCTTGGCTGGTGGCTGTATGGCCTGACAGACCTTGACGAAGGCTTCTATGGCGCTGTTGCCATGGACATGATGCTGAGGGGCGACTACATTACACCGTCGCTTAACGGCGTCCCCTGGTTTGAAAAGCCGATCCTTGTCTACTGGATGGCGATTCCTGCAATTCAGCTTTTTGGACAGGATTGGGGGCCTCGCCTCCCCAGCGTCGTCATGACCCTGCTGACCGCATGGATGCTGTATAAGTTTGCCGCAAAGCATTTTGGCGAGGCAGCAGGAATCCTGTCCGCCTTGGCCTACAGTTCCAGCCTCCTGGCAGCAGCCATTGGCCGCATGATGCTGACAGATGCCACCTTTGTGGCGGCCCTCACAGGCTGTTTCATCCTTTTCTGGGAATCGATAAATGGCAGGCCGGCCCTAAGGTGGGGAGCCGCTGCCTGTTTGGGGCTTTCAGTTTTGGCAAAGAGCCCTGTTGCCGGATTCTTCTTTATCGTTTCAGCGGCTATTGTCTACTTTAGGTTTCCAGCTTTAAGGCCAGGCTATAAAGGCCATTGGTTCGGACCAATCATCCTTGGCCTTGCCATTATCGCAGCCTGGTATGTCCCCTGCTTAATGGTGAATGGCGACGTTTTTGTTCAGAAATACCTGGTTGAACAGAATCTTGGCCGCTTTGCTGGCGGAGATTTAGCCCACCGAGTTCCTCTTTGGCTGCATCCCATTTACTATCCCATTGTCTTGGCAGCCGGACTGCTGCCCTGGCTGGTGGGAGCAGTAAGGCAGGGCCTTTTTAAGCGCGAGCCAGCAGAATCTGACCAAGCCACCCTCATCTTCTATCTCTGGACCTGGGCTTTGGTGGTCTTTGCTGTCTTCTCTATTTCTGGCAGCAAGCTTCCCCACTATATCGCTCCTTCTCTGGCACCCCTTGTTCTCCTTGCCGCCAGAGCAGTGATGAAGAAGCCCGGGCTGGATGTGCGTCGCCTTCTGATTCCGGCAGCAGCTTGGGCAGGATTCGTCTGCCTGGCTGCCAACATCATTTTCATTTCTGAGTACCAAAGGCAGAAAGGCCCCGAGGTCCATTCCATTGCCCGAAAGCTGTCGGCACTCAAGACTCCGGTCGTGCTTTATCGCTTTGGCAGAGATTCCAGCGACGTTGAGATAAAACTCACCATCAACGAAACCTCAAAGCCGTCACTCTTCTTCTATCTCAAAAGCCAGGCGCTTAAAACTGGCTCATTCGATGAGGTGCTGACTCTCTACGATAAGGAGTTCATCCTTCTTACCCCTCGTGACCGACTGACAAAAGAAGACCTGCAGCAGGCTGATGCCGCAGGTCTAGGCTTTGAAGAGCTGGACCTTTCAACCACCAATTATCAGGTCTTTCGCTTCATCCCCCTCATCGTGCAGAACAGTTCGGCTTATTGAAAAAGAACCCTGGTGCTTTATCAGGCGCTCTTCCGTCCCGAACCATAGACCAAGGAATGGCGGGCGGAGGCCAAGGACGGCCACCACCTCCTTCTTCCACCTCTTCTCCTTGGTCGCCAGCTGCGGCCAGCTATGGGCTTCGTCGGAAAGTGGTACGGATTTGGACAGAACGTCTCTTACGACGCAGGCGTAAGGGCCAAAACCCGTGGCGACTGGCTTGAGGCTATTGAACTCTTTCGCGAGGCTCACCAAGAACAGCTGGAATCAAGCCTTAAAAGCGTCGTCAGAAGGTCCTTAGCGGGAGCGCTTGGCTCTCAGGCAAAAATACTGCTGGAAACAGACACTGCCGAAGCACGCAGGCTGCTGATTGAAGCCCTTGACCTTGAACCCAAGTTCGCCGATCTGTGGCTGGCAAGAGCGAGAGCAGAAAGATCATTAGGACTTAAAAACGAGCAGATGCAGAGTCTTAGCAGGGCCCTTGAGATCAATGCAAAGTACGCTGAGGCTTTGATTCACCAGGCGGTTCTGCAGATTGAAGGTGGAAACTCCGCCGAGGCAAAGCTGTCGCTGCAGCAGGCAGCCCAATCTTCCCCCCGTCTTGCCGAAAGCATCCGCACAGCGGGAGAAGACCCCCAGCAGCTTCTCCGCCTAAGACTTCCTTTTTCAGATCAGGCAGCTCAGCTTATTCGTCGTGGCGATGACCTAGGCAGGCAGTCAAAATGGCTTGAAGCCGCTATGGCATACAGCGAGGTTCTTGCCCTTGCCCCCGGCTATGCCGACGTAAGGTGCCGAAGAGCTGAAGCCCTGATGGCGCTGGACGAGTTTGACCAGGCAGAACATGAACTCAGCCTCGCCTTGGAAACAAATCTGCACTATGCCGAGGCCCTGGCCATTTTTGGAGTCCTGCGAAAAAGACAAAGCCGGTCTTCAGAAGCAGCTGATTTCCTCCGCAGAGCATTGGAAGCCGACCCAAGTCAGCCGATCGCAAGAGAAGAAATACTCAGACCTTAAGGCTTACTCTTCGCCCTTAGCCCTGCATTTTTCCTGGATGGAAAATGAAGACTGAAGCTGTTGAATAATCTGAGTGTACAGGGCAGTTCATGAAAGCGGTCGTAATGGCAGGGGGCGAGGGCACAAGACTAAGGCCCATGACAATCAATCGGCCAAAGCCGCTTGCGCCAGTCGGCTGCCGCCCAATCATGGAGCACATTCTCCTGCTCCTTAAAAACCATGGCCTGCTGGAAGTCGTCACCACCCTTCACTACTTGAGCGACGAAATTATCGCCACCTTTGGCGACGGATCAGACCTGGAAATGTCCATCAAACATTCCATAGAAAAAGAGCCTCTCGGTACAGCGGGAGCGGTCAAGATGGCCGACCACCTTTTAGAAGGCGAACCCTTTGTCATCATCTCTGGCGACGCCCTCACCTCCATCGACCTGACTAAAGCCATTGCCTGGCACAAAAAGAAAGGGAGCATGGCAACCCTGATCCTAAAGCGTGTGCCTAACCCGCTTGAGTTCGGGGTCGTCATCACTCGCGAAGATGGCCACATCGACCGGTTTCTAGAAAAACCAGATTGGAGCGAGGTCTTTAGCGACACGGTCAATACGGGCATTTACATTCTTGAGCCAGAAGTTTTGGCTCTAATGGAACCAGACCGCAGCTACGACTGGAGTCAGGACATTTTCCCCCGAATGCTGCGCGAAGGCATGCCCATCTATGGCTACATCGCAGACGAATACTGGTCGGATATTGGCAACCTGGAACAATACCGTCAGGCTCAAAGCGATCTGCTTTCTGGCACAGCAGGCCTGCCTGTGCCTGGCCGCGAAGTCAGCCCAGGAATCTGGGTTGGAGACAGAACGGTTGTTGAAGATGGCGTGCAGCTGACGGCTCCAATCTGCATCGGCTCCGACTGCAGAGTTAAAAAAGGCGCTCAGCTGGGCCCCAACACGGTCATTGGCGATGGCACCATTGTCGACTGCGACTCAATCGTTTCAGAATCTGTCGTTTGGGAAGGCTGCTATATCGGCCAGGCAGTTCAGGCAGAAGGAGCCATTCTCTGTCGACGCTGCACAGTCAAGAAAGACGCGACCTTGAGAGAGGATGTTATTGTTGGAGACAACACCCTTGTCGATGTTGGGGCCAGCATTAAGGCCAAGGTCAAGATCTGGCCGGACAAGCACATTGAACGAGGAGCGACCCTCACCTTAAGCCTCGTGAGCGGCTCTCGGTGGAAGGGTTCATTCTTTAGAGAGCTAGGCGTTGGGGGATTGAGCAACATCGAGGTCACCCCAGAATTTGCCACTCGGCTTGGCCTCGCTTACGGCTCTACTCTCCCCACAGGCTCACGAGTCGTAACGGGCAGGGACTCCAGCCGATCCAGCCGCATGACAAAACGAGCCGTTATCGCCAGCCTTCTTAGCACAGGCTGTCAGGTGATTGACATGCGAAGCGCGCCACTGCCAATTACACGCCACCATACAAGGGCGATAGGTGCCACGGGCGCCTTCAATATCCGCAAAATGCCAGGCAGCGCCCGGTTAACCTTGATGGAGCTGCTTGATGGACAGGGACGCTACATCAGCTCGGCTGCCCAAAGAAAGATCGAATCCAACTTTTTCCGTGAAGAGTTTCGCCGCACCGATCCTGATGAGGTAGGCACAATTGATGTCGCCACTCGTGCAGCTGAAATGTACGAGCAGGACTTTTTTGGCGCCCTGGAAGACTACCGACTTTCCAGCAGCATGAGGCTTGTCATCGACTATGGCTTCAGCTCAATCAGCCCCATCTTCCCCGGATTCCTTCATCGTTTAGGAGTCGAATCGGTCAGCCTCAACGCCGTCAATGATGCCAAGGCCGCTCCCCGCACCGACGAAGAGATCATGACCCACCTTCGCCGGGTCGCCCAAATCGCCTCTTCTCTCCACGCCGACTTGGGGATTCTTTTTGTCAACGAAGGCGAGAGAATGATGGTAGTCGATGATAGGGGCCTTCCCCTTTCTGGACTTCAGCTTTTAGGAGCTGCGGCCATGGTCGTTGCGGCTTCCACCAGTCAAGCCAAAATCGCCATTGATGTCACCACGCCAGATTCCCTGATAGAAGCTTTGAAGGCCAAGGGTGCAGAAATAACTGTCGGGCGGGCTGGGGCAAGAGGCTTGATGGCCTGCGCTGAATCGGGTGATGTCTCCTTTGCTGGTGACAGCAACGGGGGCTTCATATTCCCTCTTCTCACCCCTGGGTTCGATGCAATGTACGCTTTGGCCCGGCTGCTATGGAAACTGGAGCGCACTGGTGCACGTCTGAGTGATATCACCAACGATCTTCCTGACCTTAATGTGTCCGCTTTGCCAGCAGAAGTAGGCTACGAAGACAAAGGAACGGTGATGCGGCTGCTGGCCGAAGAGCTTGGGGAATGGGGGACGCTTGATTTGACCGACGGAATCAAATCTAGAAGGCCGGGAGCTTGGGTTCTTGCCCTGCCAGACCCCTTTGAACCCATGGTCAAAATTTATGCGGAGGCGGACTCCCTAGAGGCCTCTCACGCTCTAGCGTCAGAATGGCGTGAACGCGCCATAGGAATGGTGAAAAGGACTTGATGATCAGGAACGGATTCCTTAGTATCATGCTCCTGGCCGGGATTATAGCTCCCGGCCAGTTGAGTTCATCGGGGGGAGCACTTCTCTCTACCACGTTGGCCAATGTGCCTCCACCAAAGCCCAAAAGAATCACAAACCGACCAGGCAACACCATGGGAGAAGTCATGGTGCTTATGTATCATAGAATAGGCGATAAAGAAGCCAATATGGTGCGAAGCCGAGACAACTTTAAGCGTGATCTTGCAAGGCTTTATAAAAACGGCTATCGCCCTGTCACCCTGCGAGACTATGCCACAGGAAAAATGAATCTTCCTCCTGGTGCATCGCCTGTCGTATTAACATTTGATGATTCCTGGGCTGACCAGTTTAGGTTTACAAAAGAAGGTGAAATCGACCCTAACTGCTACGTAGGAATCTGGCTGAATTTTGCCAAGACACGGCCTGATTTTCCGGTAAAAGGGACATTTTTCGCTCTTAATAACGGACCTTTTGGTGTTAAAAAAGAAGGAAAAAAGAAGATCAAAATGCTGCAGGATTGGGGAAGCGAGATCGCCAGCCACACCATGACTCATATTGACCTTCGCAAAGCAACAGCGGAAAAAATCCGCAGCGAAGTAGGTGAATCAGTTATATGGCTGGAAAGCCTGGGAGCCAAGATTACATCCCTCGCTCCTCCTTACGGCAGCTACCCCTCTACAAACATCATCAGAGATGGATTTGAATACAAGGGAAGAAAAATCTCTTTTTCTGCTGTTGTAGCAGCCGGAGCCGGGCCTGCCCGATCACCCCACGACAAAAAATTTAGACCTTATATCATCCCAAGAATCAAAGCCTACGAAGGGGATAGAGGAAGCAGTTATTGGCTGGAAAAAGCAGCGAAAGGAAAGGTAGATCTTTACGTTCAGCCTTAATCACTGAAACGCCTTCAGAGCAGAAGGCTCATAAACAAAAAATGATTACAAGCACAAACCCAACGCACATTACGCTTAAGGAAGTTAAAGCAAACCACAAGGCTATTGCCTTAATTGAAGGTGCAAACGAAGTAATGAAGGCGATGGGCTACACAGAACATGGACAGAGACACATGGGAATCGTAAGCGGCATCACCCGCTACATCATGGAAGGGCTCGAAGTGCCAACCCGTCAGATTGAACTGGGACAAATTGCAGGCTACCTGCACGATATAGGCAACGTCATCAACCGAATCGGGCACCCCGTCAGTGGAGCTGGACTGGCTTACAACCTGCTGAACGAAATGGGAATGCCAGTGGAAGAGATTGCCCCCGTCATAGGCGCCATTGGCAATCATGAGGAAATGAGCGGGACGCCAATTTCAACCATGTCCGCCGCTCTGATTATCGCCGACAAAAGTGATGTTCATCGCAGTCGGGTTCAGAACCCCATGATGGAGGCGTTTGATATTCACGACAGGGTCAACTACGCTGTGGTTCAAAGCCGAGTCGAAATGAATCAGGAGCTGAAAACTTTAGAGCTGACTCTGCATATCGATACTCAGTTTGCGACTGTAATGGAATACTTTGAAATCTTCCTTTCACGAATGGTTATGTGTCGAACCTCGGCAGCCTCGTTTGGCTACAAGTTCTGCCTTTCGGCCAACGGAGTCAGGCTGGAATAACTGACATAGCGGACTTGCCAGCCCAGGTCCACGGAATGGACGGGAAAGCTCGCCTCGGGCACTGTTCGCTGCCAGTTGATGCCAGCCGTTTATCCGGCGAATCAGGGTGGAGATCTTTCGCGGGCCTAGCCTTTGTGCTGTGGACGGACAAAGGTGTTGAAGAACTTTATTACCAAACCGATTCCCCAGCCAAGAAGAGGGTAAATCGACCAGCTTATCGCTCCATCAGCTAGAACATTGATGGATATAAGAAAAACGTTGACGGCAACAAAAGTAACTAGATGCCCAGTAAATTCTTTGGACAGCTTTTGTTTAGCGGCCGAAACTGCCTCATCCGCTTCTTTCTTGTTAAGAAACTCTATCTCAGCCTGGCGAAGCTCCTCATCGGTGATGTTAAGCTCTACCGCTGCCTGCTTCAAGCGCTCTCGCAGATCAGCATCAGAAGACGCTCCCGATCTGCGGACAGCAAGGCGAAGAATCTCATCGACATCTTCGTCAGAGGTCAAACGTAAAGCCGCCTGATCGGCTGCTGGTTTTCCTGGCCCTTCAGACTGCGGAGTCATTCAACTATCGACATCATGCCATGTTCCAATAGGTTAAACATGAATAACAAGGCTGAAGTTTCAAGTGACGAGTCGAAACTTATCGTCTGCCAGCACTTCTCTGCCTAAGCCGCACTGAACCAGCACCTGAGCAGGAGCGGTGCCGCCAAAAGAGCTTCTCCCTTCGGCTGACCTGCGTGGCAGCAGGAGCGGCAAAACCTCAGGAGGAGTGCCCGGCGCGGCGAGTTCTAGAGTCTCGGGAGTCAAATCTTCCAAAGCGATTCCCTGGGACTGGCACCAGCGCACCACCCTGCCAGTCACCTCGTGAGCCTGGCGGAAGGGCATGCCCTTTGCGGCCAAATAATCAGCGAGATCTGTCGCAGTTGAAAAATCGCGGGACGCGGCCTGCTCCATTCTTTCGGTCTGAAAAACGGCTCCTTCCAGCATCAAGCTGCAAAGTTCCAGGCTCTGCCGGACAAGCCGGCAGGATTCAAACAGCGGCGGCTTGTCCTCCTGGGTATCCCGGTTGTAGCCCAGCACCATCGCCTTCATGGTGGATGAGAGTGCGGTCCAGCTGCCGATTACCCTTCCAGTACGGCCGCGAATCAGCTCGGCCATATCGGGATTGCGCTTCTGCGGCATGATGCTTGATCCTGTCGTCACCCCATCGCTGAGGCGAATGTAGCCAAACTCAGGGCTGGACCAAAGAACAAGCTCCTGGCTCATGCGGCTAAGGTCGCCCATAACCAAAGCACAAATATGAAGGGCATCAAGAATCGAACTTCTATCCGAAGTGGCTTCCAAGGCGTTAACGCTGGGGCCAGCAAAACCTAAAAGCTCGGCTGTTCGATGCCTGTCAATAGGAAAAGAAGAGCCGCTGAGGGCAGCAGAGCCTAAGGGCGAAAAGCTCAGCACTTCATGAAGCCTATCCAGCCTCCACCCATGCCGCTGATGCATCCAAAAATGCGCCATCAAATGAAAGCCCAAGGAAATAGGCTGAGCGTGCTGCTGGTGGGTGACTCCGGGCATCAATGTCGCAGAATGCTGCTCGGAAAGTGTCAGCAGAACTTCCTGAAGGCGCTTGATTCCCTGCTGAATCAGCCTGACCTCTTTTCTCAGCCAAAGCCTGCAGTCAAGAGCCACCTGGTCGTTCCGACTTCTCGCGGTATGAAGCCTGCCTGCGGCATCACCAATAAGCTCAGTCAGCCTCACCTCAACTGCCGTGTGGATGTCTTCCACATCAAGAGGCAGCTTGGATGGACCTTCTTCTAAAATCTGCTTCAGGCCGCCCAATATCAGGGCGCCATCTTCTTGGCTCAAGATTCCCTGCTCTGTCAGCATCTGAGCATGAGCAAGAGAGCCTTCGACATCCTCCTGCCAAAAAGTCAGATCAGATTCCAGTGATCGGCCAAAGTCATCAACGAGCTGAAAAGATTCCTGCCCAAAGGCTCCGCCCCAAAGCTTTCTCATTTCAGTCGCTCGTTTTTGGCTGATGAAGCTGCCAGACTCGAACTACCTTATCCAAACCACCTGCAGCCAAAAGGTTGCCTTCGCCCGAAAAGGCGATGCTGGCTTGGGGCTGGTGACTGGCTTCAATGACTCCATGGCCGATGCCGAACTTCACATTCCAAAGCCTCAGAGTGCCATCTCTCGAAGCCGAGCCAAGCAGCCAGGACCGAGGGTGGAAGGCCAAGGATTCAATCGGCTTGCTGTGGCCGAAGAAAGTGTGCCTCAAAGAAAGATCCTTAAGGTCAAAAACTCTAATAGAAAGGTCAACAGCTGCCACCGCCAGCCAGCGTCCATCGGGAGAGAAAGAAAGTGAGGTGACTGTCGAGCGAATGTTGATAAGCTGATGCAGTTCTCGCCCTGTTGTGCCGCACCACACCTTTACCATGGCATCAGCCGAGCCTGTCGCCACGTAGCTTGAATCTGGCGACCAAGCCAATGCTGTTACGGACTCAATGTGCGCCTTGGTCTGCCACCGCAGAACACCTGAAGAAACACTCACTACTCTAAGGAATGAATCGACCTGCCCCATGGCCAGGCTCTGCCCATCTGGCGATGGCTTTAAGCAGCAGATCCACTCTTTGGGCGTCTGACGCCAGACGTCGTACTTGCCCTCTCCGACGGTCCAGCAGGCCAACGACTGTTCTGTGCTGCCCGCTGCCACAACTCGCCCGCTGCTAAGAGGCTGCAGGGTGGAAACAACGCCGCCTTCAAGCTTCTGCCTGCGGACAACCGACTGGATGCCTGGGCTCCACCACAAAATTTCGTTGTCAAAAGATGAAGTAACAAGACGGGAAGAGTGGGGCAGAAATCCGATGCTGTAAATGGGAGTTCTATGAGCTCGATGTCTGTAAAGGATTTTTGCCTGAATCGAATCAGGGTCGGTTGCTTCTCGGCGAGCCTTCTCTGGCTCAATCATCACAGTGCGTCCGAGGCTTGAATCGTACTCCATGCGTCGAACGGGGTCGCTGAGAACCTCGAACGCTACGTTGATCCTAGCCATCTGCTCATGGGCATGAGGATCTGGGTTAAGATCAGGGTGGTAAGACCGTGCCAGCTTGTGATAAGCGGTCCGCACCTCTTCTGGCTGGGCATGAGGCTCAACCCCCAGGACATCGTAGTGACTGTGCAAGGTTCCCCATTATGGGAGCCTTGAGCCTGCTGAGCCTCTTTTCTGGGGCCTTCTACTCCCTTGATTCTCCCACTTCTCTGTGGCGTATACAATGAATCCGTGACTCAAGAGCCTGCGACGGACTCTGTGAGGAGCTTTAGATGGGCTTATAGCGGCCCCAGCTTCACCGAATGGCTGGCTTCATTGGCCTGCACCATCATGATAGGCAGCTCTATGCAGAGCCTATCTGAGATGGATCAGCCCATGACCGCTGCCAGCTACTATTCCCAAACTCCGGGAATAGTTCTGCTGCAGTACGCGAACATCGGCATCAGCTTCGCTTTTATGGGCCTGGTTTTGGCGTGGATCATCACACGGAAAAACTCCTTCCCCCTTCTATGGCTTCTTTTCGCCATTAGCGGCTTAGGAATCGGCCTGATCTGGGCTGAACTGCTTCTCAGCCTGCGCCAAGGTCCTTATCAGGTTTACACCCTGCCTGACCTTCCTTACAAACCCATTGCGGGTGGAGGAATTGTTGGAGCACAGATTCTGCTCACCTACCTTGTCTTTAAGCTGCCCGATGGACAGTTAAAAACCTGGCAGAGCCTTCTGCTCAAAGCAGCCTTCAGCGTTGGAGTCTGGACGATACAGATAGGAATATGGGACATGCTGTCCCGGCGACCCTCATGACTCTTGAATCAGACCTTAATGTACGAAGAGTAAAGCTGACTCTGCTTCTGCTCTTTTTCTTCGGATTCCCCTGTGCTGGCATCGTTTACTTTTGGCGGGACATGCACACAAAGATAGAAGCCAATTCGCAGGCACAAGGCGAGCAGATCGCTGTCCGAGCCATGACAGCAGACTCTGCAGCCTTGAAAAACATCAGCTCCCCCATGTTTGCAGAAAAGCCTGAGCTGGCCGCCTTTCTTGACCAGAGAAGCGGCTGGGGGCCATTCATAAAGCTGGAGAACATCACCACCCGCAAAAGCTGGGCGGGTGAAAGGGAAGATAGAATGTGGCAGTTCGTCCGATTCAATGGGACAGCCCAGTTCAAATCTGGCCCAAAAAACCTTGAATGGGTGGTCTGCCGGGTCTATATCGACTCGAATTGGATGCTGGACGATATGAAGCTGGCACAGGAAGGCAAGAAATGAAAGTCTATATTTCAGCAGATATCGAAGGAGTAACAGGAGTTGTCACCTGGGCTCAATCTGGCGGTCCATCATCATCCAAGTACGACTGGGATTTTGCCCGCCGTATGATGACCCACGATATCAATGCCGCAATCCGAGGTGCCAGAGCGGCTGGCGCGGAGGAGATTGTGGTGAAAGACAGCCACAACACCAGCAAAAACCTCCTTATCGATCAGCTTGAAGACGACGTAGAACTGATTTCTGGAATGGGTTCGGGCGAAGGAGGCATGATGTGCGGCATTGACTCCAGCTTTGATGCCTGCTTTTTGGTGGGCTATCACGCCATGGCAGGAACCACAGCCGGAATCATGGAGCACACCATCACAGGCATCATCCACCGCTACTGGATAAACAGCATGCCAGCGGGCGAAATCGCCATGAGCGCCGCAACAGCCGGAGCTGTCGGGGTGCCCTTGGTCATGGTTTCCAGCGATGCCGCCGGATGTGCCGAAGCAGCCGAACTCATCCCTGGCCTTGCCACATCGGTGGTCAAGACAGGAATTGGCCGCTACATGGGCAGGCTCAAGCATCCCTCCGTGACTGGCAGACTGATATCCAATGCCGCTCAGGATGGCCTTGAAGCCTTAAAGAATGGCCGAATCACCCCCTGGCGCCCAACCGAACCGGTGACAGGAAAGATGGAGTTCAATCGAAGCGAAGAGGCAGATGCAGTGGCCATGCTTCCCAACGCGGTAAGACTGGATGCCTACACGGTCGAGATTTCGGCTCCAACGTGGGATGAAGCTCATTCATGGTCACGGCGCGCCATGTCAATTGGCCTTTCTGCACGCGGTGCCGATGCCTAAAAAGCCCTCAGTCGAAGAGTACATATCCAGCCTTGATCACCCCCTTAAAGAGGGAGTGATCCTGCTGTGTCAGGCCATCAGGAATGCCTGCCCTGAACTGACTGAGCAGATAAAGTGGAATGCTCCCAGCTTTGGCAGAGACTTCGATGACAGGATTACTTTGGGGGTCAGGCCAGCTCTCCTCCAGGTCGTCTTCCATAGGGGGGTAAATTCACCCGATCCAGCCGGATTCAGCTTTTATGACGATTCCGGCCTGATCAAATGGGCTGCTCCTGATAGAGGCATCATTGCCTTTAGATCAGTTGAGGAAGTAAAAATTTCCCTCTCAGCAGTCGCTAAAATCAGCCACGAATGGGTCGAAGCGACCACCTGAACGGCTGAATCAGGCATCAGCCTGACTGAGCAGGTCAGGTTCAAAGCAGCATTCGCAGTATCATATTAGGGTGCGGCTGAACCTCCAGCTCCTCACCAAGTTTCGCCTCAGTCATGCTGATTCAGACGAACCGATCGCCATGCGGTCCAACGGTCGAATTCTCGCCTACCTGGCATGGAAAGGCGATGAGGCAGTAGACCGAAAGGAGCTGATGAAGGTTCTTTGGCCGGAGGAACAGTCTTCGGTAGCCGCCAACCGCCTCAGAGTCGCTCTGGCCAGACTGAGAGCCACCCTGGGAGACGTGATGGTCGAGACCCCTCACGGCCTTTCGCTTGACTGGAAACAGGTTGCCTGCGATATACATGATGCGAAGGAAGCTGAAAGAGATTCCCGCAGCAGCGTGACGGCAAGCGACGAACTTGAAGCCCTGACCCCCCTCCTTCCTCGGCTTAGCCAGACGATCTTTGAACTTGAAGACGAAGCCTGGCAGCAGGAAGCACAGTCTGAATGGCAGAACTGGGCAGGCAGCCTCTGCCTGCATATCGCTGATCTTGCCCACATGCTGGGCGAGCAGGTTCTGGCCGAGAAGGCAGTTGATGCCGGGCTGCAGCATCTGCCCTATGAACCAAAGCTAAGGGTCCATCATCTCCGTCTTGCCGAAGCAGCTGGCAGAGGGAATGAAGCCATTAAGCAGCTGCACGCAGCCCAAAAAATCCAGCCAATTCATGATGCTGCTGTAAACCAATGGGTTGAACAGATTCAAAGAAGCCAAACAGAGGATTATCATCCCGAAAGGCCATTGTCTCCAGACCAGCTTGAGTTCGCTGGTTCGCTGATAGAAGTGCTGATTGAAAAACAGCCAGAACTTGCCCGTCAGGTGCTGGGATCGCCAGAAACAAGGGTCTCAGCGGGACGCAATCCACGTCTAATGCACAGCCTGCTGTTAAAGGTTATAGAAAACCCCGTGGAATACGACATTCATTGGGAAAAGTGTGTGGCTCGAACAATCGGGCTCAAAGCCTGGCTCAATGATTACGAAGGAGTCCTGCAGCTTTCCCCGATCCTGCTGGCCCGAACCAACGAACCCCCCATTAAAAGGGCGGTCTGGAACGCGGTCAGCATGGCTAAATCCCTGATTCGTGACTGGCAGGGCGCCCTTGAGGCGATAGAAGAAACGATTAGGCTGGCTGAAGAACTGGGGAGCGAACTGGATATCTGCAGCTCAATAGGCACCAAAGCCACCTGCCTTTGGCTGCAGAGCCGCTATGAAGACGCAGAAAAGCTCTATGCAGAAACCCTGTCGCGGCTGGCGGCGATAAACAGCGAAAAGGCAGAGTTTGATCGGCTTGTCTGCCTTGGCAACCGCGCCTTCATTCCCGTCATGCAGGGAAATTTTGCCAAGGGTCGTGCCTGGCTGGAAGACTCTCTTGCTCAAAGGGATGCAAGCGGTCTAGAAGTATCCTCTGGTCTTCAGAACTCCTGCCTGGCAATGACTAAGGCCCTGCTCGGAGAAAGGGAGGGACTGGGTCTGCTGATGCACAAGGGCCTTCAGGAAGCTTTTCAATCAGAATCAGAAAGATTCAGACTGCTCGCTTTAGAGTTTTGTGCTGGAGCCTTAATTGCCTTGGGAGAATCTTCCCTCGGCTGGTCGATCTTAACTCAAGCCGAGGCGTGGCGTAAGGATATCAACCACACTCGCGCCCCTGCCGAGCTTGAACTGATTGAAAACCTTCTGGACAGAGTTCCGGCAAGAGCCAGGCGTCATGTCCTTCCACTTGGCATCACGCCAGCCAAGGTAGGCAAAATGGCAGTACAGAAGCTGGCAGTTTTGACCAGCAGTTAACGACCTTTAGGCCAAGCCGCCAGCTTTGAACCAATCAGCCCCTTCTCGGTTGACCATTCTGCCACTCCGTAAAACCTGCCATGTGAACCAGCCTGAAGAATCGGAACATCGGCAGCAGTTTCTGGCGGGTCGAGATCGTGGTGGCTGTGGCCGCCTAAAATCAAGTCCAGTTCAGGACAAGCCTCGGCAAGACGTCGGTCTTGGCTGAGCCCAATATGGCTCAAACAGATAAGAAGATCAACTTTGGGACGGAGCTCTCGGCAGACCTTTTGAGCCGCCTCGATCGGAGGACTCCATAGATAGGCACTCAAAGCCTGAGACTTCATGCGTTTGGTGACCATAGGAACCATGACCCCCAAAACGCCAATCTTTACACCCTTGACTTCAAGCAGAAGTGACTCTTTAAAAACAAGCCTGCCGGATTTATCGTGCCAGTTTGCACAGAGGATCGGCGCGTGACAGCCCTTCATCTTCGCTTCGACGCCCGCCGTCAAAAGGTGAGTTTCTCGGTTGCCGGGACAGAAAGCAGTGAGTTCCAGCTGATCAAATCGGGTCCATACCTCCTCCTGCTTCAGTGGAAGGCCGAGATTTCCCGCCTTGATGGCATCGCCAGAATCAAAGTAGAGATCGCAGGAGCTGCGGGCCTCCGCCAAACAGACTGCCTTCTCCTGAGATAGATGCCCGTGGAGATCGTTGGTGTGGAGAATGCGCAGAAGCATTATGCGCCCTTGTCAGGCTTCAGCTAATCTGGTGCAGAAGCCAGTCACAAAGAACCATCAAGCCCATAAAGCCGACTCCCATGTACAAAACGTACTGACTGATTCGGTCGTCGAAGCTGGCCTTGCCTTTAAAGTTGGTTCTCACTCCGCCGCCGCCGCCAGACATGGCATCACCCTTGCCCGTGATAAAAATCACCGCGACCAAAAGAATGGCCAAGAGAATGGAGACGAAAAGCACCACCTGGAAAACGACGCTCAAAGGACTACTAGCAGCAGCAGGCGCCGCTGCGGGCGCAGCCGCTGGGGCAGCTTGAGCGAGGGTGATGATGGGGTTCAAATCCATGAGGTCTAACCGAACTGAAAGGATACCTACCCTATGCTGGCTGCCTTAGGACAGAAACAGGCAGGCTTCCTGCTAAAAAGGACGCCAAATGGCCGGGACCCTCAGCAGCTCCATCAGAACCCAGACCACTCCTTGTGCCACAACACTGCCGGCGATCACCTGCAGAATTCCACTGCTGACAATTCTCTGAAGTGGTGCTGCAGGACGATGGGGCTCCAAATCGATCCTCTCCATCAGCTCTCTGCCCGCTTTGATTCCCATTTGAATCTGCTTGGCGGTGGCTGGCTTGGTGGTTATCTTGTCCTGCAGCAGATAGCCAAGGCTCCGCCAAAGAGTCAAAGTGACCAAAGCAGCGGCGAGCAGCCTCAGCTCATGATCTGAGGTCCAGTTGAGGCTAAATGTCCCCAAAAACAGCATTGCTCCCACCGCGATATTGGTGCCGCATCGCGGGTGAACACGAGGCATCCGCGAGATGATTTCTGGTTCAAGCGGCTCCCCTCGCTCAATCGCATGAACCACCATATGTTCGGCGGCGTGAATCCCTGCCAAGGGCAGAGACCTCATGCCAACAAAAAAGAGAACCAGTGAAACTGCTCCAGAAACAGTCTGAAACCAGGCGGCGGCTGCCATTGCAGGTGTCACCCATTTCTGCAAAAGAGCCACGTTCGTGATGGTTTGAACAATAAAGCTAGAGCACAGAAAGAGACTAAAAAGAAGCCCCCCAGTTAGAATCAGGCCCAGATGAGGCACTCCTGCCCCAACTCTGCCATCGGTGAGATAAACCCCAATAGGAGTGGCCATACCCCCCACCATCCTCGGTCGAGGACGCGGAGCCGGTGGAGCCATTAGCCGAGAAGGAGTCAGGATTCCATGAAAATGCCCCGCTGAATCGACCAGGCAGATATAAGATGCCTGAACAAGATCAAAAAGCCTAAGCGCCTCGGCTCCCCTAGCCGTGGGAGGAAGAACGTGAGGATCACGGGTCATCCACTCGCCAATGGGGGCTGAGTGTTCTGCCCCGGCAGCCAAAGCCTGACGAATGTTGGCTTCTGTGATGATTCCAACAAAACGGCCAAGTTCATCGAGAACAGGAATAAGAGGCAGGTCCTCTTCAACCAGCCTTTCTGCGGCCCTGGCCAGCGATGAACTCTCGAAACTAGGGTCCACCGGCAGGCACGCTGAGCCAACCGGAAGAAAAAGGGGGTCTCTCACTAAAGGAGGAGGGGCTGGAACCATTGCTTGGCCGCTGCCCTTATTGTGACCGAGAAGCACCACAGGCCTAGAAGAGTGCGCCCTTTCTCGGCTCAGGTTTTCTTTTCAAAAAGGTAACTTTCTTTTCATGACCGACTACCTTGCCGCCTATCAGCTTTCTCGCGGGCGTTTTTCCGCTGAAATCGAAGGTCTTAATCAAGAGCAGCTGAACTGGAAACCCTACCCGGCTGCCCTATCTATCGGCGAAATGGCTCTGCATGTGGCAGGGGTTGAGCTTTGGTTCTCTGCTCAGATCAAAGGCGAAGCTTTGGAAGGCGAGTCGGTGCGTTTGGCAAAAACCGCCACAGAAGGCGTGGTCAACGAAAATCCTTTCCCCTACTCCGCAGCAGAGATCACTGCAGAGCTTGTAGCCCAAGCTTTGGCTAAAGGAAGAAGCGCAGCCGAAGAGGTGATTTCCCTGCCTTCAAACACCTATCAAACCGAGATAAAGAGCGCTTTGGGTCCCGTGATCAAGGCAGATGGCGCTCTTGCCCGAATGACCTTTCACCCTGGCTACCACCACGGCCAGACCTACCAGATCAAAATGGATCCCCGCTTCCCCGCCTAAAGCCAACTTGAGTGCGGCATTGCGGCAATCTAGTGACGAAAGCAGCCCACCAGACTGTATTGACAACTAGCGGGAATTCTTTTTAACAGCTGCACACAGCTGTTAAAACTTAAGAAAATCTGCTTCCCGTTAAGAATCTAGAACAGATGGTTCTCTGCCAGGCACCTCTTCATAAGAGGTGCCTGGCTTTTATATGCTGCTCAACCCGAAATCAGTCGGTCAACTGCCTGGCTGCATGGCCAGATACTCATCAATTGCCTCAACAAACTTAGGATCGGCAGGGCTGACTCTGCTGGCAAATCTCGTCACAGATTGACCATCTTTCCCTACAATAAACTTAGCAAAGTTCCACTCAATCGGCTTTTTATCTGTTTTGTTAATCAGCCAGGCATAAAGGGGATCCATCTTGTCACCCACCACTGTTATTTTGCTAAACATGGGAAAAGTGACATTGTATTTAGTGGTGCAGAAAGTCTGAATCTCTGCATTTGTGCCAGGTTCCTGACCAGCAAAATCGTTGGCTGGCATACCCAGCACAACCACCTTGCCTTTATGCTTGGTGTAGAGAGCCTGCAGAGCCTCGTACTGGGGGGTGAGGCCGCATTTGCTGGCCGTATTGACAACCACAAGCACCTTGCCCTTAAAATCCTTAAGGGACTTTTCTTTACCCTCAATATCCTTCAATTTAAAGTCGTAAATTGTCTTCTGCACCGGGGCCTCTGGAACCTGCAGTCTGGGGATCATGATCGCTGTGGCTCCGACGGCTGCCAGCAGAAGACCAAAACCGATCATCCATTTCATTTTCATTGTTCTCTGACTCAATCTTTCTACTCCATATAGCGCGGCTGAATCGGCATCATTCTGGCTTCTTTTCGTTGCCCCACAGCGTTCCGCCCCCCATTTCTCTACGCCAGGCATCACGCCAACGATGAACATCCACCACACCGATATCTGGCAGAGGTTTTCTACCGGCTGCAGAGGCCAAGGGTGGAAAGGGTTTTGCCGGCATGGTTTGGTACCAATAGGCAACACTGCTGAGCCCTAGCGACAAGACATTGGCGTGTCCGTGCTCGATGCTGGCCCTCAGGGATTTTTTAAACCTCACAGGGTCGGTGATATGAAATCGGTAAACATGGGTTCTGCCGATCCAGCCAAAGCGAGGGTCGCTGTTGCCTCGGCCCGGAGCTCTTGCTGTGCCAAAGTAAAGATGAAGATAGTGTTCATCAGGGCACCAAGACTGGTTGAAGTAGTCTTCTGTGCCTGTTCCATTAAGGCTAAATGGCCATGGTTCGCCATCAATGCAGAACATGTCATCTCCCTCTCCATACCAAATGGGGCCAGGGCTCTGAACGTAGTAGTTCACTCCAACGAAGTGGCCCTCTCCCTCTGCTTCGCAGAAGAGATAGTTGCTGGCATCGCTGGGGTTTAAAGGATGATCTCCGCCCAAAACTCCCCATTCATTCTCGCTTGGCGCCCCTTCCGGCTGGGTAAGTTCCTGGTTGTACCAGGCAAAAAACCGAGGAGTCTCTGGCCCAATCTCTGGGTGTGCTTCGTAATCTACATAAAAGTAAAGCGAATCAACAGCCACTTCACCTTGGTTCTCCACGGTGAACTTGGCCCCCTTCCCAAAAGGCATCTGCCAGTAGCTCACCAGGGCATTGCCATCTTTAGGGGCAGCGCAGAGGGGCAGGCTAATGAAGCTGTATTTATCTCCCCAGCCCTGGCCAAAAAAGTCACCAATAGGGGCCTCGATGCTCGGGTTTTCACTGCCATCCCAATAGGCCCGCAGAACAAGATTCCTTCTTACCAGAGGATCGGGGCTGGAAATAGTGATCCAGATATGGGTCACTATTCCGGCCCCCTCAATGTCAGCCATCACAAAGGTTTCGCCTGGCTCAACTCGGCGGCAGTCGTGGTTTCCTCCTGAATGATCGTAGGAGGAAACTCTTTTGCTGACGGCTTTGCTCAGCTTAAGAAGGCCAGAAAGACCCAAATCCATGGTGCCTTGAGTGTGGCATGGAATTGGCGAAGCAGGCATTACGGATCCGATTTAGGTGATGTTCATGAGGCCGGATTCTGATAGCTGTTCCTCACCAAGATAGAGTCAATAGTAGTTTGAACTCTAGGAACAAGGTCCTTAAAAGCCACTTCGCGTTCTGCCTTCAGTTTTCCTGCCAGCAGCCTCATGCTGACTGAAATCCGATTGGCACTTGAGAAGTCTTGATAACAACCTTTTCCTCAGATTCCTTTAAGGGTCTGTCTGCTGCCAGGGCAGGGGGCTCTCCCAAAAAATCAGTGACTCTGTTTCATTCTTAACTGCACCGCCTTTGCATCTGCATCATTCCACGCGCGGCAAGAGTAATAACGCGATAACACATATCATCCCCTCACCCAGTTATCAAAAGAATAGTTGAGAGTGATGGCAGGAATATCGTATTCCAAACTTCCACATCGTTGCTTGGACTTCTAGACTATAAGTGTCATCAATGGATGCACTCCATGGCCCAAGCAACACTAACGCCATAAATACAACAATAGAATCTAAAGGCACAAATACACTATATAAGTCATTTTATTCAAAAAACTTCAAGCAGGAATTTAGCCCACTAATGAACCTGCTCTCAGTTTGTCAAAACTCCTCTAAAGGTTCAAGCTCTTCATCCAGTTCTGCTCTAGCGGCATGAAGCTCTTCCAGCTTCTTCAAATGTTCCCGCAGCGAAAAAGTGGATTCTCTTTCTGAAGCCTTGCCAAGTGCATCGACCAGGGCCTGCGCTTCTTTCAGGGTTTCATCTATCGAATCAAGCACAGAAGCCTGAAAGCCAGGTTCAGCAATGCGCCGAGCAAATGTGGCTTTTCTTTGCCTTGGCAGACGAATCAGATGGCGGCCCATCCAAATAGCATCTGCCAAAGCCAGATCCATAGCTGCCAGCACTTCAAGCTTATTGATCGGCCCCGCTTCTTTAGGCTGCGGGTCTGGCATAAGCCGAGAGGCTCTTATTCTAGCTTCCGCCAACCCATCCAGCATTGTCAGCAGCTGTGGAGCAACTCGGTCTCCTCCCAAAGATGATTTCGCCCATCCCGCCATAGCCTTGATAAGCTCAACCTGAGGGCTTGATTCGCCTAGAACTTGCTCCAGGCTGAACTTCTGCCACTCACGTTTCTGCTGCCTATGCGCGTAGACCCTAAGCAGAAGAATAGCAGCCGCAGCTGTGCCAAGCCACGGAAGAGCCACCTGAAAAACCCCGGCACACCAAGACACAGCGCCAGCCAAACTGACATAGCCAAGCCATGTATCGCAGAAGCCCATTAATGGGGTTCTGCCAGGCTTGGAAAAAACTTGTTTGAGCCATAGACTTAAGGAACCCCCTGCATGGCCATCCACCACGGCAGTCTACTAGACCAGCAGCCTGCCCCTAAACCCGCGAGAGGAGTAGTAGGACTGGACACCATTGTGATAAATAAAGACCTGCCCATAACGCCAGTCTCCAAAAATCGCTCCTCCCTTTTCTCTAATTGCCTGCGGCGTCAGCAGCCAAGTTGAGGTCTTGGTGTCCACAGGACCGGCTATTTCCTGAAGGCTTCTATACTCTGCTTCGTCAAGCACCTTGACTTCCATCTGCTCGGCCAGGCCCAAAGCGCTGCCCTCTGGCTTGAACTCTCTGCGGTCTTCAAGAGCTTGGGAGTCATAACAAAGACTCCTTCGGTTGGGAGATTCTTTGCTGCAGTCTACAAATACAAGCTGGCCTGTGGCTTTATCCTTGCCAACCACGTCCGGCTCTCCGCCTGTTTCTTCCATTGCGTTCAGGGACCAAAGTTTCTCCGGACTGGCGGCAAGACGAGCCTGGACTTCACTCCACTCAATATCCTTGTGCCTGGCCTTGTGCTTTTCAAACCTCGCCTTTAAAGATGCGAGCAGTTCAGACTTCTGCTCGTCCGAAATTGGCTTTGGGGTGAGCTGTATCGCCGCCGCCTTACTCTGACCCTTGACACTTTTTGGCATTGAAGTTGGGAGTTATTTAACCACGGATATAACTTTAGATTCCCTGAGAAAATCCTCAGCCACAGTCCTCAACAGTTTTCCAGCTAAGGGCTTTCGGTCCGCCAGAGCACCTGTTCGATTTTGAAGGCTGGATAACTCGAGCCTGACCCCTACTGCGGACGTCGTGGACCGGCCATTTTCAGCCCGGTCAGCTGACGTCGAGGAGGAGCAGAAAAGCCATCCAGCGACCCGACAAGGTCGTGTTCCATGCCCTGAGTCACCTTGACAGTGGCAAAAGAACCGAGCTCCGCCGCCCCCTTGGCGTAAACCCAGCCGTCGATTTCAGGAGCATCCCGGAAGCTGCGTCCAGCCGACCAGCCATCCTTCACCTCATCGACAAGCATAGATATTTCTTTGCCTTCCCAAGCTTTGTTTTTAGCCAAAGAAATAGACTGCTGAGCCCGCATCAGGCGGTCGTAGCGATCCCGCTTGGTTTTAAAAGGAATCTGTCCAGGCATTTCTGCGCTTGGGGTTCCTGGCTCTTTAGAAAAGGTGAAGGCACCGACTCTATCCAGCTTTGCCTCGCGAACCCAATCAATCAAGGTTTGAAACTCGGCTTCTGTTTCGCCAGGAAACCCGACGATAAAGGTTGTGCGGATCGCTGCCTCCGGCATGGCAGCCCTCACTTTGTCAAAAACTTTGAGGTAGCGTTCTCCATCCCAAGGACGCTTCATTCGCCTCAAAACATCACCGTGAACGTGCTGCAGAGGGATATCTATGTACTTTACGACTTTGGGCAAAGTCGCCATAGCTTCTATCACTTCGTCGGTGAGGCGGTTGGGATAGAAATAAAGGAGACGAATCCACTCGATTCCATCAACATCATTTAGCTCCTTAAGAAGTTTGGGAAGCGTAAAAGCCTGATATAGGTCGTACCCGTACTGGGTGACATCCTGAGCAATGAGGTTGATTTCTTTTGCGCCAGTGCGGGCAAGATGCCTGGCTTCGTGAATCACCCGCTCGATGGGTTTGCTTTGGTGTCCGCCCCTAAAGCTGGGAATAGTGCAGAAGGTGCAGCGGTGGTCGCACCCTTCACTAATTTTGAGATAGGCGCTCCAAGGGCGCCCCGTTCTTGCCCTTGTTTCAACATCAGCCCATCGGTGATGGGGCGGAGTGACATCCAGCAGAGGTTCTGATCTGCCAAAAACAGACGAGGCGATTTCTCCAAACCGGGCCATCTGCCCAACGCCTATGTAGGCATCTGCGCCCGGCGCCAAACGGGTCAGCTCCTCTCCAAGCCTTTGTGCCAGACATCCTGCCACTACAACTCGTCCGGCTCCTTTTTCTGCGACAGCCTTTTTAATGGCGTTGATGCTTTCCTGCTTGGCAGAATCTAGAAACCCGCAGGTGTTGATTATGGTGAGTTCCGCATCAGCTTCACCTGTGCTCTGCCAGCCCTGCCCCGTCAGCACCCCAGCAATTTCTTCACTGTCCACCTCGTTTTTGGCACAGCCCAAAGTGATGATCCTAACCTTTTTGGAATCGGGTGAGGTGGCGGACATAAAATGAATGATGGCACCTTGAGCAGAAATGAACCAGGGATGCAGAAACTGCCTTCCTCTCAGCTTTGAGAAGAAGGCAGTCTGTCACTGTATTGATGCCTGACCTTACGGCTTAGCGACATCCATCTTGGGGAAAGGAGGAACCAGGACTGGCTTGCGGCCCTTGCCCTTCTTCAGCTCATCCAGCAGGTAGTTGATGCCTGTCACGAGCTGAGGATCTTCACCCTTGGCAATCACCTCAGGATTGTTGTCAACCTGAATATCTGGATCAACGCCGGTGTTTTCTGCAATCCACTGGCCTCGAATGGGATCAAAGATGCCAAAGCCAGGCGAGGTAACGCTGCCGCCATCTACCAGTGGCACGCCGCCCTGGATGCCAACCAAGCCGCCCCAAGTTCTTGTGCCAATCAGGGGACCCTGTTTGCGGTTCTTAAAGAGCCATGGGAACATGTCACCGCCTGAACCGGCGTACTCGTTAATCAGCATCGCCTTGGGGCCATCCAGGCTTTGAGACGGAAGGCCAAAAGGCTTTCCGTTTCGGCCTTGGAAGGCGCTGTCCATGGTGCGCTGAAGAGCTTCGAGGAAGAAAGTGGGGATGAATCCGCCGCCATTGAACCTTTCGTCAATAATCCAGGCTTCCTTGCCGCTTTGGCTGTAGAAGCCGCGGATAAACCCAACAATGCCCTCAAAGCTGGTGTTGGGAACGTGCATGTAGCCAATCTTTCCACCGCTCATGGCATCAACAATGACTCTGCGCTCGTTGACCCAGGTCTGATAGCGCAGCTGGCTTTCGCTGCCGCCAGCCACGACCTTAACGGTTTTGGCGCCAGACAAGCCAGGGCGGCTGTTGATGGAAAGAGTGACCGTCTTGTTAGCCAATCCGATAAGCAGGCTGCTAACGGGGGTTTTGTCTGTCACAGGCTTGCCATTGATGGCCACCAGGTAGTCGCCTTCTTTGACGTCAGCATCAAAGAGTGGTCCTTCTGCGCCAGGCATGTCAGGGAATCCACGATAGATTTTGGCGAAGCGGACTCCACCACCTGCATTTTCGTAGTCTGCACCCAGCACACCAACCGGCGCGCCAGGAACCTGATCAAGTTCACCGCCAGAGACATAGGCGTGGCCAGTGCCCAGCTCGCCGATCATGAGGCCCAAAACATAGTTCAGGTCGCTTCGATCGCCAACTGAAGGCAGCATGGCGGCATACTTTCTGCCAATGGCATCCCAATCCAGACCCATCATCTTGGGGTCGTAGAAGACATCTCTCTGCCATCGCCAGACTTCCCAGAAGATCTGCTCGTACTCAGCCTTAGGATCCCACTGAGCTGCAATATCGTTAAAGCTGATTCGACCAACACCAGGCGCAGCACCAGGTCGTGCATCGGCGATGCCAATGATTGGACCAGCCTGATAAATAAACTTTGTCCTGCTGGCATTAAAGGTTGCCCCTTGAATGCCCTGCATGATGGTCATAGCCTGCCTGCCGGCCACGCTGTAGTACTGCAGTCCGCCATCGGCCATGGTATAGACGCCATCTCTGCCGCCGATGACCATTCCGTAGCTTCCTGGTCCCCATGGAAGAGGCCGGGCTCGATTCTCGATTCCAGCAAAATCAATCTTGAGGGCTGGCTTCGCGGCTGCTGCCGAAGGAGCGCCTGCACTCTGACCAGCAGGAGGAGCTGCCTGAGCTGCTGGCTCTTCATCACTCGGAGCCTGGAATGGATTGCCAAGGTCGCGAGTCAGAGGAAGAATATAGACCCTTGTCGTATCCTGCTGGGTGAGAGACCCACCCTGGAAGTCGTCGAAGCTGGCTGCGTAGCTGCGGCTTGAAGTGAAGTAGAGATACTTCCCTGTCAGGTCGAAACTGGGGTTACCGTCGCTGTAGTAGCCGGTGGTGATAGGGGTCACCTTGCCCGTTGCCACTTCGTACACTTCCAGACGGCCAAAAAGGTTGTCCTGAGTTGACGAATAGACGATATAGCTGTCGTCAGGGGCAAAATCGACCCCGCCAAACTGGCCATAGGCATCTTTCATCACCTCTTTGGGCTGACCCGTTCCATCGCTGTTGACGATCATGTACCTTTGGTCAAAGGTCAGGTACCCAAAGTATTTTCCGGTGCTGGACCAGCCAAAGCCGCGTACCTTTTGATCTGCCGGAAGCTTGATTTTCCTGACATCGCCGCCCATCTGAGGCTGAACATTGATAGTCCACTCTCCACCCTCATCGCTTAGGTAGGCAATGGACTGCCCATCTGGCGACCACTCAGGGCTCTTTTCTCTTGCTCTGCTGCCAGAGGTAAGAGCCCTAGTCTCGCCAGTTGTCGCGGGCACGGACCAGATGTCTCCTCTGGCAGAAACTGCGGCTCTTTTGCCGCTTGGTGAAAGCGAAAGTCCATCAACTGCCCCGGCAAAGCTCCTCCAGCGCGAGCGGATTGACCTGTTGTCAGAAAGAATGTTGGGTGTGTATTCGGATGTCTTGCCTGAGGCAATGTTGTAGAGTTCGACCTTGCCGCCTCTTTCCCAAATAATGTGTGTTCCATCAGTTGAGGGCCACTTGATATCTGAGTTCACGAACTTGGTCAGCTGCTCGACTCTCTTAGAAGTCCGGCTGTAGCGGTAAAGGTTAAGACCGCCATTGTTCTTATCCGAAATGTAGTAAACATGATCTCCAACCCACATAGGATGGTAGTTCTGCTCTCTTCCGGAAGGAATCTCGTCGTACTTGGCAGTCGTTAGGTTAAAAAATCCGATTCGTCCCTGAGTGCCGCCTCTATAGCGTCGCCAGTTAAAATTGTGGCTGGCAGCCCTTGTAAAAGCAACTGTGCTGCCATCTGGGCTAAAGCTGCCATCAGTGATCTCTCCCAGCCTGGTAGCTGCTGGCTGTCCACCATTAGGTGAAACGATGTACAGCCTCTGGGTGAATGTGCTGAAGGCTGCATTGCCGTAGGCAACTTTGCCGTCAGGGGTCCAGGCGATCATGTTTTCTCCACCCGGATCGTAGGTCAGCCTTGTGGGTTCTCCACCCTCTGCAGGAATTGTGTAAAGGTCAGCACCGCCATCGATTTGAGCGGTGAAGGCAATGGTTTTGCCATCGGGCGAGAATCTCGCTCTCGATTCGAGACCAGGAAAACTAGTGAGTCGGCGGGCAATGCCGCCATCCAGTTCACATGTCCAAAGGTCTCCTGCATAGGTGAAGACCACTGTGTTTCCCTTGACCGTTGGCCAACGCATCAGCCGCGCGTCGAGGGGCTGTGCGCCCAAAACGGCAGCGGTAAGGACTGCTGCTGCAATCATTCTTAATAAGCTCCAGGACTTCCTTTGTTAAAACAAAAGAAGATTCAACACACGCTACCGGGAGGCGCCCTTGGTTAGTTGCAGAGTTCAGCCTAAGAGGGTCAAAAGCCCCCTTGTTCGTCTACTGACGTGTGGCGTGCTGCAAAGGTACGGAATTCTTTTGACCAACGAAAAAAAAGCACAAAAAGCGGCTACCTATCGGCAGTCTTCTTTTCTTCGGCTGCAGACCGAGAGTAACGCAGAATATCGGCAGCCTGGTTTCTTTCCTGAACCGCGTTGCTGCGCTTTAGATCCATGCGGCTCTTTTCGCTATCCTTGAACTGCGACTTCATGCGCTTGAGCTGGTCATTTTTGACCTTCACTTCATCCCAAGTTTTTTTGGCCGCAAAATGACCGCCAATTCCTCCGACTGCTGCAGCAATAGCCACCCAAATAAGCGCGTTCTTCATTGTCCCTCCGTGGACCTGCATAAATGTACCTGGCGGAAGCCAGGTGTTAAGTTATTAAAGGCGAATCAAGTTCAATGGCCCTTTGCATAGCCTGACTTATCCATTTCTCTCACTTCGACAGTCACAGAAAGTCCCCTTCCTGCGAGATATCTTTTCATGATCGCCACCAAATCAGAGGCGAACCTAAACCTCAGCTCAGGGCTGCGTCCTGAAAGAATAGAGGCCTCCAAATGGACAAACCCTTCTGGAGCCCCGGCCCCCATTACAAAGTCCTGAACCTGTGAATAGTAAGCCTTGACCGTGGCTGAATCGATCGACTCCATTTCGCCAAACTCCTGACAGAGTTCCTGCAGGAGCAGCCTGGCCTCCTTTATATCCATCGCTTCTGGACTGCTGGAAAGTCTTAAATGGGGCATTAAGCTGGCCCTGGCTCTGGTTCACCAGCCTTCAGCGCATCGGCCTCAATCAAGTCTCTACGAGCAATGATGACTTCGGCAACGATAATGCAGAGGGTTAAGATAATCGGACCCGCCATTAAGCCAATCGGCCCCATTAAAAAGGCTCCGCCAAGCAGGCTGAAAAATACAGCCATGGGGTGCAGAGATGACCTTGCCCCAATAAAGAATGGCCTTAAAATATTGTCAACCTGACTGAGAACAAGAGATCCAAAGAGAATCAAGCCAATGGCCTGACCAGTGTTTCCTTGAAAGAACAGCACCAGAGAAAGAGGAACAAAGACAACAGGTGGGCCAACCAAGGGAATCATGGCGCAGATGAATGTCGCCATTGCCCATATAACAGGGCTGGGAACGCCTAGAAGAGCATAGGCTGCGCCCCCCAAGGCAGCCTGGATAAGAGCCACAAAAACCACTCCCATAAAGACTGACCACACGGTTTCGCGCAGTCTGACCAAAATCTTCATGCTCTCATCACGAGGCAGAGGGATTATTTTAATGGCGGGTTCCAGCAGCTTATGGCTGTCCTTCAGCATAAAAAAGAGAGTCAGCAGGGCCACGATGGCAGAAAAGGCTGCCACACCAAACCTCTTCAACCCTACAACAGCTGGTCCTTGAATGGCTTCAGCAAGCTGAGTTCCGTTTTCTTGGATGAACTCTGAAAGTCGAAACTCCTGAACAGCCGGCACTGGAACCTGACTTAGAAAGGGACCAACCATCTTGTCAAGCTCTGAGGACATTCCCAGGAGGGTAAAGGTGCCATCTTTTTGATGACTGACCACAACATCGCTTCTCAGCACCTTGCTGAGTTCGAGGGCAGCCACAGTGCCAAAAGCAAGAATTGGCAGAATGAGAAGCAGCAGGGTGCTTAAAGTAACACAGACAGCTGAAAAAGCCTCTCCCCAGCTGCGTCCCTTGCAGAGCTTGGAGTTTTTAAGCCTTAAGTAGAGAGGGTGGGTAAGTACAGCCAGCACCGACGCCCACATAATTGAAGGAAGAAAAGGAGCGATAACCATTGCCCCCAAGAGAAGGGCGCCCGCTGCCAATATCCAAAAAAGGACCCGAGAGTTGCTTTCGTCGTACTTGATGACAGGCATTTATGCTTCTTCCCAATCGCAGGCTTAGTATAAGTGAATCTGCTTAATTCAGGACGCAAGATTTACTATCGCCGTTGCGTCCGAAAGATTCTAGCAGTCCTTCAACCCGTCTTCGGTCCATTCTGTTTAATCCATTCAAGGGCTGCAGCCTTGTCTCCGGCGACGATCCGTCCCTCAATCACTTCTTCCCTCAAGGCGTCTTTTATCCTCCCAAGCTCAGGACCAGGATCGATTCCGGCAGCCAGGGAGATTTCGCCCCCCGTCAGCGGGCTCTCCCATTGAGGAGCCGATTCGTACAGACGCATTTCTTCCACCGCCTGCCTAATCGGGCTGATATCCATTGTCTTCTGGCCAGGCCTCAAAGCTGACATATCAGCTTGCACCAGAGCAAAAAGGTCATCCAATTCATCTCCCAAATCACGAATAAGTCTTCTGACTCCAGAAGGACTCAACGTTTGAATTGACCCAAACCTCATATGATTTTTAACAAGCAGCGCCACCGAGCTGATCTGCTTTTGAGAAAACTTAAGTCGATTGAGAACTGCTATGGCAATCTCAGCCCCGACATCCTCATGTTTGTAGAACCTTATCCTGCCATCCTGCTCCACCGACCTTGTTACAGGCTTGCCTGCATCGTGCAGCAGGCAGGCAAGTGCCAGTGTCAGGCTGTCAGTCTGGGCTTTTTGCAGGGTTAATAAGGAGTGTCCCCATACGTCCAGGTGATGAGCGCTTCCCTGTTCCACACCTTTCATCGCTGATATTTCTGGAGCAAAGACATCCAGCAGTCCAAGACGACATAGATCGTTAAGTGCTGCGCCTGCAGTCGGAGCAAGGATCATTTTAACCAGTTCGTCCCTTATCCTTTCTCCACTTAAGTGTCTTGCTTCGCTTGACTTTGCCAAGATGGCCGATTCCAAACCATCGGCGTAAGTCAGGCCAAAGCGATGCTTAAAACGCACCGCTCTAAACATCCTTAAAGGATCATCCGCAAAGGTAAGCAGAGGATCACGTGGGGTACGGAGGACACGATTGCCCAGATCTTCAAGGCCCCTGCCCAAAAGGTCAATGATCTCGCCAGTCCAGGGAGACTCCATAAGGGCGTTGAGGGTGAAGTCACGCCTTGTCATATCCTCTAGAAGTGATGCAGGCTGCACATCTGGCTTGCGTGAACCATATCTGTAGGATTCAGCCCTCGCGGATGCCAGCTCAATCTTTTGGTTTTCTACAGTGACCATGGCTGTGCCAAACCGAGCATAGACAGCTGGATAATCTTCTGCCACACCCAGTTCGTAAAGCAGCTTGGCGGCTTCCAGGGCGCTGCCCTCAACAACAAGGTCGAGATCATCGGGGTCTTTATCGCCCAGAAGCCTGTCGCGCACACAGCCTCCAACAAGAAAGACCTTTCCTTCAAAAGGTGTTCCGGTAAAGGCCTTAACAACCGGCTTGATGGCAGAAAAGCTCATGACAAATGCCATCGCTAGTATGGCGAGACATTGAGCTTAATCCTGCTCTGTTGTTAAAATGACGGGGCCGCCAGCCGTAACAGCAATCGTATGCTCAAAGTGGGCAGAAAGCTTGCCATCGCCTGTCTTCACAGTCCAGCCATCTTTCAAGAACTTGACTTTAGCAGTTCCTTCATTGATCATGGGCTCAATGCACATGGTCATGCCTTCTTTAATCACTGGGCCAGTGTTTGCTTTGCCGAAGTTGGGAACATTGGGGGGTTCGTGCAGGCTTCGGCCAATGCCGTGCCCGACCAAATCCTTCACCACTCCGTAGCCATTGGACTCGGCATACTTTTGAACAGCGTGGGAGATATCTCCGATCTTGGCACCGACTTTCGCTTTAAGGATTCCCTGATTCAAGCATTCCTTGGTAACACTAAGCAGTCTTTGGGCATTGGGAGCAATGGTGCCAACCGGGAAAGTCCAGCCAGAATCGCTATGCCACCCTTCGAGGATAACCCCAAAATCAAGGGTGACAATGTCGCCATCCTGCAGAACAGAATCATCAGGAATCCCATGAACTACTGTGTCATTAACGCTGATGCAGGCAGATTTTGGAAAGCCACGGTAATCCTTAAAGCTAGGGATTCCGCCACCTTCTTTAATAATGCGCTCGGCCAGGCTGTCCAGCTCGTTCAGAGTGGTTTTTCCAGGGACAATAGATTCGCTGACGATCCGCATTGTCTTGGCTAAAAGACGGCCTGACTCTCTCATGAGAGCAATCTCGCTTTGCTTTTTGAGAAGAATCATGGGAAAAGTTTCTCTAAAATTGCATCATTGACTGAATGTGGATTCCCGCTTGAAGTAATCCTTATCAGAGAACCAAGAGCTTCATAGTAATCAAGCACTGGCTTTGTCTGTTCATAAAACACTTTCAGCCTTTTTCGTATTGTTTCGGGGTTGTCGTCTTCACGCACAAAAAGTGGGCCATTGCATCGATCACAGAGGCCTTCACGATGCGGTGGACGGTTGGCTGAATGGTAAATTTCGCCGCATTTAGTGCAGCCCATTCTTCCAGAAAGCCTCTCAACAACGACATCATCGCTTGTTTCCAAACTAATGACCCCATTGAGATGAATACTTTCCTTTTCCAGCTCTTCTGTGAGAGATTCTGCCTGACGAAGCGTTCGGGGGAAACCATCCAGGATAAACCCGTGCTTTCTAACCTCGTCGCCTCTTAGGCGCTTAAAGATCATCTGGATCGTCACGCCGTTAGGAACAAGCTGGCCGTGATCGATATAATGCTTGGCAAGCTGACCCAGGTCAGTTTCTGCATCAATCTCCGCTCTAAAAATGAGCCCAGATGAAATGGGGCGGGCCCCCGTGCTGGTTTCGAGAAGAGCAGCTTGAGTGCCCTTTCCGACTCCTGGAGGCCCAATGAGGATGACGCGGAGTGCCAAGTTGTCTCTTAGTTGTTGTACTGTTTGACCAGAAGGTTGGCCTCAATCTGTCTCATCGTTTCGAGCGCGACACTTACCATAATCAGCATGGAAGTTCCACCGATCAAGCCGAAGGCGGCGGAACCACCAGGGCTGATTGCAGGAACAGCATACTGCGTAAGGGCAACTACGGCGAGGAAGACAGCACCCACAAAGGTGACTCTGCTGATGACGCCATTGAGAAACTCGATTGTCTGCTTGCCCGGCCTCACTCCTGGAATATAGGAGCCTGACCTCTTCAGGTTGTCCGAAATATCCTCAACGTTATACATCATGGCAATCCAGATGTAGGTGAAGCCAAAGATAAGGCCGACGTAGATAGCAGCCCCGATCAAGCCCTTTGGATCCCTAAAATTAGGGGCAAAAAAGCTGGCAATATAGGTCAGAGTGTCGTGAATCTGCCCCTGAGGGAACATGGCAGCAACCTGCGAAGGGAAGTAAACCAGCGAGATGGCGAAAATAATCGGCATAACGTTGGCCATGTTCACACTAATAGGCAGGTAGCTTGTCTGGCCTCCCATGCTCTTGGTGCCGTAGTTCCGCTTCATGTGCTGAATCGGAATACGCCGCTGAGCGGTTGAGAAGAAAACAATCAGCCAGATCGTGGCTACGAACATCGAAACGATGAACAAGAGCTGCCACCACTGAAGCGCCCCGCTGGCCAAGCTGGCTCGGACCATTGTGATGACGTTGGGGAAGGAAATGGCAATGCCGGCAAAGATCATAAGGGACATGCCATTGCCGATGCCCTTTTCACTGACCTGCTCACCCATCCATAGAACAAAAAAGGCGCCAGCAGTCCAAAGGACCATGATTGTGGCAATGGTGAACCAGCTTCCGTCGCCAACGCCAAGCGCAGTGGTCAAGGTTTTTGCCAAGGCGCCGCCCTGAATAACACAGAGAAGAAGAGTTAACGCTCTGGTTCTCTTGTTCTGCTGGCGTCGAGCGTATTCACCACCCTCCTTCATTTCCTGCTTCCAGGCTGGAGTAGTCTGAGTCAGGATCATCATGATGATCGAGGAGGTGATATAGGGACCCATGCCAAGGGCAAAAATGGAGACTTTCTTAAATGCGCCTCCACCCATGCTGTTCAGCAGGTTGAAAAACTGGTTCTGCTCAAGCAAAGAGCTCAGTCGACCAGGGTCGAACCCTGGAATCGGAACCGGGATGTGAATCCCAATCGCGAAGAGGGCGAAAATTTTGAGCATGAAGACCAGGCGCGCACGAATATCTTCGTCGCCCCAGGCCAGACGCATGGTCTCAAGGAGTCCAAGCCGCAGACTTTTATCAGGTCTGCGGCTGCCTCCTCCCATCGAGTTCAACGCGGATGAGGGATTCACTTTGTTCGATTTAGAGGGTTTCGATGGTTCCGCCAGCTGCCTCGATCTTTTCTTTGGCTGCTGCGCTGAACCTGTGGGCTTTAACGGTGAGCTTCTTAGTCAGGTCGCCGAAGGCAAGCACCTTCAGGCCATCCTTTACTCGGCTGATGAGCTTTCGTGAGAGCAGAGTCTCAACGTCCACCACATCGCCGCTGTTGAAGTTCAGTTCGAGAGTGCTGACGTTGATTTCAGCAAACTCTTTGTGATTGATGTTTCGGAAGCCCTTTTTGACTGGCAGGCGTCGGATGATGGGGGTCTGACCACCTTCAAACCAGCCGCTGATCTGGCGTCGAGCTTTTTGGCCCTTGGCGCCACGAGTCGCAGTCTTGCCCTTTCCAGAGCCGATTCCTCGGGCCACTCTGCGGCGGCGCTTGGTAGAACCGCCCTGGGGCTTAAGATCGTTCAGATTCATTTAGATTCCTCCGCATTGCGGATGATGCGGCGTCGGCGTCGGGGCTGATCTTCCACTTCTTCAACGCTCACAAGGTGCTTGATCTTGTGGATCATGCCCTTGATTGAGTCGCTGGCTTCAAAAATATTGGACTGGCCAATTTTTCTGAGACCCAGCGCGTGAGCCGTTTTGACGTTGCGGGGCTCGCCTGCAATGATGCTTTTGACGAGGGTTACCTTAAGCATAATGCTCCTCCTTTCTTGCCTTCTCAAGCCATGGCATCAGTTCCTTGATATCCTTTCCTCGGCGGGCAGCCAAGTCTTCAGGTCGATCAAGTTCCTGCAGTGCCTTAATGGTGGCGTAGGCAACGTTGACTCCGTTGCGGTTGCCAAGACACTTTGCCAGTACGTTGTGAACGCCGGCAGCTTCGAGGCACTGTCGAACAGCAGAGCCAGCCTTGAGTCCGGTACCAGCCGAGGCCGGGTGCAGGACGACGGTGCTGCTGCCAAAAGTGGCGCGAATTGAATGAGGAATGGTGGTTCCGACCATAGGAATTCGGAACATGTTCTTTCGGGCAGCTTCTTCTGCCTTTCGGATAGCGTCCGGAATGCCTCGGGCCTTGCCCAGTCCAACGCCGAGAGAGCCCTTGTTGTCTCCCACGACGACGAGCATTGACCAGCTCATGGTTTTTCCACCCTTATGGGTTTTAGAAACCTTGTTGGATCGGATGACTCGAACGTCGAGCTGCGGGCCGCTCTGGTCCGCACCCTGTCGAGATGTCTGCCGACGTCCAGTCAGCCTTGGTCCTTTACGTGCCATTTTAGAAGTCCAGTCCTCCTTCGCGGGCTGCTTCAGCTAGGCTGGCAATCGTCCCGTGGTATTTGTAGCCGCCTCGATCGAAAATAACGGAGGAGATTCCGGCAGCCTTGGCTCTTTCGGCCAAAGCAAGACCGAGCTTCTTCGCTCCTTCGATGTTGTCCGAAGCTCCGAGCTCTTTTTCCAAGCTGGAAGCAGAGCAGAGGGTGTGGCCCTTCACATCGTCGATGATCTGGGCGGAAAGGTGCTTGGTGCTACGGTACACCGAAAGACGAGGTCTTTCGGTGGTGCCGGTGATTCGCTTGCGAATCCGCGCATGGCGGATCACTCGCAGGGAGGTTCGTGTTTTGAGTGCCATCTGGGTGTCCGCTCCTTACTTGCCGGCCCTCTTGCCAGGTCGCAGCTTCACAACTTCACCAAAGTAACGCAGGCCTTTACCCTTGTAGGGGTCTGGCTTGCGGACCTTTCGAATGTCGGCAGCAATCTGTCCAACGGCGGCCTTGTCAATGCCCTTCACCAAAATCTGGGTGGCCTTGTTCTTTTCTCCAGCGAGCACTTCCACATCGACTCCTGCAGGAGGAGCGACGCGAACCTGGTGGGAATAGCCAACGTTAAGAACGAGGGTTTTTCCTTCCATGGCGGCTCGGTAGCCAACGCCAATCAGTTCCAGCTTCTTGGCATGGCCTTCTGTCACGCCTGTCACCATGTTGGCGATAAGGGTGCGGGCCAGTCCGTGCTGCGATCTGTTGCGTCGCTGGTTGTTGGGGCGAGAGACGGAAAGTTCGCCGTTCTCCTGCTCAATGGTCAATTCGCGGGCGATGCTCTGAACAAGCTCTCCCTTGGGTCCCTTCACCGTTACAGAGGGGCCGTCGACGCTCACCGTCACGTTGGCCGGAACCTTGATGGATTTAAGTCCAATTCTCGACATGATAGGGCTCCTTACCAGACCTCACAGAGGACTTCACCACCGATGTTTCGGCGGCGGCACTCACGGTCTGTCATAACTCCCTGGCTGGTTGTCACCACACGGGTGGCAAGACCTCCTCTCATCGGCCTCAGGTCGCTGGCTCCTCGGTACACGCGAAGGCCAGGGGTACTGACTCGCTTCAAGTACTGAATAACCGGCTTGCGGCTGCGGGAATCGTATCTCAGGTTGACTCTGATGGCAGGAAACTTGCCTTCAGTAATAGTCTCAAAGGTTCCAATGAAGCCTTCTGCTTCAAGGATTCGAAGAACTTCAGTCTTCACCTTGCTATGGGGGACATCCACAGTCATGTGGCGGGCCGTCTGGGCGTTCTTGATCCTGGCCAAAAGATCAGCAATCGGGTCGCTATGCATTGCTTACCAACTCGCCTTGGTCACACCAGGAATCATGCCCTTGTGGGCCAGTTCTCGGAACTGAATGCGGCTGATTCCGAAGAATCGAATGTAGCCCCTGGATCGACCGCTGATGGAGCAGCGGTTGTATTCCCGGACCTTGAATTTTTGTGGCCTTTTAGCCTTGATTTCCAGACACTTCTTTGCCATGGTTCACCCGCCGTTGCCGAGCCGGTATGCCGCCATCTGCGTCGGAATTCCCTCTCAGGCAGAACGAGTAGTCGTCCAACGTAGAAAAAGAAAGAACCGAAGGCAGGCACCTAGCCCGTGGCTTGGCTTGTGCACCCCCAGAGGGGCGCGATCTGGAACGATACCTCAGGCAGAGCCCCTCTCCCATCTCACGGTCCCCCTAGTCCTAGAGTTAGATTCACTCCTGCCAGGAATTAGGGCCAAGGACCAGGGGCTTGGCCACACAACAAAGCCAGCGTGAATCTAGGCCGCTAATCTTCGATTACCAGCCGACGGATATCACCCAAGAGATCTGCTGGTGAGGCGGCACCTCTGACTAGAGCAAGCCGAGACGCTCTTATCCCAGCATCATCTGCCATAACCATAGTGCCTTCGAAATAAGCGTTAATCGGAGCCTCAAGACCTTTTAGCGCGCTAAGAGCTGATTCGACACTGCCACCCGCAAGCGCTGCTTCAACGCCGCCAAAGGCTCTCGACGAAGCAGAAGCCAAGGCGTCAGAAAGTTCTGTTCCCTTTTCGGCTTCATCAGCAATATCAAAGCCTTTTTTCTCGGCTGCTGCAAGGATGTTGACCGGTCGAAGAAGGGTTTGGACCAGTTCGGCATCTCCCCTTAGGGCGTGCATCACCCCAGCCTGAAAAAGCACCCGCTTGGGCTGGCTGATGCTTCTGGTCAAAGCCGCCTGCACAGCGTCGTATCGCAGCCCTTCAATTTGAGACTCATACCTCTGGGCGAGCAGATTCAAAAAGGCTTCCTCAACTTCCTTCAAGGGTGAAAGGCTTATGCCCTGCTCGCTGTAGAGCCTATGAGCCTCCCGCAGTCCGGGAAGCCAGTCAACCTGACCATCTAGGTTAAAAGCGGCTTCTATCAGCAGGCCGGCTGCCCGCCTTAACGCATAAGGATCGCTTGATCCCGTAGGAATTAACCCTGCCCCCAGGCATCCCGCAAGGCGATCAACCTGATCTGCACATATAAGGCTGACCGCGAGCTTTTGGGCATCACCGCTCAGCTTTAAGGCGCTGGAAAGACTGTATTGAGAGGCAATGGCAGAGCAGACTTCTGGGGCAAAACCTTCTCTGGCCGCATAATCGCCCCCAATGACCCCCTGCAGAGACGAAAGCTCCCCGACCAAGCCGGTACTGAGGTCAGCTTTGGCATATAGGCCAGCCGCTTTGGCATGATCTGAACCAGGAACTAAGAACTGAGTCAGAGCTGCCAGCCTATCTGCCCTCTGCCTTACCGTGCCGACCTTCTCAACAAAAACCATTCCCGAAGTTTTGTCAAGAAAAGCGTGCAGGTTTGACCTGCGGTCTTCTCTAAAAAAGAACCTGGCATCGTTGAATCGGGCATTTAAAACCCAGGCATTGCCCGCCTTGACCTTTTCTTCATCGCCGCCGTTGCGGACAAAGACAAATCTGTTTGTCACTTCACCGGAATCTGTGGCGACAGGAAACATTTTTTCGTGCTTGGCCATGGCTGTAACCAGCACAGGCTGAGGCAGTTCCAAAAAGTCTTCCTTAAAAGCTCCCACTGTCACGGTTGGCCACTCTGTAAGGTGGACATTCTCTTCAACAAGATCGTCCGTCAGCATCGCGGTCGGAGCCTGCTCCTTCACTTGAGCAAGAATTCTGCTTCTTCTGGCTTCTGGGTCCGGTTCAACCGATCTGTCTCTCAGACCAGAGACCAAAGATTCCCACGAAACGACATCAAAGAAATCTGGCGAGATAAACCTGTGCCCCTTTGATTGTCGACCCGACTCGATTCCTTCTAATGTAAAGGGAATAACCTCTCCATCAAGAAGGGCAAGAATCCAGCGGATCGGGCGGGAAAATCTCATTCGGCCAGAGCCCCACCGCATAGTTTTTTCAAAAGGGAGAGCTCTTACCGCTTCTGGCAGGATCTCAGCGAGAAGCTCTGAGGCTGTGCGGCCAGGGATTATCTTGGCAACCCATACATAGTCGCCATCTTTCTCAATGCTCTCCAGGGCTGCGCCCTGACCTTTCAAAAAACCTTCAAGAGCTTTGGTGGGCAGACCATCCGCCCCAAATGCGCCAGCCAAGGCTGGACCCCGCTGTTTTTTCGCCTCGTCTTCCTGTCTTTCGGGGATGCCTTCCACCCTGACCAAAAGCCTGCGCGGTGTCGAGAGACAAGTGGAGGCGGCGGGCAAAAGCCTTGCCGCAGTCAGTCTGCTGACAATTTCCTGCTCTAAAGCCTTAGAAACCTTAGGCACCTGCGAAGCAGGAAGCTCTTCGCATCCGAGTTCAAAAACAAGCTCTGCCACAAGAATAGACAGTTTACCGTCCACTTTATTTAGGGCTGGGGTTTGACCTGGCACAAGAAGTCTAGTAGAATAAGCGCGACCGTTCCTGTGTGGCGGTCATGAACGGAGAAGATAAGGATGAAGCGACTTCTGTTCGCGGCCGCAGCCGCTGCTTTCGCCACTGTGGGTTTGGCTCAGTCAACTTTTGAGACACCCTCCAACATTGCTCTTCGCATTGGTGGCGCCTACCCGTTGGATTCCGATGTCCGAGACATTGTTAAATCCTTTATCGGCGTGGGAATCGACGTTTTCCTTACCAGGCCAATTCTGCCTGGCAAGAACACCGAATCCGCCATTTCAATCGACTGGCTTGGCAAATCATCTTCTGGCAGCAAGGGCAATATTTTCCCTGTTCTGTTGACTCAGAGATGGTATTCAGCAAGCGAAGTTGACAGCATTGACAACAAGCGCAGCTACTACTTTGGCGGCGTTGGCTTCTCTGTTGTTGATCTTAACAGCACCAAGACTGTTGTCACCCTTAAGGGCGGCCTGGGCTACGAGTTCAACAAGAACGTTTTTGCTGAACTGAGCGCCATGTACGCTGAGCCCGCCAACAAGCTTCGTGCTTCCAACGTGGCCATCCACTTGGGCTATCGCTTCTAAACGCAGGCTATAGTCAAAATCTGCCGTGCCGATCTTTATAGATTGGCACGGTTTTTTTTAACGAGGACCTTTCCAGTCCTGAGATTATATGGCTGCGGGCCCCACAGAACATTAAGACTCCAAAGACAGCAAAGGCAGATAAACGCTCAAGGCCTACTTCTCAAGGTTCTGGGTGACGTTTGAAAAAACAAAGGGGCGTGGAGCGGTGCTATACCAGCTTTCCGGCTTAAGAGGAGGCAGGTTTTCTTCTCCCATCGCTGTCAACAGCCGCCTGTAGGTGTTTACAGAAGTGTCTTCTTCTGGCACTTTAAGAGGAATATCTTCGGGAACATAGACGGCATAAAAGTTGGAAAATGCCTCGACAAGATCGGTCTTATCTTTTGAGTTTTGGTCAAGTCCAACTTTAGAACCGTGATCGCCCTGCAGTATGATGACCGGCTTTCTGCCATTGGCCTGCAGCTTTTCTATTAAAGAAGAAAGCCGCTTCATTACATAGCCCAGCTTAGCCCTGTAGCCCTTTTTATACTCCTCAGCAGAACCTACGTATGTCAGGTAGTCACTGCCATCCCAAAAGCCAAATGGCCCCTTGGGGCGCACTGACTCACCATTCTCGCCAAGAACAAAAGGCGGGTGCGGCGCAAGAATGTGAGCAACAACAAATCTGGGGCGATTTGTGGGAGCCGCAAAATCTTCCAACTGAGCAAATGCGCCTTTGACATTCTCTCTGTGAACGTCATATTGACTTGTGAATACTCCTGTGGCGAGCCGCCAGGGTGTGCGCGACAAAAGGGTTCCTTCAAAAAGTGTCACCGAACCCTCGACCCTTGGGGGAAGCTGGTGTTCTCCAAGCCATAAGCCATCAAATCCACTGCCCACCCCAATGTATCGGTAGCCAGAAGCCATCAGCTTTTCTGCGACCAACGGCTGCTGCACAAGTGGCTTCAGCATTCTTCGGTCAGTCTCTTTCTCTGCTTCTGGCGGAAGAAGGTTTTGCAGGAGTTCCATGTTCAAAGTCGAAGACACAGAAAGCTCAGTCTGAACATAAGTGGATCTAGACTGCCCCACGACTTGAAATCCCCTTGACTCCAGATTCTGCACAAACCCCGAGATATCGATGTCCATCTTTTCACGCAGCACATCCTGACGGCCGAATCCATCGAGAATGATGTGAAAAATGTCGGGTCTAGGCCCGCTTGGCAGTGCAGGCACTGACTTTAACGCTGCCGCAGTTTGGACAGGAGCCAGGGGCGCCAGGCTAAGCCAAATGATGTTCAGTGCAGAAAAGCCTGTGATGCACGCGCCAACAAGATTTAGCATTTTTGGCTTTGGCCTCCAGAAGAAGGCCAGCACCGAGACTGCCAAAGCCCCTGCCACATACAAGTGTATTTCCCTGTTCTGCCACAGTCTCTCCAGGTGGGGAGTCAGCCACGCATAGCTCCATGCCCAGCCTATAAGAGCAGCAGAAACGGCAGCGCCACGCCTCTTTTCCCTAAAGACCAAAGTCAGTGCGCCCTGCAGAAGAAGCGTCACCACAACGACAACAAGGAGAGGGCGGCCCAGATGCGCCAAGGGAACCAAAGAAAGGTTGGCTGAATAAACTGCCAGAACAGGAAAGACAGATGCAAACAAGGGATAGAAGGGGATAGGTCCCTTCCTCTCTTCTGCTTCCCGCTCACCTGATTTTAAGTTTTTTTCTGCAGTATGTTCTGCCGAGACATTCATTTACAAATCCTAAAAAATACAGGATTTTCTTAATGGCTTCTGATGCGCCAAATTCCATATAATGCTGCCTGGCAATAAGCAGACAGCATTATAAATGCAGCACTTTTAGAAGTGCTGCATTTATGTGACATCCAGATTAGTTATCGTGATCTGACTTGCGGGGAGCTGGGCGAAGTTTGGCCCAAAGCATCTTCAGCTGGTTCGGAATCATGACGCTCAGGGCAAGAAGACCGCCGATAAGCGCTTGAAAAAACATGCTTGCCGAGCCGCCATCAATGTAGGCAAGAGAGTGGGTCAGGTCCAAAATGGAGTTCATAAGGGTTTGTCCTGTTACGCCAAGACGCGGCTCTTGACCAATCGTTCAACAGCAACAAGACTAAAGCAGCAAATAAGGTCCTAATCATTATTTTTTGAAAGGAAACGAACGAAACGAACCTGGCCAATTTTAAATAAAAAACACTGATGATAAACTGAAGTCGGGACTGAAGCTTAAGCTTCAGTCCCGACAGTAAGTGCAGGTTTCTTAGTTACAGACCCTGAACCAATTCCCAGGTAGCCTTAAGACTCTCGGCTGACTTGAGCAGAAGCTCCTTTTCAGAAGCGCTCACGGCGGGCTCAAAAATCTCAACGACTCCCTGACGGCCCACACGGGTAGGAAGGGAAAGAGAAATGTCGCTGATGCCCAGCTTTCCGTTCTGAACAGCTGAAACAGGAAGAATTTTGCCCTGGTCAAGAGCCATTGCTTCAACAACTTCCTTAATCGAGACACCAACTGCACGACCTGCGCCGCCCTTCTGGCGAATCACTTCTGCGCCAGAGGTCTGTGTCTTCTTAAACAGCTCAGAAGCAACTTCATCGCTGAATCCGGGAATGGTAGCCAAAGGCACTCCACTGATGGTCGCCGATGACCAGATCGGCACCATTGAATCGCCATGCTCGCCCAGAATTAAGGCCTTAAGGTCAGTTGCTGCCACTTTAAGATGGTCGGCAATCAGGCTGCGGAAGCGGGAAGTATCCAAGACCGTTCCAAGGCCAATCACCTGGCTGGGAGGAAGGATTCCGGCGTGAGCTGCCATGTGGGTAAGAATATCAACCGGGTTGCTGACAACCAGAATCGTAGCCGTTTCCGGCAGTCTGCAGGCCTTTACTGATTCGAGAATCCCTTTAAAGAGGCCGACGTTTCGGTTTATCAGGTCCAGCCTGGTTTCATCTGGCTTGCGGCGCAGACCAGCTGTGATCACCACACAGTCGCTGCCATCAACAACTTCGTAGGTACCGCTTGAAGTAAAGACTTGGCTGGAAGTAAGGGCCGCTCCGTGCCGCAGATCCAGAGCTTCTCCGTGGGCTGCGTCGGCGTTGGCGTCGACGAGGGCGATTTCCTTAACGATTCCTCCCAACTGGAGGGCAAACGCTGCGTCGGCTCCGACTCGGCCGCCGCCGCCAATGATGCTGACCTTCATAACTTAATGGGTCTCCCCGTTGGATTATAGGGTCCTGACTCGGCAGCCATGTGGGCCATCTTTCAAGAAGGCTTGCCGGACCCTCCGCCAGAATCATTTCCCAGCCAGGGCAGACACTTCAACAAGGTGCTCAGGCTTTGTCGAGAAGACTGAGGGAAAGACTCCTGCCTTTAAGCACGTTATAGAATTTCTGATTAATAAACCCTGCCAAACCTGAAGCACACAAAGCGTGCTGCCAGCTTTACTGGGGCTTAACTTCCCTTTTGCTGCCCTGCCTTTTGAACAGAGAAGAAGGCAGGTTTGGGATTCATTTTCCTATCAAAAAGCAGTGGGTAATCAGTGCGTCCACGAATCGGAAAGTTATTCAGCCACGAATGGCCATCATGGATTCCCCAAAATGTCACCCTGCTGATCGAATCTTTATACTTAACAAAAAGGTCAACAGCTTCTTTCATCTTGAGGGCATGGAGCTGAGCAGCTTCGGCTGGCAGCCCCTGAGTATATGGGTTTAGAACGGCTGCCTGATCTGGTGTTAAAGACTGAGCCTGTGACAAGTCTGCTCCCTGATAATGGGTAGGCAGAACTCCCATATCGAACTCCGTGATCATCACCTTAAGACCAAGGGCAGAAAACTCTTTGACTGCTTTTTCCAGCTCACCGAGCGGCGGGTTCTGAACCCTCCAATGAGACTGAATTCCGACAGCGTGAACAGGAACCTTTTGATCCAGCAGTTTTTTAAGAAGCTCAACTGCCTTTGGCCGCTTATAGCCCAGTTCTATGTTGTAGTCGTTGTAAACCAGCACCGCTTCAGGATCAGCTTCATGTGCCGCCCTAAATGCCTCGGCGATGTAATCCTCACCAATAGCCTCCAGCCAAGGAGTCGGCCTCAGAACACCAGGGCCGTCGTTGATAGCTTCGTTGACGACATCCCATTCACGGATTTTTCCTTTGTAGCGTCCGACTACAGTTTTGATATGGGTGCGGAGGCGCTGCAGCGCAAGCTCTCTCGTTATCGGCTGACCTGCTTTGCCCTCAAAAAACCATCGGGGCGTTTGAGAATGCCATATAAGCGTATGTCCAACCACTTCTGCTCCACTTTCCTCAGCGAGCTTCACAAGCCTGTCGGCATCGGTAAAAGTGAAGTCACCTTCTCTTGGCTGCAGAAAGTCAGGCTTCATGACATTTTCTCCTGTCATCGAATTAAAGTGCCTCCTCAACAGCTTTTCAGCTTCTGGTTCCTGGCCCCGCAAGAGGTCGGTGCTGACGGCTGCCCCGATCTTAAAAAGGTCCTTGAATGAATCCTTCAAAGGACCAGGAGCTTCCTTTACCTGAGAGTGTTCTGGCATGCCGCTGCTCTGCGTATTATGAAAAATGTAGCCAGCGCTGGCCAAAGCAAGTGGCAGCGCCAAAGCAAGACAGCACTTGGTCATAAAGATCTTATGTCAGAAAAACCTCAAAAAAGGAGGATTTCTTTTAACTGCATCGTTAAAAAGGAACAACTGCATTGCTTCATACGCAAAATGTTCCTTCGGCCAAATATTCCGCAGTCCTCCACATGCAGTCAAAACCTAAGGCCAAGTGGAGGGCGTAAACCGATCTGCCTAGTCAGAATGATAAGATAGACAGCCGTCTTTTGGAGTTTTTGAGCTGATGACCCCCCTTTGGAAGCTTGAGATGCTTGGCACCTTTGAAGCTAAAGCCCAAGGGCGAGTGGTTTCAAGGTTCCGCACACGACGGGTGGCCAGTCTGCTGGCCTATCTTGCACTAAACCCAAAGCGAGTCCAGACACGAGATGAGATTGCGGAGCTGTTTTGGCCAGGAACAGATGAATCGACTGGGCGCCGAAACCTAAGACAGGCGATCCATTCTCTTAAGAAAGTGCTTGAACCCCCTTCGGTGGCTGAAGGCTCGGTGCTCAGAGTCCGGACAGGAGTCATCAGTCTTAACCCCCAGGGGATAGATACAGACACCGCCGAAATGGAACGGCTTATTGAATCTTCAAAATCAACGCAGGACCCTATAGAAAAAGCAGCTGTCCTTAGGAAGGCCATCAGTATTTACCGAGGCGACCTTCTTCCTGGTTTTGATGATTTATGGGTGATGAACGAAAGATTCCGAATGGAAGACCTCTATTTATCATCTCTCAAACAAGCGGTAAAGACCTGCATTTTTCTGGAGCTGCACGATGAAGCAACTCAGTTTTTGAGGCAGGCTATTGTTAAAGAGCCGCTTGATGAATCTCTTCAAAAACAGCTAATTAAGCAGTATCTTCACATCAATCGCCCAAGAAGAGCTTTGGACCAATACGAGGAGTATGCTCAGATTTTGTCAACAGAACTCAGCAGCTCTCCTAATGCAGAACTTCAAAACCTTGCCGAGCAGGCTAGAAATGAGCTGGGACGCAACACCTTGGCTGCCGGCCCCAAGCCTAAGCTCAACACTTGGATCACTCCGACAAGAGATATTGCAGAATCTATCCCTTCAACCTCTCTCCCTTTACCGGTTACAAGATTCTTTGGCCGAGAAAAAGAAATTCAAGGAATTCATGAGAAACTCGATTCAAACGAAGCAAAGCTGATTTCTATTTTAGGGCCGGCAGGAACGGGGAAAACCAGGCTTTCTGTCGAGCTTGCCCACCAGCTTCAGCAGAAGGGATGGCAGGTTTGGTTTGTACCCCTTGCCGACATAAACACAAGCGATCAGATATTAGATATCACTTACGATACAGCCTTTCCTGGGCGTGGCCAATCGAAAAATCAAGAACAGCTTATAGAACGCCTTAATGCAAAACAGAACCTGCTTATCCTTGACAATTTTGAGCATGTTCAACAATGCGGAACAGGTGTGTTGAATGACTTGAGAAAACTCATTCCTCTCTGCTCAATTATCGTCACTTCGCTGCAGTCGCTTAACCTTGAAGGAGAAGTTCAATATGCTCTAGAGCCGCTTCCGACCCCTTCAATTGCACTGAGCGCCGGAGCAGCTACCAGAGATCAACTGGCGAAGCTGACTGAGTACCCCAGCATTCAGATGCTGGTGGATAGATGCCAGGCTATACGGCCAGATATGCAGATAACTCCACAAAATGCAAGACATTTCGTCAGCATCTGCGAAAAGCTGGAAGGCATACCCCTCGCAATAGAAATCGCGGCTGGCTTGTCTAAATCATCAGTCCCCAGCCAGATAGTCAAGCAGCTTGATAATAGGCTTTTGGCTCTTGCCAGCAGAAAAAAAGATGCCCTCCCACGGCACCAAAGCTTGAGGGCTGCCATAGATTACAGCTTTCATACTCTGCCTCCTATCCTTCAGTCCTTCTTCGCCTCTCTGTCTGTTTTCAGGGGTGGCTTCTCGGTAGAAGCAGTCTGTCGAGTCTGTGGCCACCAAACAGAAAGCTCTGATAAAGGAGATCATGACTGCATGGAATCTCTGCTTCAGCTTCAGGAAAGATCTTTAATCCAAGCGGATCAGAGTGAAAAGGATGATGCTCCATTAAGATTCAGGCTCTTGGAATCATTTAGAGAGTATGGCGAAGAACATTTATCAGATGAAGTGTTTGAAAATCTGCATCAAAAACACGCTGAATATTATGTAGATTCACAGCTGTCAGAAGAAGAACAGAAATCACCGGAAGCAAGGGCCAGACTTCATGCGCTTATAAAATACGATTACAACAACTACATTTCTGCCATTGATTATTTATTGACAAGCAGAAAGGTTCAGCCTCTAATTCGCCTTCTTGTGACTTTATCAACCGCCTGGGATATTAGAGGCACAAGAGATATTGAGAAACGCTATATCCACATGGCAGTCAACCTTCCAGAAACAGAACAGGCACCTGCTGTGGATAGGGTTCGACTTTACCGAATTCATGCCACAACTCATCTTAGAGATTCTGAGTTCAAGGCGGCCTATTCTTCCTGCGAAAAAGCCCTTAACATCGCCAAAACAATGGGAGACAGCAGCCTCACTGCTGAGTGTTTCTTTGGCATGTCACTATGTGCTGGCTACCTGGGAGAGATAGATAAATGTATTGAACTCTGCCAGGAAGTGCTTAAAAATGCATCACCAGACAACGGGGTGCTGCTGGAAAGAACTTACGTAAGCATTGGCAGCGCTCACTGGGCAAGAGATGAACTTAAATTGGCTGAGGAAGCTTTTATCAGTGCTAAAGCCGTCTCAGAGAAGCTGCGCGATGGCGAGCCAGATGCCTTAATCTTGGCCCACATTGCTGGACTGAATATTGACCAAGGCCGGCTGGATGAAGCAATGGCTGCAGCCAGCGAAGGAATGAGGATCAGCCGCCGTCGCGACGATGACATCAGCCTCGCAGCCTGCCTTAGCCAAACGGCTAGATACCACGCTGGAAAGGGAAACCTGCCAGCAGCGGCTGCAACCGCACGAGAAGCGCTCAACAAAGTCCGCTATATCGGAATATCAATGCTCTGCCTAGAAGCCATTCGTATCTATTCCCTAATACTCTGCCAGACTTCTGAGCACGCAAAATCTGCCGCCCTGATTGCTGCTACAATGGGGTTGGACAGCATGCAGAAAGCATGTGAAAGGCGGGAAGCTGAAGCGGCACTCGGCAGAATTAGGTCCAACCTTTCACACCAAGAGTTTGAAGATTCGTGGGCTAAGGGCCTGGCCATGAATCTCGAAGAGGCCTTCGATTTTGCGCTAAGCGTCTAGAAAATCAGCCAGCCCGGCGGGTTGTTGATGTTTGGTTGACGTTAGGTTGGTAGGGTTGGATAAGCCAAGCTGTTTGGCCCACCTTCTCACTCCGAGGCATTGTTTCCATGAATTCTTTCAAGCGAGCCTTTACGCTCATCGAACTGCTGGTGGTCATCGCCATCATTGCCATTTTGGCAGCTATTCTTTTCCCCGTGTTTGCTCAAGCCAAGTCCGCTGCCAAAAAGGTTACCTGTCTTTCCAACCTTAAGCAGATCGGAACGGCATCGATGCTTTACACCGCAGACTACGACGACATGGCGCCCCTGATTGTCATGACCAATAACAACGGCCCAATCATGGATCAAAGCTATTGGTTTGGCGGCTTTAACGTTGACTTCATGACAATGACTGTCACCTTTAAGCCAACCCTTGGCCTGCTGCACCCCTACACAAAAAATCAGCAGATCACTGGCTGCGCCGAATCCAGCTCTAGGCTCAATGTCAAGGGCTCTCAGCTCTGGCCCAACCCGCCCTTCAACACTGTTGGATTTGATAATGTGCCTTTGGGCTACGGCGCCAACCAAAATATTTGGGTGGCATCGGGTGCTGCTGTCAGCATGACGTCAATTCAGTCAGTTGCAGAAACGATTCTGCTGGCAGACGCCGTCAGAATGACCTCTACGGGCGGACTTTTGGCTGGCATCGGAGTTCAGCAGGTTGATACTTATCAGCCAGGAACCTACGGCGCTCATGGCGGCATGACAAACATTGCCTGGGCAGATGGCCACGCCAAAACCCGCAAAGTTAATCTGAGGCCAGACACTCATTTCTCCAATCCTGCTCTTAAGCCAATTGCAGATAAGAACAACGTGGGCGACATTATGCACCCCAGTTATCCTTATGGCCACGAGTGGCAGAACTACTACTACCGCATCGACAAACCCTGATGATGATCTGGCCTTCCAAACCCTTCTGGGCTAGGAAGGCCAGCTTCTACTAGACAATGAAAACACTCATACCTTTCTTCTTCATTGCTGCCCTCTGCGCTGCTGGCTGCAGCAGCACTCCTGAGCCGACTAAAGAGGCTTTAGAAGCTGACAATCCCTCTAAAGCTGCCTTGACTGAGAAGCTGGAGAGCATGACGCCTGAGGAAAGGGCGGCTTATGTTCAGGCTAACCCTGGCGAAATTCAGCAGACCTTCTCAGGCGTCAATAACGGACAAGCCTCCGGACAATAACAGAACGAAAACTCAATGAAATTCCGCACCTTAGCCCCCATTCTGCTGACGGCAGCCTGCGTCAGCGCTTTTGCTGAAACTAAGTCAGCCGCGCCAAATGTGCTTACCATTGGAGATAAAGCCCCCAGCATCAAAGCTGCTGTCTGGCTTAAAGGCACGAAGACGACCGAGTTTAAGAAGGGACAGGTTTATGTTGTTGAATTTTGGGCAACATGGTGCGGTCCCTGCAAAGAAAACATTCCTCATCTCACTGATCTCGCCAAAAAATACCAGGGTAAAGCTTCAATAATCGGCATCAGCATCTGGGAAAACAATGGCGGTGATGATCCCAAAGTCTTGGACAAAGTCAAGGCATTTGTGGCTTCGCAGGGGTCCAAAATGGATTACCTTGTCGCTGCTGACAACAAATCCAACACGATCGCTGACAGCTGGATGAAGCCAGCTAGCGAAGGAGGAATTCCCTGCTCATTCATCGTGGATCAAAGCGGCACCATCGCGTGGATCGGTCACCCCGCCAAGATGGAAACAGTTTTGACCAAGGTCATTGACGGCACCCATGATGTTAAAGCAGCCCGGGCAGCAAGGGAGCATGAACTTAAGTTTTCGCGCCCCATCGAACAGGCCCTGGCCGAAAAGAATTATCCCCTCCTGCTTAAAACAATTGATGAAGCAATTGCAGAAAGGCCGCAGCTTGAATACAGCCTTACCTACAATCGCCTGGTTGCCTTGTTCCATATTGATCTCAATCGTGGCAAAGAATATGCTGACAAAATTCTGAGAGAATCCAACCAGGCTCCTGGCGCCTACCATATGATTTCTTCGATTTTCGCATCATATAAGGATCTAGATCAATCCGCATACCGCTACGGGCTTACCATGGCGGCCAAGGGAATTGAAGTCAGCCCTGAGAACATCATGCTTCATGGCATTGAAGCTGAGATCTATTATCAGCTTAAGGATAAGCAAAACGCCTTAAAATCCATTAAGGCTGGCATCGAAAAGGCTCAAAACGAACCCAAAGTCACCAAGGAATTCCGCGAGCTTCTTGATAAAAGCTTAAAGAAATACGAGGCAATGCCCGACTAGTTCTCAAACAATCAGTTAAACATAGGAGCCATTTAATGGCTCCTATGTTTATTTCTACCAGCTTTATTTTTCATTAACAGGCACATCTTATTCAGCCTGGCAGTAAAGAAATCTAAAAAAATATCACGTTCGTTTTCTGCAGATCACCACTGCCATCCTAATCTTTAAACCGCCATATCACCCGGCTGCCGCAGGCCATCATCAAGATGAGGTGGGTAGACTGAAGCTTCGGTCAGAACCCCTCTGCCGCGCAAAGCCATGATGACTTTTTACGCAGCCGTGATCCTGGGGGCCGCGATCACGAATCAAAACCCTGTCGAAATTCTTCCTCAAAGAGATTTTTCCGGCTGGACCAAGCGAGGAGGCAGCGCCTCCTTTACACTTGATGGCAGAGAGCTGGTCGGGCACAGCACCGTCAACACACCAAACACTTTTCTGTGCAGCGACAAAACTTACGGCGACTTTGTTCTGGAATATGAGTTCAAAGTTGATCCCAAGCTGAACTCTGGAGTCCAGATTCGCAGCGAAGTTTTTGACCACAAAACAGAAGCATCGTGGCAGGGCAAGACGATTAACATTCCTGCTGGCCGAGTCCATGGCTACCAGATTGAAATTGATCCTGACCCAAAACAAGACCGCTGGTGGACAGCCGGAATCTACGATGAAGGCCGCAGAGGCTGGCTCTATCCTGGTTCTTTGGGTGGTGAAAACAAAGCCTTTACCGATGCGGGGCGCAGACTGTTTAAGCAGGGCGAATGGAACAAAGTAAAAGTTGAAGCCATAGGCAGCCGCATTAAAACCTGGCTGAATGGAACAGCCTGCGCTGAAATCAACGACTCCATGACTCTAAATGGCTTCATAGCTCTGCAGGTTCATTCCATCGGCAATGACACCACAAAGGAAGGCGCGCAGGTGCGGTGGCGGAACATGAAGCTTATCGACTTGACCCCACCCGACAACACCTTGACTAAGGATGAAGCCGCTGAAGGCTGGAAGCTTTTGTGGGACGGAAAAACTGATAAAGGCTGGCGCGGAGCCAGAATCACTGGCTTTCCTAAAACCGGCTGGACCATGGATAAGGGAGTTATGACTGTTCTGGCAAGTGGAGGCGGTGAGTCGCGAGCCGGCGGAGACATTATTACTCAAGACCGCTACAGCCAGTTTCATCTCAGTCTGGACTTTAAGATCACTGAGGGGGCAAACAGCGGAATTAAGTACTTCTGCCAGCCCAACCTAGACCCCGTCACTGGAACAGGGACAAGGGCGGCTGCGGGTTCTGCGATTGGGCTTGAGTACCAGATTTTGGATAACCAAAGACACCCAGATGCCAAGCAGGGACGCGACGGAAACAGAACCCTAGCTTCTCTTTACGACCTCATGACAGCCGATTCCCAAAAGAATCCCAGGGCAATTGGCCAGTGGAACAATGCTCAGGTTATAGTCAAGGGCAGACATATTGAACATTGGCTTAACGGACGCAAGGTTCTCGAATACCAAAGAGGCACGCCAGAGTTTCGTGATTTAGTCGCTAAAAGCAAATATAGAACGATCCCAGGGTTTGGTGAATGGGCTGAAGGCCATATTCTTCTTCAGGATCACGGAGACAAGGTTTCTTTCAAAAACATTAAGATTCTCGTTTTGAGATAAAGAGCTGCCATGAAAAACAATAAGCCATCAGATCCCCCAATTCATCTCTTGGACCGCCGCACATTTCTGCATGGAATGATTGCTGCTGGCGGCTTGGCAGCCCTTCCTTCAGAAGGAGTTTTTGGGGCCGTTTCACGCCTCAGCCAGGCATCTGCCAACGAAAAGGTCAACATTGCCATCGTCGGAATCGGCAACCGAGGCGGCGATATTATGAGAGCCCTAAACAACACGGGTCTCGTTAATGTCGTCGCTTTGTGCGATACCGAATTAGGAGCAAAACACACAGAACGCGCTCTTAACGAATTTCCTAATGCTGCAAAGTTTAGGGACTTCAGAAAGATGTTTGACAAAATGCACAAGGAATTTGATGCCGTCTGTGTCGGCACTCCAGACCATTCCCACTTTCCTGTGACCATGCTGGCTATGTCGCAGGGCAAGCATGTGTTTCTAGAAAAGCCGATGGCCCACACCTATCACCAAGTGGAGCTGATGATGGCGGCGGAGAAGAGGTACAAAGTCGCCTGCCAAATGGGCAACCAGGGACATTCGGGCGCAAACTACTTTCAGTTCAAAGCCTGGACCGAAGCAGGGATCATTAAAAACGTCACCAAGATAACTGCTTTTATGAACAGTCCAAGAAGGTGGCATGGCCAGGTGGTTAACGACTACATGCCAGCTGAGCCTATGCCAGAGACAGTAGACTGGGATGGCTGGATTGCCACCGCCAAGGACCACCCCTTTAACAAAGCTTATCTTAACGGAGACTGGCGCGCCTGGTACGAATTTGGCAATGGAGCATTAGGAGACTGGGGAGCCCATATTTTTGATACTGCCCATGAGTTTCTTGACCTTGGCCTGCCAACAGAAATTGACCCTGTGCTGATTGAAGGCCACAGCCGATTCATCTTCCCTCAAGCTTCTACAGTCGCTTTCAAGTTCCCCAAACGCGGCGAGATGCCCGCCTGCGAACTGACCTGGTACGACGGAGTTAAAAACCTGCCCAATCTGCCTGCAGGATTTGATGGAAATGTGGTTGATCCCAACATTCCGCCACCCACCAGCGGCGCTATTGATACCAAAAACCTGGCTCCTGGCAAGATTATTTACGGAGAGGGTTTGACCTTTAAGGGCGGTTCACACGCCTCGACTCTGGAAATCATTCCTAAAAACGCTGCCAAAGATATAAAGCTGCCAGAAGTGCCCCAAAGCCCTTCCAACCACTTTCTTAACTTTGTCCGGGCCTGCAAGGGTGAAGAATCCTGTCGGTCTCACTTCGGAGTTTCTGGCCCTCTGTGTCAGGCCATGGCTCTTGGTGTCATCGCACAAAGAGTCAATGCCAAGCTTCTTTTCGATGCCTCTTCAGGCAGAATCACCAATCACCAGGCCGCCAATGATCTGTTGAAAGGTCCTCCTGCCAGGAAAGATTGGGAAGAGTTTTACAAGCTCTAGTCAAGCGCAGCTGTCCCCCTCCGGCTCAGGGCTGGAGGGGGACAGCTGTCTACTTTGCGTCCGGCGGGACCTGTGACAAGGACCACTCACTCCATGCGGGCTTGGCAAGGGCTCGAATTTTTTGGATTACCTCTTCTTCCAAAGAAATCATCCCTTTTATTGCGGCAGCAGATTTCTGATAGTCTTTTCCGGTTGGGCGTTCAACATCCCTCCATCTTGCCTGCTGAAGCCTGTTTTTCAAACGAACAAGACGCAGCACTTCCAAGCTTTTCTCTCTCATAGGAGTGCTCCTTCCACTCAGACTAACTCCCTTAGCAAAGGCTTCTGCCGAAGCATCCAGCACTGTTTTGCCTTGGATTCTAAGCCTCCACATGCCGGGGGCAAGACCCTTGACAGTCACACTTTGGGAATCCAGCTTTCTGCCCAGCTCCACCGAATCGGCAGCCAAAGCAGAAGCCTTGTCGGCAGGATCGTAAGGAAACGGCAGAGAGTCATCCTGCTGCTTCCAGCTGTGATCTGAGATCTCTTTTATTTTTGCCCCTGTGCCCGAGGCCGTGGCTTTATCTAGATCAATCACTGTATGAAAAACGTCAGAAGGAGCCTGCCACCCTTCAAGCATCACGGCAGCCATCACCAGAGCGCCAGGCCAATCTGGGTGAATCCAGTCAGGAATCAGTTTTGTCGCTTCGTTGGGATCGGTTTTGGCAGCCAGAACCATGGCTTCTCTCATCCCTTTATTGACATCAATAAAGCCATAGCCTTTTGCTTTTGCCTCTGCTTCAATTGCCTCGCCATACTTAATGAGCGTGGCATTATAGCCTCCTTCTCCCTTGACACCCGCAGTAAACGAAGGCGGCCTGGTGTAGTCATCCCAGGGGGAAGGCGAAAGCAGCGTGAAGCGGGCTGAAGGAGCTGCCTTATGCATAAGGTCAAGCATGTGGCGGTAGTCGTTTAAAAACCCGCCCAGCCACTCTGCATTAAAAGGTGAGTAGTAGGCATCGTTCATCCCCAGCATCACCGTTATATGGGTAGCGCGTCGAGGAGCAACATCCTTGGCAGCCCTATCTTCGATAGCCCCACCAGACTCATCCCAATAGATGCTGCCACCTTTTGCCGAATCGCCTGCCCACCCAGCTCCCATAAAGCTGATCTTCCTGGCTGGAAACCTGGTTCGAACGTAAGCTTCAATATAAGCTGAATACCTCTGCTGTTCCGTAATCGAATCTCCGTAAAAAAGCACTCGATCACCTTCTTTAAGGACAAACTGATCAAGCGTTATCGCAGCAGCCAAAAGAAACACCATTTCACGCCTCCAGCCTTTCTGCCGTAATGGCAGGCTCTTTCAGTCGAACCAAAACCTTCACCTCGTGCCCCTTAAGCGGCAGACTGAGAACCTGTTTCTGCTCTGGACCCATCTCATAAAGATCCTCTCCGGCAGTTTCAACTTGGCAGGGTTCAGAATCTGAGTTAAGGATGAAAACAAAATCCCTGTCGCGTTGAGACCGCACATGAGCCGTTACCCCTTTTGGAAGATTAAACGGCACAGCAGACCGGATATTCATTTCTTCAACCAGTTGGTTGATAAACTTTGAAACAAAACTCTCTTCCAAATCCGCGCTGACATAATAGGCCGCACCTTTGCCATATCGGTGACGGGTTAAAGCAGCAGTCCCCTTGTAGAACCTATTATCATAGACTCCCAGAGTCTCAGCCGCGTCAACCTTGGCTATCTCGCAGATCGATGCAGCCCTAAACCTTTCTCCCTGCCATAAAACCCACGCTTCTTCTTCGGGGTGGAGAGCATCAACCTCATGAACCCGCAGGCCCAAGACATCGGCCAAAGGACCAGGCGCGCCCCCTTCGTAGGCAAGAAAATCAGCATCGACATGACCCGTCATGGCCGTAACGATAATCGTTCCTCCCCCGTGCACGTACCTTTCAACCCTTTCGGCGAAGCCAGGCCGATACATAAACGAGGCTGGGATCACAGCTAGTCGATAGCTGTCAAACTCTCTTGTCTGATCGATAATGTCAATAGGGATTGAAGATTCCCAAAACGGCTTGTGCCACGTTCGGCAGTGGCCAATATAAGGGAAGCCCGATCGCAAAGGCATCTTAACAATCTCGTGAACCCAGTTCACCTCCCAATCGTAAATCAGAGCGATATCGGCCTTGGTGGTGGAGCCTGCCACATCGCTCAGCTTGGCAAGCTCGCGGCCCGTCTCAGCGACTTCCTCAAAGACTCTAACCCCTTTGGCTCCGGCATGGGTGATGACAGCCCCGTGGTACATTTCGGCAGAACCTTTTGATTGACGCCATTGAAAATACATGGCTCCATCGGAGCCATGAGCTATAGCCTGCATAGCTTCAAATTGATGCACGCCAGGCTGCTTTACCCTCATGTAGGGGTACCAGTTGCTGGTGCTGGGAGTCGATTCAATCAGCAGAAAGGGCATGCCTGGCTTCATGGCCCTATAGGCATCGTGAACCATAGCCACGCCATGCCAGCTTTCTGATGTCAATGGCTTTCCATCAAAGTTGGGATAGCTGTCCCAGCTTACAAGGTCAAGCTCCTGAGCCATCTTAGGGTAGTCAATCACATCGTAAAAACCCATCATGTTGGTTGTGATGGGAATCTGAGGGGTGCGCTGACGCAAAGGCGCCATTTCGTTCTTCATAAACGAAATGGTCTGATCGCTGACAAATCTCTTCCAATCTAAAAGCTGGGCAAATACTGATTCTTCACCATATGGTGGACCTGGGATTTCAATTTCATTCCAATCGTAATAAGTGTGGCTCCAAAACTTGGTCCACCATTTTTGGTTCAGATCATCAAGGCTCCCTCTGTACTTCACCTTTAGCCACTGCCTAAAGGCTTCGGCACAAAGCTCGCAGTGACAGCTGCCCCCAAACTCGTTGCTTACGTGCCAAAGCAGCAAAGCTGGATGGCTGCCATATCTCTCAGCGAGCCTATCGGCCATCTCACTCGTTCGCCGTCGGTATTCAGGTGAAGTCAGGCAGAAGTTGACGCGATTTCCATGGCCGCGCCTGACGCCATCTGGGCCAGTTCGTATCACTTCTGGGTGAGCGCGGGACAGCCAGGCGGGCATTGCCGCGCTGGGAGTAGCGAGAACAGCATGGCCGCCCCTAGCAGCCATAAGGTCAAGAACCCTATCCAGCCAGCCAAACTCAAACTTCCCTTCCTGGGGTTCTAAAGCCGCCCAGGAAAAGACGCCCAGAGTTGCCACATCAAACTTGGCGGCATTCATAAGGCGCATGTCTTCGTGCCAAAGCTCCTCTGGCCACTGTTCTGGGTTATAGTCTCCGCCATGCCACAAGACAGGCCTTTTCGGGTTTAAGTAAGGTTTGTTTGTCATCGAGTGACCCGCTTTTCTGTGGCAAAATCTGCCTGCCATTTTAGAGAATAAAGCCTGCCCTTTGTCGAGAGGCTGGCTTCGATAGGAAGCTTAAAACCAGGCGAAAGGGCAGCCTGATTAAGACGGCTGGCATGAATCCTAAAAATCACCCAAGACCTGACACCGCTTTTGAAAGCCAGGATGTTTGCTCCCTCCAGCTGAGGCCCTTCGGCAGCCCCTATCGTTCCCTTTACCAGGCTCTCTCCTCCTGTCTTCAGTTCAAAAACAGCATGGTCTGATACCGGCACCTTGCCATCACGGTAAAAGTTTTCAAAGAAGCGATCCTCGTTCCAATAGATGGCTCCATATAGCCCAGATTCATTCCAAGCGGCAAAGAAATCGCCTCTTGGCTCACCATCAGTACGGGGCATGGCTGCATCCCAATGAGGCCACAGATCAAGGTTCCTTCCCTTTTCAGCTTCCAGATAAGGAATTGTCTTTCGTCGGTTTGGCTGATCGATGCTCCTAATCTTTGGCGGCTGAAGCGCCTTGAGACTCGCTTTCGCCAAACCCTTATAGGACTGGCCATAAATATCCACAAGTCCAAAGTTGTAGTTCTCGCCATCGCCTCGCCCATGGCGAGGTTCATCGTAATACTGAAACCAGTGAACACCAACAATGTCAGGCTGCCTCAGCAGAAACTCTGTCTGTTTCTTAAAGCTCTCCTCCCTCTGCTTCTGATTGATCAAGGTCGGAAAACCAGAACTATCATTCATGTTTCCGCTTTGGTTCTGCATGGCTGCCGAGTAGTATTCGGTGATCAAAATTGGCTTGCCAGCCAAATCTCTTAACCCCTGCAGATAAAATGGTGAGAAAACGCCTTGAGGCCAATCGGCGTTAAGATTGGTGCTCAGAACATCAACGTGACGGCCAGCGGCCTTGACAACCTCGGGATAATAGCCGCTGATATAACGGTCGCCTAAAAACAGAGCTCCAGGATGAAGATCTTTAATAATCTTTCTGCAAAGGGAGTAGTAGCGGTCAGCCACCTTCCCCAGCCAGAGACGAACTGACTTGAGCCCATCGCTCCCAGGCCTTAAATAGAGCCTTCCTTTCTCTGCAAGCTCCTCAAAACTCGATGCCCCTTCAGGATCAAAGTCTTTCAGCAGATTCTGCCATGAACCATATTGCTCGGCAAAAAACTCAGATGCCTTTCTTCTGCCTGGCGTGCCTGCTTCCCCTTTCCAAGTCCACTCGAACATGGCCCCGTACCACCAGCCAAGTTCGTTGTCGCTAAAATAGCCAATAACATGAGGCAGCTTTTTCCACTCTGCAATTTGTTTTCGTGCTGCTTCATAGGCCTCTTTTTCTGCCGTTGGGCTCCAAGGGTCTACCCACGGGATGCCTGCCGCTGAAAGATGAAGCACTGGCGTTTGATAAAACTCTTTCTCGCCTAAAATCTCGTGATCACTCCAGGCGCCGATAGTGTTAAACCCAAACTGCTTCAGCCGTAAGGCAGCAGAATCTGCCCAGGCTTTGTCATTGTGAAAAAGCCTGTGGGCCGCGTAGCCAGGATTGACATCACTCCACTCTTCTTTGCTCACTCCACGACTGATGCAGCAGACACCATTTGAAAGAAACTCTGTGCCTTGAGGACTTTTAAACCACCAAGAACCATCTATTTCCGCGGTCTGAAACCCGCCAGCCACGGCAGCCAACAAGGTTCCGATCATGAGGGAACCTTAAGTTCTGCCCGCCAAGACATAGCCGCCGCTCGGCTATGCTGAGCCATATCTGCCTTAAGGCTTATACTGGATGGCCGGCCACCCAACAGGTGCCAAGGCACCCGTACCACAAGCTGATGCTTTAAGCCCGGCCACTCTGTGACAGTCACATCTTTTTGAGAGACGACGGCTTTTCTATCCTTGCCGGAAAACCGCACTACTATAGGGCTGGCGATTCCGGTCAAGCTTAAGGTCAACGAAGGACGCTCTTCCTCGGGAATTCTATCTCCCTGGTATAGCCTCTCATCTATATAATCAGAACAGATTGCCCCCACCCACAAAGCATCTGAGTCCTGTGATAGATAGAGATCCCCAAAGGCAGCTTTTTGGCCTGGCTTTATCCAGCCTTCTGCCCTTGGCCAATATCTTAACCCTTTGGTTGGGTCTGAGACGGCCTGGGGCACAGCAGATGCAGAAACTGGTGAAACGGGCTTGACAGATTTCCAATCAAACTTTGCAAAAGCATCGACAAGCAAAGGATAAGGGCGGCCCAATGTGTCCACCAATCCCATATTGTTATCCTCGCCATCACCTCGTCCTTTAGGCGGGTGGTCATAGTACTGGAACCAGTGAGCCCCAACAACATAGGGACGCTGTGCCAGCTCTTTTAGGTTCTGCGCCGTGCCGGCAGCCCGTTCTTCCTGAGTTTCAACAATAGGAAAAGCCTTGACTGTGTTGCCATTGCCAGAATTGTTCTGCATGGCATTCATATAAAATTCTCCGATGATGATTGGCTTCCCAGTCAGGTCATAAAGCGTATCCAAGAAAAATCTGCTCAATGATCCATCAAGCCAATCGGCTCCATAATTTGTGCTGACCACATCAATATAGGGTTTTGATGCTTCTACAACCGGCAGCTCCCAAAACTGCGGGTATCTATCCCCTAGTATCAATCGGCTGGGATCATTTCGTTTCACCACTCGGTGAACAGATGAATAGTAGTGAGTCGCCAGCTCCTTAGTCCAGGCATTAACAGCCTGCATGCCCCCTGTGCCAGGCTTCAGCTTTAGCACGCCTCCTTTAACCAGTTGGTCAAAGCTGTCATGCTCAGTATGCCAGTCCTTTTTCAGACTGGCAAATGAGCCTTTGTAGTGTTTTTTAAGGACAGCAATAATCCGCTTCTTTCCAGGTGACTCGGCCGGCATAGCCAGGTAGTGAGTGAACAAGGTGTCATCCCACCATCCCAGTTCATTATCTGTAAAGTACCCAACCAAATAAGGATCACCTTTAAGGTCATCAATCTGCTCTTTACCCGCCTTGGAAATAGCATCTTGAAACCCTTTAGAAAACATGTCATCCCAAGGAGCCCTGTAATAAGCGCCAAGGTGAAGAACCTTAAAGAAAGGCAGTCTCTTGTCGCCTGCATGCTTCCTCATCACCTCAAGATCGTTCCACCCCCCAATAGAATTGAAATTCCAGGCTTTAAGTTTTGCCAAAGTGTCATCCACCCAGGCTTTCGAGTTCGGGAAGAGCCTGTGACCAGCATAGCCTGGGTTTTCTGGATTGAATTCATCCCAAGAAACCCCAGGGCCAAGACAGCATGTGGCTACAGACCACCATCCAAGCCCTGTCGGAGAAACCAATGCCCATCTTCCATCCACCTGCTTGACAGTGTGTACGGGGACATCTTTTACGGCCTCTGCCGCAATAGGTGAACTTAGCGCGGACGCAGCCGCGATGGCAGCATAAATCATTTGATTGATGGTTAACCTTTTGGTGAAATTTAATCAGATTGAAAGGTGAATGCCCTTTCAATCTGATACTAAACTGGTCGTGACTTACCTCGGCGAAGTTGTCGTGCCGCTGCCAGGTGCTCCGGGAGGTCCGCCACCCTTCAGGTTGCCTGATTTGGCATCGAAAAACATGCGGGCATTTTTCTCATCGCCATATCCAATCTCTTTAATCAAATAAGCCTTGTCTTCAGCCGAGAGGCTTTCCCAGCTGCCGTTTGCAGACTTAATGATCTCATCGGATTTTAGGCCGAGCTGAGTTTCCTCTTTGCTCAAACCATCCCCGCCTCCGTCCTGCCCGCAGCCAGCGAGCAGAACCGAAGCAAAGAGACAAAGAATCAGCACGAGAGCCTTAGGGCGCATTGATGATCCACCGCTTTGCATCGCGGAGCTGACCGGGCCTCAAGGATTTTGCGCTGGAATCGGCAAAGGTGAAAGGAACGCTTCCACTATACTGACGCCAGGCGTTGTACCAAGAATCGCTCGGAGCAGCGAGGATGAAAAGATCAAGAATGTACTGCTGATCGACATCAGATGCTGGTCCATAGCAGTAGTCAACTTCCTGCTGATTCCAGGTGCCGCATCCCCAAATCTTGTCAGTAAGCCCGCTCTTGCCATTGGCGAGAAGCACCATTTCAGAGGGATTGGGAACAGCAGTAGAGCTCACAGCTCCCTCGTAACCGCCCCAATACTCTGTGCCGTAAGGCATCAGACCAAGTGGGTTGGCAACGCCGTAGACAGTGGCTCCCCAAGTCCAAGGAGTCATGGAGTTTGCCATCAGACTGGTGGGGGTCAGCTTGTTCCTGATGCTGGCATTGGTCATGCCAGCGAAGGCAGCCCTATCCAAAGCAGCAAGGGTATCGCCTGGGCTGACCAGGAGCTGGGTGTTTTTGGTGTATGGACCAATAACCAGTTCACTGCTCCAAAGCCTGAAGCCGTCCATAAAAGTGGTGCCCTGATCCCAAAAACTTGCCTTGGGATAGGTGTCGTCGTAGTCGGCAAGATAGATCTGAAGGGCAGTGCCCATCTGCTTAACCTGACTAAGAGCAGCAGTCTTTTTAGCTGCCTGCTTTGCCTGAGCAAAGACTGGGAAAAGGATCGCTGCCAAGATGGCAATGATCGCAATGACGACAAGGAGTTCAATGAGAGTAAAGGCTGATCGCCGGATTGTCATGATTTTCGTACCTCTTTGTTAGTGGTTTTTCGGCTTCAGTGCCGAATCTGCCCTGGAAAGGAGCTGACTCCCGCAGGATTCTCGAATGGTCAAACGGACAGAAAGAACAGTCTGCTGAGGTTCAGCACCCTGGTTTTCAATAAGAAAGGCAAGATTTTCCAGCGCAAGGAAGCCCATCTCTTCAACTCCCATATGCACACTGGTCAATCGGGGACGCATAGTCTCCGCAAAATGCGTATCGTCGTAGCCGACAACAGCCACATCATCTGGAGCCCTGACTCCTAATTCATCACAGGCCATTAAAAAGCCCTGAGCAGCAAAATCGTTGGCGCAGAAGACAGCCGTTGGACGATCTGCCTTTTTCGACTTAAAAAGCTCAATGCCTGCCGTCCTTCCACCTTTCCAGTCAAAGCCGGCTTCAATCACTTCGGCCACACAGCCAGCATCCGCAGCAGCATCAAGAAAGCCCCGACAGCGTGGCTCCGAAGTCATCACCTTGTCGTCACCTTTTAGGTGAAGCAGATGCTTGTGCCCCAAGCCTATAAGGTGCATGCCTGCCAGCCTGCCCCCCTCATAGTCGTTGGAGTTAACAGTCCAGGCTTTAGGGGTTGGGGTTCTAAGCACAGAGACATAAGGAATCCCCCTATGCTCCAGCTTTGTGATCACTGCACCGTCTGGCTCTGGCATGACAAGAACAAGACCATCAACCCGCGTGTCGATCATCATCGCAATGCGAGATTCCGACATCCCTTCCGATGCCGAATAGAGCATCACATTGCGGTGGCTTTCGACCGCACCCCTCATCACGCCCCTCATCACAGTCATAGAAAAGGGGTCATGGCCGAAAAAAGCGTCGGCGTAGGGGAGCATCAGCCCAACAATGCCAGTTTTGCCTGTTGCCAGGCTTTTTGCAATGGGGTTTGAAACGTAGCCCAGCTGGGCCGCTGCGTGCTGAATCCTTTGACGTGTGGAATGTCCGACCCGAATGCTGCCGCTAGTCGAGCCGCTGAGAGTAGCCGAGACAGAAGCTACTGAAGCTCCCGCCAGCTTGGCCACATCTCGAATAGTCACACCCATTCTGCACGCCCGTTGATGAACTGGTTAATCAACAAAATAAGTGTAGCACAGATTATTCGATTTTTTGACAAGATGTTTTGAACTTAATGTAGACTATGTCTGTTGAGGCTGACCCCCTCAATTGATGAACAGGTTTATCAATGAAGTGGCTTGCTCTCGGCGTTCTAGGTTTCATGGCGGTTTGGAGCCTTGTCATGACCCTTTTCGATCGCCCCAGAACAGATGTGGGAACTCCCTCTTTGATTTGGACAAGCGATGACAACCCCCAAAGAGCAGATCAGGTAAAGCTCTTCAATAAGCTCAACAGCCCCCTGCTGGTGAAGCTGGACCCTGCCAACCAAGGGATGGAGAAAGTAATTGTTCAATCGATGGGTGGAGTGGGGCCGGACCTTTTCGACTGCCGCGATGCCGCCCAGCTTTCTTCTTATGTTCAAGCCGGAATCGCTTGGGATGTGACCGATGAACTGCTGAAGATGGACATCGACCTAAAACGTGATGCCTGGCAGGCCATGCACCCCACCTGTCTATGGGAAGATCGAGTCTATGGGCTGCCGACAAACATCGCAGTCAATGCTCTTTGGGTTCACCAAGACATGCTTTCCCAAAAGGGAATTAAGATTCATTCTGGTCCCTGGAAGTGGGAAGAGTTTATTCCACTTGCTAAAGCCCTGACAATAAGAGAAGGCGGCAAAACTCTTCAGTACGGCTTTATGTTTGATTGGTACAACTGGCCCCACTTTTTTAGAGGCTACGGTGCCGACGTTTTTACACCAGATGGCACGAAGTGCATTGTTGATGCCCCCAACGCCGTGAAGGCAGTACAGCTAATGCACGACCTTGTCTATCTGCATAAAGTCAGCCCAACCCCTGTTGAAGAAGCAGGCTTTGCCAGCAAAGGCGGATGGGGATCTGGAACCATAAATCTTTTTGGAGCCAAAAGAGGAGCCATGGCCTTAGGCGGCAGATGGTGGATGGTGAACCTTAGCCAGTTTAAAGGACTGCAGCTGGGAGTTGAAGAATCTCCCCACGGCACCCACCGAGCCTTCTCTTCGCTTGGCCGATCAACACTTATCAATCAATCGAGCCCACGAAGACATGAAGCGCTTAAGTTTCTTGCCTATCTGGCCTCAGAACCCTATGCTGACCTGATTGAAAAGCAGCAGGATGGCTCTCCCGCTTTTAAGGCATTCAGCGCGGATAACGATGCCTCGGCTGATGACCAAAGCAGAGTCTGGGCCGAAGCCACCCGCTATACGGTCCCTGATTGGTCCAGCCCTTATGTCAGCGGCTACGTGGTCAATCGAATCATGACTGAGCAGCTAGACCTGGTGAAGGGCGGCACTAAGCAGCCAGATGCCGCCATGAAGAGAGCTGCTGAGTTGATAAATGCCGAGATCGCCAAAGCGACTGCCTCTGACCCCAGCCTGAAACGGAAGTACATAGCCGCTCAGCAGGGAGCAGGAAGTTGAAAAAACATATGAAAGGATGGAAGCAGGCCATGCCCTTTCTGCTGCCCAACCTTATAGGGTTTGGAGCTTTTACGGCCGGACCAGTTGTTTTTTCCCTCATAGCAAGCCTGACCAACTGGAACATGACCAAGCCGGCCAGCCTGCAGTTTGTCGGCCTGCGGAACTACATAGAACTGCTGCAGGATTCCCGCTTTTGGCTTCATCTGGGCAACACGGGCTACATGATGCTGGGAATCCCAGCTTCGATACTTGGATCGCTATGGCTGGCAGTGCTGCTCAACAGAAAGCTGCCCGCCTCCACCCTCTTCCGGACGCTGCTCTATCTGCCCAGCTTCACCAGCGGGGTCGCCATTATGATTCTATGGAAGACCCTATACAACCCAGATTTTGGACCGATAAACCAAGGACTTGACCTGCTGAAAATCCCTGGCCCCAACTGGCTGCTCTCTACCCAGAACCTCCTTGGCCTGAAAGTAGAGACCCTAGGGTTCGATCTGGCGCAGTTTGGCATAGGCGCCAAAGATGCCTTGATTCTCATGGGAATCTGGACCTCAATCGGAGGAAGCAGCATGCTGCTTTACCTTGCAGCCTTAACCAACGTTCCGGTGGAGCTGGTCGAAGCCGCTGAACTGGATGGAGCCGGAAAATGGAAAAGTTTTTGGGGAGTGGTGTGGCCCCAGCTTGCTCCGACCACCTTTTTTATTGGGGTCATGTCGGTCATCGGCGGTCTTCAGGGCGGCTTTGAACAGGCTCGAATAATGACCGGTGGCGGCCCCGCCGGTTCGACAACCACACTCGCCTACGCCATTTACTCCAAAGCCTTTGAAGAGTTTCAGATGGGTTACGCATCCGCTGTTTCTTGGACCCTTTTTGCCGTGATTTTTATCTTAACTGCCGTCTATTGGAAATTTGGAAACAGGGAGCTGAACGACTGATGAGAGACGAAAAACTATCTCTGCCCGGCAAAATCTTCATCTACAGCCTCCTTATCTTCTTTTCGTTGTTAAGCCTTGCCCCCTTTGCCTGGATGATCTTCACCAGCTTAAAGCCTCTGCAGGAGGTGGAGCAGGGCGCCCTTCTGCCCAAAAACTGGCAGCCCGAAAACTATCTCGAAGTCTTCAAGCAGGTTCCTTTTGCCCGATACTATCTAAACAGCCTTTTTGTGGCGGCTTGGGTAACAACAGCCACAGTTTTCACTTCTGCCCTTTCTGCCTTTGCCTTTTCACGGCTTCAATGGCTTGGGCGTGATTCTGTTTTCAAACTCTATCTGGCTACTCTCATGATCCCCGGAGTCGTCACGATGATTCCGAACTTCACCATCATGGTAAAGCTTAAGCTGCTTGATTCCTTTGGCGGACTTATTATTCCGGCAGCCTTTAGCGCCTTCGGAGTCTTTCTGCTGCGGCAGTTTATGCTGACCATCCCTAAAGCTCTGGATGAAGCCGCTGTTCTGGATGGCGCATCTGCCGGACAGGTGTTTTGGGAAGTCATCCTTCCCCTTGCCCGCCCCGGCCTTATTGCCCTGTCGATCTTTACCTTTATGGGGAACTACGGCTCATTTTTTTGGCCTCTTGTTATGATTAAGTCAGAAAATCTTAGGACTCTTCCTATTGGACTGATGTATTTCGATTCCATTTACGGCCCCCAGACCAACCTCATCATGGCGGCTAGTGTCATGAGCGTCATTCCACCCATTATTCTCTTTATGCTGCTGCAGAAGTTTTTGGTTCAAGGAATCCAGATTGGAGCGGTTAAGGGATAAACAGCTGGGTTCGAATCCCTTCATCTCCACTTTTAGGTTCAAATCACCAGGAAATTGGTGTCAAAAGTGGTGTCACAGTAGACATTGTGTATTCATTCTACCAATTTGTCTACACTGAAAAATTCAGCAGTTCCGAGAGTTTTTCGCTCGCTTCAACTCGTTTCCCCTGAGCCTCATCCGCGTAAGTGAGCGTCATGTCCGGCTTTCTGTGCCCCAGTACCGCTGCAATCTGAAAAATTGAGCAGCCGGCTGCATGGAGAAGTTTACGCAAGCATCCCCCCCGCTGGGCTCCTTTACCGGACGGTTTCTGACCCGCTATCCAGTTATGGACGGGATGAATTTGCCGCAAATGACCCTGTACTTGATAGTGATCCAACCGGATTAATCCTTACAATAATACTTGCGGTGGGAGCAGTCGCTATAGCAATCGCGGGAATTGTGAGACTGGGGCACAATGCAGGGCAGATCATTGATGACGCTCGACAGGACAAGATTAATCTTGACGATAATGTCTGAGGCGACGATGAAAAGCTTAAAGACCGATGACGGGATCAAGTCCCTGTGTACATTAAGCGCACGCAAAAACTCGCAGGGGATGCCTATGTAGATAACTACGTGTATGGTCCCATAGGAGAAGCAGGTGGGGACGGGGTGAAAGTAGGCATTGAGGGGTACAAGCAGGTTAAGGAGTATGCATTTCCCCAATGAACCTGATCAAGCTAGATGAAGCACGTCAAAAGAGCATTCTCTGGCTCAACTTGTGCGCTACGATAGGATAGTTTTGTTGTTTACTCTATTATGGATTTCTATTTAAGAGCTATGGAATGGAACCGTGATTTGCAGGAGCGGTTACAACGAGTAGAAATGAAACTTCACCGACATGAAAAACGATAACTCCATGAGTAGGACTGGTGAAGTATTCACAGCTACTATCATTGGGCTCTTCGGAAGTTTACTAGTCGTTGGGAGCATTAGATCTTTATTGGATGGGAGGGCAGTTCTTCGTCGGTTCTCTGCACCCATCGATCAAGGCTTGCCAATCGTCTTGCTGCTAGGATTGCTTGGCCAGATCCTCGTGATTGGATCGATTGTTTATGTAGTGCGATCGGCAAGGGGGCGGAATTCGCTATGACTGAGTATCAGTACTCGATTCCACCACGATACGCAGACTTTACACCTATTGCTCAAGCAGAAGCAGAAAAGCTTGCAGCTTCCTTTCTGAATTTTTCGAATGTCGAGCCTGCCGAACTCGAATTATCTCTTCTTGTTCATTTTGTTGCCGTGTACCATTTTAAGGGCAAGGACAAGCAGACCGGCAGGAATGCAGCTGGATGGATTGTCGGCGGCGGGTTGCCACACTTGGAACTAAACGATAACGAAATCAAGACTCCTATCGAAGCTCTAGCTATTTACGCTCTCTATGAAAAGACATGGCTAGATGCAAAAGGGATCCCTAAAGATGATGGAAGTGTTCCAATATACCGGATTCCTCCAGAGTGGACTCCATTGACATTGGATCCCGGTTGGGAAGAGTGGCGAATGGGGGCACTAGCTTCTTTCTTGGCTTGGACTCTAGTAAGCAAGAATGCAGATTCTTTGCTGCATCCTGAAATTCGAGAAAAGTGCATTCGAAGAGGATGGATCACTTGATCGTCTGAGACTACATTTAACACGTTATAGACAATATTGCCTCGTGTGCTCCCGAAACTCCACCTTTAGCACTTCGAGTGATGACGCCTTGGCCTCGATAGAACGCCTCTCGGTTCAGAACTCGCAAGACTTGGACGT
>CAZSIM010000009.1:0-98385 GCA_964607175.1 uncultured Fimbriimonadaceae bacterium
AAAACTCGACTGGACGGATGGAGGGTCAGGGGGAAGCACCACCCTAGACCCCTCATCGCGCACTCAGTTCCCTGCCGAGGTTATGGAAGGGACTCACGAAGTCAATGTGCAGTTCAACCATCTGCCTCCAGATGCAAGAAAGAAGATAGAGGACATGATCCGCAGCAGGCTGGTCGGAAGAACAGTCACCCTGCCAAGCGGAGGAACCAAAACTTTGGAAAATGTCTCCAGCCTCGGCATCATTGTTCAAATGTCGGCCAGTCAAGCCGAGTCGGCTGCCGCCGCCCTGCCTGCTGCCGTGCTGGGCCACAAATTTTCAGCCAGAGTCAGCCTGCCCAATCCCCCTGCCTACCTCTCCGAAGCGGTCCGACGGGCAGATAAGGAAGGCAATGCCGTCACCGCCCGAGTCGAAGTAGTGACAGGCACCCGCCCCATTGCCCTGCTGCTGCTCAGGAGATCTTAAAAAATGAAGCTGACAGAACCAAACCAAACCAACTCAAAGAGCGCCCCCTTCTCTCCCGTCACTTCAGCTTTGGACCCTGCTTACGCCGAACGTGTTTATGCCGGAGTGCTTGGCAAGCTCATTGGCGTCTATCTTGGCCGCCCCGTTGAAAACTGGTCGTACGAAAGAATCATGGAAGAGATCGGCACGATCTCCTACTATGTTCACGAACAAAGAGGCAGAAGGCTGGTCATCACCGATGACGATATTTCGGGCATGTTCACCTTTCTTCGTGCCCTCGAAGATGCGGGCTGCTCGCCAGACCTGACATCGGCTCAGATCGGCGAAACCTGGCTGAACTATCTTATCGAAAAAACAACAATTCTCTGGTGGGGGGGCATGGGCAATTCCACCGAGCACACCGCCTACCTCAGGCTGAAGCGTGGAATCAATGCCCCGGAAAGCGGGTCAATAGCACGCAACGGGATCGTCGTTGCCGAACAGATTGGAGCGCAGATTTTTATTGACGGCTGGGGTCTTATCTGTCCTGGCGACCCAGACTCGGCAGCTCGCTATGCAGAAAAAGCAGCGAGGGTCAGCCACGATGGCGAGGCTATTTACGGAGCAAAGGCTGTGGCTGCCATGGTCGCCCAAGCCTTTGTTGAACCCACCATTGAGGGTCTGGTCGAAACCGCCTTAAGGCAGATGCCCGCCGAAAGCACCCTGGCCAAGGTCATCAACGACCTAATAGCCTGGACCAGCCAGGAAAGCGATTGGCGCGAAAACAGGGCAAGGCTGGAAGCAGAATATGGCTACAGCCAGTTTCTGGGCCAGTGCCCTCTCATCCCCAACCATGGCCTCATCATCCTCAGCCTGCTTCAAGGCAGAGGCAGCTTTGATGAATCAATGACCATCGTCAACACCTCTGGCTGGGATACTGACTGCAACTCTGGAAATGTCGGAACAATTTTGGGCGTTCAGGGAGGCTTGGCAGCATTTACGGCCCAAGATTGGCGCGGTCCGGTGGCTGACCGTCTTTATCTACCCTCCGCCGATGGAGGCAGAGCTGTTACAGATGCTGCTTCAGAAGCATTGTGGGTCGCCAACCTAGGTCGAAAGCTCGCCGGCGAATCTCCACTGGCACCAAAGGATGGAGCCAGATTCCACTTTGCCCTGCCAGGGGCCGTTCAAGGATGGATGCCAGGGGATTCCTCCTGCTGTTCGGTCCTCCAGGACGAATCAAAGACTGCCCTCCATATAAGGTGTCTTTCTGATCAGCCAGGAACAGCCGGAACAGCCACCTTCATCTCACCCGAAATAAAGGATCTTGTTTCCGGCTATGTCCTGGTGGCCAACCCCACCCTCTTCCCTACTCAGGTGGTTAAGGCAAGAATCTTTGCCGGCGACCAGCCAGTATCAGGCAGACTCTTTTTAGAGCACTACAACGAGGAAGACCTGAGTGAGAAAATCCTTGGACCAGAATGGAGCCTGGCCCCGGGCGATTCAATCATTTTGGAATGGGAGATCCCCAACACAGATGGCTTCCCCATCCACCTTATTGCTCTTGAACTTGATTCTGGAGAAGTGTGGCTTGACTGGTTGACATGGCAGGGCGTGCCAGATACCGAGTTTCCTATCCGCCCGGGCAAAATGACAGCCAGAGGATGGGCCAAGTCAGTTGACCGATTTGAGCATGTTCGCGACCGCTACGACTACATTACTCATAACGAGGGAGTCGGTCTTCTCACACAAGGGCACAGAGATTGGTCCAACTACCGGATCGAAGCCAGAATCACTCCTAAAATGGCCCTGGCGGGCGGCATTGCCCTGCGCGTGCAGGGGCTTCGCCGCTGGCTGGCCTTTGTCTTTGCCGGCGAAAACCAGGTGGCGATAATCAAATGTAAAAATGAGGAAAGGCAGCTGGCTCAAACCTCTTTTCCCTGGGAGCCTTTTAAAGACTACGATGTAGAAGTTGAAGTCAAAGGCACGGAAATTCGAGCCTGGATCAACGGACGGCTTGTCCTGACTGCTGTCGATCGTGAAGACCCTTTGACAGGAGGAGCTTTCGGCTTCATCGTTAAGGATGGCTGTCTTGGAGCAGGCACACCAAGGATCACCCCGGCATGAGTGATATAGGACGTCCTCTTCCCCTGCCTGTCTCTGGAGTCACCTGGCTTCCAAGTCCCCTTTCTGAGGCTGTCGATTCCAGCTTCAGAAACAGACTTAAAATGCTGATTCAGGATAGAGAAAGCGAGCCTCTGGCTCTCTTCTCACCAGAATCTAGAGAGCAGGCAGCCCCAGGCGATTGGTATGGCGAGCACCTTGGCAAGTGGCTTTGCGCCGCTTGTCTTGCCTATGCTCGAACCAATGATGCTTCCTTGAAGCAGGCGATTTCGGAAGCTGTTCAGAGCCTATGCACCTGGCAGGAAGATGACGGTTACCTAGGCACCTACTGTCCTTTATCAACCAGCCGATTCACTAACGATAGTGCTGGCGAGGTGAGAACATGGGATGTTTGGATACACGTCTGGGCGATCCGTGGCCTGCTTGCTTCCGCCAGAGCTGGGATAGAGGATGAAGCCGCCTTAAAGGCGGCACACTCAGCCTGTGATCTTCTTATCAAAGAGATTAATCACAGGGGGCATGGTTTTCTCTGCCTCGGCAATCATCAAGGACTCAGCGCGGCCATAGTCATAGATGCTCTGGCCGAAATGGGTTCGGCTGCCGACCGCAGCGACTGCCTAGAAGCAGCTTCCTCGGTCCTCGGCTTCCTAGAAAGCTCTGGCATCTGCATCCTCTCAGGTCCTCAATCGGGTCTCGATGCCGCTCAGCTGGGCACAGGCAAGGCGTACCAAATCATTTGGGTGCTTCTGGGAATGGCAAAGCTTGCCAAAGCAACATCCGATTCCTTGATGCTTGACAGAGTCAGCTATTGGTGGAACAACATTAAGAGCCACCACCTCACGCCATTTGGAGGGCCATGGGGCGGCATTGGGGGCCATTTTGAAGTCTTCAACCAAAAGGGTTTTTTCAGCCCTGAAGGCATGGTTGAAACCTGCTCAACTGCCACATGGATAAGCCTTTCGGGAGAGCTCTACGCCCAGACTGGCTGTCCCCTATACCTTCAAGCCTGCGAAACAAGCCTCCTAAACGGAATCCTGGGCGCGATAGATCAGAACGGAAGAGACTGGAGCTATTTCACTTTTCCCAACGGACGCCGAAACAGCACTTACCACTGGGCCTGCTGCCGATCTAGTGGAGCCTTGGCACTGGAAGAAGCCGCTCTGCTTCCTCTATGGAAGACAGAAAACGGCTTTAGAATCACTCTTCTTCAGCCTATGACAGCAAAACTGGAAGACAAAGCCTTCAGCATCAAGCAGCTCACCTCCTGCAGCTGGGAAGTGGAAATTCTTGAATCGTCATCTGAGCCCTGGACCCTTGAGTTTCTGATTCCTGCATGGGTTAGCGGCTTTGAAATTACAGACTCCACAGGCAGCTTTCCGGCTGAGTTGAGGGGCAGCTGCCTTCAGATTGCTGGCACAAAAAAGCCAGGGGACAAGCTTGAACTCCACCTTGACATTAGGCCCCAAGTCCATGCCTACACAGACACACGCGATCATCACGGGCAGGAAATTGTACGCACCGATTATGCCTGCCTTTCCTGGGGGCCATACGTTTACGCCACAGGGTTGATTGATGGCTACCGAAAGCAGGAAACTCTGCGAATAGCCAAGCTCTTTCCTCTCAACAGTTTTGTGCAAGAACCTGGAAGCACCTACCCTAGCTTTAAAATGAGAGGTCAAGGAAAATCGGTGATTCAGCTTGAACCCTTTTTTGCTGCTGGTGGCCGGCACGATGGAGCATGGCGCAGCCTGTGGCTGCAGGTGGCATGGCAGTGATGACGACCAGTGTTGGTTCGGCAGGTCCAGCTATCCGGTCAGACATACGCTTCTGCCTCTCCACTCTTGATTCTGGCCCCCCTCAAATCAGCCTCACAAGCAGCGTCGAGCCAATGTATGGTGCGGCGATTCGCAGGCAGATCAGCTCGATTCTAGAGAGGTTTGAGAATCCTTCTCTTCAAGTTGAGGCAGAGGATTCAGGAGCTCTGCCCTTCGTCATTGAAGCACGACTAGAGGCAGCGCTCAGCCAGCACCTTTCACTTCCTCTGCCGCTTTTGTCAGATATTCCAGCAGCCGCGCCAGACAGAAATCGCCTTAGGCGTTCCCGGCTTTATGTCCCAGGTGGAACACCAAAGCTGCTCCCCAGCATTGGTCTTTTTGGTGCTGACTCTATCATCCTTGATCTTGAAGATTCAGTGGCAGCCAGTGAAAAAGCTGCCGCTCTGGCCTTAGTGCGAAGAGCCTTAACCTCCATAGATTTTGGCGGTTCAGAAAAGCTGGTTAGGATCAACTCTGGCGTTCAAGGACTTGACGAGATAAAAGTTCTCAGTCAGGCTGGGGTTGAAGGCTTCGTTCTTCCCAAGATCGAATCTCCTGATGAAATCCTTCAGGCAGCAGCAGCCCTGGAAGCTGCCAACTCGCCTGCCCTGCTTCTCCCCATCATAGAATCGGCTAGAGGACTCCACTTCGCCTACGATATTGCCTCCTGCCACTCTAGGGTTGCAGCCGTGGCTTTGGGTGTAGAGGATTACCTTGCTGACCTTGGCGCGGAAAGAACAGAAAGCGGCGGGGCGCTCGAATGGGCGACCCTGCAGCTTGTCAACTCCTGCCGCGCTGCTGGAGTTTCGCCGCTTGGTCCGATTTATGGCCAAGTCGATGACGAAGCCGGAATGAAGAAACATGCAGAACGATCTGCCTCCTTGGGCTGCGATGGAGTGGGATGCCTTCATCCTCGACAAGTGGCGGCGGCACATTCTGGCCTCGCCCCCAGCACAGCAGCCTTGGAAAAAGCAAAAAGAATCGTCGAAGCTTTTGCCCAGGCCGAGACAGATGGCCAAGGTGTGATCAGTCTTGACGGAAAAATGATAGATCCCCCTGTTGCTGCTCAAGCAAGACAGGTTTTGATGAGAGCCGGGGTGAAGATTTGAATCGAGATCACCAACTGAATGCGATTGGCCGCAAGGTGCCCACCGAGGCGAATGGACGCAGGCTGAAACCCTATGCGGGTATAGGTGCTGCGCGTCCTGAAGGCAGGCAGGCATCACCCCCTATCAAAACCTGCGCTGACTTTCCTGCCGATGGAAACAAAACCACAGCCAGCTTGAAGCAGGCTTTGGTTAAAGCTGGGCTGAAAGATGGGATGGTTGTTTCAACCCATCACCACTTTCGCAACGGAGATTTTGTCGCAGCACAGCTTTTTGCCGCAGCTGCCGAACTGGGGATAAAAGATCTTGTCTGGTTTCCCTCTGCCGTCTTTCCCTGCCACAACAGCCTGATTAAGCATCTTGAATCAGGGGTAATCCATCATATCGAAGGCAGCCTCAACGGGCCAGTTGGAGCCTACGCATCAGCTGGAAAAATGAAGGGTCTGGCGATGTTAAGATCGCATGGCTGTCGATATCGTTCACTTCAAGATGGCGATTTGAGAGTAGATATTGCTGTAGTCGCCGCCCCGGCATGCGACTACTTCGGCAATATGACTGGAGCCCGGGGCGGAGCTGCCTGCGGCGTTCTTGGCTTCGCCGCCGCAGACTGTCAGTTTGCCGACCACGTCATTGCCGTTACAGATAATCTTGAACCCTTCCCTTGCGCCCCCTGGCAGATATCTGGCAACCTGGTCGACCAGGTTGTGGTCTTGGATAGAATCGGCGACCCCGCTCAGATTGTCTCAGGAACAACCAAAATAACCAAATCTCCTGAAAGGCTTTTGATCGCACAGCTGGCTGTTCAGCTGGCGGCCCATACAGGAATTCTGTCCGACGGCTGGTCATTTCAAGCGGGAGCAGGTGGAACATCGCTTGCATTTGCCGCCTATGCCCGCGAGATCATGAGAGAAAGAGGCATACAGGCTCGTTTTGCGAGAGGTGGGAGCTGTCAGGTACTGGTAGAAATGCTGGAAGAAGGGCTGGTGAGCTGCATTTTGGATGGCCAAACCTTTGATCTCGAAGGAGTGAGGTCGGTTCGCGAAAATCCCCGCCACATCATGACCAGCCCCTTTACAAGCTACAGCTATCACGGCAAAGGCAGCTTTGCCTCAATGGTGGACTGCGCCATATTAGGTGCGACCGAGGTTGATCTTGATTTCAACGCTAATGTGGTGAGTCACAGTGACGGGCGTATGATGCACGGAATTGGAGGATGGCAGGATGCACTCTCTGCAAAAACAACCATCTTAGCCGTGCCGACATTCCGAAATCGTGTTCCAATCATTAGAGATTCTCTGACAACATTCTGTGGACCTGGTTCCTTGATAGATGTTGTGGCCACAGAAAGGGGCATTGCCATCAATCCCCTGCGCGAAGATCTGCTGGAAGCTGTAAAAGGCTCAGACCTCCCAATAAAAACTCTTGCCGAACTCAAGTCTGCCGCTGAAAACCTCTGCGGCGGCGCCCCCCAGCCCCCTGCCCTAGATGGCCCCCCCGTCGGAGTCGTGACATGGGTGGATGGCACTGCCCTGGATACCCTTTACCAATCATAACAACTGCTCATGCTCGCTTCCCTTGCCCTTGCCACTCTGATGTCCGGCGACTTTGATAAAGATCGACTCAGCTTAATTTCTGCCCGAATGAAGGAGTTTGTGGCAGAGAAGGAAGTCGCTGGTGTCGTGGCCCTTGTCAGGCAGAAAGGCAGGCCAATCCTCACTATCGTCGAAGGAATGGCGGACATCGAAAAGGGTCAGCCAATGAAGCGGGATACTGTTTTTCAGGTCATGTCCATGACCAAGCCTATTACAGCTCTCGCCGCCGTCATCTGCGCCGAACGCGGCCTTCTCAACCTCGATGACAATGTAGATAGATGGCTTCCCAACTTAGCCAAGCAGAAAGTCAAAACCCCTGAGGGCATCAAAGATAGAAGACGAACAATGACAGTTCGACACCTTTTGACTCATACGGCTGGCTTGACAGGCAGCGATCCGGCTGGGCTTGATGACGACCAAAAAAGAAGGCTGACCCTGGCTGAATACTGTGCAAAGTTTGGAAATGACCTGCTGCAGAGCGAACCCGGAGAAAGAATTTCATACAGCGGCCCTGGCATAGCTGCCGCCGGGAGAATTGTAGAGCTGGCATCAGGCAGAAAGCTGGAGGACTTTATGGCTCAAGAAATTTTCGTTCCTCTAGCCATGAAGGACACCACCTTTTTCGCTCCGTCATCCATGCATTCCCGCATTGCTCTGATGTATGAAGCCAAAAATGGCCGATTCGAGAAGTTTGATTCAGAACCTTACAGGCCCGGCGCCCGCTACGCCAACCCAGCCGGCGGACTTTACTCTACTGCCGATGACATGGCGAACCTTATGGACTGCCTTCTTGCGGGTGGAATCTGGAAAGGCAGAAGAATCGTTTCACCAGCCGGAATTACATCCCTCACCACCCTCCAGTCAGGAACCTTGAACATGGATGGCTCTGAAGCTCAGGGCTACGCACTTGGCTTCACCGTCGTAAGATCCTCCGCTGGCGCTTCTCACTTAAAACCGATCGGCAGCTTTGGCCACACCGGCGCTTTTGGAACAGAGTTCTGGGGCGATCCAAAGTCAAAGACCAGCATTGTCTACATGGCTCATACTTGGAACGACCGAGTCAGAAAGTCCTTTAACACCATGGTCAACGCTGCCATGACAAAGAGATAGATAGTTAATTAGTATTGGAAAGTCCACATATTTTTTGCCCCGCAAATGGGGCATGATTTTGTTCGGCTATCCTCGTTCATCCGCATTACATATATCACGCCCACATAAACCAGGCCAGATACAATAAAACCTACAACGCAAAGTACTGCTCCAATAATGATGTGATTTGTGGTGATGATCGGCTCCACAACCCAGTGCGTTACATTGCCACAGCTAAGGCACTTGGGTATACGTCCTCCTGGCATATTTAGCCCCTGAAACTGGCCTGTTTGGCTCTGGATTGGCGGACTCGCAGGGTTGGGATCTGGTTTCCTGTTATCTGTGGCACTCGGTTTCTGCTCAGGCAGCTGAGGCGGCACTTGACTCATGTATCAAATGTTACCCACAAAGCAAATGAATCTATAAAGATAATTTGATGCGAAAAAGATACTTTGAGCATGAGAAGCTGAGAACCTGTCTCCTCTCGTGTCTCTGCAAAAACACACAAACTGCCTGATAGGGAAAGCTGGAGACTTCAGCTAGATGACAATGCCGGCGCGTGTTATATCGTGAAGATGAATCAAACCAATCGGTTCTTCCTTTTCATTCACAACAGGAAGACTGATAATCTTGTAATTTTCAAGAATCTCCAAAGCCTTCACTGCCATCATCATAGGTCGAATCACTTTTGGCCCCTTGGTCATCAACTCAGAGATCGGTGTTGATAGGTCAACAGAGCCCCGCCCCAGATAACGTCTTAAGTCTCCGTCAGTAAAAAAGCCAGTCAGCCTTCCTTCTTCGTCCACCACAGATGCAGCAGCCATTTTGGTGCGAGTCATCACGAAAATAGCCTCTGAAAGGGGCTTGCTTTTTAGGATCACAGGGTTCTCATCACCCTTGTGCATCAAATCAGAAACCTTGGTCAGCAGTCTTCGCCCTAAAGAGCCTCCAGGATGACGAAGAGCATAATCATCTGGACCAAAACCACGGGCATCAAGCAGCACGATGGCAAGAGTATCGCCAAGAGCCAGCATTGCCGTTGTGCTAGAGGTAGGAGCCAGATTAAGCGAACATGCCTCTCTTTCCACAGAAAGGATCAGGCCGACTTCAGCCGACTTTGCCAGTTCGCTTTCAGCGTTGGAAGTGACAGCAATTAGCGGCACTTGAAAATGCTTGAGGTAAGGCAGAACACGCAGAACCTCTTCGGTCTGGCCCCGGTGCGAGAACGCCATCACCAGGTCATCACTCGTAATCATTCCCAGATCGCCATGAATGGCTTCACCTGGATGAACAAAAAAGGATGGCGTGCCAGTGGAGGCCAGGGTGGCGGCCACTTTTCTGCCGATCAATCCGGCCTTGCCCATGCCTGTCGTAATGACTCTTCCCTTACAGTGAAGCATAAGGTCGATTGCCTTCAAAAAGGCATCGTCAATCACCGAGGTCAAGCCTCGAACCGCTTCAGCTTCCATCGTGATGATCTCACGAGCACGGTCAAGAAGTCTCTGAGAATCGCTCATTTGGCCACACGCAGCAGCTCCGCTTCTGCCCGCCCGGTCCACTGTCCCGAGCTGAGTTCTGCCGCGACCGAAGGGTACCAGCGGCTGATTTCTGTCAATGGGATGAGGGGCAGATTGACAAGGTGAGGGTAAACAACTATTTTCCCGTCAATTGTCCTTTCTTCTACAGCCCGAAGGCCGTCAATTGCTCCTGCCATTCCAGAAACTGCTGCCACAGAAAGGTTTGTATCAACCTGTTCATGCAGCACTTTCTGCAGCACCACCCTCATATCTCCTGGTTCACTTCCACTGGTGCCATAAATATAGAGGCCTTCATCAAGGACTCTATCAAGATCCAGCTCGGCAAAGGTGCCAACAGGTATTCCCGCAAAGACATTGATCTTTGCTCCGCTTCTGGCCCTGCTGACGGCTTCCTGTACCAATGAGGGAATTGGCGCCATAAGAGAGATCACATCAAAAGTCTCGTCGCGGGCAAGGTCTGAGGCCAATGTGACTGAGTACTGTCCTTCCCAAGCAGTCAGTTTTTTCGTTAAAGCTTCCAGCCTTTCACCGCTGGAATCTGTGGCGACCACTTCTCCCTTCGTAGCAGCAAGAGCCCTGATTGTGTGCATCTGACCCATAGGGCCACCCGCGCCAACAACCAGCACGCGATCCTGCGATCCTATCTCACAGGCTTCCGGAACCTTATTAAGAGCCTCGGCCAGACTGCTTCCACCTACACCGATGTATCTTTGTCCCATGTAATGCAGGCGGCCAACATCGATCTTCACCTTTCTGCCAAGGCGGCGGCCCATCTGAAGGAGAATCATTCTTCCCCCCTTAGCCAGCCAAGGAGCAGTCCTTTCAATATCCTCAGCTGATGCTTCAACAAGAATCAAGTCGTCCAGCGAACCAGAGGGGAAATCCACTTCTCCTTTCCGTCCGATCTGGTGTTCTGCCCCATCAAGAAGTGTGAGGTCTGGGGGCCCCTCAGCCCCGCAGAGGCAGACAGCTATTCTTGGGCCAAGACCTCTCTTTTCTTTAATGGCGTAGCTGTTTTCGACACAGGCCCAAGGTTCGACAAGAGCCAGCTGAGAGGCTGCACGCTGATCTGGCACAGGGATCATAAAGGCTGATTCATCAGCCGGGTCGCCTACAACTCTTTCATCCAGAAGAACATACTGCTGGAGTCCGCCTTCGAAGTTGTAGCCAAATGCGCCGTTTGAACCGGCAGTTTTTAGAGGGCGGTAGTCGGCCTGAACAATAAATCTTTGCCCTGGCTTGTAGCTCACAGTGCCATCACCGACCTTTACGACTCGGCAGACCACCTCATGGCCGGGAACAGTTTTTGTCTCACCAGGAACATAGCTGGGCAGACCTGCGAGAATCTCAGTATCGATTCCTTCGAGCACTTCGCTTTTGCGAACATGACCGCTAAACTGACTCAGCAGCTTCATATCTGAAAAGCAGAGCCCCACCGCCTCAACTTCAACCAATATCTGTCTTGGCCCCGGCTGGGGAACGTTTTTCTGTGAGTTGATTTCGAGCTTTTTAGGGCCAGCAAGCTGGACAGCCGTTTGGGTTTGAGGAATCGTCATCGTTCAGCTCAGCATCACCTGCCCGCCAGTGACAGGCAGAGCCTGCCCTGTTTCGTAGCATTGATCCACTAGGTAGTAAATCGCCTTCATTACATCGCCTGTCTGACAGCCGCGCCCCATGGGAATCTTTGCTTCATAAAACTTCCTTACGTCATCCAGTGTTTCTGCACCGGGGACCTTGCCCGACCTAAGGTACTGAGCAAAGAGGCCAGATTCAGGGTCCATCCACAGAGGGCCATCAAAAAAGTTGCCTGGGCAGACCGAGTTCACCTTGATTCCCAGTTCTAAGAGCTCCAGCGCAAAAGACTGGGTCAGGCCAATTCCGCCAAACTTCGAACCAGCATAAGCTCCATTGCGGTTGGAGCCCTGAAGGCCAGACTTTGAGTTGATCTGGATGATATCGCTGTACTGAGAAGGATCGGCTTGGTGGTTGAGCGCAAGGTAAGGCGCAGCATGTTTGACAACCAGAAAATAACCTAAATAATTGACCTTAGTGACAAACTCAAAGTCTTGAAGGGGCTGGGTCAAAACGCTTTCCGCCCTTAGAACACCAGCATTGGAAACCACAAGATCAAACCCGCCCCAAAAGGAGGCGGCGGAATCCATTGCTTCGGAAACCGAACTTTCATCGGAAACATCCATTTCGACAGCTCTGCTGCGTTCTGGGTTCAAAACATTGAGTTTTTCAGATTCCAGACGAGCGAGGCCAACGTTTCTATCGGCAAGAACCACACAGGCTCCTTCGGAAACCAAAGCTTCAGCGATGCCAAGGCCAAAGCCCTGAGCTGCCCCTGTTACAAGGCAGATCCTTCCTGACATGCGGCCTTGGGGTTCTGCCCACTCTAAATTAAGACCTTTAAGAGTTTCGCCAGAGAAAAGACGTTGAGCCGCTTCTTTAGGATCCTCCTCCAGCACAAAATCCTCTGAAGAAGTAAGAAGGGCCCGTCGGCCAGATTTATTCACCTCGGCTCTTAGCTCAGCCAGCCACTTCATACTCCTGCCTCTTCTACTGCCAATGAGGGCGGACAGGTCTGCCAGTCTGCCAGATGTTTTGCTCCATCGTAAAAAGCAGCCTGGCAGTCAGGTGGAATAGCCTCTCCATTTGAGCACATAGGAGTCAGAGGAATCAGCTCAGAAGTATTGTGCTCGGTACCTGCTGACACTTTGAAACCAGCTGAAAGCAGTTCAGCCACAGTGTTGGAAAGAACCTGAGGAGAGTTTCTATTGGGAATGAACTCCACCCAGTCGATCGCAAGTTCTTTAAGATTCTGAATCAATGTTTGGGGGGTCGATTCAAAGTCAGCGGCAGGCTTCATTCCATCCAAAACAGCTGGGTAGGCTGCTATGCCATCGAGTTCTAAAATCAGCTCACGAGCAGTATCAAATGAGACAAAGGATTCTGGAACAAAGGCAGGCTTGCCTGATTTCATCAGTCTGTTTCTCAGCTCTCCCTGAACCAATAGCGGATCAGCTGGGGACAGAATCGGGGCACCGAGCAGCCTAAACAGCAGATCGCCACGTTCAGATTCCTGACAATGGGCAAAAATCTCTTCCTGAAGTGCTTGAGCAAGGTGCCTTTCCTGCAGAGTCACAGCTTCTGCTGGAACTCCCGCTCTCTCTGCCACCTTGACCTTCACTGCCTGTGCCGTAAGGTCAACTCCTAAGCCAGCGCGGGAAGCTTCGTGGCTCAGCAAAACAGCCATCTGCTCCATCCTTTGATCATCAGATTCCCTAATCTGCTGCAGAATCTCGGATGCTCGCTGTGTCGGGCTATCCAGCTTTCTTAAAGCCTTGCCGCAGAGATACATCTTGCCAGGATTGCCAGGATCATTTATCTTCTGGCTTTTCTGAAAGGCAGCTTCATTCCAGCAGACAATCTCAATCCCGTATAGGGGCGTAATTCCCTTCTCGCGGCAGAGGCGTCCGTACTCTTCGTAAACTCTATGGTCGTAATAGTTGCTGGCGCCCAGAATCTCAATGCCTTCATCAGAGGCTAAGTTCACAGCTTGAGCGATTGTTGAAAAAGCAGAAAAATTGGGAGGGAGATGAATGTGACAGTTGACCGGATTTGCCATCAGACTCCTCCGATCTTCTGAGGATTCTCCAGCAGAGCCTTAAGCCGGGACATAAACTGCGCCGCTGTTGTCCCATCTATCGTCCGATGGTCTGCGCTGAGAGTCAGGGTCATCCGTCTTCCTGGCCTCATAGCGCCATCTTTTACAATCACTTCTTCTCGGGCGGCTCCGACGGCTAGAATTCCAGACTCTGGCGGGTTGATGATCGCAGAAAACTCCTCCACGCCAAACATTCCAAGGTTCGAGATGGTAAAGACTCCCTCACCCATCCCCTCAACTTTGCCGACTTTGGCCGCATCAATAAGCCGCCTTGTTTCAGCAGCAATCCCTTTTAGGCTCAAACCATCGGCATTTTTGAGCACTGGCACAACCAAGCCCGCTTCCAGTCCTACCGCCAGGCCGATGCTGACACTGTCGCGCCGCACAAGGTCATCGCCATCCACTTGATCTAGAAAGACCGGAAATTCCATCAGGGCTCTGGAAACAGCAAAAACTACAACATCGTTCAAAGAGCAGGCGTACAGCTGCTTTTCCCTTTTATAGAAGGACATCAAGGCATCTGCCTCGATAGCCAGCTTCAGATACCAGTGAGGCAGGGTCTGCTTGCTGATGGAAAGATTCTTCGCAATAGCCTTTCGCATCTTGGACATGGGGCGCCTCTCGCCAGAAGCGATGGGAACGATCGCCTGGCGTGGCTCTGCAGCTGCCTGCGAAGCCGTCAGCACATCCTTGAGAACAACTCTTCCATCTGGCCCGCTGCCCTTAACTGTTGTGAGGCTGATTCCATGTTCTGCGGCCGCACGGCGTGCCAAAGGAGAAACTCTCTGCCGAGAAGCGGCGAAGAGGTCAGCATCTTTCGATGCAGCCGGTGCAGCGGTGACAAGTGGTGCCACAGGGGCGGCCTTAATTTTATCGGCTTCCTTGACTGCCCCACCAACGAGAGCCGCCACAGCCGCATCATCTTCACCAAGATAAGCCACAGGCGTCTTAACCGCAGCAGTCTGGCCCTCCTGCACTAAAATCACGCTCACACGGCCAGATGTCTCGGCTTCAACTTCCAGCGTAGCTTTGTCTGTTTCTAAGTCAAACAGAATGTCACCTGGCTTCACCCTGTCGCCTGGCTTCACACGCCAGGCTAGAATCGTTCCCTCCTCCATAGAATTTCCCGCCTGGGGCAGAAGGATGGGAGTCGGCTGGGAAGATTCCGCGCTCATAGCTGTCCATGAGGATAGCGTAAATTCATCAGAAAATGACGAACTTTTTTCATATTTATGAAAAAGTTCGAGCATAATGATGCAAGCAGATCCCCATGATCGGCACAGAACCCCTCACTCTTCGGACTACCGGCGAAAGGCACGACCTCATTCTTGAAAGAATTGAGGATCATCGTCATGTCACTGTCCGAGACCTTGCCAAGACTGCCGGGGTGAGTGAAGCCACAATTCGTCGCGACTTAAAGCAGCTTTCCGACCGTCACCTGATAGAACTGGTCTATGGGGGCGCGACCTCGGCCCGAAAGTCAGATCAATCTCTTCAGGCCAGAGGAGAGAGAAACACCGAAGCGAAAAGAATCATCGGAGAACTTGCCGGGGCCTTAGTAAAAGATCACGACATGCTTTTTGTCGATGCAGGAACAACCTGCTTTGAAATGCGGCAAGCTCTAAAGCAAAAAAAGGGCCTGACTCTCTTGGTCAATTCCACCAGGCTGGCAGTCGAACTGGGAAGCTGCCCAGACTGCAATCTTATTCTTTTGGCTGGTCAGTACCGACCAGACCGTATGGATACCGTCGGCCCCCTCGCCGACCACACAGTGGAACAGCTGCGTGGCTATTCCTGCTTCCTTGGTGCAGACGGCCTTAGCCAAGATTTCGGCGTTTCGGCCAACGAGATGCAGACCGCTTACCTCTACCAGCATCTTATAAGAAACGCGAAAGAGACGATTCTTCTTGCCGACCACTCTAAGTTCGGGGTCCCCTCACTCTTTAGAATCGGCGGCTTTGAAGCTGTTTCTAAAGTTGTGACAGACCGCGACCCGGGCCTTGACTGGCAGACATTTTTCAACGATCTCGGCATTGCCCTGGTCATTCCCGAACCTTCAGCCCACTCCGGCCCCATCGCCGCAGAAAGCTAGGCAGAACCTCATGCCCAAAAGCATCCCCATCCATCCCAGTGAAGTCAGAAAAGGCGGCGAACTCACCTTCAAGCCAATACCTATCAACCAATACAAAGGCACAGTGGCTGAAGAAGCCGAAAAACGAGGTTCCGATGCTTTGGTTCGAATCCTGCGAGATATGAGGGTGATCCGCGCCTTTGAGACCATGCTTAACGACGTTAAGCTTAAAGGTGCCTACAAGGGAATCGAATACAACCATAGGGGCCCCGCCCACCTCAGCATTGGTCAGGAAGCAAGCGCGGTAGGTCAGGCATTTGCCCTTGAAGTCAGCGACCATATTTTTGGCAGCCATCGAAGCCACGGTGAAATCCTGGCCAAGGGGCTTTCTGCAATCCAAAAGCTGGATGACGAAACCCTCATGGATGTGATGAGGGACTGCTTTGACGGCGAGATTCTTACCGTCGTCGATGACGGCAGCCATGGATCGACAAAGGAACTGGCCATGGAGTTTTTGGTCTATGGCGCCCTGGCTGAGATTTTCGCCAAAAAGACTGGATTCAACCGGGGGATGGGTGGTTCTATGCACGCCTTCTTCCTGCCGTTTGGCGTCTACCCCAACAACGCTATTGTCGGCGGCTCGGCAGATATTTCCGTCGGGGCGGCTTTGTTTAAGCATGTCAACCGAAAGCCCGGGATTGTGGTCTGCAACATAGGCGATGCTTCTGCTGGCTGCGGCCCAGTTTGGGAGGCCCTCTGCTTCGCCACCATGGACCAGTTCAAGGAACTCTGGACCGGTGAGCACCAGGGTGGCCTCCCCCTTATCATGAACTTCGTCAATAACTTTTATGGAATGGGAGGACAGCCGGTGGGAGAAACCATGGGCTTCAAAGTGCTTGCCCGCTTGGGAGCAGGACTGAACGCAGAAAACATGCACAGTGAAAGGGTTGACGGCTACGATCCCCTCGCTGTGGCAGACGCCTACGAGCGCAAAAAGAAGGTTCTTGCCGCAGGTGATGGGCCAGTTCTGCTTGATACCCTCACCTACCGATTCAGCGGACATTCGCCTTCAGATGCTTCTTCCTACCGAGAAAAAGCTGAGATTGAAGAATGGCAGAACATTGACTCGCTAATCACCTATGCAGACCGCCTTTCTGCTGCTGGGCTTGTGACATCTGCCCAGCTTGAGCTTGGACAGGAAGCGGTCGACAGCCTGATTTTAAGAGCCTATAAGAAGGCGATTGACCCTGATCTTTCTCCCCGAGAAACCTTGGTCAGCCCCGGAAACCTGCTCGAAAGAACCATGTTCTCCAACGAGAAGGCCCCCAGCCTTGACCCTTCGCGCACTCCTGAGATTATCGGTGATCTGACAGAGAATGTAAGGGTTAAAGCTTTGGCATCGCGCAGCAGGAGCGGAGTTGAAGCCGATGGAACTCTTGTGCCAAAAAGCAGAGCCATCGGGCTGAGAGATGCCCTTTTCGAGGCGATTTTGGATGGGTTCACCACAGACCCAACCATGACCGCCTATGGTGAAGAGAACCGCGACTGGGGTGGAGCATTTGCCGTCTATCGTGGACTCACCGAAGCTCTTCCCTACCACCGTCTGTTTAACTCCTCCATCAGCGAAGCCGCTATTGTCGGTTCGGCTGTCGGCTATGCCCTAGAAGGAGGACGTCCTTTGGTCGAACTGATGTACTGCGACTTTATGGGTCGGGCAGGAGACGAAATCTTCAACCAAATGGCCAAGTGGCAGTCCATGTCTGGCGGGATGCTTCGTATGCCCATGGTGCTTCGTGTCTCGGTAGGCAGCAAATACGGCGCCCAGCACAGTCAAGACTGGACCAGCATGGTCGCCCATATCCCTGGCCTCAAAGTCGTTTTCCCTGCCACACCCTACGATGCCAAAGGCATGATGGCCACGGCCCTAACCGGCACAGACCCTGTGATCTTTTTTGAAAGCCAAAGACTCTATGACCAGACAGAGCTTTTCCATCCTGGAGGAGTTCCTTCCGAGTCTTATGAGATTCCTTTCGGCCAGCCAGACATCAAACGACCCGGATCTGACCTCACCATCCTTACGGTCGGAGCAACCCTTTACCGAGCTTTGGAAGCGGCAGAGATTCTGCAGTCTCAATATGGGATTTCTGCCGAGGTTATCGATGCCCGAAGCATCGTGCCATTCGATTACTCTCTTGTGATCGAATCTGTGAAAAAGACAAGAAACATTCTTCTTGCCAGTGATGCCTGCGAAAGAGGATCATTCCTTCATACAATGGCCAGCAGAATCACTCAGCTTGCCTTTGATGAACTCGATTCTCCTCCTACGGTTGTTGGCGCGCGCAACTGGATCACGCCTCCTGATGAGCTGGAAGAAGATTTCTTCCCCTTCCCTGCCGATATGCTGGATGCAATCCACCGCTACATTCGCCCTCTCGCAGGCTACTCTGAAGCAAGACCGACAGACAAAGCGGAGCTGCTAAGAAGGTCGCAGGAAGGGATTTAGCCTAAGTTATGGCCTTTCAGTCAGAAAGCTGAAAGGCCATAGCGGCTGCCCCAAGCAGTCCTGCGTCATCACCTGCCTCAGACGGGCAGATGCGACATTCCTCAAACAAGGTTGGAATGGCCACATATCGAGCCTCGTTGATGGCTGGCTCTAGAATCCACCTGCCTGCCTTGGCGACCTGTCCCCCAACGGCAAAGACATCTGGAGCAAAGACATTAATCATGCTGCCGATGCCAGAACCCAAAGCTTCGCCGACTTCGCGGAGTATGTCCTGAGCCTGAAAATCTCCTTCGTCGGCAGCCTCAGCAATGATCTTAGGAGTGACTCTGCTTACATCTCCTCCTACCTTCTCCCAAATCAGAGAATCGGCCCGCCTGGCATATCTATGTTGGGCGCGTCGAACGATGGCGTCTCTTTGGCAGTAGGCCTCAATAGCGCCATAGCTGCCCGCGTTGCAGTCAAGACCGCCTCGTTGAATAAGCGTGTGGCCAAGTTCTGCACCGCCCTTGTTGCCGCCAAGCAGCAGCAGAGGACCAGAGGCATGGCCCATGACGCTTTGGGGGCCCAAGACAACTCCCCCTCCGATTCCTGTCCCCAAGGTGATGAGGCAGAGACAATGCGCTTTTCCTTCGCCGCTGCCGTACATGTACTCTCCCAAAGCGGCACAGTTGGCGTCATTGCCCATAAGAATCGTCAAGCCAAGAGCTCGTTCAAGCGGGGTCTTAATCTGGACATCTCGCCAGGCATGAAAGACTCCGTTCACCTCTTCACCCAGGTTAGGGGACCACTTCACCAGGCCCGAAAGATGATCGACATGGCCAGGAATGGCCAAACCAACAAAGCTGACCGGCCCAGCCGCTGTTTTCTTTGCCATTTGAACGACGGAAACAACAGCATCGAGAATTGCCTGAGTTCCATCTTGAGCATTAGAAGGCTGCTCCACCCTCTCACCTGCGGGGGAACCATCTTCCCAGATTGCCTGGGCGCGGACATTGGTCCCTCCAAGATCCACACCAATCACGCACTCTCTGGAGTTCATTTAGGTCATTATGAGGTGTTAAAGGTCCTGCACATTTAGGGCCCTGGGAGCACAGGGCACATGAATGAGCATAACGGACGTAGCACAGAGCAGGGCAGGATCAAGGATGATCGTCACCGCCCATTTTTTTTTAGTTTGAGGGTGTAAAAAAGGTGAAAGCAGCAGACGTTCAAAGGCTGGCAGGGGCCATTCAGGCTGAGATTGATCGAGTCATCATGGGCAAATCTGAAACTGTTGAAGAAGCAGTTTTGACCATGCTTTGCGGAGGTCATCTTTTGATAGAAGACGTGCCGGGTGTGGGCAAAACCACTCTGGCCAAGGCTTTAGCCAAATCAATAGGTGGAGAGTTCCGACGAATCCAGTTCACTCCCGACCTCCTCCCAACCGACATAACAGGCACATCTATTTTCCTGCAGAACTCGGGCGAGTTCGAGTTCCGGCCCGGACCGCTCTTCGCCAACGTTGTTTTGGTCGATGAAGTCAACAGAGCCACGCCTAAAACCCAGTCGGCTCTGCTGGAAGCGATGGAGGAAAGGCAGGTTTCAAGCGATGGAACAACCAGAATGCTGCCAAATCCGTTTTTTGTTCTGGCCACTCAGAACAACATTGAAATGACGGGAACCTATCCTCTGCCAGAAGCACAGCTGGACAGGTTTTTTGTCCGAGTCGCTTTGGGCTACCCAAGCAGGCAGGCAGAATCTGCTGTGCTTAAGGGGCAGCAGCAGACTCACCCCATCGACTCAATTCAGGCTGTCATCAGCCTAGAAGAGCTTGTCGCTGCCCAACAGGCCGTAAGAGAAGTTCATGTCAACGATGCCATCAGAGACTATGTTGTCGATATTGTCAGAGCTACGAGAGAAGAAAGCCAGCTGATTCTTGGAAGCTCGCCCCGAGGCTCGGTTTATTTGGTTCACGCCGCCCAGGCCAAGGCTGCCATGCAGGGAGTCGATTATGTCAGGCCAGATGATGTGAAGGAATGTGCCCCGGCAGTGCTTGGCCACAGAATCATTCTTAGAGGAGAAGTCAGAGCAAGAGGCACCACAGGACCCGACATTATCCGTCAAATCATGGAATCAGTGCCGACCCCAGTGCCAGTGCATTAACAGCAGAAAGAAGGAAAAAAGCATGACCCGTTCAGCAGCTTCCAGGCCCTCGGCCCAGGCAGCCGAGCTGATGAGGAACCAGCAGGGACTCAATCGTTACGCGGCAATTGCCCTGACGATGGCTTCCTTCTTTCTCATCATCATGGCAATCTTGGTCAACTCTCCGCCGCTGTTCTATATGGCAACGGCGATAGTCGCCACCCTTTTGGGTTCTCGGCTTCAAGCCTATCTGGCTGTCCGAGGACTCAGGTTTGAGAGATCGATGACGCCTGCCGTAAGGGCTGGCGAAACTGTCACTATTCACATTACAGTCTGGAGCGAAAAGAAACTCAAGCGTCCTCTGCTCACCATCATGGATCACGTCCCCAAGAGGATCCGTATGACGGGCGAAACCCCCTCAGTGCCTATCGCTCCCAGCTTTGATCAGCCGATCCAAACCAAGTACAGCTTTAAGCCGACTCGGCGCGGACGCTATTCCTGGTCTCAAGTAACAGTTATCGGCACAGATGCTTTGGGTCTGGTCAGCCAGGCAAGGACATACTCTATCGAGCCGACGAACTTAACTGTTTATCCCACCCCCCTCCCAGTTAACATCCCCTTCCCTGCAGGAGGCGGGTGGGGCCAGAGCGAACTTGAATCGGGACGCACCACTGGCAGCGGATTGGAAACAAGGGGAATAAGGCAGTACGTGCCAGGAGACGCGATAAAAACCATTCATTGGCCAAGCACTGCCCGCAGCGGCCGGCCCATGGTGAAAGAGTTTGAATCAGGCACGGGCCTCAGCCTAAAAATGCTGCTTCAAAGAACGCAAGGAACAGACTTTGGAGATGATGAGACAAGCACCTTTGAAGCCATGTGCAGCCACGCTCTTTTTCTATGCTCAGGATATGCGAAAAAGGGTGCGAGAGTTCTGCTGCCTCAAATGGAGCCATCAGAATCATCAAACAGCCACCCAGAAGCAAGGGAGAGAGAGCTTAGAGAAGCCCTGACTGACATTCAGCCTACAGCCCATGAAGCTATATCTGGCGAAGTCTCAAGACTGAAGGGAACCTTGAACCCAGGCGAATCCTTAATGATCTGCCTTTCGGTGCAGGACCCCGCCCTGCCTCACGTTCTCATGAGTTTAGGCGACGTGGTCAAAGCCTGTCTTCTTTACAGCCCCTCTGACTACCAAAAGTCACCGGAGGCTGCTGCAGCCAAGTCAGCGGCTGACCCAAGCTATATTGCAGAACTGGAAAGAGCGGGATGCATGACCTTTATCATGCCCCGTTCAGAGGTGATCTCATGAGGTTTCTCAACTGGATCACTGAGGTTCGGCCTGAGAAAACACTTGCCGATCATGCCTTGGTTATGCTTGCCAGCGGCAGCGCCCTTTTTGCCATTGGCATGTCTCTTAACAAGCCAATCCTCGCCTGGACTCTGACGATTCTCGTCATTGTCGCAGGAAGCATGGGGTATGGCCTTTCTAAGCTTGTCAACGGGACATTTCTTCAAAACTGGGATGCTGGAATCTGGACCTTCTTCGGTCTCTTTTCAGTCTTCTTCACTCTGCCGCTAAACAGAATCCTGCCTGAAGAAGGCTTTCCTTTTGGGCTTATGGCAGGCTCGTTCCTTTCCTGGATGATTATCCTTGGAAGCGTTGCTGCCTGGAAGGATAGAACTCTCTTGTTTGTCAGCCTGCCCAGCATAGCCATTTTTGGCCTGGTTGGCACGTTTGACACCTACCCGCCTGGCATTTGGCTGTTTTTTGTCTTCCTCATCTGCATGGGGGTGCTCTACGCCAGAGTCCACCAAAGGACCATGGTTCAAACAGCAAAGCTTGCTGGAGAAGAAGATCCATCTCTGTTGAGGCGGGGCGCTTGGAAGTGGATGGCAGGCCCTGAATGGGCTGTGGCTTCGGGAATCTCTATTGTCTTCCTCTCTCTTATCGGCGCGCCTGTTGTCCGAAGCTCTGTCCAGGGAGTCACAGAAGGGATTCGTGTCAGGGTGGCTCAGCCGCCTCGAACTTCTGACAACAGCGGTCAGGGGCGCAATCAGAGCCTTGGCACCGAAAGCAGAATTGGGCAGGGACCAATCAATCCCAGCGACACGCCAATGTTTAAGCTGGCGGGCGACCACATAGGCCTGCTAAGAGTGCAGCCCTTCACCTCATACACCGGCCAAGGCTGGTCCAACCAAAGCATCAGCCGTGTTCCTGCAGACAGCCCGCTAGTCCAGCAGGTCAGCCTTTCGAGCGGTCTTGAGACAGGTCCCAATGGAGGCAAAATGCCATGGCTGAATAGAACGCCTCCTGGTGAACCCATCACAGATCCTGACATTGTAGGAATCCAGGTTCTGCCTCTCTCGATCCTATCAACATCACTGCCAAGCCCTGGCCCGGTTGTAGAGATTATTCCTCCCAACAAGGAGGTTATGTTCTTGGCCAACGGATCCACCTTTGTGTCCACGCCTCTTTCACCTGGCACAACCTATCGCTATTGGTCGGCTATCCCTCGACGCTTGCCCGACAGCCTGGCCGCTGCTTCGGTTTTTCCTGACCTTGAGAACCAGTTCCTATCAACAGGGGCCTCATCAAGAGAGATCCGCAGCATGGCTCACGAAATCACAAAAGGACTAAATAGCGATCTTGAAAAGGCGCAGGCTATAGAGCGCTGGGTAAGCAGGAGGGCTAAGTACAACCTCAATGCCCCTGCAACCCCCCGAGACAAGGACCCTGTTCAGCACTTCCTTTTCGATTCACGAGAGGGCTACTGTGACCTCTTTGCTTCATCTTTTGTGCTTATGGCAAGAGAGGTTGGCCTTCCAACCCGCTACATGACTGGATGGCTGACCGGTGACTTAGCCCCCGATGATCAAGGCTGGGTGACGGTAAGAGAAAGGGATTACCACGCCTGGGCTGAGGTTTATTTTGATGGGTATGGGTGGGTTGCTTTCGACCCCACTCAAGGAGCAGAGGAGGTTCCTGGCGGTGGAGTGGGCAGCTCTAAATCACAAAACCAGCCTATCTGGCAGAATCCCTTCTTCTTCCCTGTCCTCCTGACTCTAGTCTTGGGAACTGCAACCTTCCCCATTATTCGATCGATTATCAACAGACTTAGGTCGTTCTTTGACCCGACAGTGCGAAAGAAGGCACAGCTTCTGGCGGCCTTCTCTAGCTTCCATCTGTCTATTGAACGGGCTCTTGGACACCCAAAGCGCTTCTCTCAGACAGTCAGGGAGTACACCGAGGCCAACGGGGCTGCTCTTGGACCCAACTACGAGCCAGCCATGAAAATCGTCGAAAAACTTGAGGGGGCAATGTTCTCTCCCAGGCCCCTGGACCCGGCTGAAGCAGCTATGCTGCAAAAAGAGGTCCAGGCTTTTCAGAAAGAGCTTTCTGAGTGGGTCAAAATGTCGAAGCGGTCTGGCGCCGTAAAGCGATGAAGTTTGATCTGCAGAAAGCACTGGGGCAGCGGGTGGTTCTTCTTCAATCAAAAGAAGGACCCCTTGCTGCTCAAGGTCTGCAAAGTCTTCTGACAGCTCACACCCCTCCAGACGAGCCCCTTGAACACGAGCTCTTCACCGGAGACTCCTCCAGTCCCAGTGACTGGGCTGGCGCGGCAGGTGTGGTGCCTTTTCTTACCGAAACCCGCATCGTTGTTGTACGGGCCCTGGGACGCTGCAGCCCTGCCAAAGTGTGGGATGCAAAGATTGGCAAAAATCACCCCTTTGTCTCAACTTTAGCCGGCCTGCCCGACACTGCGCGCCTTATATTGGTCGGCGATGAGGAAGGTGGAAGCCAGGATAAGCGTCAGGCGGCTCAAGAGCAGATTGAACGCTGGAGCAAGCTGGTTTCTCACGCTGGCGGAATGGTCGCCAAACTTGATCTCTCGCCAGAAGAATCTGTCGCCGCCTTGATCGCACGGGCTGCTGAGGGCGGCAAAAACCTTCCAAAGAAACTTGCGGAAAAGCTGACTCAAATGCTGGGTGGCCAGACTGGCTTGGCACTCGCCGAGATAGACAAGCTGGTGCTTTACGTTGGCAGCGACAAGGCTATTAGTGAAGCCGCTATTGAAGCCCTTGTCATTCCAGAAGTCGACTACAATATTTATCAGCTTTCCGATGGGGTTTTTAGGGGCGATGCAAGATTTGCCCTCAAACAGCTCAACCTGCTAAAAACCCGAATTCCCGATATGTCCAGCGAAGTATTCGGACGAGTGCTGCCTACAATGCACAGGCACCTAAGGCTTATGTGGCAGGCCAGACTCTGTATAGAAGCCAGATGCCAGCCAGGCAGTGCTCCTGAATCGGTGAGAGCAATGTTTCCCGATAAGCCGCTGCTTTCGAGTGAAGCGGATTGGCAGCAGAGAAAGCAGATGGACGCGGCAAGGGGACTGAGCTTTGCAAAGCTGTCTGCCTGCCTCGCTGAACTCTCAAAAGCAGACCAAAAGCTAAAGGGCATACTCCCTTACTTCACTCCTGAGGAAACTCTAGAGGTTATGGTCCTAACTATGGCCGAGATCTGCCGCGACCACAAGAGAGTCAAAATTTAATTAAGTTTAAGCAATTTTCCATAACTTTACGTTGAGTTCCAGCTGCAAAGCTGCGCTTCAAGGTCTAGCTTCACTTCACTATCTTCATCAATGCCCTGCATTTAGGGGCCAGGGTCGGTAATACTCAGTCTGATGGTTATCCCGAATGAGGGCCAGGCTTTCACCCTGAGCGCTCCCGTGGGTGGCTTTGTCGCAGTGAACTTCATCACGTGCGACGAAGATTACCGCGAGAGATTTGAAACACTTTTTAAGACTCGTGCCCACGCCATTGACACTCTTCCCGGCTTTTTGGGAATGAACGTGTTAAAGCCCAACGCCGAAGGCGACTACCTTGTAATCAGCCATTGGACAAGCGAAGACGACTTTAAGAGCTGGATGAAGTCACCTGAGTTTCTAGAAGGCCATAAGCGTGGTTTTGAAGATGTGACCAACGCCAAAAAAGAAGGCAGAAAACCACCAATGGAATCTACCTTCAAAACTTATACAGTTCTAACCCAATAATAAGCAGCCTGCTTAGCCGCTGCATTGACGCATTGGCTAAGCAGAAAATTTTTTTTCTTTTTTCTCTGTAAGCAGCATTTGTTCAAAGCATCCAACAGGTGATTCAGCGTAACATGAATGAATGTTGGCCACTGCTGTCCTCGCTGCCTTCACCAATGATCCATTCCCGAGGGTCATTACCAACAGCACAAAACTGAAGCCTGGCATGTCCATTGCGGCAAGCAAAAACGCAGATGGCTCTGATGCGGCGATGGTGATTCGGGGAGATGGAATCACAGTAGATTTCGCCGGATTTGTCCTCCGGGGTTCCCCCGAAGAGACCCTGCCCAATATGAGAGCCGGCACCGGAATCCGGGTTGAAGGCTCCAACATCACGCTCAAAAACCTTAAGGTCCATGGCTATAAAGTCGGTTTGATAGCAAAAGGAGTCAAAGGCCTGAAGCTGATTGATTCGGACTTTTCATACAACTGGAAGCAGAAGCTAGGTTCGACTTTGGACAAGGAAGACACCAGTGACTGGATGTCTTACCACCGGAATGAAAAAGACGAGTGGCTAAGGTACGGAGCAGGCGTCTACCTGCGTGACTGCGACGAATCGTTAATCCGAAATGTGACGATTAAGGGCGGTCAAAACGGCCTGATGATTACAGAAACTGACAGGGCCGAGATTGTCGGCAATGACTTTAGTTTTCTATCGTCAGTCGGTCTTGGAATGTATCAATCAAGCAGCAATCTTATTCAACAAAACAAAATCGATTGGTGCGTAAGGGGTTACAGCCATGGTGTTTACAATCGAGGTCAAGATTCCACAGGAATCTTGATTTACGAGCAGAGCAATAAAAACATTTTTGCCTACAACTCGGTCACTCACGGAGGGGACGGCTTCTTTCTATGGGCGGGCCAAACCACCATGGATACAGGAAAGGGCGGCTGCAACGATAACCTGCTCATCGGCAACGACTTTAGCCACGCTCCTACAAACGGAATTGAAGCCACATTCAGCCGCAATGCTTTTGTAAACAACCTGATGCTTGAGTGCTGGCACGGCGCCTGGCTTGGCTATTCTTATGAAAGCTTGGTTCTTGGCAACACATTTGGCCAAAATGGCGAAGCCATTGCCTGGGAACACGGACTTGACAACGTGATTAAAGGCAATACCTTTAGGCGTGACACAAGCGGCATTGTCCTCTGGCAGAAGAAATCTGAAGACCCGAACTGGGGCTACCCCAAATATAAAGACACATCAAGCCGCAACAACCTGATTGAAAACAATCGGTTTTACGGAATTCCCCAGTCAGTTTTCAACCTTCGCAACACAAAGGGCGTTACAGCAAAGAACAATATCTTTGAAGCCAACGCCAAGCTGGTGACGGCGGATGCTGATGCTGAACCAGTAAAGTGGGAGAACAACAGAGCTTTGGCCACAGCAGAAGCCTGGCAGAAGGATGCTAACACTATCGGATCTGGAATCAGTTCAGTGCTTAGCCCTCAATACAACACTCCAAGAGCGTTAATGCAGAGCAGCGGCAACGTCATTCTAGGGCTTGACCCCCGCCGTGAGGACTACCTGGCTAGATTCAAGACTAACTGGAACCCGCGCGATTCAATGAAGTTCCAGAAAGAAATCGATGCCCTATACAAAGGAAGCCTGCCAAAGATTCCCGCATGGCGCTCTGACCTTCCGAACCCATTTTTGAAATCAGGTGAGACCAGAGGAAGACGCTGGATTCTGGTGGACGAGTGGGGACCTTACGACTTTAAGTCTCCCAAGCTTTGGGCCAGAGGCCAAAAGCCAGCTGGTGGAGGCACTGAGGTCACCTTTGAGATTTTAGGCCCTGCTGGCACCTGGACTGCCAACCCAATGCCAGGCGCCATTCTCAGCCAGACAAGCGGCCAAGTGCCTGGCATGGTGACTGTCACGTTTCCCGCAGGAGTCAACCTGCAGGAAGTTGACTTAACCTATAGGGGTTCTAGGCCAACCACTAGCGACCGGGGCGTTGTTTCACCAGCTGGGAAAGACATCAAACTCAAATGGAGCAGGTTCCAAATTGCGATTGACTGGAGCGTAAAGTGGTTTAACTACGATTTAGCCAAGGAAGACCCCAGAACCAACTACGAAGGCTGGATTGCCCGAGCTTCTGGTGCAACTGCTCCTGTTAAAACAAACGAGATCAACTACAGCTGGGGAGGCTCGCCTGCCACAGGAATCGGAACCGATAACTTTGGCACTCTAGCCGAAGGAACCTTTGATATCAAGCCAGGCCGCTACACCCTTAACGTCACAAGTGATGATGGCGTAAGAGTTTGGGTTGACGGCAAAAAGGTTATTGAGAACTGGACATACCACGGCCCCACGCTGGATACCGCTGAACTTCAGCTTGGAGGAAAGCACACCATTAAGCTGGAGCACTTTGAGCTAAACGGCTACTCTGCCCTTAAAGTCGCCCTCGAGCCTTCTTCCCGCTGACGCGGGAAGAAGGCCAGACACAAACAAAAGCCGCCTTCTGCTTAACTGCAGAAGGCGGCTTAAAATTTATAGAAGCTGGAAGCTTACTTTTTGCCCTGATTGGCGTAGCGTCGCATAAACTTCTCGACACGGCCTGCAGAGTCGACGATCTTCTTCTGACCCGTATAGAATGGGTGAGTGAAGGCGCTGATTTCAAGGTTTACGACGTAGTGCTCAACTCCATCGACAACGCGAGTGGTGCCCGACTTGCTTGTGGAAATACCGGTCCATTCGTGCTCGCCATCAACGAACAAAACGGGATAATTGACCGGGTGGATGCCTTCCTTCATGATCTCTGCCTTGCAGGGATGGAGATTGCTGACCACCATCCATTAAGCTGCGGATTCGAATGATGGCAGGGGAGGTGGCCCTGTATCTACTGATCAGGGCCCTCTGGTCCTCTAGTTAGGGACTATTTGTGGAGATCAATCGACCACTATGACTTCGACGGCAGGAACCAATCCAATCTCTGCCCCAAGCTGAAGAAGAAGCTTGATTGCCTTAATCCCTTCATCACCCATGTCTCGTGTCCTCTCGTTGACATACATGCCCACAAACTCATCACTGGTAGCTCTATCCATGCCTCGGGCAAACTGAAGCGCATAGGTGACGGCTTCTTCCCTATTGGCCAAGCTGGCTTCGATAGATTCCCTCATACACCGACTGACCTCAACACAGGCGGCTTCACCAAGGTCCTTGCGGACGACATTGACGCCAAGAGGAAGGGGAAGGCCAGTTTTAGCCTTCCACCACTTGCCCATGTTGGCAATCTCTACCATTCCTTCTTCAGCATAAGTCAGCTGCCCTTCGTGAATAATGAGCCCCGCCTTGAATCGTCCATCCTTAATGGCTGGCATGATTTCATCAAAAGCAACCACCTCAGTCTGTGGCACAGCATCTGCCCCAAACTGCTCCTTCCACCAGATATTAAGCTGAAGGTAGGCAGAGGTCAGCAGTCCAGGCACTGCTATAACAGTGTTCTTCAGGTCTTCTAAAGAGATTTCCTGCTCCGCGACGATCATGGGGCCGTAATCTTCGCCAAAACTGCCGCCATGGCGCAGAAGAGCGTACTTATCCGCCACGTAAGCAAAGGCATGAACAGATACAGCACTTGATTCCAGCTTTCCTTCTTTAGCCCAAACATTCAGAGTCTGAATGTCGCGAAGAATGTGTTCAAAATCATAGTCCGTCTTAACGGCGCCCGAAGCGAGTCCCCAGAACATGAAGGCATCGTCGGAATCTGGGGAGTGCCCCAAGCGGATCTTCATCGAAGATTAGGGTACCAAAATGGCACTGCCGAGCTTCAGCCGTCCTAACCTTTATTTTGAAATCACTGGGACAAGGGTCATGCCACGACATGAACCAAGAATCAAAGCTCCAAAATCACCGTTCATCCAGAAGCAGACTCACCACGGTGAGGCAAGCTAAAGTCTGCTAGAACCAGCAGATTTCAAAAATCTACAAACAGCTTAATTTTTCACTTGTCCAGTATTTAATCAAGCCTAAAAAGCCAGATATCGCTAGCAGTGTTCGTAACCAGCAGGCACCCCACTACTCATTGATCACATCTATTTTCAAATCACTTGCCAGCAGTCTGCCAGCAGTTTTGTAAAGCGTCATTTCACTACCTTGTGACCAGGATGAAAGAGGCACTAATCGCGAATAAGCCGTCTTCAGGAACATTCGATATTGTGACGACCCGAATGAACCTTTCCTCGTCTGAATAATAATGCCAACAGCCTGTTCACGCGGAAGCTCACACTCCATGTTAACACCGAGAAAAACCTGGAAAATATCTTCAGTAATCACAAAGCTTCTCGCCTTGTTTTCAGACCATTTTTTGTTTGACAAAAGCGCCAAAATAATAGCAACAATAATGAATATTGAGGAAATTTGAATCAGCATGTTAAAGCTGAGACCAAAGCCAATGCACATTATCATTGCTGTGCCCAAAAATAACGCTTGAAGCAGCCCAAAACTTTTTGTGGAATCAGATGAAGGTGTCGGCTTTATAGTATCCGTCACGTTAAACTCTTTAACTTCTACACCTCGGTAGTAAAGCTCAAGCAGAAATCGAAAACGTGCCAGATCACCATTCACCCAAAATGATGGAGCAATAATTGTTTGAACAGCTCCCTCTCTCTCTATCTCAAAAGACAATAGATCATCAGGCTTAAAGCTTCCTGCTTTCCCTAAGCCTATTCGCAAACCAGCAAGATCAAATTCATGGTTCTGCAGCATTCCATTCAATTTAATCGTTTTGTTATCAATTAAATAACTAGACCTTATTCTTCCTACCGTTTGAAAAAACCAAATTGAATTTTTACATAAACAATAGGTGATCACTAAGAGAATTACAAAAATCAGCCATTGAAAGCTTTGTTGGAGCTGCACAGATATAGTGTAAAAGCCAATTGATAGCAGCACAACAGCTCCTAGTATAAAGACTAAAGTATCAAAAATTCTTTCTCTTCCCGCGACTCTAATCTTGATTGGCTCATCAATGGATTCTTTGACAGGAGCAGAAAAGTCTAAATCCTCTAGATTTTTTCCCTTGTTATAAACTTCATTCATACAAAGACACAAAGACTGCGATCAAATCGAAGAAAAGCCTGTTCACATGTGATGATTGTGATCATTATTGCCTTCTCTGGCCAAAGCTGTGCTTGACAGTCTTTAAAATAATCTAGACATTTTTACCTCTTTCTCACAGTCACAACAGCTCAATCTTTAGACTAAGGGGCCATGTTTCAGCACAATCTGCGTTCTGCCAGGTACAAACTTCCGAGTGAATTCGCCGGTCGTTGTCCTCAGCGGGCAAGCTCATCATGACTTCGCCGTGGAAGTCTGCAAGTCGCTGGAAACCCCACTCCACCCGACCACTTTTCGTAAATTTAGCAACGACTGCCAGTACGTTCAGATTGACGAAAACTGCCGAGAGCAGGATGTCTTCATCATTCAGCCATTTTCTCCGCCAGTTTCTGACAATTTGGTTGAACTCATGCTGATGCTGGATGCTGCCCGTGGCGCCAGTGCAAAACGTATTACTGCGGTGATTCCTTATTATGCATATGCCCGCAGTGACAAAAAAGATGCTCCGCGAATCAGCATTGCTGCCAGGCTTTTTGCCGATGCTCTTGTCACTGCCGGTGCCAATCGGGTGCTGACAATGAATCTCCACTCTGAACAGGTCCATGGATTTTTCAGTGTCCCTGTTGATCACTTAATTTCAATGAGCGTGATGGCAGATCATTACAGGCAATACGATTTAAGCAGTGCTATTGTGGTTTCTCCAGATTTTGGAAATGCCAAATATGCCTCGAAGTTTGCACGTCTGCTAGAAATTGATGTTGCAGCTGGAAGCAAAAAGCGAATCAGCGATGACCAAGTGATTATTGACACAATCGTTGGCGATGTTCATGGAAAAGACTGCATTGTCATTGATGACGAAATTGCCAACGGTGGATCTATGCTTGAACTTTTGGAAAGGTTGAGAGAAAGGGGAGCCAAAAGTGTGAGAATGGCATGCACCCACGGGCTCTTTACCAAAAATGCCCTTGGCCGCCTTGCTTCACAAGAAGATGTGTTGGAAATTGTCTGCACAAATACGATGCCAATTTCAGAATCTCATCCAAAACTTAAAGTTCTTAGTGTTGCTCCATTGTTTGCTGAAGCAATTAGGAGAATTCACTTTGGACAATCTCTGACCAGCATGTTTCCAAAGCATTAACAGGCTCTGCCTCTGCCTGGGAAGGCCTAATAGACTCCTAGGCAAGAGGCGTGCTGGTTCTGCCAGCAGCCATAGAGAGCCAGGCATTTCACCCGGCTCAACTCCTTCCCTTACGCGCAGAGGGCTAGCTGATAGGAAAGTGCCTGATTCGTTGGCCGTAGCGATAAAAAGACGGTCTCCTAAAAAAAACACGCCGCCTTTTCGGACTACCCGAAAAGGCGGCTGGATCCCACTTGTAAGAACGCTTAGCGTTCACTCAAAGGAGTGTAATGAACATCCGTCGGACCATCGTAAATGCAGGTCGGGCGGATGAGCCTATTGTTGTCCAGCTGTTCAATGGCATGGGCAGACCAGCCAGCAACACGAGCAATGACAAAGATTGGAGTATACAGCTCAATCGGAATATCGAGCAGATAGTAGGCATAGGCAGAAGGGAAATCGACGTTGGGGTAGATGCCCTTTTCCTCGATCATGATATTTTCAAGAATATCGGCAATATCGCCCCACTTCGAGTTGTTCAGCTTCTTGCCAAGCTCCTTGCCGATCTTGGTCATGTAGAAAGCTCGAGAGTCGCCGTTCTTGTACTCCCTGTGGCCAAAGCCCATCACCTTCTTCTTGTGAGCCAAGGCATCTCTCAGCCAGGCTTCGGCATTTTCAGGAGTGCCGATTTCAAGAATCATGTTCATGGCTTCCTCGTTGGCTCCTCCATGAAGAGGACCTTTAAGGGTGCCAATGCCGCTAACAATGCCGCTGTATAGGTCACTGAGAGTCGCCACAGTGACTCGATTGGCAAAGGTGCTGGCGTTAAAAGTGTGCTCAGCGTAAAGAATAAGCGAAGCGTCCATCACCTTTTCGGTATCAGGATCTGGCTTAACGCCATTCAGCATGTACAAAAAGTTGGCAGCAGTTCTCAGCTCTGGGTCCGGAGCTATAAACTCCTGACCAAGCTTGTGCCTCCAAAAGGCGCAGACAATCGTGCTGGCTTTGGCGACAATGCGGGTGGCCTTGCGAACGTTGGCGTCATGATCGGTTGCCGGAGCGTTGTAGTCAGGGTCAAAAGGAGAAAGCAGTGAGTAGCCCACCTTTAATGCATCCATGGGATGCATGTGCTTGGGGCAAAGCTGAAGCGACTTCAAGACCTCGTCAGGAATGTTCCTTTCGTCAGAAAGAGTCTTAACAAAATCGGCGTACTCCTTGCTGCTGGGCAGGCGGCCATGAATCAAAAGAAAAGCAGTCTCTTCATAGGTGCTTTTCTCAGCCAGTTCATGAACGTTGACTCCTCGGTAGACAAGGGTGCTGGTTGCACTGGTGATCTGGGCAACTTTGGTGATGCCCCCCACAATCCCTTCAAGGCCGGGGCTGTAGTTCGGATGAGACTGCGCTGAACTCATATGGCTTATTCCGCTTAGGTTCTACGGTGTTGATTATCAAAAAGAGCCTGAAAGCATACGCCTGCATGTCGCAGACGGCTTTCCGGACTCTCTTAAAAAACCTGACATGGCAGTGTACCAGTCACCCCCGTGTAGGGGCTCCTTCTAGGACAAGCTGCCTTAGTTTTGAGTGGTAAAAGTTAGGAAGAAGACCTTAAGCACAGGGCCTTCGTCGTTGTCCCACTCAGGATAGTCCGGCTCGTAGTCTGCGGCAAGCTCTTCCGGATTGCCGTGGTCATTATGAGACGACTTCTTCTTCTTTGATTTTTTGGGCGCTGCCTCTCCTTCTGCATGGACAAAGGTATGGCTTGCATGGTTGATGTGGTAGGCCAGCTCGCGCCTCAGCTGAGCCTTGCCATCAATCGTGGTTATCTCGTCAAGCGTTTTGGCAGAAAGAACAGAGATGACAGTATCGTTTACAAAAGGCAGAATCCCGCCTCCACCGCCATGTCCATCACCAGCGCTCGAAACGGTTGTTCCTTCAGCGCATTGAACAACCACCTTAGTGCTCAGGTAGCCGCCTCCTTTAAGGTTCACCAAAAACTCTCCCACTTCTTCAGGGTGGTGGCCCAAGGCAATCTCAGGCACTGCCTTTGCTTCCTTCTTGCCGCCCATCATAAAGTAGCCGCCGCCCGCCAGCACCAAAACTACCGCAATGATGACTGGCATCATGTTTTTCTTTTTCGGGGCTGCATCTTTGGCTTCAGACATAGTTAGGTTCTCCCTTTGTCAAGTTTCATAATCGGAAACTTCAAGGCCAGTCCCCAGGTTTTTATCAGGCATTTCGCCGCTAGTCCTCCTTAAGCCCTCATAAAAACCCTGCAGCGAGTGGCCAAAGCGGCCAGGCAGCCGATTAGCAGGGTTTGAAGCAGTCCATAGATGGCCAAGACCCAAGGATTCCACCCTTGAAGACCAACCCAGGAATTCACCCCTGTCAGCCGCACAAAGCTGAAGATGAAATTGGTCATTAGCAGATATCCCAAAAGTGGATTCGAACCAATGGCGGCCATAAATCCTGGCGACTTTCGGGGAAACCTCTGCCGCCAAAACTCCAAGCCCTGATGCACCAAAATAGCAAGCCCAGATGTGATTAAGAAGTAGCTGACTGTCGCACTGTCTTTTCTAAGGCTCTCTCCCCAATGGCTCACCATCACTCCCGCAAACACCAGGATGTTCGCGCTAGGGATCACCTGCCAAAGATCAGAATCTTTGTCGAGAAAAACCACCGCTCCAACAGCCAGCACCAAGAGGTAGACAGCCAAATAGGCATCTGTTCCCTTGCCTGCAAACAAAAAACATAAAGGAACAAGCATCAAGCACATCCCCAGCACAAGCCCATCTCTAGAGGTGCAGCTTCTTGGACCACTCCTTGCCAGCCAGCAGCCGTACAAAATCCCTGGAATCACAATGAGCAGATATTTGTGGTAATCCAGCCGCGTCACCAGGGGGCTAAATGTCCACTGCAGCGCTGGGTTAAAGGGTGGCCAGTATTTGATAACAGGCCACACCACCAGAACAATCAGACCGACCAAATAGGGCGCCCATGCCCACCGCCGAGAAGCCCAATAAACCAAGCCGCCAGTAAAGCTGACCCCAGCAAGCACCTTGATGATGATATCTTGGTTCATGGGATCAAACCTAGAAACATCCGTTGTCAAGAGACTGCTTAGAACTATGATGAGCAGGCCAATTCCCCTCAGCAGCCAGTTCACGCCGCTGCTCCAACGAGGAGAATAGATAAAGAGAAGCAGAGTTCCTAAAAAGAAGCCTAATCCCAGCAGCTGAACGAAAGGAGTCTCTGCCCCCGCCATCAAAGATGGCCTCATGGCAAAAACAAGCCACGCAAAAACAAGAAGCAGAAGGCTCCGCCGGCCAAGGCTTAAAAGCGTCTTGTGCCAAGGTTCGCCCTCCTCCAGCCTTCTTCCCAAAGAAAACGGGAGGGCTGCGCCCATGGCAAAAAGAAAGAAGGGAAAAACCAAGTCAACCCATGTAATGCCGCTTATTGTCGGGTCAAACTTCATATCGGGCGGCGGCACCTGGGCGTGATACATCCAAGTGGGAAGAGTTCCTGCCGGAACCAAGCTGCTCAGTGCCATTCCCAGCAGAGCCCAGCCTCTTAAAGCATCAAGAGATTCCTGCCTTTGTCCCTTCGGCGCAGGATCAAGGCCGTCATTCTGGCCGCCCAAAAGCAGTTCCTGCTCTGCCATAGGTTCACTATGACAGAGCAGGAAAACGGATACTTGGTGAATAAATGCTTATTTCAGCCGCGCCAATCCCAGTTCAGAATTCCTTCAGCGCTTAGTGAGTAGCGCCTTACGTCTCCGCCCCCGGTCGTAGAGGTGTAAAGCTGAGGCTTGCCATCATAAATTCTGGCGAAAATAATCCTTCCTCCTGCCGGGGATGGCTTGGGCCCCCACCCTTCAGTCACCTTCGTCGCCGACCCTCCTGATGCGTTTATCCTCATGCAGCTTTCAACCCCGCCATCCAGCGCAGTGAAAAGAAGATTGCCGCTATCCTGCCAGGAGACGCTTGGCCGGTTTGTACTGTGGCTGTTCACCAATGTGGCAGTGCCGCCCCCCGCAGGCATTCGGTAGATTGAGCGGTTTGTTCCTCCATTCATTCGAATAAAGGCAATGGTGGAACCATCTCGTGAAACTGCAGGAAACTTATCGTCAAGGGCGTTGTCTGTCAACTGAGCAAACCCTGTGCCATCAATGTTCATTGCCACAAGTTCCTGATCTGCCCCCGCGACACCTTTGCTCCAGACCAATCGTGTGCTGCTGATCCAAGCCGGATTTTCATCAACTGTGGTGTCGGTGGTAAGCCTCTGCAGTGTTGCAGGCTGGTTGATGGTCATCACATAAAGTTCAGATGATCCATCTCTGTCAGAAACAAACGCAATCTTGCTAGTATCGGGGCTGATAGCAGGCATGCGGTTATTGGCGGTTGTTGATGCAGCCTGAAGCTGAAGCCCGCCGGTTGAAACATCGTTCACCCAAATGCGGCTGCGGCCAGTTTCTGTGTCTTCAAAGGCGATTCGCCCAGATGCGGCGCTGCCTCCTCCTCCGCCGCCGCCACTTCCTCCACTGCTGCTGCCTCCACCGCTGCCGCCACAGCCAGCCATAAGCGCAATAGACAAAGCGATTGTTCCGAAGCTAAGTACAAGTTTCATTATGGGAATGCTAGCGCACACACTGTGCCAGAGGAGCATCGCGGGGACAAATCACCACAATCGCATCCAAAATTAATCCTTCTATCAGTTAATGGGCTGCCACAAAGGCTTCCTTTCTCTGCTGAGCTGCGACAGCTGCCGCTTCCACATCAGAGTTCATCAGCTCACCGCCAGCTTCGGCGGTTTCAACAGCCTTAAGCGATTCAATGGCAACTTCCGCATGGCGCTCTTCTGGCGGCTCGGTGGTAATCACCTGAGTCCACATTCCTGGCGTCAAAATCCAGCCGAGAAGCCTTTTATCCTCGGCACGCCCGGCTGCCCGGATAATCTCATAGCTGATTCCAGCCACAACTGGCAGCACAGCCATTCGGACAAGAATTCGAGTCACCAGGATCACCCATGCGGGAGAACCTTCAGGGACAAACAGATCGCGTGGAAGAGGGATAAAGACAAGGAATCCCACCACCACCACCATGATGGCGAAGTTTGTGCCGCACCTTAAATGAAACCTTGAGTTAGCCAGGCAGTTTTTAGGGGTGAGCTCCTGCCCATGCTCCATAGCATTGATGGCCGCGTGTTCTGCCCCGTGGTACCTAAAAACATCCAAGATCGCAGGGATTCTGCGAATCAAAAAAAGATAGCCAATAAACATGGCCAGCTTGACAGTCTCGGCCACAGCGTTTGTCCAAGTGTTGCTGAACTTGAAAATTGACTGAGTCCACTGAGCAAGCCCTTCTGGACCGAAATCAAAGATGGTGACGCTGAGGGTGAGAGAAACAACAACGGTGACTGCGATCAGCACCTTCTCTATCTGCTTTCTCTTTTCAGGCGGCTGTGAATCGAACCAGTTTTCAAACTTAGATTTCTTAACTGGCGTTTTTTTAGCGTCTTCTTCGGCGCTTTCCAAGGGCTGAAACCTTTCATCAGCGGCAATTTCGCCGGCAAACCTCATGGCTCTATTGCCCAGCAGCATCGTATCCAGCAGAGCCAAAGAACCGCGTAGAAAAGGCAGCATCAACCATTTCTGCCTAAAAATCCACAGCTTTTCAATCGGCTCGGTCTTGACAAGAATCTCGCCGGATGGCGCACGCACAGCAATCGACCAAAATTTGGGCGACCGCATCATTACTCCTTCCAGCACCGCCATTCCGCCGAACTGAAAGCCCTGAGGCTTATCCGCCATCCCCATGACTGTACCCCTGGAAGGAAGAATGCTTCAGACCAGCCCGACAAGACTGATGGCCATACTGCTCTCCACCAAGCGGCCACAGAACTATAGGTCGAGATAATCGTCACTCAAGCCAGGCGCATCTGCCGAAACATAGGGGGCCGATATGGACCTTGACGCTGCTCGCTTAGATCTCACCACAGAGGAAGCTGACAAGCTTCTCACCCTGTGTCTTGTAAGCCCAGGGCAGATTGACCAGGATGCTGAAATGGCTCTTAAAAAGCTGGCCCTCTACATTCGAAGCAAAGATAAACGAAGTCTGGATGAGCCAGATAATAACTAGCAGCCTTGAAACAAACAAAGCCCCCTGCAGTCTGCATGCAGGGGGCTTTTAGTCTTCCTCGGGTTAAACCGAGGCGGTTGTTTTGGCGATAACGCCTTCCAGAAAGCTCTCGTTGCTGGGAGTCCTTTTCAAGAGTTTAATCAAGGAGTCTGTGGCATCAACCGAGTCTTTGGCGTTCGCCAAAAGCCTATGAAGATGAACAACAGCTTTGTGATGCTCTGGCTTAAAGAGAGCTTCTTCGTGCCTTGTTGAAGACGAACGAACATCAATCGCGGGCCAGATTCTGCGCTCGGCCAGTTCTCGGTTAAGAACAATTTCCATATTGCCTGTGCCCTTAAACTCTTCAAAAATGGCCTGATCCATCTTTGAATCTGTTTCAACCAAGGCGGTGGCAATAATGGTAAGGCTGCCCCCTTCTTCAATATTCCTTGCTGCACCAAAAAACCTTCTTGGCCTATACAAAGCGGCAGGGTCAAGACCGCCCGAGAGGGTGCGGCCAGAAGCATTGATGGTGAGGTTTGAAGCGCGGGAATAGCGTGTAATTGAATCAAGAAGAACAACAACATCTCTTCCCGCTTCAACCATTCTCTTGGCCTGTTCCAGGCAGAGATCAGCAACCCTCATGTGGTTGTCGGCTGGCTCATCGAAGGTAGAAGAGATCACCTGCCCCTTAACAAACCTCTTCATGTCGGTGACTTCTTCTGGCCTTTCATCAACCAGCAGAACCATGAGGTACACGTCCGGGTTGTTGACAGATATGGCCTTGGCGATGGTTTTGACAATCGTGGTCTTGCCAGCCTTAGGAGGAGCAACGATCAAGCCTCTTTGACCCTTGCCAATAGGACAAATCAGATCAATTATGCGGCCAATAATGTTGTCGCTGTCTGTTTCGCACACCAGCTTGGCATTAGGAAAAAGCGGTGTCAGCTGATCAAACTCTCTCCGGCTCTGCATGCCTGGCGATGCTGTCCCCATTTGGTTGACAGCTTCGACGCGCAGCATGCCATGGTACTTTTCACCTTCTTTAGGAGCCCTTACCAGGCCAAAGACTGTATCGCCTGGCTTGAGAGAAAATCGCTTGATCTGCGACTGAGAAACGTAGGTGTCCTCATTTGAAGGCGCGTAGTTTGGCTTTCGCAAAAATCCCCAGCCATCATTGAGAATTTCAAGAACGCCCTGCTTGTATATGGCATCTGGATTGGTCTTAAAGAGCATCTGCTCAATAACAGACAATCGGGGCTGGTCCACTGAAACCTTCGCCTTTTTCGCCGCCTTTAGCAGGTCGGCAACAGACATTTGGTCAAAGTGGTTGAAATCAATTTCTGGCAGATTCTCAAGGTCAGCCTGGCTGAACTCTTCTCTGTCCGGACGGCCTTTGTAGCGTCGTCGACCGCGGTTGTTTCCGCCGCCTCCGCCTACACCGCCTTCACGCTTTTGTCGAAAGACAGGACTCATGGGAGTTGGTATTGCTCGGCATCAGATAGAAGCCGAAAATTGGGAGAACCATTTCAGCACCCTGCATAAGAACCATAAGGCTGTTTTTGGGGGCCGAGGAGCAAAAGACAAAGTGCAGTGACCGAGAACCTCAAGGCCAAAGGGGATGTCTCTTGCTCACTACTTTACCAGATTCTTCGAAAAACAAGACAGCTCTCAAAATTTTCGTAAATCTCTTCACAATTTCGGCCTGTCTGGCTCTCTTTTACTATTCAAACCTCAGACCAATGGGGGGTTCACAAAGCAGCCTAGCTGCATCAGTATAAGAGGCCATGAGCGCTCTGCCAACCTCAGCCGAACCGCACCTGTTACGCTAGTCAGGGCGAACAACGCCGACAAAAGGCAGTTCTCTGTGCCTTTCATCATGGTCCAGCCCATACCCAACCACAAAGGTGTTCTCAATTTCAAACCCCAAGTAGTCAACAGGAGCCTGATGAACAACTGCTTCGGGCTTTCTTAACAGGGCAACAACCCTTAAGCTGGCCGGGCGTCGCTGCTTTAGCAGTTCGACAAGGTGTTTGAGAGTGAGTCCAGAATCAACGATGTCTTCAACAAGCAGGACATGCTGACCTTCTATCTCAACTTCATGATCTTTTTTTAAGCTCACGACTCCGCTAGACTGCTGCCCGCTTCCATAGCTGCCCACCTGGATGAAGTCAATTCTCACTTCTCTATCCAGCTCTCTAACAAGATCTGCCATAAAAATGAAGCAGCCTTTCAAGACCCCCATGACAATCAGCGTCTCACCAATAGGGGTGTCGCGGCTGATCTCTTCTGCAAGTTCTTTAATCCTTGCCGCAATCTCTTCACGGCTGACCAGCACCTCAATCGGCATTGTCTCGGCTCCATTCTGCGGCGGCAGTAGTTGAGGCAGTTTCCTTAATGGTCAGCTTCATTGTTTCAATTCCGCCTTTCAATAGGTCGCCCTTCAGCCTTTCGCCAAGCCATAAAACAATGTTCTCGGCTGTTGACCAAAAAGATACTTGGGTCATTTTGAGTCCCAGCTGTGCAAGCGTGCCCCTAAGCTCAGTATCAGAAGGATCAATCATGTACGAGTGGTCAAGCTCCTGAAGAATTGGCTTGACATAGGTGCTGATATCCTTGTAGTCAAGCACCATTCCCTGTTCATCAACTTGGCCGATGAGCTCTACAAGCAGGACATAAGAATGTCCGTGAACGTTTTGGCATCCGCCCGTGTGCCACGGGAGCCTATGGCCCATCTCCCACCTATATTCCTTGCTGATGACAACTTTGCCCACAGATAAGGCGATAGTTTAGCTGCCGCCAGCTGCAGCCAGCTAAGCCTGCCACAGACCAAAGTCTGCTTCAGCGCAGATCATTGGCTGCTGCAGGAAGCTTTAGACCGTTCCTTCGAAGGAAGGCAGCAGCAAACTCTGCTTTAAGCTTTAGCCGAGGGCTGGTTTTAACATGATGGTAAAAATCGCTGCTCCCTGTCATGATTCCTGCGGCGATGCTGCCAAAGTCGCTCTCAAAATCGTGGCTCGCAGCTTCATACAAAAAACCTTTGGACAGCCACTCCTTTTCTCTTTTGATCAAGTCGGTAGGATGAAAGCTGCCACTGTACTCCTCGTCATACTCAAAATCTTCAGGCAGAAGCTTTTGCCAGGCATCTGCATTGAATTCACTTTCATTGAAATAAATGAGAAGTCGGGCCATTTCATGATGAAATGCGTTTTCTAGAAGCTCTTGAGAATAACCTTCGGATTCACCTTTGCTTGATATGTAAACAGCATCTCCAGAAAACGAAGAAGGTGTATCTACTCCATAAAACTGAAGCGACCCAACACAATAGATGTCAGCCAAACCGAAAGCATATCTATCGCTGGGATAGCGCTTAAGCTCCTGCTCAACTATTTTTTTTACTCTCGTGAACTCAGCTGCATCGATCTTTGAAGCTTTTGGCTTTAGGTCTGGCTCCTCATGCCATTCCGACGGAAAGATACCTGGGCCAAATTCTGCACTTATTTCCGGTGTTCCCATGAACGCTATCATATGCCTGCTGAAGAAAAACAACCCAGCAGTGCCAAGAGCTAACGTCAAAACTGAAAGAGCGAGGAGAATGCCTAAAACCAGACTGCTTCGATTCTTTTTTGCTTCAGGCTGCATTCGCCTAGTTTAGCCCGCCTAAGACCGAGTTTCTCTAGCCGTTTCAGAAAGCTGAAGCTCAGTGAGAGATCTAAATGCGGTCTCGTTAAAGCTCCCACTCAGGGCGTTATAGAATCGAATCGCGACATCTGCCTTCTGCCTTAAGCGAGGACTGTTTTGAACTGCTTTCCAAAAGTCGCTGTTACCCGATAAAAGAGCTTCTGCGACCATGTTAAAGTCTTCTTCTATGCTGGCAGTCGCATACTGAGCCATAAATCCATCTGCCTGCAGGCGAGGACTAGCCTTCGTGCTTGCCGTGCCCGATCGCACCGCCATCGTGCCATCACCCAGATACTTAAATCCCGGAGGATTTGCCTGAAGCCAAGCTCGTCTATCAAACAAACTTGGATAGTTTCTTAAGAGAATTGAAGAGAACTCGTGGTGAAATGATTCTTCAAGAAACCTATCAGTAAAACCCATTTCTCGCCCTGCATTGGCAAGATAAATCGTGTCTGATGAGTTTGTGCCCCCGTAAGGAACGCCATAAAATGAAAGGCGCCGCATTACATAAACTCTTTTCAGGTTCCTCTTAAGAAGCCCTTCAGGGTACTTCTCCATCGCTCGATCGAGAATTGAAAAAGATCGATTGACTTCGCCAGCTTCAAGAGAGGAAGCGACCGGAGAAATCTCACGCACATTCCATGCGGATGGAAACATGCCGGTCCGAACGGCTGTAAAAATAGGCACTGGCAGAGTTAATGCTCCTCCTGACTGCCCCATCCATACCAGAGCCAAAACACCTGCTGCCACCATACCTTTTCCCCTCTTCTTTGTTTTCGGAATGGGGCAGGGTCGATGACAACGGGCTCGAACCCATTACAAGCAGACTTGCCAGGCAAACCCAGCAGCCCTTGCAGGTTAAGTCCGCCTGGCGGTGGCATCTTTGGCGGATTCCTGGCAAGATAGAGAGACTATGCAGATTGCGGCTCAGCTTTACACCCTGCGCGACTTCACCAAGACTCGAGAAGGGCTTGTTGAATGTCTCGACAAACTTTCTGATATGGGCTACGCCGGAGTTCAAATTTCAGCGGTCGGCTGTATGGAAGGCGAAACGCCAGAGGTGACTTCTGTCGAAGCAGGAGATCTGCTGAGAGAACGAGGTCTTGCCTGCTGTGCTTCTCATCGGCCTTTAGCCAATCTGCTGGAGAAAGTAGAAGCAGAACAGAAGTTTCATGCAGATATGGGCTGCCGCTACACGGCCATTGGCTCGCCCGGCCCAGGAATAGACATCAAGAACCCGGCAGATTGGGCCAGCCTTGCCGCAAAGATATCCCTGGCTGCCGAAGCCTTGAAGCCATACGGGCTTGCTGTCGGCTATCACAACCATGCCATGGAATGGCAGAGGCTTGGAGATGACCTTGCTCACCCCTTTGAAATCCTGCTGGCCGAAACTTCGCCGCTCGTCGAATTTGAACTGGATACTTATTGGGCAGCCTTAGCCGGACAGAATCCTGCAGTACTGATTGATAGGCTGGAGAACCGGATTTCAATGGTTCACGTTAAAGACCTTCTTCCTGTTGAGTGGAGCGTCACCTATGCTCCTGTGGGTGAAGGCAACCTCGACTGGGATTCGATCTTGACTGCCTGCGGCAGGGCTGGCACCGAATGGCTGATTGTTGAGCAGGACACCTGCTTACGAGACCCCTTTGACTGCCTAAAATCCAGCCTTAACTTTTTAAGTCGCTGGCTGGAAGTTAAAGGTTAAGTCCGCCAAACTTTCTTTCTCGACTCTGGAACTGCCGGACTCCCTCCAGCAGTTCCTTTTCACTAAACTCTGGCCAAGAAACGGGCGTGACATAGAGCTCAGCGTAGGCTGCCTGCCATATAAGAAAGTTGCTCCATCTCATCTCCCCAGCGGTTCTGATCATCAGGTCAGGATCTGGAACCTGAGGGCAGTATAGATGCTCTCGAATAGATTCTTCTGTAAACTCCGAAGCGCTCAGGCTTGAAGCAGCAAGAGACTTGACCGCATCCAGAATCTCTGCCCTCCCTCCGTAATTGATAGCGAGGATAAAGGTAATGCCCGTGTTGCTTTTGGTCTCTTCCATCAGGCTGGCAAGAGAGCTTCTCAGCCATTCAGGGAGTTCATTCATTCTCCCCGCGACAAGCACACGCACATTTTCTTGAACCAGGCGTCGAAGTTCCCTTCTAGCGGCCTCGTCAATCAGCTTCATCAGCCCCCCGACTTCTTCCTCGGGTCTGCGCCAGTTCTCCGCGCTAAACCCATAGACAGTCAGATATTTAACGCCCAGTTGGTCAGCTTTAAGAAGAATTTCTTTAAGTGTCTGATACCCCTGACGATGCCCGACCAGACGGCCAAAACCTTGACGAGTAGCCCATCTTCCGTTGCCATCCATAATGATGGCAACGTGTTCAGGAATCTTGTCCAAAGCTATTCCCATTTTCTGGGCTTTTGCTTGAATAGGATGAAGGTCAGCCACTCGGTTATATGGGAGACTAAATCTCCATCAATTCCTGTTCTTTCTTCTTCTGAATATCGTGAATTTCAGCAATATTCTTATCTGTAAAGTCCTGAATTTTCTTTTCAAGGCCCTTCAAATCATCTTCCGAAATCTCTTTATTCTTTTGTAGCTTCTTCAGATGATCGTTCGCGTCTCGTCTTACGTTTCTTACGGCGACACATCCTTCTTCTGCACGGGTATGAACCTGCTTCACCATTTCCTTTCTTCTGTCTTCAGACATTTGTGGAAAGGCAAGGCGAATCTTGACTCCGTCGTTGCTTGGGTTAATCCCTAAGTCGCTTTTCTGAATTGCCTTTTCAATTGGGCCAAGCAGGTTCTTTTCCCAAGGCTCTATCAAAAGCTGTCTTGGCTCAGGAACGCTCACGTTGCCAAGCTGAGTAATAGGAGTTTCGGAACCGTAGTAATCGACTGTGATGTCTTCCAGCATCACAGCGCTGGCTCGCCCGGATCGAATTTTCTGAAAATCGTGGCCTGTCACTTCGACAGCGTGCTTCATACGATGTTCGGCGTCTTTAAGAACTTCCTGTGCATTCATGCCTAAGCTTCTCCTGCGTAGACCAATGTGCCAACTGGCTCGCCCATAACGGCGCGGGTCATAACGCCTTGGTCGTTCATATCCATTACAATAACGGGCAGACCATTTTCTTGACAAAGTGCAAATGCGGCCTGATCCATAATTCTTAACCGTTTAGACAGAGCTTCGTTAAATGAGACTTTGTCGTACTTAACGGCATCGTCGTGCTTGTTAGGATCCTTATCATAAACGCCATCAACCTTTGTTGCTTTTAACAGACAATTGGCGTCGATTTCCAAGGCCCTCAGCGCGGCGGCAGAATCGGTTGTGAAATAGGGGTTGCCAGTGCCAGCCACAAACACAACGACTCGGCCCTTTTCCAGGTGCCTTATAGCGCGTCGCTTAATAAATGGCTCGCATACAGCATTAATGGAAATGGCGCTCTGAACACGGCAGGCAACTCCTGCATTTTCAACTGCGCTCTGAATAGCCAGGCCGTTGATAACGGTCCCCATCATTCCCATCTGGTCAGCAACGCTGCGTTCAACGCTGGCGGTGCTGGAAAGAGTTTCACCGCGAAGAAAGTTGCCTCCCCCCACCACGATGGCCACTTGGACCCCGAGGATGTGAAGTGCGGCTACTTCCTTCGCGATATAACTGAGCGTACCGGCATCCAAGCCGAATCCCGTTCCACCAGCTAGAGCTTCTCCGCTGACCTTCAGCAGGACTCTTTTGTAAACCGGTTCGCTCATTTTGGCTTAGCCTCCCACCTTCAAAAGCTGGGCGGCGGCCACTGCAGCAGATCCGCCGCCGGCCTTAGCCTGCTCGGCAACATAATCTGCGGTCTTCTTCTTGGCATCCATGTAGAAGGGCTGTTCCAACAGAACTGCGCTCTGGTAGTACTCCTTCTGCACACGGCCTTCTGCCACCTTGCGGGCGACTTCAGGATTCTTGCCTTCGTTCACGGCTCTTTCAATTTCGATAGCAATCTGCTTCTCAACTTCTTCAGTCGGAACGTCTTCTCTCTTCAAATAAGCAGCCGGGAAGGCCACGGTCTGAATAGAGACCTGCATGCCAGTTTCAGCCAGGTTGGAGGCATCACCCGCCAGAAGGGTAAAGGCAGCAGCCTTGCCCGTATGGTGGTTATAGACTCCAATTCCGCCAGGAGCTGGGGCAGCAGCCACAACAGCCTTACGGAGCTGAATGTTTTCTCGGATCTTGGCGACAGCCTCTTCCATATAGGTTTGGAGGGTCTTGCCATTCACCTCGGATGAGCCGTCGAGCACGACGACTTCGCCAGCAGCAGGACTGATGCTTTCAGCAAGTCCGGCAGCCAGTTCTTCTACCATTGTGCGGAAATCCGCATTGTTGGCAACGAAGTCAGTTTCACATTCGACGACAATGCCGGCCACCCTGCTTCCATCAGCGGAAACAGCGGCTCGGGCATAGCCTTCGCTGGTGTCTCTACCAGCCCTTTTCGCGGCGGCAGCCTGACCCTTCTTGCGAAGGATTTCGACAGCCAGCTCAACGTTGCCTTCGGCTTCTACGAGGGCCTGCTTGCACTCCATAATAGGTGCGTCAGTAAGCTCTCGCAGCTTTTTAACGTCTGCAGCGGTCACGGTCATTTATTAGTTCTCCTCTGTAGGGACAGCTTCTTCGACGACTGGTGCCTCAGCAGCAGCAGCTTCAACAGCCGGAGCAGCGACCTGCTCAGGAACTGCCTCGCCAATGCTTCTGAGGAAGTCAAGTTCGACCTCACCAAACACGACGCCGCCTCCATCATCTTCACCTTCGACAGCAGCCTCACCTTCTGAGGTAATGCCTTCGGCGATGATTGAATCGACGGGCCTGACTTCGAGAATCGCCTCGCTTACCTTCTGGGTTACCAGTCGGATAGCGCGGATGGCGTCATCGTTGCCAGGAATCACATGGTCGCAGTCATCGGGATCGCAGTTAGTGTCAACCACGGCCACGATCGGAATCTTGAGCCTTCGCGCTTCGGCGACAGCGATTGATTCCTTGTTGAGATCGACAATGAAAAGGCAGGCTGGCATGGCGCTCATAGTGCGAATGCCTTCAAAGTAGCGGCCAAGTTTGGCCCGCTCTTCGCGTCTCTTCAAAGCTTCCTTCTTAGGAAGACGCTCCATGTAGCCTTCTTCTTCCATTCGGTCTAGGTCGTTAAGACGCCAGATCCTTTTCTGAATGGTGTCCCAGTTGGTGAGCATTCCGCCCAGCCATCTTTCAGTGACAAAATACTGGCCCGATTTAAGGGCAGCTTCTCGCACTGCGGCCTGAGCCTGCTTCTTCGTTCCGACGAACAGCACCGATCCTCCGTCCTGAACAATCCTCTGAACATAGTTCAGGGCGTCTTCGAACAGCTTGATCGTCTGATGCAGGTCTAGAATGTAGATGCCGTTGCGGGCCCCATAGATGTATCTCTTCATCTTGGGGTTCCATCGACGGGTTTGATGCCCGAAGTGGACGCCCGCCTCCAGCAGTTCCTTCATGCTGATTTGAGGCATGGTGTTTATTTTCCTTTTTGGGTTTTTTCCTCCAGCCAAGGTGGGAACCGCCGCCCTTGTTTAAGCACTGCTTAGCAGAACTCTTAAACAACCCTGGGGCGCACCCGGCTGTGTGTATTCTCCAAACGAGTCATTATGGCGGGAAAGGGTCGTTTAAGTTGGGCCGAGGTCCCCAGGACTGGCCTTAAGGAAAACTACAAGCCACGACAAAGCTGCACAAGTGCATACAATGTAGTTCCTCAGCCAAAATGTGCAGAGACCAATGAATTGCTTGCGTGCATTGACGCGTGCGGCTAAAGGCTTGGCGGGGGTGCTGTTCTGTGCTCTCTTTGCCATGTCTGGAGCCCAAGGGCCAGGGGCTCCGACGCAGACGCCCCCCTCAGCAGCCAACCCCCTTACCCTCAGGATGGTGGTTTGGGACGGCGAAGAGGCGCTTGTCGCCCTAAAAGAAGCAGTCAAGGGTTTCGAAAAAGCACATCCCCACCTAAAGGTTGACCTCCAATCTGTCGCTTTCGATTCCTATTTCAGCAAGCTGCTGGCACAATACGCCGCCAACATTGCCCCCGATGTGGCAATGATGGGACCAGACCAATTTCAGCGGTTCTCTTCAAAAGGCGTTCTTATGCCTTTGAATGAGTTCTATGATGATGTCCCTGGCTTCAGCATTGATGCTTACTATAAAGAGATTGTCGATGCCTGTTCCATCGACAGCAAGCTCTATGTTCTGCCGCGCGATATTGCCCCGATCACAGTTATTTACTACAACAAAAAACACTTTCGTGATGCCGGACTTCCAGAACCCACCGGCGACTGGACATGGGACTTTAAGATTCGCCCCGAACTAAGGGAAAAAGACTTTCTATGGGTTCTTGAAAAGCTTAGAAAAAAGAACGACAAGGGAAAAACCGTTCAATGGGGCTACGCGCCAGCCTGGCAGGGCCTCTGGACAGAAACCATGCTTTTCAGTCTTGGGCTCAGCACTGTCGATGACCACAAGGCCCCGACCAAAGTCAAAATTGGCGAACCCGAAGTCTACAAAGTCTTTCAGTACTCTGCCGACCTTGCCCTTAAGATGGATCTCATGCCAAGTGGTGTTGCTGTCGCTTCATCACTTGAAACCAATGCCAGGGCCATGTTCACCAAGCAAAAGGTCTCCATGTTCCACTCAGGAATTTGGGAGGTGCCCAACATGCGGAGGGATCTTAAACCAGGCACTCCCGGCTTCTTCGAGTGGGATATCGCCATGGCACCTGGCTTTGCTGACGGCGGCAAAGGCTTCCCTACTGGCGGATCTGGCTACGGAGTTGTCAGCCAGACAAAGCACCCCAAAGAAGCTTGGCTTCTGACTCAATGGATGGCGGGTGAGCCAGGCATGACAGCAATGGCTAAGGCCGGATTAGCCCAGCCAGCCATATCCAAACTTGCCCAAGAAGAACCCTGGATTCCCGGGCCTCACACTCCTGCTGACCAAAAGTATCCGGCAAATCGAATCATCACTCATACTTCGGTGCCATTCGTAAAATTCGGAATCTCGGCGCCTTACATGGCCGACGTCATTTCGATCATGAACCAGCCATACAGCCTGGTTTACGATGGCATCAGTCCCGCAAAGACTGAGCTTCCCCGCTTTGCCAAAATCGCCCAAGATAGGCTTGATTACCTTCTAAAACAAGAAAGCCTTCCTCAGTTCAACTGGACAATTGGCATTGGCATTGGCATTGCCCTTTTAGCTCTGCTGCTGAGCTGGATTTACTGGCCTGAACTCAAACGCCCTCGCCGACGAACGCTAAGAGAAAGAAAAGAAAACCTGGCAGGCTACGCTTTTATCATGCCCTGGCTGATTGGGATGCTGGCCTTTACTGTCGGGCCCATGATTCTCAGCCTGCTCATGAGCTTTGCAGACTGGGACATAGTTGTTGATGCCAGGTGGCGAGGATTCGGCAACTTCCAGGAAGCCTTTTACATGGATCCCACTTTCTGGCCATCCATTAAAGTCACGGTCATTTACACCCTTGTCTCAGTGCCGCTAGGCGTTATCGGTTCGCTTGCTCTGGCCCTGCTGCTCAACACCAAAGTCTGGGGAATGCCTCTTTGGAGAACCTTCTATTACATTCCTTCAATATCCAGCGCTGTTGCTGCGGCCATGATTTGGCGGCAGGTTTTCCGCCCGAAAGACGGCCTTTTGGATACGATGATCTTTGGCCCGGATGGCAGATGGGATGAATCACCCCTTGCCAAGCTTTTTGGACCGCTAGTGACAGACCCGGGTCAGGTCAACTGGCTGACAAGCGAGAAAACAGCCCTTGCCTCGCTGATCGTAATGTCCTTATGGGGCATAGGCGGAGGCATGGTCATCATGCTGGCTGGCCTGCAGGGCGTGCCCGGCCACTACTACGAAGCGGCCACCTTGGATGGAGCCGGACCATGGCGCAAGCTGATGAATGTGACCTTGCCCCTTATCAGCCCAACCCTTTTCTTCAGCCTTATCACAGGCTTTATCGGCAGCTTTCAAGCCTTTACAGGAGCTCTGCTGCTGACAGGCGGCGGTCCCAACAACGCAACAATGTTCAACATGCTGCACGTGTACAACAATGCTTTTGTCGGGCTTAGAATGGGCTATGCTTCAAGTCTTGCCTGGGTGCTCTTTGTCATTATTCTAGTCTTTACATTAGTTCAGCTTTATATGAACAGATTCGTCCATTACGAGGGGGGCAAATAATCATGCAGCTCGACAAAAATTCCCAAGCTGCCATCTACGCCAAAGCGGCCAAAAAAGGCCAGGCTGTCAGCACCATAGGCCGCATTGTCACTCTGGCAATCCTCTTCGGAGGCATTGTGCTGATGCTTCTGCCTCTTTACGTTATGATTGTAATGGCTCTGAAAACTCAGGCCGAAATGGGCACAACCGACATCTGGTCTTGGCCAAACGCTCCAACTTTTGATAACTTTAAGGAAGTTCTTGGCAATACAAATCTCAACTTTGCCCTCTTCTTAAAGAACACAACTATCATTACAGTCCTCAGCACAGCAGGCGTGCTGTTCAGCTCTGCTGTTGTCGCCTACGGTTTTTCACGATTGGAATTTGCCGGCAAGAACCGACTCTTTTTGGTTCTGCTCGCCACCATGATGCTGCCGGGAATCGTCACCATGATTCCAACTTATGTCATGTTTGCCAAGATCTATTGGGTGGATACCTTTCTGCCCTTAACAGTACCGGCATGGCTTGGCGGAGGAGCATTTAACATCTTTCTTCTCCGCCAGTTCTTCCTTTCCATTCCTAGAGATCTTGATGAGGCAGCAATTTTGGATGGCGCCAGCCATTGGACGATCTTTAGCAAAGTGATTCTTCCCCTCTCTGGCCCCGCTTTGGCAACTGTCGGGCTTTTCAGTTTTATTGGGTCATGGAAGGACTTTATGGGTCCACTCATCTACCTAAACGACGCCAGCAAGCTGACATTAGAAGTCGGCCTGCGAGCCTATGCGGGCTATCAGGCGGAAAGATGGCACCTTGTCATGGCCGGATCTGTGCTGGTCATGATTCCCATCATCATCCTCTTCTTTGTTGGACAGAGGTGGTTTGTCAAGGGCATCGTTATGACGGGTCTTAAATAAAACCCTTATCGGATGCGGATGCTTTATGTTCTGCTGCTTAGGCAGGAGAACATAAAGCATATTCAGGAAAAATCTTCTTCAAACAGCCAGCGCATCGGCTCTTCGTGCCAACTCAAAATCCCACTCAGTGATTCCACCCGCATCATGGGTCGAAACAGCAAAGGTGACTTTTTGCCATCCGATGGTCAAGGTGGGATGATGATCCAGCTCTTCGGCCACTGCGGCGACTGCCACGGCAAACTCAACGCCTCTCAGATAAGTATCAAATACAAAGGTCCTGCAAAGCTGCCCAGACTCAGTTTCCCAGCCCCTAAGGTCCCCTAAAGCGGCCCTCAGTCCCTCATCTGTCAGCTTCTCCCTGCTTAGTTGGCTCATAATCACTTTTCCAGCTTTTACGATTCTACGCCTTCTACAGCATCCGCGCAGAAACCTACAAAGCTAGGGAGACATAATTTTGCCTATCTCCTTCCAAACGGCCAAAGAAGTCCACTGGAATCTTTCAGTACCAGAACTCGTCGAAATGGCTCTCCTGCGACAGGAAGCCAAGCTCACATCTACCGGTGCCATTGTTGCCTATACTGGCAAGTACACAGGAAGAACTCCGAAAGACAAGCACATTGTGCGTGAGCCCAAGTTTCAAGATGAGATTTGGTGGGGAAACAATAGGGACATTACTCCTGATACATTTGGTCAGCTGGTCGAAAAGGCTAACTCCGTTTTTCCCACCAAGACACTCTTTATCGTGGATGCGCTTGGCGGGGCTGATCCCAGCCACTCAATCAAGGTTCGCTTTGTTGTAGAAAATGCCTACCACGCCCTCTTTATTAGAACCCTGCTGATCCGCCCAGATGCTGAGGCTCTTAAAGACTTTAACCCAGATTGGACCATTGCCAACCTCTGCAATGAGACATACGAAAGAGTTCAAGATGGCAAAGATCATGACGCAATAATCGCTTTGAATCTCGCATCGCAGGAGGGAATCATTATGGGCACCCATTACGCGGGCGAAATGAAGAAATCTGTCTTCACGATTCTCAACGCCCTCCTGCCGCTTAAGGGTGTTATGTCGATGCACTGCTCCTCCAACATTGGAGAAGATGGCGATACCGCCCTCTTCTTTGGATTGAGCGGCACGGGCAAGACAACCCTGTCTGCCGATCCCTACCGCTACCTCATCGGCGACGATGAGCATGGCTGGACAGATGAAGGAGTCTTTAACTTCGAAGGCGGATGCTACGCCAAGTGCATCAATCTCAGCCAGGAAAAGGAACGAGAGATCTGGGATGCGATCAGGTATGGATCGGTGCTGGAGAATGTTGTTCTAAAAGATGGCCGAGTCCCCGATTACGACGACACCACTCTGACCGAAAACACCCGCTGCGCCTACCCCCTTGAATACATCGAAAAAAGGGTTGAGTCCGGCATGGGCGGTCATCCCAAAAACATCTTCTTCCTCACCTGCGATGCCAGCGGCGTTCTGCCCCCAATTTCAAAGCTGGATGACGATTTGGTGATGTTCTACTTTTTGAATGGCTACACGGCCAAGGTCGCAGGAACCGAGGCAGGCATCACCGAACCAGTCCTTGCCTTCTCCACCTGCTTCGGAGCCCCATTCCTTCCTCTGCCTCCTAAAGTTTACGGCGATCTTCTCAAGGAAAAGATCCGAAAGCATGGCTCAAAGGTATGGCTCATCAACACAGGCTGGACGGGTGGAAAGTACGGTCAGGGCAGCAGAATCAGCCTTAAGTACACCCGCCGCATGATTACGGCGGCAATGAAGGGAGAACTTGATTCTGTCGAGTTCGCAGCCCACCCAATTTTCGGTGTCAGTGTCCCGACTGCCTGCCCTGATGTGCCTTCTGAAGTTCTTAATCCTCGATCAACCTGGGCAGATGGGGCAGCTTACGATGCAGCCGCCCAAGACCTCCAGACGAAGTTCGAAAACAACTTTAAGGATTACGCCTAAGGCCCAAGTTAGAGCCAAAACAAATAGACCTGTGCGGATAAACCGCACAGGTCTATTTGTTCTGCAGCTTAGTAGATTAACTTAGTCAATCAAGATTCAGTTGATTCGTACTGCTCTTTTAGTTTGGCAACAATAGTCGGGTCAGCAAGAGTCGTGGTATCACCCATAACCCTGCCTTCGGCAACATCGCGAAGAAGACGCCTCATGATTTTGCCTGAACGAGTTTTTGGCACATCAGCACAAAAGAAAAGATCATCTGGCTTTGCGATGGCGCCAATTTTTCTGCCGACGTGAGAGCGAATTTCCTCTTTCAAGGTATCCGAAGCTTCATTTCCCGAACGGAGAATAACAAAAGCGGCGATTGCCTGTCCCTTAATATCATGAGTGCGGCCAATGACGGCAGCTTCTGCAACTGCCGGATGGTCGACTAGTGCAGATTCCACTTCCATCGTGGAAATGTTGTGTCCGGCCACGAGCATCACGTCATCAACTCGACCAAGAAGCCAAAAACATCCATCTCCATCACGTTTGGCACCATCACCCGCGAAATAGGCGTCGCTAAACTTGCTCCAATAGGTTTTTACATAGCGGTCAGGGTCACCCCATATGCCGCGGAGCATGGAAGGCCAGGGCCTTTTAAGCACCAGCAGCCCTCCTACTTCCCCATCACCGTTTTCGTCGCTGGCATCGGCCCCCGTCTCATCATAGATTTCAGCCTTGATGCCTGGGAAAACATGAGAGGCCGAACCCGGGTGACACTTGGTGATTCCCGGCAGAGGCGTAATCATGATCGCGCCGGTCTCAGTCTGCCACCAGGTGTCTACAACAGGGCAGCGGCTGCCGCCGATTGTCTGGTGGTACCACACCCAGGCTTCTGGGTTGATCGGCTCGCCAACAGAACCTAACAGCCTCAGTGAAGCAAGATCACATCGCTCTGGATACTCCTGCCCCCACTTCATAAAGGTGCGGATTGCGGTAGGAGCTGTGTAAAGAATAGTGACCTTGTATTTTTCGATAATCCTCCAGAACCTATCCTTATCGGGCGTATCGGGAGCGCCTTCATAAATCACTTGAGTCACGGCATGAGACATGGGGCCATAAACAACATAGCTGTGCCCAGTCACCCAGCCGCAGTCCGCCGTACACCAGTAGACATCAGAATCTTTGAGGTCAAAAACCAGCTTGCTTGTTGCAGAGGTGCCTGTAAGGTAGCCCCCCGTTGTGTGCATGATTCCTTTTGGCTTGCCTGTGCTGCCGCTGGTGTAAAGAATAAAAAGCAGATCTTCGCTGTCCATAGGTTCACATGGACATTCACTTGACTGAGAATCAACCAGGTCAGACCACTTCAGATCGCGGCCCTCAACCCACTGGCCGCCATCGTAAGCAGGTGTCACAAGGCCGTTGGTTTCTGTTCCCGGCTCGCCAACGCGCTGACAGACAAGCACCTTTTGAACTGTTGGACATTTATTGTCCTTTAGCGCATCGTCGGTTATCTTTTTCAAGGGGACTATTCCCCCTCTGCGCCAGCCACCATCAGCCGTAACAACCGCCACGGCCCCCGCATCGTTGATTCTTTCAACCATGCTTTCTGCCGAAAATCCGCCGAAAACAACTGAGTGTGCCGCCCCGATTCGAGCGCAGGCCAGCATGGTCATAGGCAGCTCGGGAATCATTGGCATGTAAAGGCAGACCCTGTCTCCCTTTTTCACCCCCATTGCCTTAAGACCATTCGCGATCTGACTGACCTTCTTCTGCACCTCTGAGTAGGTGAAGACTCGCATATCGCCTGGCTCCCCTTCTCCGATAAAGGCCACTTTATCTCCCTTGCCTGCTTCGACATGGCGGTCTAGGGCGTTATAACAGGCATTGATTTTTCCACCCAAGAACCACTTGGAGTAAGGCTGCCGCCACTCAAGAATCTGGTCCCACGGCTTGAACCAAGTCAGCTGACTGGCCCAGCCTGCCCACCATGCTTCGTAGTCCTTCTCTGCCTCCTCGTAAATCGCCGGGTCATTTGCATTTGCCTGGGCAGCAAACTCCGGAGACGGGGTGAAGAAGCGACTTTCGTGAAGCAGGGTTTCGATAATCTCAGACAATCTGATTCTCCTTTGAAGCAGAGGCGATTATATCGTTTTCTGTACAGATTCAGCCCGCGAGTTCAGGCTTCCCCCGCAGCCTTGACAGATTTCAACTCTATATCAGATTTTGGCGCGATGTTTGCAGGCTGCTACTGCAACTATGGCTTTGGCTTCTCTTGCCTGCGCTCTCCTTGTCAGCTCTGCTCCTGTCACGGTTAAAAGCCTGCCCCTCGATAAGGTGCCGAACCACGCTGGCTTCACCGTCTACCGCCCCAACTCGATCCCTGTTGGCTACAAGCTGGTGAGAGCCCATCTTTACACATGGGAATCCAAGACCCTGCTGAAGCTAACCTATACCAACCGAGCTGCGCTGACTCAGATGGACCTGGTTCAAAGTCCGTCCACAAAGACCCCCCACGGTCAGAATATAAAGGGCCTGCTTTCATCGGGCAAGGTTGACCTTGACATTGCCCCAGAGATGACTTTCGTCACCAGCCGCAAGAGCGCTACAGATCTAGGCTTGGCGGGCACGCTCATCACCGCTCCAAGTGCAGAAAAAGTGCTTCAGTCGATGGTTCACTGGAAGCCAGTTCAGAATTAATCAGCAGCCAAAAAGAAGCTGATTGGGCTGAAGCCGGGGCACCTGCTCCGGCTTCACGTCATTAACTCACTCGGCCTTCCGGCTAATCCGACAACGCAGCCCCTCCTCATCCCGTCTATACTCTCTGTATGGCCAGGGACGGCCGAAAGAGCCAATCGGCAAAATCTCCACAGAAAAAGGCTGCCTCAAGCACAAAGGCTGCAAGGAAGCCACTGCCTCAGCATCACAAAAGTGATCTGACAGGCTTTGCACTTCTTGCGTTCGGCCTTATTCTTTTGTTTGTGCTGATCGCTGGCAGCGGCGGACTCTTGGGCGATGGGATTTCCAGCCTGGTCAAGCTGGTTTTTGGCGCGGGTGCCTGGGCGGTGGGCCTTGTGCTTACCTTTGCCGGAGCGTGCGTCGTGCTGGGAAAAACCCCCAGCGAGGCAAGAAGAGTCTACGAAGGGGCTCCACTCATTTTTTACGGAATCCTATCTGCTCTGGCCTCAGCCCCCAAGGGCGACTACTTTGATCCCGATGCGGCAGCAGCATCTGGCGGATACCTGGGAGCGACAGGCGGATGGCTCTTTTCAACTCTCTTTGGTGGAGCAAAGCCCATTGTCCTTTTCTTCCTCATCGGGGCCGGGGTTGTTCTATGCCTTTCTGTGCCGATCAGAGTCGCCGTTAAAGATTCACTGCGAAAGGCAATGGGACGGCCACAAGCTGTTGAAGCTGAGATTATTGACACGCCTGAAAAGGCCGTTGTCAGTGCCAGGAGCGCCCGAAAAGCCGCCCTCATTCAAGAACAGCTTGAGCAGAGCCCCTCTCCTGAACCCATCGAAGCCAAGCCAGCCAAGAAGCCCATTTCAGCCTGGCTAAAAGCTCAGCTTGAGGCTGCTGAATCTGAAACCGACGAGGAGCCAGCTAAAAAATCTGCCGTAAAAGTGGCCGCCTCACCACAGCCCGAGCCAGTTCCTTCCAGCGGTGGTTCCGGCCCCTACACGCTTCCACCTCTTTCGCTCTTAGCCGAGGCAGCCCAAAAAGCCAAAAAGAACCCAGCCGAGCTTCAGAAAAATATCGAGATTTTAGAAGGAACTCTTGAACAGTTCGGGGTTGATGCCAATGTCGTTGCCGTGGCAGCTGGTCCTTCGCTCACCCGTTACGAAATTCAGCTCGGTCCAGGAATCAGAGTCAACAAGATAACAACCCTGGCCGATAACATTGCCATGTCTCTGGCGGCTCATCACGTTAGAGTCGAGGCGCCCATTCCTGGCAAAGCAGCCATCGGCGTCGAGGTGCCGAATGCCATAAGAGCATTAGTAACCTTAAAGGAAATGTGCGACAGCCTTGAGTTCCATGACTCCAAGTCAAAGCTCACTATCGCTTTGGGCAAGGATGTGGCTGGCAACCCACGCTATGCCGATATGACCACCATGCCTCACCTGCTGATTGGCGGCGCAACCAACAGCGGAAAGTCCATTGGCCTCGCCACGATCATCATGAGTCTTATCATGAAGCACAGCCCCAAGGAGGTTCGCATGGTAATGATCGACCCCAAGAGGGTTGAGCTTTCTCTCTTCGAAGGGCTGCCGCACCTTATGTATCCTGTCGTCAAGGATGTAAAGGAAGCTGCCGGCGTGCTCCGCGCCGTCTGGCGTGAAATGGATAAGAGGTACGACCTTTTTTCTGAACGACAGGTGAGAAACATTGACGGCTGGAACGCCAAGGTGGAACCAGAAGAAAAACTGCCCTACATCGTTGTCATTATCGACGAACTGGCCGATTTGATGATCCAATGCCGGGCCGAAGTCGAAACCTCAATCTGCCGCCTCGCCCAGCTGGCCCGAGCCACAGGCATCCACCTGGTCATAGCCACTCAAAGGCCCAGCGTAGACGTTATAACAGGAACCATTAAAGCCAATATCGCCAGTCGAATTGCTTTTGCTGTTTCCAGCCAAGTCGATTCGCGGACAATTCTAGATACCGCCGGGGCAGACAAGCTTCTTGGCCGGGGCGACATGCTTTACCATCCTATCGACGCCCTTAAAGCGGTGCGCGTTCAGGGCTGCTATGTCAGCGAAAAGGAGATCGAGGACGTCTGCAACTTCTGGCGCAAACAGGAAAAACCCTACTACGTTCTCAACCCCATTGCCATCGCTGTTGAAGAGAAACAGGCTTCGATGACAGAGGAAGAAAGCGATGAATACTGGCAGGATGCCGTCCGCTTTGTGGTGGATAGAGGTCAAGCCTCAACATCAATGCTTCAGCGAAAGTTTTCCATTGGCTTTCAAAGAGCCTCACGACTCCTTGACCTCATGGAGGAAAGGGGTGTTGTCGGCCCTCGTGATGGCCCGCGCCCGAGAGAAGTGCTTATTGACGGGATGCAGGTAGAAATCCTCTTCGGCGGTAAGAACTTTCTCACCCCCATGGACCCAAGCGAGTACATTGGGGATGAAGATTAACCTGAATCGATGGCTTTTTAGTAAATTTTTGCCATGATTAAGCTCATGGCTCGTCTTCACACCTTTCTCATCATCGCCGGACTTGCTATTGCAGGCTGTGGCGGTGCTGGAGGAGGAACTTCTTCTGGCGGAGGAGCCAGCCGCCCCGTCTGCGGAGTGAACTACGCCTCTCCCAACTATGTGCAGGATTACGACCCTGGCTCTGGCCGGCTGAACAGGCTGCTCTATTGGGAGAAATTCCCAGTGAGAGTCGCCTTCAGAAATGACAAAACCTACCCTGACGGGTCAGGCGGGTCAATTTCCTTGGCGCTTTTAGCTGAAGAAGCCTTTGGCAGATGGCAGACAGCCAGTTCGGGAGGCGTTCAGATTTCACGGGTGGGCTCAGCCAGCGAAGCTGAAATCTCAGTAACCTTCACGACGCGGTCAAGTCGTCCTGGCGATGGAGAAACTCTCGCCACCACCGCCCTGAGTTATGTCGAATCTAGTGGACGAATCGTGTCGGCCTCCATTGAAATTGCCACATGGCCGGGCATGTCTGTTGCAGAGCTTTTTCTTGGGCTCAAAGCCACCTCCGCACATGAGTTTGGACATGCCCTCTTTCTTTACGGACACAGCACAAACTCAGGCGACCTGATGTTTCCCACCATCAACCAAGATAAAGATAAAGCTATCAGCCAGCAGGATATAAACTCTCTGCTGACAAGCTACTGCGGCAGCTTTGGCCGCGCCCCATTAGACCGCAGCCGGGAAACTGATGAGACCATAAAGACTATAAAAATAGCCTGCCGAGCGGAAGGCTCTGGAAGCATGGAAGCGAATCACAAGCACGGTTCCACATGCTCCCACTAAGATAAAAAGGCCGGACTTCAATCAAGTCCGGCCTTTTTATTCCTGCTGCAAAACTGCTTACTCAGGAGTTTCTACGAATTCAAGAACCTCTGAGTTGATACAGAACCTCAGGCCAGACTTATCCCTTGGACCATCGGTAAACACATGTCCAAGGTGTCCGTCAGACTTTGAATCCAGCACTTCCATGCGTGTCATGCCATAGCTGTAGTCTGGCTTCAGCCAGATAGCATCCATATCATAAGGCTGAAAGAAGGAGGGCCAGCCAGTGCCAGAATCGAACTTGGCGTCTGACTTAAACACAGGATGATCTATGGCTGCCACCTTGTAATAGCCTTTACCTTTGTGGTCATGAAAAACTCCGCAGAAGGCAGCTTCTGTGCCATGTGACCTCAAAATTCTAAACTGTTCGGGAGTCAGCTTGGCCTTCCATTCGGCCTGAGTCCACTTGATTTTATCTTCTCGCTGAGGAGATTCGGCGAGAAAGCCTTTATAAGGGCCTTCAATAAATCTGCCATCCTGAACTTTCCATCCTGCCACTGTCTTCACTCTCCCTGTGGTGCGGTTTTGACCAGCAGCAGTCGGATTCACTCCTGAGGAGGCTAAGATGAACGATCCACTGGCCACCCCCAGAGCTCCGAGGGCTGCCACAGCAATAGCCACACTTTTCATATTGATATCTACGCAGAAAGACATCCGGTCGATTTGGGTCCCGGACATTTTTTCTACTTGGAATTTTATTATCTGATAGACGCTTCAAGACTGCGGCGAAAATCTTCAACCGTTTGGCTCAGACTGGGCCTTGCATCTATCGAATAAGACTGCCAAGACTGTAAAAACTGTCTGCCCAAGGTGTTTTCCCCCTTGTTCATTTCCATAACATAAACATCAATTTTCTTCTGAACGTAATCTCTTTCTGCCTTTGTGCCTGTTGTCAAGCTGGGCGGCGGAGTTGGCAGCCACTTCACAAAATCTGTCATCAGCTGACGCTGCATTCCCATTGGCGAATCCTGCGTCGAATCAAGAGTCAAGACTGTCAGGCGAGCCATTTCAACTAAGGATTTCAGGGTTTCCTCCTTATCCAGGGTTCCAAAGGGAGGCACAAGAATCGAGGCCTTGGGATCTAGTGAAACACCTGCCCCGTAGCCAAAAAACCGGTTCTGACGACTGACTGCCAAATCTTTTTTAGGCGCAGTTATTCCCGCCAAGGCGTATATTCTAGATTCAAGAATCTGTTTGACCTGATCTTTCTGCAGATCCAGCAGTTTTTCTTCGCTAGGGAGAACAGCCAGCAGCTTCTTTCTGTCAGCCTGACTTGGCTGCACCGCCTGGGATATGCGGTTAAGCACATTAAAGAAGTCATGTCTTCGTCCCATATCTATCGAGCCAGAATCAGTCGTCTGCAGCATCCAATCAAAGGCAAGCTTTATATCATCTGCCGCTTGATCTGTCTTTTTTGCCTGCACTGCGGCGGCGGCAGATTCAAAAAGCAGGCTGCTGACCAAGGCTGGTGCGACTGTCCCATTGTAGGCCGAACCAAGCGCCAAACCCTCATCAAACCCAACCTGCACCGGTCCCGATTTTAGTATCTGCCTGATCTGGCTTAGGTTTGAAGAATCTTGGGATTCAGGACGGCCATATCCGCTGCCAGCCCCTCTTCTCACAATTTTCAGAACCTTAATGTAGCGCTCTTGGGCGGCAGGGTCCTCAGGCGGTTCGGTCCAGCGAAGCTCCTCAGGAACCTGTCTCAGCAGGACATCCGCTTCCCCCTGACTAACCCCTCCAGGCTTCGCTTCCACTTGGTCTGGCTGGCAGCCAGCATGGCATAGCAAAGCTAGAGAAAACCAGATAAAGCCGAATCGAGTGACAGCTGGCCTCATAAAGATATGTGTCTCACCAGCTCCAAATCGTTCAAATGTTTTCTTGCCTAGCAGCCTGCAGTTTACAGGCTGAATACCTTCTCAAAAAAACACCTCAATCTCCTGCACGATTCATTCATCAAAGAAAGTAAACTTGCCTCATGAATCTTCCAGCTTCTACGCTGAACTACACCCTAAAAAGGCAGCTGTTAAAGCTGGTTGGAAACAACTTTCGCATCTACGATCCTTCAGGGCAGTTGGTCGCCTTTGTCAATCAAAAGGGATTCCGCCTCAAGGAAGATATCCGTGTTTACTCGGATGAATCAGCGACCCAGGAAGTAATGGTCATCCAAGCAAGGCAGATCATTGACTTTTCTGCAGCCTACGATATTTGGGATTCAACGACCCAAACCAAAGTTGGCGCCATGCGCCGCAAAGGATGGCACTCTATCATCCGTGATGAATGGGAGGTTTTGGACCCCAATGACCAAGTGATTGGAACCCTGATTGAAGACTCTGTCGCTCTGGCTTTGGTGCGTAGGTTTCTTTCTGCCTTAGTTCCACAAAATTACGACATGATCATGTTTGATGGCAGAAAAGTTGTAGATTTAAGACAGAACTTCAACCCATTTTCATACCACCTAAACATCGATTTCACAATGGACCCCCAGGCGACTCTAGATCGACGTATAGGGATTGCCGGAGCGATTCTCCTGGCAGCCATTGAAGGCAGACAAAAAGGCTAAGAAAGTCCGTACTTAACCAATCTAGATGGCACTTCCACTTAGGCGGTGCCATCTCTGCTTCATGCCAGGTCCATTCCCTGCTTTTTTACAAAATCTCCAAAAATTTTTCTGCTGCCAAGCCTGTCCGCTTCCACCCTTCGCCCAGAACGGGCTGACCAAGTGTAAGCCCCTTTCATGCCCTGCGATTCATAGAAGCCCTTCATCCGATCGTCGTACTCAAGAGTATCGACCTCATGATCGTAAACCTCATCAAAAACAACAGAGTCCTGCCTGATTCGTGGCTTTACTTCATCGGTCACCTTGTCGGTCGGAAAACCAACTGCCAGTCCGAATAATCCGACTACACCGTGGGGCAGGTTCAACAGCTGCTTTATCTCTTCCGGATTATCTCGCAGGGCCCCAATGCAGCAGATTCCCAACCCAAGCGATTCTGCCGCGACAATCATGCGTTCTGCGGCAAGAGCGGCATCAATCACAGCCATGGTGTACATTTCATTCACCCCAAGGCCATCAGGATTCATCCCCTGGCCTTCAGCCGCTTTTCTCAGACGGTAATGGTCAGCACAGAAAGCCAAAAACAAAGAAGCCGTCCTCACCTGATCCTGATCTGCACAGGCCAAAGCAATCTTTTCCCGCTTCTCAGGGTTCTCCACCGACACCGCGCTCCACAGCTGCAGATTTGATGAAGTGCTTGCTGACTGTGCTGCCGCAGTCAAGGCTTTTTTCCAGCCTAGAGGAAGAGGCGCGCCAGTGAATGACCTCACAGATTTGTGTCTAAGAAAGAGTGGATCAAGCTCAATGCCATAGGGGAGATCCTCGCCATACCTTTCGCTCCATAGGCGGGCCATAACGTCTGAAGTCATAACATGAGATTACCGGGACGGTAGAGTAATGTCATGTCACGTCCTCTCGTCGGAATCATCATGGGCTCTCACAGCGATATGGACTCAATGCAGCCAGCCGCAGATGTCCTTGAAGATTTCGGCGTGGCATACGAACTGGAAATCGTCAGCGCCCATAGGACGCCAATGAAAATGGTGGAGTATGCCCAGTCGGCCAGAGGCCGTGGAATTCAGGTGATTATCGCCGGGGCAGGCGGTGCTGCCCACCTGCCTGGCATGACCGCCTCCATGACTCCTTTGCCGGTAATTGGTGTTCCAGTTCAGAGCAAAGCCCTCTCTGGACTGGATTCCCTCCTTTCTATTGTTCAAATGCCTGGTGGGATTCCTGTAGCGACAATGGCCATTGGCGGGGGGAAAAATGCTGGGCTCATGGCTGTAAGGATCCTTGCTGCAGCCGACCAAAACCTCGCTGACAAGATGGAGGTTTTTCTACAAACTCAATCCGATGCCGTCCACGAAAAGAACGCGGAAGTCAGCCGCAGCTGGCCAAAAATCTAGGAAAGCAGCTAACAGCTTTGAAGAGCCGGAAGAGATTCAATTCGATCTTGGAACCAGTCTGCGTTCAACTCTCTGCCCATAAGAATTTCTTCCACTGCCTCAAGAATAATTGAGTTTAAAGGCCCCTGCACCAGCCTAAAAGCCAATGAGTTGTACATGGCACAGAAGCCATGCAGCACGCCAGCCATTAGAGATGATTCCTCGTCATCCATCCCGACGGAAAAAAAAGGCTGAGTCATCTGTTCAAGGTGGCTTAAAACATGAGCGTCATCTGTTTGGGCAAGAAACCCAGGTTCTTCAAAGACCCTTCTTGGCATCAAAGCTCTTTCTGGGTCGCCTGCCATTCGTTCTGCCGCCGCTGCGGCATAGCGCACCACACATTCTCGGGCCAAGGTCTGCAGATAAATATCAAAGTGCTTCTGCCTTAAAATCTGTCTGGAAGCCGCCAGCTCTGTAAAGTGTTCCTCCATCCTATCCTGAAGAATGGCGTTGGCAAGCGAGTTCGGCAGCCCCTGCACCAGCGCTATACAGGCCATTCCCGCTTTGCGGTAGGCCAAAACTTCCTCGGCTGATGGCTGATAAGAATAGGTGTCAGGCATCTGCTTTCTAAGTTAACGATGCAAGTCAGGAAATGTTCATAAAACTCGCTGGCATATTGATGCAGTGCAGACTGATCGCTCTGCAGCCCCTGGGACCAGCCACAAAAAGGGCAAAACTCATCATGTGAATCATATTGATGCGGTGACTGAGCTTTTCAGGAAGGAGTTTGGCGGAGAGCCAGCCTGGATATCCCGGGCTCCTGGCCGCGTCAACCTGATTGGGGAGCACACAGACTACTCGGGAGGCTTTGTCTTCCCTGCTGCCATCGACCGAGGCATCTGGGTGGCGGCTGGCCCAAGCGAAGACGGGCTCTGCCACCTCGCCAGCGAATCTGAAGGAGGAGCCCCACCATTCTCACTCGCTGATTCATCCCCATCCAGCCGAGTCAGCGGCTGGAGCCAATACCCGGCGGGAGTCGCATGGGTGCTTGGAGCCAAGACTCCGATCAAGGCAGCCGTCCTCACCACACTTCCCCTTGGAGCAGGTGTTTCTTCTTCTGCAGCCATTGAACTTGCCTTTGCCATCCTCTGGAATCATATTGAGAACCTAGGGCACGACAATAAGGAACTGGCTCTCCTTTCAGTGAAGGCAGAAAGAGAATATGTAGGAATGCCCTGCGGCACAATGGACCAGCTTGCCAGCGCCCTTGGTGTTGAAGGTTCTGCCCTATTCATCGATACTCTCGATTCATCCGTTCAGAAAAAACCTCTTCCTGCTGGACTGGTAATGGTCGTCTGTGACACTGGCAAAAGGCGCGCCTTAGTCGATGGTGAATACAAGGCAAGACGTGAGCAGGTGGAATCTGCCTCAGAGAAACTGAGAGTGCCCATGCTGCGTCATGCCGGCCTTGGCGACTGGCGAAACGAGAGCCTCACCGAACTTGAGGCAAAAAGAACAAGGCACGTTTTAACAGAGAACCAGCGCTGCATCGACTTTGCAGCGGCTCTCGAACGAGGCGATGAACACGAAATAGGCCTTCTGATGGCAGAAAGCCACCAGAGCCTTAGAGACGACTTTGAGGTCAGTGTTCCTGAACTTGACGGCATGGCAGAAGCCTGCTCAAAAGCACCTGGCTGCGTAGGCGTCAGATTGACTGGCGCAGGCTTTGGAGGCTGCTGCGTAGCTTTAGTTCATGCAGGCCAGCTTGAAGACTTTCTTCAGTCAGCCGAAAAGGCGTACCGAAGCCACTATCCACAACATACGCCTCGACTTCTGCCATGCCGGGCCGCTAAGGGCGCAGAGCTTCTGATTCCAGCCCTGTAAGCACCTGCTTCCCCTAGGAACAATACTCTCAAATACCGATCTAATTAGCAGGCACAGTTCTGCCAAAGCCAGATCCTGCCCAGCTAGGCCAGGAAATACTTTTTTCAGGAATTTTTCAAGGACCATCTCAAAAGTGCTGGGGAACATGGAAACAACAAGACAGGCGGCAGAACACGAAAGGGATGGATGATATGGCAGTTCCAAGTGCATCTCGTGGAAACGAGACTCAAAGAGGGGTCAGACTGACTCCGACAGAAGTTCGAGTGCTGAGCTTAATCGCTCAGGGTCATTCGAGCCAAGAAGCCGCAGACAAGATGGTGGTCTCAAAGCGAACCGTGGATTTCCACCTCGCCAACGTCTACCAAAAGCTGCAGGTCAGAAACAGAGTTCAGGCTCTGCGTACGGCCAGTCGGTTGGGTCTGATTCCTTTCGATCCTTTCTTCGGCGGCTCAGCCGGAGACTGACAAAGGCGAGGAACCCCCAAAAGGGTTCATAAGCCACAGGAAGCTTCTCTTCTGCCTAGGCAGGAGGGGGGCTTTTCCTTTTATCAAAGGCAGCACGGGTGCTATCCTAAATTCCGTCATGAGTCTTCACAGCGCGGTGATCCTTTCTGGCGCAAGAACGCCAATCGGATGCTTTCAGGGCGTCCTATCATCTTTTACCGGACCTCAGCTTGGCGCCCACGCTATTCGTGCCGCACTTGCCAGGTCTGGCGTTTCGCCCGACCTCGTAGAAGAAGTCCTGATGGGGTGCGTTCTTTCTGGCGGGGTGGGTCAAGCCCCAGCCCGCCAGGCATCAAAAGGCGCTGATCTCCCCGACGGAGTTCCCTGCACGACCATCAACAAAGTCTGTGGCAGCGGCATGAAGACCGTGATGCTTGCCGCACAGGCCATCGCATTAGGGGAATGTCAGGCTGTCATCGCCGGCGGCATGGAGTCCATGACCAATGCTCCGTACATTCTCCCTGGCGGCAGAGCCGGGCTGAGAATGGGCCACGCCCAAATGCTGGACTCCATGATTCATGACGGCCTGTGGGACCCCTATTCAAACCAGCACATGGGCAGCTGCGGTGATCTTTGCGCCAAAGAAAACGGCTATTCCCGCGAGGCAATTGATGAATACGCTGCTGAGAGCTACCGTCGTGCCCTGACGGCCCAAAAGGAAGGAAGGCTGGCTGAAGAGATCGAGGCTGTTCCTGTTCCCCAGCGAAAAGGCGACCCCATTCTGGTTTCTTCTGATGAAGAGCCAGGCCGAGGCAATATCGAAAAACTCCCAAGCCTCCGCCCCGCTTTTGGAAAAGATGGAGTCACCACCGCTGGCAACGCGAGTTCTATCAACGATGGTGCGGCAGCTTTGATCATGGCCTCAGAAGCCTTTGCAGAATCGCAGGGACTCAAGCCCATTGGTCGAGTAAAAGCCTGGACACAGCACGCCCAGCAGCCAGAATGGTTTACCACCGCTCCGGCTGCCGCTGTTCAAAAACTGCTGCAGAAAACAGGCCTGACCCAAAACGACATTGATCTGTTTGAAATCAACGAAGCCTTCTCGGTAGTTGCCATGCACACGGCAGATGCCGTAGGGATTCCTCGGGAAAAGCTTAACGTCAACGGTGGTGCTGTCTCGTTGGGACACCCCATTGGAATGACAGGCACAAGGCTGATTCTAACCAGCCTAATGGAGCTGCGGCGAAGAGGCGGAAGATACGCCATCTGCAGTCCATGTATTGGGGGAGGAGAAGCCACTGCGGTCCTGATTGAGGCTCTGTAGCAGACTTCCAACACAAAAAATGAAGATCCTATTCGCTGCCGCTGAAGCTTCTCCTTGGGCAAAGGTAGGAGGGCTGGCTGATGTCGTAGGATCTCTGCCTCGGGCTTTAACACCTTTGGGGGTTGAAGCCCGTATTGCTCTTCCGGCCTATGGCTTTATCATGGATGCCCTGAGGCCCTTGATAATCACCACTAAAACCGGCATCGAAGTCCCCTTCGCCGGTGACAGACGGATACACAGTGTTGTGCATATCGCAGAATGTGATGGTCTGACGCTGATGCTGATCGACGGGGAAGAAAGATTCAAGCGTGTTATGGATCGGCGCGCTCTTTACGATCTTGGCCGCGAAGACTGGCTTTACTTCTCTCAGGCTGTTCTAAGAGCCTGCGAATCTTTAGGCTGGATGCCAGATGTAGTTCATAGCCACGATTGGCAGATGGGTTTTCTTCCTGTCTTTATGAGGGAACGCAAGGGACGAGAGTGGGAAAAAACAGCCTCGTGCTTTACCATTCATAACTTTTCACATCAAGGAGTTTTTGGTCAAGACACCCTTGATCTCGCCGGACTGCCCCACAGCCTATTCACTTATGACAAGCTGGAAACCTACGGTTCGGTGAACATGCTTAAAGCCGGGGCAGCCTACAGCGAGCAGGTCAGCACCGTCAGCCCCACCTATGCCGTCGAAATCACTTCAGAAGAGCAGGGCGGTGTTTTGACCGGCCTGATGAAGCATCTGCGAAGCCAAAACAGACTCAAAGGCATCCTTAACGGGATTAATGTAGATGCCCACAACCCAAAAACTGACCCCGACCTTCCTGCTCATTTCAGTCTGGAAAATCTTTCTGGCAAATCAATCTGCCGAGCCAAGCTGATAGACGAGCTGAACCTAAACATAGACAGTCAGACGATGCTCTGCGGCATGGTCTCACGATTGGCTGACCAAAAGGGGTTCGACATCCTGATTCCTGCCATAGAGCAGATGATTAATGCCGGGTGTGCTGTCGCCATTCAAGGGCAGGGAGATGCAGGCATAGCAGCCAGCCTGAAGTTCCTTTCAGAACAGTTCCCCGGGAAAATGGTCTACGCTTCGCAGTTTGATCCGGACCTTGCCCAAAGAATCTACGCTGGCAGTGATGTGTTTTTGATGCCCAGCCGCTATGAACCCTGCGGACTAGGGCAGATGTTTGCCATGCGTTACGGCACCCTGCCCATTGTTCATTACACAGGTGGATTAGCCGACACCGTGACAGAGGATATGACAGGGTTTACCTTTACTCCTCACCGCCAAGAAGAGTTTATGGGGGCAGTTAATAAAGCCCTTGCCACCTTTGCCGACCAAGAGGAATGGCAGCGAATGATTAGGCTGGCGATGCGCGAAGACTGGAGCTGGAACCGCACCGCTCCCGATTATCTTTCGATGTATCAAGAAGCGGCGGCGGCAAGAGCTTAGTTCGGTTTTTAGACTCTATACTTTCTAAGAGCCTGATCGATATCGGCACAGATATCTTCAATGCTTTCTGTGTAACCCACAGAATAGCGCACTGTGGTGCGGGGAACTGAAATGTCTTCCAGTTCCTTGTCGTTGTACTCGTAGTAGGTAAAAAACGTGCTCTGCTCAACAAGCGAAACATGACAGCCAAAGTTGGAAGCCATGTAGGGTATTTCCAGCAGATCAACAAAGGTCGCCACTTCCTGTTCGGTTCCTGGGACTTCAAATGTCACAACACCCCCGTGGCCCTTAAGATACTTTTTCGCCAGTCCATGATGAGGATGAGATTCAAGACCAGTGTAGAAAACCCTTTCGACGAGTTCATGCCCAGATAGAAATTCGGCTAAAACCATTCCCATTCTATTTGCCTTTTCTACTCTTAGCTCTAAAGTGCATAAGCTCCTAGAAATCAGCTCGGCAGTGCCCCCATCTGTAATGCCGCCAGTTGTATCTCTTACCTCTCTAATTCGCTCAATCAAACTAGAAGAACCAGTAATCGCCCCAGCAACAATATCGCCATGGCCGCCGATGTATTTTGTGGCGCTATACAAAGCAATATCAATTCCGAAATCGTGAGGATAAAAGTTAGGAGGCGGAGCAAAAGAGCAATCCATCGTGATGATGGTTTTATCTGATACCAAGCCCCTTATCTTTTCAAGGTCTATGAGAAACATCTGAGGAGAAGAGGGCATCTCCAAATGAAGAAGATCGATATCTGGCCCGGCATCTTTAATTTTTTTCAGAAAATCTTCAGAATTTTTTACAGAAAGCTCTGTTACTTCAACCCCAAATCTTCTGAGCAGATTAAAGGAAAGCTTTCTCACCTGCCTGTAGGACTCTGAAGGCATGAACATTTTTGACCCGCTTGATAGAAGAGTCAGAAACGTGGTGCTGTGTGCCGCCATGCCCGAACCAAAGACCAAAGCAGACTCAGCTCTGCCTAGCTTTGCAAGCTGAGATTCAGCCACCAGCCACGATGGGTTGTCGTAACGGCCATACCTTCCCAAAGGCAGGGATTTTTCATGGAGACCCGTGACAACTTCTTCTTTGTCGGTGAAGCTGTATGAAGCACTCTGATACCTTGGCGGAAGGATGCTGTTGGTGTACTTATCTAGCTTTCTGGACCGTGGCACAGACAAATTTTACCTAAGCTATCTTTGGTACCTAAGCTCAATTCAAGTGCCACCAGACCTTTCAAATCCAGACAAAAGCGTCAGAATTGATAATAAACAAACAGTCAAACTTTCAATTGTTAAAACAGTTTTGATTTAAACAAAAGACTAGCGGTTCAAGTCCAGAAAACCAGTAAATGACTGCGCGGCTGGACCCGTTTTTAGAACACCATCCTCATCCGCATCAAGCAGAAGAGTTCCACCAGGAAGATTCAAGGAAACTTTCTGATTCACCAGCTCTAGATGCCTTAAAACGGCATAAACCGCACAGGCGCCAGATCCGCAGCCAAGCGTGATGCCTGCACCTCTTTCCCAATGCAGAACCTTGGCTGAATCAGGCGACACCACCTGAACAAAGTGAACATTTGTCGAAGCAGGAAAACTAGGATGCTTTTCCAATCTTGGCCCAAAATAAGCGATATCAGTCTGATCAATATCCTGGGTCGGGATAACTATATGTGGATTGCCAAAACTAACTCCCCACCCACGCAGCAGAGTCTCGCCAATTTCAAGCTCAAACTCAGCAGGAGGCAGATCTGTTCTTGCCGGGTCCCAAGGGGCTCCAGATGGCTTTCCCATTTGAACCTGCACTTGGTCTTCCACCAGCAGAACTCCCACACGCCTCTCTGCCATCCAAAAGGGCTCGCCAGACTGCCATAAACCAGCATCGCGGCTAAACAAGGCAGTGCAGCGAATTCCATTGCCACACATGCCGCTCTGCGAACCATCAGGGTTCCACATGCGGCAGACAAGGCCATGGGGCAGAGTATCGATGGTGACCAAACCATCGGACCCCACCCCAAAATTCCTGTCGCAGATTTGAGCTATTTGATCGGGGTTCAACCCATCTGGCAGACCTGCTCTTCTCAAATCTTCAGACTGCAGCAACACAAAATCGTTGCCACAGCCCTGCCACTTGGCAAATGGGATCACTCGTCTATATCGCCTGGTCTATCCCCACGACCATCTTCTCTACCGCCAATCTGTTTTAGCGGAACGATGCTGGTAATAGCATGCTTATATACAAGCTGAGTTGGTTTGCCCGGTGCATCAAGAAGCACGGTAAAGGCATCAAAGCCCCTCACACTTCCCCTCAACTGAACTCCACCCATTAAGTAAATAGTCACGCCAATGCCCTCTTTGCGGACCTGATTCAGAAACATATCCTGCAGGTTGATTCCTTTAGCCATTTTCTTTTTTCCCTGCCCGAATGTGGCTCATCACTTCGTGAGCCAAATCGTCAAAATTCTGAGTTTCCCCAGAAACATTCACCCATTGAAGATGAGGTTCTTTTCGCAGCCAAGTTCTTTGGCGCTTGGCGTACTGACGATGAAGAACAGCAGCTTGCGCCATTGCTTCTGTCAGGCTCGACTGCTGAATAAGTGCCCTCTTCACCACGTCATACCCGATAGCCCGCCAAGCGGGTGCCTCTTCAGGTATTCCCTTCGCCATAAGACCTTCAATCTCTACCGCCCATCCATCTCGAAACATATCCGAAATGCGTTTTTCCTGCCAAATGGCCAGAAGATTGGGTTCGACATCCAACCCTATTTTGAGTTTCCTAAATGGCGGAATAGCGAATCGAAAAGGTTCGGTCGGCTGTAGAAGTCGTTCTAAAGACCTGCGAACACGAATAGGGTTCTTTACGTCAACTTGGTGATAAGGATTCAAGCGAAAAAGCTGACCTACTAAAGACTCCAGCCCCTCCTCTTCTTCCCTCCTCATTAGGTCTGCCCTTAAAACCGGGTCAGGCATTGGCCCCAAGTCAGAAAACTCTTCCAACAAGGCTCTCATGTACTGCCCTGTCCCACCGGCCAAAATCACATTCTCTTCCCTTTGAAATGATTCTTCCAAAAGCGGCAGAACGAAGCGAATGAACTCAACGACCCCAAAGCTCTCTTCTGGCTGAATCAGGTCTACCCCCAGCCAGTTATGCGGCTGTTTGGGCTTGCCAGTGCCAATATCAAAGCCCTGATAAACCTGAAAAGCGTCGACTGAGATAAGCCGGGCACAAAAAGGCCCCGCCAGCTTTTCAGCTAAAGCCGACTTGCCGGAGCCAGTCGGACCATACACTGCAAGCAGACAGGGCCGCGGCATTAAGTCTTTTTCCGCTTGATTATCTTCACTCCGTAAGGCTTTTCCTTTCGGGGTGAAGCATCCAGCTCATTCAAAAAGGTCAGGGTGCCAACCTTCTTTTCCTTATCAAAAATCCCTATGACTTGAACAGTATCACCATTCTTAGGAGCATCAGCTTCCTTCAGGTGCCCGCCCATCCAAACAGAGATGTTATGCTTTTTGCCAATCAGCTTAAAGACAGTGTACTTATTGCCTTTTTTGCTGAGCTTGGCTTCGTAATCTCTAATATCTGCCGTGACCTGAACTACCTTTTCATTAAGCTCATCTCTCCGAGAGACAAGATCATCGACCTTGACGGCGACAGGACCAGAAACTAAAGCAAGAGCAAAAAGAGCAGCGGCGCGCAGCATGATTGTTTTTTCCTTTAGAAGTTAATCAAGGAACAGACTTCATATCCTTCCAGCTTTTCTCTTCCATTCAGGAATCCAAGCTCAATAATAAATCCAAACCCGCAGACTTGGCCGCCAAGCTTTTCAACCAGTTCAGCGCTGGCAGCCGCCGTGCCGCCAGTGGCCAAAAGGTCGTCAACAATATAAGCCTTCTGCCCAGGAACCAACGAATCGGTGTGCATTTCAATCTTGGCAGTTCCGTACTCAAGACTGTATTCGGTTTGAATCGTGGTGAAAGGCAGCTTTCCGACCTTTCTGGTCATGACAAATGGCAGCCCGAGTTCCAAGGCAATCGGCACGCCAAAAATAAAGCCTCGGCTTTCAATTCCAACAACAACCTCTGCGCCCTTGGCCTTTACATCCAACGCCATAAACTCAACAGCCTGCTTCAGAGCAACAGGGTCCTGCAGGATTGGTGAGATGTCCTTAAACATGATCCCCGGCTTGGGAAAATCGGGCACATCGCGAATCAATTTGGCTGCAAGGAGTTCTGCCATGACTCAAGGGTTATACCGAATCGGGGCTGACAGGCTCAGGCGAACTGGCTTCTGCAGCCCTAAAAACAAAAACTCCACCGAATGCTATAGCAAGCAGCGGAAGGGCAGAAAAAAAGAAGCGAGGATTTCCGAAGAAAACCGCGCTGAGCAGCAGAGGCAGAATGAGCCCCGATGCAATGACAGCAAATCCCGCGCTCGTTCTTTCGTCCCTTGGACCAAAAACAGCCTGCTTGGCAAGCCCAAGACAGCCCAGGAATAAAAGCCCCAAAAACGCCCAATGACTTGCCGACTTAAAGCCAAGATAGAACTCCTTATCGCTGCCTTTGCCCGGCACATCCAGCTTTTCTGGATTGATTTGAAAAGCCCAATATGCGGCGTCGGTCGTAGTGAACAAAGTCGTTTGAAGCTTTACAGGCACAAGCGACAAAGACTGCGCCGGATCTGACTGCAGATTGGCAAGCCCCTGTTTCATCGCGGCCTGATCTCTCTCCCCCTCGCTCATTCCTTCGGGTCTTTCAAGACCGCATAGATCGGGATTGGCATAGCGGCCCGTCGCGCCAGGATGATGTCCAATAAGCAGATTGTCGCCCCCGTTGGTGCTGACAAAAACAAATCTCCCAAAAACAGCCTTTGTATGCAGAAGCCAAGGCGAAAGAACAGTCAGGGCCAGCACAAAGACAAGCCCCAAAACTAAAAGAGAGTCTCTGCGACGACGCCTATCCACCCTTGCGCTAAAAAGCTGAATCAAAAATGGAAGCAGAATCGCCTGGGGCCGCACCAGACAGGCCAAACCGAGAGCTGCTCCACCTGCCGCTCCCCAGATAGGTTTATCTCTAGCGGCCAAAAGCCAGCTAAAACATATCAAAGTCAGACAGGTAAAGAGAGGTTCAGAAGCCAGGATTGAAGAGTAGGCAATAAAGTGGGGATGAAAGGCTGTCAGGCCGCAGGCAGCGAGGGCCGCTGGCTCCGAGTTAAAAATCTTCCGGCTTAGGCTATAGGTTAATGGGATAAGCGCCCAAGTAAGAAAAAGTGTAAAAGCCTTGGCCACGCCAAGGTTCGCGCCAAAAATCTTGAAAATGAGTCCGAGAGCCGCCGGCCACCCGACAGGCCAATAAGCGGTTGATGCTCCTTTATCCTGGTAGCCCAGCCCTTGGCTGATTTCTTTAGCTTTCTCAAAGTACCAGGCGAAATCTGTCACAGGCTGGGTGTCTACGGCCTGCACCCACCACACTCTCGCCGCAAAACCCAGCAGCAGAATGACCCAAAACAAGATGGATGCCTTGTGGGGTTTGGTATCTGCGGCCATAGCAAAGGGGGACCCCCTAGATTGTAAGGGGCCAGAAGACGTAGATTACACTGACATGGGGACAGGCCGCCTAGTAGTAGGCGTAACAGGCGCAAGCGGAGCCATCTACGCCCAGCGATTTTTAAGGGCTGCAGCAGAAATCTGGGATGAGATCTACCTTATGCTCAGCAGGCAGGCTCTGGATGTTGCCCAAACCGAACTTGGAGTTTCGCCAAGCATCGCCAGCTTCTCCACTCTCGAATGGCTTGGTCAGGAATACCCCCAAATCAAACTGCTGGACGAGAAGAATTACTTCACTCCTCCCGCAAGCGGCAGCTTTCGTCACGACGGCATGGTAATTCTTCCCTGCAGCATGGGAACAGCGGGCAGAATCGCCCATGGCATATCAAACGACCTCCTCACACGGTCGGCTGACGTCTGCCTTAAAGAAAGACGACCCCTGATTCTTGTTCCGAGAGAAATGCCTTGGAACCTTATCATGCTGCGCAACATGACAACCTTAGTCGAAGCAGGTGCGACAGTACTCCCCGCCTGTCCGGCCTGGTACACCAACCCCCAAAGTCTCGAAGAACTGGCCGATACCGTGGTGGCAAGAGTTCTGCAGAATCTGGGCGTTAATCAATCGATTCAGAAGCAGTGGATGCTGGAAGAAGAATGAACAAGATAGTTATCGCAGGAGCAGGCGGCTTTATTGGCAAAGCCCTCACCCAAGCCTTTACTGACAAAGGCTGGCAGGTTGTCGCTGTCTCAAGAGGTGGCTCGGTCAATGGCGCAGACGAAACAGTCTCCTGGTCTGATGATCTCCACTCGCCGTTAGGCAGAGCCTTGACCGAGAGCAGAGCACTGATAAATCTGGCTGGTCGATCGATCATGACTCGGTTTACGCCTGAAACCAAAGCAGAGATAGTCAAGTCTAGGATCGAATCGACACGGCAGCTCAGCAGACTCATGAGCGCGCTTCCCTCACGGCCCGAAGTGTGGATCAATGCCTCTGCCATCGGAATCTATGGAGATAGAGGCGATAAGATCCTGACTGAAGCAAGCCAAACGGGTGAAGGCTTTCTGCCAGACACCTGCAGAGCATGGGAATCAGAGGTCGATGCAGAGAGCCTCCCTGATGTTCGATGCGTGATGATGAGAACAGGAGTCGTTTTGGGGCTTGGAGGCGGAGCGTTTGAACAGCTTTCAAAAGTCACCCAAATGTATGCGGGCGGCACTCTTGGCACAGGAAGGCAGTATGTCAGCTGGATTCACCTGGATGACCTAGTGAGGCTGTTTGTCTGGGCAGTTGAAAGCCATGTGGCTGGCCCCATTAACGCCACAGCTCCCGACCCTGTTACAAATGCACAGCTGATGGCAGAGTTCCGTGATGCTTACAGCAGGCCACCCATTCCCCCTGCCCCCGCCTTCATCATCAAAGCCCTCCTCCCCCTTTTGGGCATGGAGCCCAGCCTGCTGTTGGAAGGGCAAAGGGTGATTCCAGAAATTGCTTTGGCCCGAGGATTTAAGTTTAATTTCATGACTCTTTCTTCTGCTCTTCATGACTTGGTTGAAAAGCCAATCTTGACAAAAATGTAATGGGTCCTATAAGTTAACAGAATTCAGAAAATCTAGGGCGATACTTAATATAGATGCGCTTTAGCTTTCTTCTCGGAGTTGCTGTTCTTACTTTGGGAGTTCTCGTCCCTGTCCAAGCACAAAAAGGGCCAAAGCCCGCACCACCAAGCTATGCCAAGCACATTCAGCCTCTGCTGAAAAAGAACTGTGTTTCATGTCATCGTGCCGAAGCAGCATACGGCGGCCTCAGACTGGATACTCCCGAAGGCGTTAAGAAGTCTGTTGTGGCTAAGAAGCCAGAAAAGAGCAGCCTTTCGCTGCGTATGAAAGGCAAGGGCCCCCTAATGCCCCCAGCTGGGAAACTGAAAGATGCCGACATCAAGCTTGTTGATGAATGGATCAAATCTGGAGCGGCATTTAAGTAAGAACCAGCAGACAAAAACTGTAGGATAATCACTCCAAACTGCCAGGTTGTTCCGGCCCCTATGCACTATAGATCCCAGCATAGGGGCCTCATAACCAGCAGCCCAATGTTCCTGCTGATCTTTACAACAGAAGCCAAAAACGGAATTCCAAAAGCATCTATACACAGTAAAGCGGCTCCTCAATATTGAGGAGCCGCTTTACTGCTGGAACCAGCTTTTAGGTCAGCGGATAGCTTCTTCGGTTTCTCCATCGAAAATGTGCATTTCCTTCAGATCGATGGCAAACTTTACCGTCGTCTGTTCAGAAACCGGAACACTCGCATCGATGTTCGCAATAAGGTTATGTTCACCTGTAAATACATATACGGTGTTTTCGTGACCAGTCAGCTCAACCACATCAACTTTTGCCTCGAAGCTGTTTTCTTCGGTCACAGGCATAGGAGCATGAGCGGCAATATGAATGCTTTCCGGGCGGATTCCAAAGGTGACCTTTTTGCCATTCATGGCTGCTGCTGGGTGCCCAGGCAGAAGTCCGAACCGCATGGTCTTGCCCAAAACAACGTGGCCATCCTGAATCTCACCGTCAATAAAGTTCATGGGCGGCGCGCCGATAAAACCAGCCACAAACTTGTTGGCTGGGAACCGGTACACCTTTTCAGGTGTATCACACTGCTGCAGCAGTCCATTGCTCATTACCGCAATGCGCTGCCCCATGGTCATCGCCTCAACCTGGTCGTGAGTCACGTAGATTGTGGTGATGCCCAGACTTCGGTGAAGGCGAATCAGCTCGGCTCGGGTCTGAATTCTCAGTTTGGCGTCAAGGTTGGAAAGGGGCTCGTCCATCAAGAAGACTTTTGGCTTGCGGACGATGGCCCGGGCCAGGGCAACTCGCTGTCTCTGACCGCCAGAAAGCTCCTTGGGTTTTCTGGCCAAAAGATGGCCAATTTCAAGCATCTTAGCCGCGTCTTTCACTCGCGCATCAATGTCTTCCTTGATTTTGCGTGCTTCTGAAGCGTGGGTAATCTGCCAGAAAAAACCCTTCAACTCTCGCAGTTTAAGGCCAAAAGCTACATTTTCGTACACCGACATGTGGGGATACAAAGCGTAGTTCTGAAAGACCATTGCGATGTCGCGATCTTTTGGTGGAACGTCGTTGACCCGCACGTCACCAATCATCAAATCGCCGTCAGTGGCTTCCTCAAGCCCCGCGATCATTCTGAGTGCAGTGGTCTTTCCGCATCCCGAAGGACCGACGAGAACCATAAACTCAGTGTCCTTGATATCGAGGTTAAGATTATTGACTGCCTTAACATCCTTGCCAAAGACTTTACTGACTCCTCTAAAAGAAACTCCTGCCAAACTGAAATGCTCCTCGTTTAGTCCCCTCGCTGGAACTGGGGCTGACAACATTCTACTCATGTTTTGCGCTCTAGGAACAAGATCAGTCCGTAGTCACCTTGACTTCCTTGTCAGGATTAACCTGGCGGCAGTTTTTCTGGCCCTCTTTTTGGTCTGTGGATGCAGCCGCTCCTACACACCAACCCAAATAAAAGAGTCAGCGAAGGAGGCTGCCGTGCCGGATGCGGCGCCAAAGGCGCTGCCCCTAGCGCAAAACTTAACCTCACAGACGATCATCCTTACCTACCATGATATGGTCCCTAAGAGAGATAGAAATTCACTGTGGTTCGACTGCACTCCCGATGAACTGACAGAGCAGCTTGACTTCCTCACCAGCCAAGGAGCAAAGTTCATCAGCCTCGATGACCTTTATAAAGGCCTAACCGGCATCAAGCCTCTTGAACCCAAAAGCGTCCTTATCACCTTTGCCGATAACTATTAAGGATTTTACGACTACGCTTGGCCAATTTTGAAAGAACGAAAAGTGCCAACTGCCTTGTTTGTTCATACAGGTCATGTCGGCAGCCAAAAAGGAAGACCAAAAATGTCCTGGCAGACTCTTGCTGAGCTGCAGAAGTCAGGACTGGCAGCTGTTCAAAGCCAGACGGTAAGCCATCCGGCAGACTTGACGAAGCTGCCCCCTTCTGACCTAACAAAGGAGTTCACAGACTCAAAACAGGCCATAGAATCCCATCTTGAAATCTCCTGCTGGGCTATCGCCTACCCCAACGGAAAGTTCAACTCGACAGTCTCGAACGCGGCCAAAGAATCTGGCTACTTAATCGGCTTTACCGAAGAACAGAAGCCTGCCGAATCTGCACCCGATATTCATAGGGTCCCGCGCTGGGTTCACACTAAATGGAAATCGGCATGGCAGACAGCCAACTCGCCCGGCTAGTTTTTTTATGAAACTCATGAACTTGCGAAACGTTTCGCAGGTATAAAACATCTATGGTCGCTGCCGCCCTGCTTGTCTGTTTGGCTCACCAAAGCCAGGCTCCTGCATCCGCCGACGGATTCAGGTCACCAGTCCATGTCCAGCTAAAAAAAGAGTCAGGAGGGTTCAAGCTCTTCCGCAACGGGCAGCCCTACACCATCAAAGGGGCAGGGGGGTCAGCGAGGCTCGATCTCCTGGCAAAGCTCGGAGGCAACTCCATCCGCACCTGGGGAGCAGACAACCTTAAAAGCCAGCTTGATGAAGCTCATAGGCTAGGGCTCTCGGTCACAGTTGGCTTCTGGATGGGTCATGCACGTCACGGGTTCAGCTACGAAGACCCCAAACAGACAGCTGACCAGCTCGAACGATTCAAAAAGGCTGTGCTTGACTACAGAAGCCACCCCGCAGTCTTAATGTGGGCAGTCGGCAACGAAATGGAGCTTGGCCAGGCAGATCAATCAAACCCCAATTTGTGGAAGGCGGTTGAAGCGGCTGCATCAGCAGCGAAAAAGCTGGACCCTTCGCGGCCAACTATGACGGTAGTCGCCGAAGTTGGAGGAGACAAGGTCAAGGCTATCGAACGCTACTGTCCAAGCATCGACATTTTAGGGATCAACAGCTATGCTGGGGCCACAAGCGTTGTCACCCGGTATAAGCAGCAGGGCGGCACCAAGCCAGTCGTCCTTACTGAGTTTGGCCCCCCTGGTCAGTGGGAAGTTGGAAAGACAGACTGGGGTGTCGCACCAGAGCCAACATCGACGGCCAAGGGCGAAAACTACCGCGCCAGCCACACCAAATTTGTCACAGAAAACCCTGGCTTGGCACTAGGCAGCTATGCCTTTATCTGGGGCAACAAGCAGGAAACCACCGCAACTTGGTTTGGAATGCTGCTCCCCGATGGCACGCCATTGGCTGCCGCCGAAGTGATGGGCGAAATCTGGTCTGGCCGCAGGCCCGAGAACCGAGTGCCAGTGATTTCAAAGTTTGAAACTGTTGGCTCTGCCAAAGCGGCTCCTGGCAGTGAGATGAAGGTGAATCTGACTGCCAGCGATCCTGATGGCGACCCCCTAAAAATCGAGTGGGTGCTGAAAACTGAGGCCACAGAACTTGGCACTGGCGGAGATGCAGAGGCAGTCCAGCAGGTCGTTCAAGGAGCCATTGTTTCATCTGGATTGACAGGAGCCACTCTAAAACTGCCCTCCGAACAGAAAGGCTACAGGCTTTTTGTCTATATAAAAGACGGCAAAGCAGGGGCCGCCACCGCCAACATTCCGATCTTGGTTGAAGACCCTTCTCGATCCACCAGGGGAGCTGCAAGCCAGGCGCCGGTTTGGGTCTATAGAGATGCGGATACTGCCAATAAATGGATTCCCAGCGGCCACATGGGCGCCTCCGCAAACATCATCAGCCAAGCCGATGCCCGTGTCAGCGATCGCCAAGGAACAGTCTTGAAAGCAGGAATCAAGCCTGGAAGCCAGTGGGCAGGAGTGGTATGGCAAAGCCCAGAGGGTGACTGGGGCGAGAAGGATGGCGGTTTTGACATAAAGGGAGCTACAAAGCTGACCTTTTGGGCCAAAGGGGAAAAAGGCGGTGAGGAAGTTAAGTTTGAATACGGGATTCTTGCCAGAACGGCAAAGTTTTTTGATACAGCCCGCGACTCTATGACTGTTAAACTGACCCGTGAATGGAAACAGTATTCGTTTGACGTAAAGGGCAAAGACCTTTCAAGAATAAAAACAGGATTCTGCTGGGTTGCCGCTCCTCCTGCTGAAGGAATCGTTTTTTATCTCGATGACATTCGGTACGAGTAGGCCAGTTTTGAGTCTATACAGCTTCATGCCAGGCATAATTAAAGGTCTGGCATGAAGATCGTCGATCACATTAATCGGGCTGACAAAACCCTCTTCTCCTTCGAGATTCTGCCACCCAAAAAAGGCCAGACCATTGATGGGGTGTTTAAGACAGTCGAGGCACTGCTGCCCTACAAGCCTAAGTTTATCGATGTCACCAGCCACGCAACCGATGTGGTTTACAAAGATGCAGGCGGCAACACCCTTCGCCGCGTCCCGGTAAGAAAGAGGCCGGGGACGATCAGCGTCTGCGCTGCGATTCTGTTTAAGTATCAAATCGATACTGTTCCTCACCTTATCTGCAGCGGATTCTCTAAAGAAGAAACCGAAGACGCTTTGCTTGACCTCAACTTTATGGGAATAGAAAACGTGATGGCTTTAAGGGGAGATCCCAGCCACGGCGACAAACGATTCATCCCAGAACCAGATGGCAACAAAGGAGCCTTGGACCTGGTAGCCCAGATTCAAGGTCTTAACAAGGGCCAGTTTCTTCATTCTGAAGAACAGGAACCAGTCCCGACCGACTTCTGTGTAGGAATTGCTGGATACCCAGAAAAGCACATGGAAGCCCCCAACGAAGCCAGCGACCTTGCCTGGCTTAAAAAGAAAGTTGAAGCTGGTGCTGACTTTATCGTCACCCAAATGTTTTTTAACAACGAAGCCTATTTTCGTTTCGTTGATAAGTGCCGAACAGAGGGAATCACAATCCCCATCATTCCTGGACTTAAGCCAATAGCTTCCAAAGGCCAGCTTTCCATTCTCCCTTCCACTTTTAGAATTGATCTGCCCGATGCGCTTGTTGAGGCAGTCGAATCTGCCAAAACACCAGAAGAGATTAAGAAGGTTGGCATCGAATGGTGCATTGAGCAGTCACGCGAACTCATGGATAAGGGAGCGCCTGTGCTTCACTACTACACCATGAGCCGCTCAGCTGGCATCAAACCCATTGTTGAAGCTGTCTTCGGCAGCAGATAATAGCCAAATTCTGACAAGTCGGAACGGCCCTGCCAAGGGGTAAGGTCAAGAGGTGAATTCTGACCAGATCAGCCTTGTTGATGACTATCTGACCCAAGTTGTGCTTCGGCCCTCCGACACGCACAGCCAGGCACTCAGCCATTTAGCAGATCAAGGCCTGCCCGCCATCAGTGTTTCGGCTCCTTTAGGCGGTTTGATCAAGGTCTTGGCGAAGGCCACAGGAGCCAAAAGGGTTCTAGAAATAGGAACCCTGGGTGGATACAGCACCATTTGGCTGGCACAAGCTCTTGCACAAGGCGGAGAACTTATCTCGCTGGAGTTCAGCTCACATCATGCTGAAGTTGCCAGGCAAAACCTATCGGCCAATGGAATTGGTGACGAAGTGACTATTTTAGTAGGAGCCGCGCTCGATACCCTTCCGACGCTTGCGGCCCCCTTTGACTTCATTTTTATTGATGCGGACAAAAAGAACAATCCTCACTATCTAGATTGGGGGATCAAACTTGCCCGGCCCGGGAGCATGATCCTTATAGACAATGTTGTGCGGGGTGGAGCCGTTCTTGATGAAGATTCGGATGACCCAGACACAGTTGGGGTGAGAAAGCTCCATGAAATGCTTGGCACCCTGCCAGGGATTACTGCATCCGCTATTCAAATGGTGGGGCACAAGGGCTGGGATGGCTTTGCATTAGTTACGGTTCATTAACGCAGAGACTTTTGCCAACCTTTTACCAATCTAGTGTATTGGTTCTGCTTCTATTTTTAAGTCTATAAACTTTTTTTGGGTCGGCATTGTACGGCTTCACAATCAGATAGCCGACCCAAAGGGGCATCACCTTAGGCGCTGCCCCATAACGGTTAATCCACCCGGGATAATGGTGATATCTGCATCTTGAGCTGTGACAAAATCACCATCCAAAACAAAGCTGGTAGGGTGTTTCAGCTCCACCCTAATCCTGCGGCATTCTGTGCTCAGCACATTTTCCATCATCGTATGGGTTCCCAGCATCATGGCAACGCCGTAGGCGAAAATATCAATGCCCTCTTTAACCTGCACAATGTAGGTGCTAAGCAGTCCGTCATCGATGCTTGAGTTGGGGGTGACAGCAAAGGGCCCCGCATGCCTGCCAGTGCTGGCAGCAACAAACTGCACTATTCGTCCCTTAAACTCAAAATCATCTGTGACTGCAGACATTTCCAACGATTCCGCCTCTGTAATCGCCTTGGCAGTGGCGGGAAAGTAAGCAAGCTGCCCCAGTTTGGTTTTGTCTACATTTTTCAGCTCTTCGGCAATCGCTACAGAGAGTCCCAAACTCACTGAGTTGATAAAAACCTGATCATTGAAGCGCCCCAGATCGATCCTTCTTGGCGCAGAATCGTTTAGAAGAAAGGAAACTGCCGCCTTGGGATCAGTAGGAATTCCAAGTTCTTTGGCAAGGGTGTTGCCCGTTCCAAAAGGAAGAATCCCCAGCCTCACATCGGTTTCTGCCAGGATGCCGGCTGCATTTCGAATAGTGCCATCGCCACCGCCAACCCATACCTCCTGATACCCTCGCTTCTTAGCCTCAACTAAAAGATCCTGCATGTGCTCAGAGCTTTTAGGAATAAAGGGTGTTTCACCAGACTCAGTAATCGTCTGCACAAGATCTTCCATGGCCGCCTGCCCCAGCCTAGAATTTTCATTTATCAGAACAAGTCTTTGATTTTTTTCAGAGTTCATACAGTTTCTTCTGGCCTCCCTTGTCGATAGGCCTCCAAGACCAACTCAGGAGGACCATCCAGCTTAACTACGCCCTTCTCAAGCCAAAGGCATCTTTGTGCGACCTTGGCAACAGATTCAAGATTATGTGAAACAAATAGAATCGTTCCGCCCTTATGTTTAAAAGCATCAATCGTTTCATAACACTTCTGCTCAAACGCATAGTCGCCCACTGCCAAAACTTCATCGACTATTAAGATTTCGGCATCCACATGGGCAGCCACAGCGAAGCCCAATCTAGCCAACATTCCACTTGAATAGCTACGAACAGGCACATCCTTATGGGTTTCTAGCTCGGCAAACTCGATAATTGAATCAAGCCGTTCATTCGCTTCTTTTCTAGAAAGCCCTAAAATCATAGCATTGAACAATACGTTCTCTGCCCCTGTGAGGTCTGGATGAAAACCTGCCCCAAGCTCCAGCAAAGGCGCAAGTCTGCCATCAACAGAAATCGTCCCTGAACTGGGCTTATACACTCTGGCAATCAAAGAAAGAAGCGTGCTCTTCCCCGCCCCATTTCGACCAATAAGTGCAACAGATTCGCCCTTCTGCACAGTGAAGCTGAGCCCCTTTAAAACCTCTAGTTTCTCAAACTTTTTCTTTCTCCACCACAACAGAGCCGTCTTTAACGAGGCCCCGCCCCCGTGAGCCAAAAGAAAGCTCTTACGAAGGCCTTTAAGCTCCAGTGCCGGCTTCATGGCCTTTCGACAAACCTCCACTTCATGCGGTTAAAAATGGCGTAGCCTCCAACAAGCGCGACAACAGATATCACGGCAAAGTAGGCAAAAAAGCCCCAGTTAAAACTAACTTGATCAACCAGTTCTCCCCCAATATCCACCGGAGACCTTGGCAGCAGAGTCTTTCTAAAGGTCGTCGCCATGGGTGCCAAGGGGTTGGCATGGTAAAGCATGTAAATCAAATCGCCATAGGGCTTGCCCCTCGTTCTGTACCACACACTCTCGCTGAAGTACATAACAGGCGACAGAAAGAAAATGAGATAAAGAAGCAGGCTTAACGCATATTTAACGTCTTCATAAAAAACGTTAAGCGCGCTGATGATAAGGCTGCATCCCGCCACAAAGCAGAAGACAAAAAAGAGAAGAATCGGCAGAAATCCTAGCTTCCAAGTAAATGGAGAAACCTGAAAACCCGTAACAGCATAAAGTACAAAAAGATACAGGAGAAAGACAACAAGCGCCAGTACAAAGTGAATGAAATTGGCAATCACAGATGCCAAAGGAAGAATTTCTCTAGGGAAATAAACCTTTTTAACTACCTGTATGCTCGCCAGCACAGACTGAGCCGAATCCATCAACGCCATGTTGACAAAAACAAATGGCATATAGGCGGCCAGCACGTAGGCAGAGTAGTTTTGGGTTTTGTTGCCAAGAATCCCCTGAAAGACTAAAGTCATCACAGCGACTGTAGCCATGGGCATAGCCAAAGACCAAACAAAGCCCAGAACAGAGTTTTTGTAGCGGATCTTAATTTCCCGCTCCACCGTGGCGGCCAAAAGCTCTCTAAACCGCCATAACTCTTTGAGGTCGGCAATCATGGGCACAGCCTCAAAGCAGTCACAACATAGTCTCCTTAATCACAAAGCTGGCTTTATCAGCGGGCAGCGGGCTCATCGCCAGGCAGCCATCCCAGGTTCTCCAACGACAAAGCTGATCCCATAAGTTCCCTGGTATAGGCCTCTTGTGGATGGCCAAAAACTTCCTGAGTTCTTCCCTGCTCCACCACCTTTCCTTTCTGCATAACCAGCACGCGGTCTGCCAAAAATCTAACGGTTCCCAAATCGTGCGAAATGTAAAGGACGGTAGATTGGGTCTGCTTCTGAATATCTCTGATAAGGTTAAGAATCTGCGCCTGGATGCTGAGATCAAGCGCTGCTGTCGGCTCATCGCAGATCAAGAGTGGCGGCCTAAGCGCCAAGGCTCGGCCAATGGCAACCCTCTGCCTTTGTCCGCCGCTTAGCTGGTGAGGAAATTTAGGCAGCACAGAAGAGTTAAGCCCGACCATCAAAGCTAAAGGCTCAATATCTGGCTTTTTGCCAGCCAGCCTAAAGGGCTCCTCCAAAGTCCTTTTTATTGTCCACCGAGGGTCAAGGCTGGCAAAGGGATCCTGCCATACCATGCCAATCCTCTCGGCAAGAATACTGCGCTTCACATCCCTTTTAGAGTTGATCTCTATTGTGCCGCTTGCAGTCTTCTGCAGGCCCAAAATGGCACGGGCAAGCGTTGTCTTGCCGCAGCCAGATTCACCCACAACAGCCAGGGTCTCACCCGGAAAAGCTTCCAGAGAAACATGGTTCACGGCAAGAAAAGGACCTTGAGCGCCCTGATAGCTCACTACTAGATCGCTTACTTTCAAGGTGGGTTCAGTCATTGGCCTTTCCTCCTGCCCAGTTCAATCTTGCAGGAAGCTTCTGCAGAAAATCATCCGCTTCTTGAATCACCAGCTTCACCTTTCTTGGCGACCTAGTCAAAACCAACTTGTCCCCACTAAGCAGATGCAGACGGCTCTGACCATCTGAACTCAGCACAGCCCCCCCATGAGATTCCCCTCGTGTCTGAATCTGAATCTCTATGCGGCTGTCTGCGGGCAAAACCAAGGGACGAGCAGCAAGAGTGTGAGGCATAAGGCCGGTCAGCAGCAGAGCTTCTACCCTTGGGTCTATAACTGGTCCGCCAGCAGAAAGGCTATAAGCTGTTGATCCGGTCGGAGTCGCCACCATCACGCCATCGGCTGGATAAGATGCCACCAGATAGTCATTTACAAGAACGGTAAAAACCAGCAGTCTCGTTGTCGCCGACCTCTGCACAACCGATTCATTAAGGGCATGAAGCTCTGCCACCACCTTCTCCGCACGGATCAGGTGAGTCTGCACCATCATTCGCGACTCTATGCGATGGCGCCCCTCAATAAAGCTCACTAAAGCTTCTTCCATCTGGCTGGGCTGGCAGGGAGTGATAAAGCCGAAGGTGCCGTAAGATACACCAAGAATCGGGATTTCCTGCGAGGAGCAAAGGTGCCCCGCCCTTAGGAGTGTGCCGTCACCACCGATAGAAATGATGAGGCCGCAGTCATGCATTTCCGAAGCCCCCAAAGCAGGGAGCCCGGTCGCACTGGCCGCTTCTTTTTCAACAAACGCCTTGTGCCCATAAGACTGAAGGATCGAGACTGCCTTTTGGGCGGCCTCGATCGCATCGGGTCTATGCAGGTTGACTAAAATCCCTGCAGTCACAGTGCCATAGTGGCAGGTTTTTCCAGTCTTTCCAAATTGGTCCTGGCATCTTCAAAGTTGGGGTCCTTCTGAAGAGCCTTTCGCAGAATAAGGATAGCCTGTGCCTTCTGATTCAGCCTTTCCAGGGCAATAGCCAGATTGTTGTAAGCGGGAAGGTAGTTGGCATCTGCATTCATCGATCGGCGGAAGTGGCTTTCTGCCTGCTTAGAATCGCCCTGGCTCAGGTGCCATAGCCCCATGCCGTTCAACGCTCTCGCATTGTTGGGGTGACCTTTAAGAACGGTGCTGTAGTGAAATCTTGCGTCTCTAACAAGCCCCATGTTCCATAGGCCATCGGCAAGGTTCAGCCTGGCATCACGCTGGTTTCCATCCATTCGAACGACATCCCGCCAGACATTGACAGCTTCCTGAGTCCTATCCAGCTTAACATAGGCGGCAGCAAGAGCCAGCCTTCCATCAATGCTTCCAGGATGCGAAGTGGTCATCTTCTCCAAAAGAACGACGGCTTCAGCTGCATCTCCCTTTTCGATGAGAAGAAGACCAAGGTTCTTAAGGCAGTCCCCATCATCTGGGCGAATCTCTAGCGACTGACGATAGGCTGCCTCAGATTCTTGATTCCTGCCAAGCCTATGGCTAAGCACGCCAATGTTAAACCAGACATCGGGATCATTAGGCTTCTCTTCGGACATCTTTTTCAACATGTCCAAAGCTTCAGCGGTTCGGCCCTCTCGGACCATTGATTCGACGAGGTTGGAGTTGACAACACCGCCCCCCATCCCAGCCGCATTCGCTCTGGCCAAGTATCTAGTGGAAAGCTCGGTTTCATTGATTCGAGCGTAGGCCATGCCGGCATTTTTGGCATAGAGGCCATTTGTCGTTTCGAGATCACTTGCTCTGGCATAAGCAGAAGCGGCCTCCTTCCACTGACCCAGTTTTTCATGGCAGAAGCCAAGGTTGTTTAAAGCAAACCTTGCTTCAGGTCCTGATACCAGCCTTGCAGCTGCCTGGAAAGAAGGAATTGCCTGGCCATGTTCACCCGACTTCATCTTCAGCACGCCAACATTGTAATGAGCTACTGCGTTGTTGGGGCTAAGCTGAATAAGCTTGTTATAGATAGCAAGGGCCTTTGCTGAATCGCCAGCGGCTGCTCTTGTTGTGTAAGCATTGCCAAGGTTGACCAGTACAGCGGCATCGTTTGGTGATTTCGCCAAGGCCGATTCAAGGGTTGAAATCGCCTGGTCAGTTCTGCCTTCCTTAAGATAGGTGTAGCCCATCCACGAAAGAACCTCAACTTCAAGGCTGCCTTCAGCAGCCAGTTCTTCGTAGACATCTAGAGCCTCAGTGCTGTTGCCGAGTCGAATATGAGCAACTGCCAAATCCTTCAGAAGACTGGCCCTTTCTGGTCCGGTAACCTCAGACTTTGCCTTGGTTAAGTAGGTCACAGCCTCTTCATTTCGGTTGGCCATCAGCATGGACGAACCAGCAAAACGAGCCACCGAATAAGCCATCTTATCGAGGCCGATTGTCTCGTAGGTTTCTGATGCTTTGGTGTAATCCCTAGTCAGGTAATAAGACAAAGCAAGGTTCTGTGAATTGTTAGAATTGACAGATTCATGCCTGCTCTTTCCGTTCACTTTGACAAGGTGAGGAATAGCTTCTGCCGCATCGCCATTCTGCAGAAGCAGATAGCCAAGCAGAGAGTAAAGCGACATGTTCTGACTGTCGGTCTCAGCCAGCTTCTTAAGTCGAGAAATGGATTCAACTCTAAGCTCGCCAGAGTCATTGCCAGATCGAACCCTTTCAAAGTAGGCATCAGCCAGCTTCTTAACTTCGTTTTGAAGCTTGGCATTGACCTTGGTTCCATCAAGGTTCTCGGGAGTCGGAGCCTCGACTGGCTGACTGCTAAGGGCTTCAACAGTAAACCCGGTGCGGTCAGATGGCGCAGCAGCCTGGGCCGCCGCTCCCGAAGCCATGCCAGCAGTCAGTACTGCTGCAAGGGCTAAGGTAAGAAGTGATGTCGTCTTCATGTCAGTCAAGAATCTCCGCTACTTAGATCGTTTCAATCTTTGTGCCAGTTCTTCTTAGGTACCTTAATTACACACCTAAAAAGCCCCGCAAATTCTACAGGTTGCCTGCCCTGTCAAGCCATTACCAAAGGAATCGCCTCTTCGTAGGTTCGATTGAGTTCATCAACCGAGACCGAAAGCAAAGATATTCCGTTCCTTTCAACCGTTAGACGCATAGAGTCTGGAGTCGTTTGACCCAGTTCCTCAAGCATCAGGCCGGCCGGTACGGCCTCTCTCAACGCCACGACGTTCTCCTTGGCCACTGCGAGGATGACGAATCCGGGGACTTCCCCAAAGGCCGCCGCCTCGTTTAGATGGGCTGATTGAAAAGCGCCCGCGTCGAGCTGGACACGGCACCCAGTTTTCCCTGCGATGCACATTTCTGTAAGGGCAAAAACTGTGCCACCTTCGCTGATGTCGTGAGCAGCCAAAACCAAATGACCTGCCGCACAGTCCGCCAAAAATCCGTGAAGCAGCTTTTCGCCTTCCAGGTTCGGTTGAACTGGAGTTCCCTCTTGTTTTCCAAGCACTTCCAACAGGTAAGAACTGGCTCCCAGCCCCTGCTGATGAGTAAAATCCGCCCCGCAGCTCACCAAAAAGATCAGGCACTCCTGCGGGGGAAAAGCCATAGTTAATCTGTCTGTGGCCCTATCCAGAATTCCCGCCATCCCGATCAGGGGGCTGGGAAGAACTCCACCATCGCTTCGCTCGTTGTAAAAGCTCACGTTGCCGCTGATAACGGGGGTTCCCAGGGCCTCGGCCGCATCGGCAATGCCTTTTACTGCCCTTTCAAACTGCCAATAAACATTTAGGTTCTGTGGAGACCCAAAGTTAAGACCATCTGTGACTCCAGCCGGACGAGCACCGGTGCAGGCCACGTTCCTAGCAGATTCAACAACGGCTAAAAGTCCGCCCACATAGGGGTCTTGGTCTGTCCAGACTCCATTGCCATCGATGGCGAGAGCAATTCCTTTTTCCGTCCCTCTTGGGGCAAGTACAGCAGCATCGGCCTGTCCGGGCAGAACCACGCTCTGGGTCTGCACCTGCTGGTCGTACTGCCTATAGATCCATCTCTTGCTGGCAAGGGTCGGGGCCGAAACCAGCTTCAATAGGGCTTCGGCGAGATCAACTTTGGGCAGGGAATCTGGGGTCCAAGCCAAGTTCTTTTTATAGCTGGCAGGTTCCACTAAATCCTGGGTGTATGTTGGGCACTCATCTGCCAGCAGCTTAGCTGGAAGCTGAGCCTCTACAGCTCCTTTTCGCCGAATAATAACTTCCTCGCCTTCGGTTACATAGCCAATGACAACGGCGTGGGTTCCCCACTTCTTAAAGACATCGATGACTTCCTGCTCACGCCCCTTGTGCGCCACGCAAAGCATTCTTTCCTGGCTTTCACTCAGCATCAGCTCATAGCCAGACATGTTTTCTTCACGGGCGGGGACAAGATCAAGATCGACATCCATTCCGACACCTCCCTTGGCCGACATTTCAATGGTGCTGCAGGTCAGCCCTGCTGCCCCCATATCTTGAATTGCCGCTATCGCACCTGTCTTCAAAGCCTCCAGTGTTGCTTCGATAAGAACCTTTTCTGCAAAAGGGTCTCCAATTTGAACGTTAGGCCTCTTGTCTTCGCCTTCTTCATCGAGCTCAGTTGAAGCAAAAGTCGCTCCGTGAATGCCATCTTTGCCCGTAGCAGAACCCAAGTAGATGACAGGATTGCCGACGCCATAGGCTCCTGCTGTCGCAATATCATCTAGGTTCACCAAACCAACAGACATGGCGTTAACCAAGGGGTTGCCCGCATAGCGTGGATGAAAAGCAGCCTCTCCGCCTACAGTTGGCACTCCAACACAGTTGCCATAGCCAGCAATTCCGGCCACGACTCCTTCAAAAATCTCCCTGCTGCGCCTTAGGGTTTCGGGGTCTGCTTCACCATCGCGGATCGGTCCAAACCTAAGCGAGTTGAGGCTGGCAATAGGCCGAGCCCCCATAGTGAAAATATCGCGGATGATTCCACCGACACCTGTTGCGGCCCCCTGGTATGGAGCCACAGCGCTGGGATGGTTATGGGATTCCACCTTCATCGCGATTCCCAGATTATCATCCAGGGGAATAATGCCAGCGTTCTCCAGGCCAGCCCCTTCCATAGCTTCTTTGTATTTTTTGAAGTAGGCAAGAATCGGACGCGAATATTTGTAGCCACAATGCTCGCTCCACATTACGGCCAGCATCCCGCATTCGGTAAGGCTGGGGTGCCGCCCCAGTTTTTCGACGATCAGGTCATACTCAAATTGAGTCAGACCCATCGAGAGATAGACCTCGGGGGCAAGGGCAGACATGTTTGTCAGTTTATCTCTGAGAAAGAAACGCTTCGGGGCCACTGGACTGCTTCTTGGGCTTTCCTTCCTGGCAATAGGCGGCTGCAGCAGCGTAGCAAAGCCCTGGATAGGCACTTGGGTAGGAGAACGAGCGGGCCTTACCCTCCCTGAAAAAGAAGACGCCCTCGCAAAAGCTATCCGCCAGGTGCAGATCGTCATCTCCCCCGATGGTTCGTTCAGCAAGGTGGAAACTTCATTAACAAGCCGTGGCAAAGGCAGATTCTCAGCCAAGCAGGCCTTTTTAACTGTCACTCATGTGCTTGATAAGCCAGTTGAAAATGACCCCAACGTGGCCCGCGAAAACAAGGATCTGATTTTAGAATGGAAAGATGAAAACACCATTCTCTACTGGGATCCGGGTGCATTGACTCCTGGTTCAGTGGAGCTCAAAAGGTCAAAGTAAGCACTGGCCGCAGGCTCCAAGCTGCTGCGGCTAAAACTGAGGCTGAGACACGCCAATCGTGTGTTTCTTAATCTTGTTAACTACTCTTTTAAACAGCTGATATTCCTTTCTTTTTACAAGCCAAATTCTGTGATCAGAATTAATCCTCTCAATCACTGATGGGTCATCTGAAACGACGCCTAAGCCATTCGAATGAGTGAAAGTCGTTTTGGGTTCTTTAATCTCACTAAAGAACTTATAAACTCCATAAGGCTCTCTATCAACCACTGTATCGTGGAGAAGAATCACACCCCCTTTTCTCACAAATGGCCGCCAAGTTTCGTAATCTTCTTTGACATCTTCATATCGATGACGTCCATCAATATGAAGAATATCTATCGGCTTATCCCACGTCTTTGCCACATCGCTGAAATAGCCCTTAATCAAAGAAAGGTTCGTAATTCCCAGGTCATTCTGCCTCTTCACAACCTCACCGTAGGTGTCTCGCAGCCCCGCTTCTGGGTCGCCTTCAAACGAATCAATCCCGTAGACCATTTCTGCCCCAGCGAGCGCAAAAGTGAAGCTGGAAAAGCCAAAATCAACTCCAAGATCCACGACTGTCGTAGGCCGCATATCTTTAACCAGCCAAGTCGCGAACCCTTCGTGGCCTCTCCAGGCAGTCACTATCAAATCTTCTGGCATGGCAGGCCATCAGTTTAGCAGATTGCCTCCAAACAGAAGCTTGGAGGCAGCGTAAAAGCCGGTTGACTGCACACCCCTGCAGGTCTCTTAATCGACAAGAATCAGCTTAGGAGTCTCGTTTAGATCAACCACAAGTGTTTTTGAAGAGATGGCCTTCTGCCCTTCCCTGCCCATAGACATAGATTCAAGAGACACAACCTTGGCTTTTGTCCCAGCAATCGGCAGCTTGACACCCTTGACAGTCATATCTGTGCTAGTGGCACACCAGGCGGCGTATGCCTTGCGGCCTCTGCTGTCTGTAAACTCATAAAGCCGTAGATTCTTATCAGGCAACGCCACCTTCTTAGAAAATCGATAGCCTTTTAGGGTTTTCTTTAGCATCGCCTGCGAATGCCATGATGGCTTTGGATTCCACTGCCCTTTTTCAGTGACTAATCCACAAGTTTCAAAGACTCCTGTCCCTTTTGAGTTGACATCACGGAGCATAAACATCGTGGCTCTATCAAAACGAGCAGCGGCGATAGCCATGTGTGCTCTTATCAGCCAAGCACTTTGGACATCTTCAGCCGTCATGCTTCCTACCGCGGGGGCATGAAGCGGTGATGCTGGATTAGTATCCCAGCCAAACTCGGTCAGCCAAAGCTCTGTATTTGGCAGAACCTTGTCTCTCCACTTGGTAAAAACCATCAGCCTTTCTTCAAGCTTGTCCTCTTCAGGACTCACTCCCTTGCCGCCAGTTTGAAACGCCTGTCCATTGCTGGTGCTGCAGTAATGATGCAGGTTGATGACATCTGCAGGAAAACTGCCGCCACGTTTGTACTGTGACCAGTAATGAATCGCTTCAAGATAATCTAGAGACAAGCCAGCCAAGCCGCCTAAAACCAGCTTCATAGATGGGTCAGCAGCCTTGACACCAACGCCTGGCCCCATCGTTCCCTTGTGTCCATCGTAATCGGCGCTGGACATTGCCGCAAGATCAAAAGGATTGAACCTCCCTTCTCTTCCTTCCCAGTCCTTGTCGGGCTCGTTCCAATTTTCAAGATAAGAAATCAAACCAAGCCCCGTCCGCCGCGGCTGATCGGGGGCCAATTTCAGCATGGCATCGGGTGCTTTCCTGCTTCCATACCTTGCTGCGTATTGGTATAGATGCTGAGCATGCACCTTGTAGGCTGCTGGGTCTTCTGTGTTCACATTCGGCAGCAGCGGCTTATGTTCTTTGCTCTTTGTCGCAAACAGAGGCGTGGGAGACTGCCAGACAACTGGCGCAATCAGGAGTCCAGCCTCTTTCAGCTTCTTGTAATAGTCATCAAAAAACCAGCTTTTGCCGCCTGCCGCCCCGCTGGGCTGAAACCTCACTTTTCCATCAGGTGCTTCCACATCCCAGCCCCAAGGGTGATACTCTCGGATCATTCCAGATGGACCGGAGATTTTATCTATCGGGTCATCGATAAAAGCATTAACCCCGACCAGTTCATCCATTGTCGACAGTTTTCTCAATGGCTTTCCTTCAGACTTTTCTGCCTCTAGGGGTCCGGATCGTTTACCGTAAACAAAAATTTCTGGAATGCTGGCTGGCTTTGCAAGAGTAAGCCTCAACCACCGCGTGGACTTGTTCAGTTTAAGAGCATTCCAAGCTTTGTATCCCGCCGACTTAAACTTAACGGGTGACCACTCAAAGGGCCTGCCTGTTGAAACAGTCAAATCTGCTTCACCTGATTCGTTGTACAGCCGCAGTTCATCTACCTGGCATAGCCCTTTTAAGTCTATGACAAGGTGAAGCGGGTAACGCCAGTCGGTCCAGCCTGCAAAAAACGGCTTTGAAGGCGGCGCCTCAACCGTAGAAGCCTGTTCGTCAACAAGGCTTTTGGCATTGCCAAAAGCTGATTCGTTAATCAGCATATCTGGCTTTAATACAATCTGCTGAGGATCTTGTCCTGCATTGAAAAGCAGCATTAAAAGAATTGCTGTGCTCATTTTTCACTTTTCCGCATCTCACGGAATCTGCAGTCCGGCAGCCCTGCGCAAAAGGCAGGGCTGCCGGACTGCCAGCGTCAAAAGCTAGACGCCTGGCACGGGCGGCTTTTGACCGCTGGGGTTCGTAGCGCCGCTTGGTTCACCTATAAAGGCTGGCCCTTTAGGCTTCATCGCATCTGGCGGAATCTCTTTGTCGGCCTGCACCTTGCCATTCTTAAAAAGTTCTTCTTCATCTTTCGTCACGGCAGCATCACCACTCATGCATCCAGTCAGGACAATGATTCCTGCCAGGCAGATCAACGGTAGGCGTTCCATAGATTTCTCGCAGGCTGGTTGACAGGGTCCGGGTTGGTGCTTGCAGGGTTGAGGACTTTGGCATGACCATCGGTAAAGGAAAAGATTCCCTTGTTTTGATAGGGTGCAGCAATGGCACCGAATCTATTGTCCTTGTTCACCTCATAGGGTGTGCCAGTTGCATAAGCAGGAGCAAGGTATGGGCTGCCGTTCCTTGTGCCATTGGGCAGAAGTCCGGCACCGGAGTAATCCCACCAGTTCTGGCCAGACATCATATCGCCCTGCAGAAAACAGTTGTTGCCATCATGTCTTGTTGCGAGCAGAATGGTTTCTGAAGGCTGAGTGACTGCCCCGCTGTTGGTTATGCCTCTTGCCATCCAGCCACCAACCTGACCAATCTCCTGATGCAGGCCCATCACTCCGTATAGGCTCCATCCTGAACCTAAGTCATCAAGGTAGCCGTTTGAGGCAAAGCTGATAGAAACAGTCGCGTAAAACTGATACCAATCAGCCCAGGTTCGCTTGGCCATAGGGTCGCTGGAATCACGGAGAATCTGAAGGTTCTTCATGTAGGGCTGAGTGTCAACTGCCCATCCTCCATGATCTCGATAGATTCCCTGAGAACCCGATCCCATGGGATAGACATCGTCTGAGTCAGAGAGATACATAAGGACTCCCAAACTAGACTGCTTAAGGTTGGAGAGACTGGCGGTCTTTTTGGCGGCAGCTTTTGCCTGAGCAAACACAGGGAAAAGAATCGCTGCCAGAATCGCAATGATCGCGATGACTACCAGAAGTTCGATGAGAGTAAAGGCTTTGCGTGAGATTTTCATGGGCTTCGTCTTTGAAGTGCATTTGAGTAAACGGCCAGGCTTTCAGACATGACCTAGGGCGTAGGGCGCGGCTGTGGAAGCTCTAACGACAAGTGCTGGGGTGGGGAGATGCGAGCCAAACTCTATTGACTCGCCTCTCATTTGGCGTACAAGAAGGTCAGCGGCCATTCGGCCGACTTCATCAAATGGCTGATGAAGAGTGGTTAATCCTGGATTTAGCACTGAGGCAAAAGGACGGTCATCAACTCCGATGACTGAAAGCTCGTGGGGAATCTTTATGCCGTGCTGCTCAGCACATTGATAAACCCCAAGAGCAATCTCGTCATTGCCGGCAAAAATAGCTTCGGGCCTGTTCGGCAGGGCCAAGATTCGCTCTGCAGCAGCGAAACCTGCCTCAACCGAATAGGCAGACTCAATCAAATAGCCATTAGGAACCGTGATTCCCTCTTCAAACATCACACGTTCGTAAACAGATTTCCTCACCTGTGCGCTTAAAAGGCTCATCTGACCCGTTATGTGGGCAATCTTTGTATGCCCTAAATCAAGCAGATGACGCATCACCTGGCCAGCACCGTGAACATCATCAATATCCACAGCCACCAAAGGCTGCAGTTCCTGCGGCCATGAGATGACCACCATGGGGATATCCAGCTGCGCCAATGAAGGCACCATGTCACTATCTGTTCTGGGAGCGACAACAATCAATCCGTCGGCCCTGCCATCACGAAATCTGGCCAGCGACTGCGATGCTCCACACCAAGGCCGAGTCAAGTGAATGACATCAAGATCCTGTTCAACGGCTTTCTCTAGCACTGCCTGAAGAATCGCCGCTGAGTAAGCGTTGATGACAATCTCAACCGAATCGACAACTCCAAAAAGAATGCCGATTGTGTTGGATTTTTGCCGCGCCAAGCCTCGGGCAGCTGCATTAGGGTGATAACCCAACCGAGAAACAACCTCAAGGATCCTCCTCTTGGTTTCGGCCCTTACCGGCTTTGGTCCATTGTTCAAGACGTTGGACACAGTCGAAAGCGAAAAACCGCTCTCCTTCGCCACGTCATAAATAGTTGCCATCTTTGGCTGCTCCAACAAAATCGAAGCGCTTCGATTTCTTTTAGTATAAGTCAAAACCCTTCGATTTGCAAGAGAAACATTTAAAAATGTCAAGATTGTATTGACAGAAAAGCCCCCGGACCCTATATTGAGTCCGAGGGCTTTGATCTGAACCCTTATAGCAGGAACAGCTTTAGTAGGCCTTAGCGAAAACGACCCTTCTCTGTGATGGCCTGCCTGTCATCACGCAGACTCCCGGCTGATCATCCCCTTCACCCAAAGGCTCCAAAGGAATGCAGCGGATTGTGGCCTTTGTGGCTTCGTTGATGGCATCCTCTGTTTCTGTCGTGCCATCCCAATGAGCAAGGATAAACCCTCCTCCGCCATCGCCTTCGAAAGCAGCCATAAACTCTTCCCAGGTGTCCACCCTCTTTGTGTTGGCATCACGAAACTCGGCTGCACGAGCAAAAAGCGTCTGGCCGTACTCATCCAGCCTTTCACCAATCACACTCGAGACATCATCCAGGTTCAGAGTGACCTTGTCACCCCCAAGCCGCGAAGCCATGACGCAGGTTCCTGCCTCCATATCTCTGGGACCAAACTCAATGCGAAGACAGGCTCCCTTCAGCTCCCAGTCGTTAAACTTGAAGCCGGGCGACAGTTTTTCTCTCTTATCAACCTTGACTCTAATCGGCTCATCCTGCCACCGCGTTCTGCGAATCGACTTTGCCAGGTCCTCGGCAGCGGCAATCACTCTTTCAATATCAGCAGGCTTGCCAATCGGAACGATGACCACCTGAACCGGAGCCAATCGGGGAGGAGCCACCAGCCCCTTGTCATCACTGTGAACCATGATAAGGGTGCCTACCAGACGGGTCGAAACCCCCCAGCTGGTCGCCCAAACATGCTCCAGCTTGCCTTCCTTGTTCTGAAACTGAACATCGAAAGCCTTGGCAAAGTTCTGTCCTAGGTGGTGGCTGGTTCCTGCCTGAATCGCCTTGAGGTCCTGCGTCAACGCCTCGATGCAGTAAGTGTGGTCAGCTCCGGCAAACTTTTCTCCTTCACTTTTCAATCCAGTCAGGACAGGAACACACATCCACTCCTCAGCAAATCTCTTGTAGATTTCCAAGATGGTGACTGCCTCTTCCTCAGCTTCCTCGCTGGTGGCATGAGCTGTGTGGCCCTCCTGCCATAGAAACTCAGCAGTCCTCAAAAAGAGCCTTGTCCTCATTTCCCAACGCATGACATTGGCCCATTGGTTGACCAACAGAGGCAGATCACGATGAGATTGAATCCACTTCTTGTAAGAGTTCCAAATAATTGTTTCGCTTGTCGGACGAATGATCAGCTCTTCTTCAAGCTTTGAATCAGGGTCAACAACAACACCCGAACCATCTGGTGCGTTCATCAGGCGATGATGAGTAACAACGGCGCACTCTTTGGCAAACCCATCAACGTGCTGTGCCTCGCGGCTCAAAAAGCTCTTAGGGATCAGAAGAGGAAAATAGGCGTTGACATGCCCTGTCTCCTTAAACATGCCGTCAAGGCCCTTCTGCATCAGTTCCCAAATGGCGTAGCCATGTGGCTTGATGACCATGCAGCCGCGCACGGCGCTATAGTCAGCAAGGTCCGCCTTCTGGACCAGGTCCACGTACCAGTCGCTAAAATTCTCTTCGCGGCTCGTGACTCCCAGATCGCTCATAAGGCTACTAGTGTAGCGTTTGATGATGTTTGGGCCCGGGAGGATGCGCTGCTGCACCTCCCCCCAGGCTTCTGTTATTTCCTTAAAACTGACTTGAGAATAAAGAGAATGTTGGCTGGACGTTCCGCCAGCCTTCGCGAAAAGTAGGGGTACCACTGGCTGCCATAAGGAATATAGACACGAACCAGATGGCCTTCCTGCGAAAGTGATTCCTGCAGGTCGCGCCGGATGCCATAAAGCATCTGCCACTCATAGCTCCGTTTGGGACGGTTGATAGATTCTGCATGAGCCTTTAGCTGGCTGACAATAGCTTCATCCTGGCTGGCGATAGCGTGGTGGCCTCCCGACTCCAGAAGCCGACGTCCGCTGTCGACATAGGCCATGTCAACTTCACCTTTGTCCTGAAAAGCCACTTCAGCTGGTTCCAGGTAAGCCCCTTTTACAATCCTCAATCGACAGCCAAGCTTTATCAGCCTTTCGACATCACTCTGAGTTCGACGAAGCATGGCCTGCAGAACAGTTCCGGTGTTTTGATGATCTGGAAAAACTCTTTCAATCATCGAAATGGTTCGTTCTGTGTACTCGCTTGATTCCATATCAGCGCGGACAAAAATTCCATGCTGACCGGCACAAGCCAAAAGCTCTCTAAAGTTGGCTTCGGCGACATCATCACCTTGATCCAATCCTAAAGCCGTAAGCTTGATAGAAATGTTGATTCTGTCCTTGTGGGGCGATGCCGCTATGCGGTCTACGATTTCCCTGTAAGCCAAGCCGGCTGCCCGCGCTTCTTCTACAGTCGCGACATTTTCTCCTAAAAGGTCTAAGCTTGAGCAAAGCCCCTTTTCAGCAAGCGCCTCAGCAGCTTCCATGGCTTCATCAAGTGTTTCACCTGCCACAAATCGGTGAACAAGGGGCCTCATCAGTTTTGTCTTTGTGACAAAGTTTCTAACAAATCCGAGCGCGGCAATGCGCAGGATCAAGCCACGGAAGAACATTTCTTGAGAGGACGTTACCCCCCAACGGACTTGACTGCCGGGCATGGTACGATCTTCTCCTGGACCCTATGGCTGCCGCCCAAGCTCAAACTGGCCCCGAAGCCGCACTATGGCTTGCCAAAGAGCTGCAGGAGCATCCTCCAGCTAGAATTTTCGCGCCAGGACGAGAACACTTTGGCGACGTGGTCAACCTTACCGGACCCCTCAGGGCCCTGAGAAACAGGTTCCCTCAGGCGCACATTACCGCTGAAGTGGGCGAGCGCACCATAGGCCTGCTTAATGGCTTTCCCTACTGCGATGAGGTTTGGGCCAGGCCTACCCATCAGGGCATGTCTGGGAAACTGAAACACATTGCAAGATTGAGGCAGCAAAAGTTTGACCTTGCTGTTCTGCTTGATGACTCGAATGACCTTGTTCTGCAGGCCAAGCTTGGTGGAATTCCTAAAAGAGTCGGCATTTGGAGAGGAAAAAAGTACGAGAACCTTTTTGATGCTTATGTTCTCTACCAAAGAAGCCTTCATGAAGTAAGAGATCATGGAGCAAAGGTGGTTGAGCTTTTGGGCGGTCAGCCGGACCCCTGTCTTCCCTGCCTCTTTCCATCGCAGAGAGATTCTGCCCTTGCCCAAGAGGCTTACGAAAGATTCAAGGCTCAAGGCCCCCTTGTTGGCATTCACCCAGGTTCTGCCGATCCGAAAAAGAAGTGGGGTCTTGAAAATCTGGCCCAAACCGCCAAAATTCTTCTTGCCTGGGGAGCGGGAATCATCCTGGTCGGAGCAGAAAGTGAAGCCGAGGACCTTAATCAGCTGGAACAGCTTCTTGATGGCAGAGTGAGCAGACTTGATGCCAGTCTGCCAATCCTCGGATTTGGCGAGTTTCTCCGGCGGCTGGATGTCCTAATCTGCATGGACAGCGGCCCCATGCACCTCTGCGCCGCTCTCGGCGGAAAGGTCGCGGCTGTCTATGGGCCAACTTACTTGGAACATTCTTCCCCAGCCGGTGAGGGGCACGGCTTGTGAAGTAGAACATGCCCCTCACCGG
>CAZSIM010000010.1:0-84496 GCA_964607175.1 uncultured Fimbriimonadaceae bacterium
ACTCCCAGCGAGTTCCCAAGGCCTTGGGGCCGTATGAAACAGCGTCCCCTTAAGGGGATTCGAAAAGCTGGCCCAAACTCTTGACGCCGGCACTATCCGGAGCCAGGCTCTTGGCTTCTTGATAAACGCTTTTCGCTGCCTCCTTCTGACCGTCCTCCAAAAGAACCTGCACCAGAGGAAGCATGAACTTAACTGTCTTTGGACTGAGTTTTAATGCCTGCCTAAGCTCTTGTTCTGCCTCGCCAAGCTGCTTTTTTGCAAAGTAGATTTCTGCAATATCTGCATGACACTCGGCCATGATCACGCGATAATCAGCCGGCGGGTTTTCTGGAGCGATGGCAAGGGCCTCTAAATAGGCTGGAAGGGCTCTTTCCGGAGCATTTGAGGCCCGCAGAATCTTTGCGTAGATAACCCGTGGTGGAAAGGACTGAGGCTTGTCTTTGATCAATCCCAGAACCTTTGGATGAGCCTGCTCCAAGAGATGCATGTCATCTCCAGAAAGAGGTTCATTCATTTCGTACTTCATCAAAGGCCGCTCAGTCGCCTTTTGAACCTCTCCCCATACCTGAAAATAGTGATCTCTGTTTCTGATAATCACAGGATCAGGATCGCCCGGCCAAGGCTTGCGTCCACACCCGCCTGCTGTTAAGACAGCAGGCAGGGCCAAAAGAATTAAAGCGTTAGTTCGCAACGATGTTCACCAGGCGTCCTGGCACAACGATCACTTTTCTAATCGTTTTGCCTTCAATATGAACCTGAATCTTGGCCGCCCCCTTGGCAGCTTCTTCCATCTCTTCTTTAGAAGCATCCGCCGAGACTTCAAGCGTATCTCTTAGCTTTCCATTTACCTGAACAGCAATCTCAACTGTCTCCAGTTTTGCCAGGTCTGGGTCTGCCTTTGGCCACTCTTGGTTAAAGGTAAATCCACTGCGTCCCAAGCCTTCCCATAGTTCGTCGGCAGTGTGAGGTGCAAGGGGCGAAATCATCAAGATCATCACTTCCAAGGCTTCACTGACTGCAAGCCTCTCCGCTCTTGCTGCGGGGTCCAGCTTCTTCATCAAATCAGCCAAGGTGTTGGTCATGATCATCAAAGAACTGACAGCGGTGTTAAAGGCAAAGCCTTCAATATCATCTGTCACCTTCATCAGGGTCTGGTGAAGAATCTGCCGAATCGCCTTGCTCGTCTGGGTAGGCGCCTCTTCTCCCATTTCATGCCGCCAGTTGGGTTCGTAGTAAGCCGCCAGCTGGTTAGCCAGCCTAATCACCCTATCCAGGAACCGGCAGGCCCCCTGCATCCCTTCATTCGACCAAAGAATGTTCGCTTCAAAAGGAGCAACAAAGAGCTCATACACTCTTAAGGCATCCGCGCCATACTGGGCAACTGCTTCATCCGGGGTGACAACATTACCCTTTGATTTAGACATTCTCACCCACTTCCAAGTCAGCTGATCTTGAGGAAGCTCTTCGGCCTCTTTAAAGCTGATCAAAATCCCAGATTCACCGACACCCAGCCTTTCACCTTCTCTAGGCTGACGATAAGGCGATTGAGCCAAAACCTGCCCCTGGTTCATCAGTCTGGCAAAAGGCTCCTTCACTGAAATTAAGCCTTCGTCATAGAGGAACTTAGTCCAAAACCGGGCATAAAGCAGATGCATGACAGCATGTTCGGCACCGCCAACATAGCAGTCCACAGGCATCCACAGCTTAGCCTTCTCAAAATCCCATGGCTGATCGTCATTGTGGGGGTCACAAAACCTGAGGAAGTACCACGAACTGCAGGCGAAGCCTCCCATGGTATCAGTCTCTCTCAAGCCCAGACTGCCATCTCTGGTTGTGCAGTTGATAAACTCTGGAATTCGTGCCAAAGGCGAGCTGCCGTCCCCGCTTGGCTCGTAATTGTCCACATCTGGCAGCAGAACCGGAAGGGCGTCATCTGGCACGGATTCCTCGACGCCATCAGAATCGTAAGCAACGGGAATAGGACAGCCCCAATAACGCTGTCGAGAGATCAGCCAGTCACGTAAACGGAAGTTGGTTTTCCTTTCACCTATCTCTTCATCTTCAAACCTGATTCCCAGCTGTTCCTGAGCTTCGGCCACATCCAAACCCGTGTAGGGACCTGAGTTCATCAGCCTTCCCTGCTTCGCATCAGAAACCTCCTTAAGGCTGCGAATATGGTTCTGATAATAGTCAAGCCTCGCCCCTCGAGCTTCGCCTCCCTCGCTGCAGAACTCAGCCAGATACTCATCACTTGGCTCAACAACCGGAATCACCGGGAGATCGAAGGCTAGAGCGAAATCAAAGTCTCTCTGGTCATGGGCGGGGACAGCCATGATGGCTCCTGTGCCGTAACCCATCAGAACGTAATCGGCCAAAAACAAAGGAACCTTGGCTCCATTGGCAGGGTTGACTGCGTAGGCTCCCGTGAAGACACCCGACTTCTCTCGGTTTGTTGCCTGTCGGTCGATATCGCTTAGCTCCTTAGAGGCTTTCTGATAATCTCGAATCGCCTTAGCGCTGGCCTCATCAACTTTGGCAAGAATCTTCTCTACCAAAGGATGCTCAGGAGCCAGCACACAGAAAGTCATTCCAAAAATCGTGTCGATTCTCGTGGTAAAGACTCTGAAACTCGGTGCCCTGCCATCCTTTACGATTTCAAGATCACCCTCTGAAGCCTCTGTTCCAGGCATATCAAGAGCCATTTCAAATTCGGCTCCCTTAGAACGCCCAATCCAGTTGCGCTGCTGATTCTTAATTCCCTCTGGCCAGTCAAGGTCATCAAGGTCATCAATCAGCCTATCTGCGTAGGCTGTAATCTTCATAAACCATTGAGGAATCAGCTTCTTCTCAACAAGGGCGCCAGACCTCTCAGCCCTGCCGCCAATGACTTCCTCATCAGCCAGAACTGTCTTATCAATTGGGTCCCAGTTGACGGCCGCCATTTTTCTGTAAGCCAATCCCTTTTCATAAAGGCGCTTAAAAATCCACTGAGTCCACTTGTAGTAGCCGGGGTCGCTGGATTTGAAGCTGCGTGACCAGTCGTAGGAAATGCCAATCAGCTCCATCTGCCGCTGATAAGTTCCAGCGTAGTCATCTATCATCGGGGCAGGATGACGCTGCTTCTTGATCGCCTCGTTTTCTGCTGGCAGCCCAAAAGCATCAAACCCCATGGGGTGCAGAACATTGAACCCCTGCATGTACTTGAGGCGGCAGAGAACGTCAGTCGGAATGTAGTTGCGGCAGTGCCCAACGCTTAGGCCAGCACCTGAAGGATAAGGAAAGAAGTCGAGGCCATAGAACTTAGGCCTCCCTGCTTCTTCCCTTGTCTTAAAAAGGTCTTCCTCTTTCCACCTAGCCCTCCACTTGGCTTCAAACAATTCGGGCTGATACCGCTCCTGCACTGCTCCTTTCTACCTGCCTCAAACATAAGGGGGGCGGGCCTCTCTATACATCAGTGCACAAAGGCGCTCAGCAGGAGCTAGAAGGCAAGAACACCCTTCCTATCGATAGCCGCTTGAGCCACCGAATCTTCTAGTCCCGGAACAATATCCGGCAGCAGAATCGATTCGCCAGTTAAGACCTGCCAGTGATATGCGGCTTTGAGCACCGCTTCATTCAGCCAAAGGCGATACGCGCCTTCAGAAGCGCCTCCAACCTGCCTCGATCTTATCCCTACCGTCTGATCGGTGAATGCCAAAATCAAAAGATCGCTGATGGCAGCAGCCTTTATCTGGTCTGTCTTGTCATAAAGCCTCATAGCTTTAACCGCCAGATCCCCTATAAAGCCTTCACCAGAATCTGGGAGCTGAGCCCGGCCTTCCTGAAGCCTACGGGCAAATCGGTCTGCAATAAAAACCCTGTTTATCTCGTTTGTTCCTTCGTAAATGCGGCTGATGCGGGAATCTCGATAGATTCGGGCAATAGGAAACTCTTCAGTAAAGCCATAGCCGCCATAGATCTGAAAAGCTTCGTCAACAATCATTGCCTGAGCTTCGGTTGTGGCGACTTTGACCATGCTGCATTCAACAGAATGCTCCTCAGCAGCCTTCCTCAATCCTTCAGGCGTATTGTCTGCCCTTTCAAAACCAGCATCGAGAAGGCCTCCTGTTCGGTAAAGGACCGATTCAGCCGCGAAAAAGCTGGCCGCCATCCTGGCCAGCTTCTGCCTTATCAAACCAAAGCCGGAAAGTGGTGAGTTAAACTGCCTTCTTTCTCCGGCATACTTAACTGCTTCTTCCATTGCCAGCCGGGCCGGACCAAGCGACATGGCTCCCAGCTTAAAGCGTCCTAGATTCAGAGCATTCATGGCAACTTGGTGGCCCTTGCCTGGCTCATGTACAAGAGCGTTCAGAGGCACCTCTGCATTCTCAAGAATCAAGCGGGCTGTGCTTGAGCCCTTGAGCCCCATCTTATGTTCTTCCCTGCTGATTGAAACTCCTGGCGCGGTGCGAGGCACAAGAAATGCGGCAAGATGCACACCATCAACCTTGGCCATCACCAAAAAAAGATCAGCCCATTTAGCATTGCTGATCCACATTTTGGTTCCGTTCAGCACCCACTTGTCTCCGGATATTTCTGCCCGGCAGGTTAACGAAAAAGCATCTGTCCCACTGTTTGGCTCGCTGAGCGCATAAGCGCCCATCCACTCACCTGAAGTGAGAAGAGGCAGATACTGACTTTTCTGCTCCTCTGTGCCAAAAAGCACAAGCCCCTGCTGGCTGATACCGCTGGTAATGCCGTAGGTGACAGAAAAGCTGGCGTTCATGCTCAGCCTTTCTAAAATGGCAGCAGCAACAGATTTTTTCTGTCCAAGCCCACCATGCTCAGCGGGAGCATCGACGCCACAGAAGCCGATCTCGCCTGCCTTTCGGATAAGGCCCGCCATCAAACCCTCTTCCTGCTGATCGAGGCGGTCTTGTACGGGCAGAACTTCTTTCCTAACAAATGAATCGGCTTCGGAGATCATCAGCCGATCATCAGAATCAAAGGACTCTGGGCTCCAGACTTGATTGGGAGTGTGGGCGAGAAAAGAGCAACCGAGGTCGGATGGATTGTGGCTTGTCATTAAAATTCACTCCCTTGTGATTAAAAGGGCATGATACCAAGAGAGGCCAAACTCTATCGCAGGTCCTCAAGAAAGCTTCAAAATCTGGTGAAGCGTCGATTTCGACTGGCCTATAGTCTGGCCTCTAGCCTCATCACGGGAGGTATAAAGGGTGTTCGGGCCTGTAGCTCAGTGGTTAGAGCACGCGGTTCATAACCGCTTGGTCGTGGGTTCAAACCCCACCGGGCCCACCAGTTTTTTACCGGGTCATTCCCCAGCGCTTAACGGGAAGCCAAATGAACTCAGATCGGCCAACGATCTTATCCCTCTGGACCAATCCCCAGAATCTGCCATCGTTCGATCCGTTTCTGTTGTCACCCATAAAAAGGTAGTGTCCTGCAGGAATCTTGACAGCTGGCAGCTTGGCCCATTCCTTAGCCTGAGCATCACTCAATGCCGGGAAAATGCCTGAATACTGACTTAACCCCTGACCAGACTCATAAAGGCCATAGTTGGCTTCACCTTCTGCGTTAATCAGTAGGGGAACAACCGTGCCATCCTTTTCAACCAGCTTGAAATCTGGATATAGAGCGGTATTCCACTCGGCCTTAGGCAGAGGCTGAAGGTAGGCAGATGAAGCAGAGGTGAACTCAACAAAAGCTTCATCAACCTTGCTGCCATTTCGATAAAAGACTCGATCTTTGATCTCAATCAGATCGCCAGGGCCGCCCACGAGCCTCTTTATAAAATCGACGTTTCCACTTGATGCTTCTGGGGCATCTCTGGGCGGTTCAAAGACCACAATATCCCCAACTTTGGGGTCCGAAACACGATAAACAAACTTGTTGAGAACCAGAAGATCGTTGATCAGCAGAGTATCAACCATTGATCCAGATGGAATCCAAAAAGTCTGAATGCCAAAGGGCCGCACCAAAAGAAAGACAACGACTGCCGCATAGATGAGAGCATCTGAAATGTCGTTGACAAACCTGCCAAAGCCGAAGGCTCCAGTCTGTTTATGCTTAGGGGTCTTGACGAGAAGTGGATGAAGAACAAGCCGCAGTCCTGTTAGGACTGCGGCGAAAATCACGATCTGACTCAGCGGCGTTCGCGCCAGCCTATCGACCATCACCATCATGCCGCTTGGCTCTTGTTGAGCCAATGGCAGACAGTATATGAAGTCGAAGCCAGGCATGTCGGCTTAGAATCAGCGCTTTTCTTCGATTCGTGCGGCCTTGCCGATCTTGTCTCGAAGGTAATAAAGCTTTGCTCGTCGAACTTTGCCCTTGCGGATAACTTCGAACTTGGCAACGTTGGGGCTGTGAACGGGAAGGGTTCGCTCGACACCAATTCCGCCAGAAATTTTGCGGAGGGTAACGTTCTCAGCGACTCCACCGTTTCGGCAGGCGATAACAACGCCTTCGAAAATCTGGATTCGCTCCTTGCCGCCTTCACGAACCTTCAGGTGAGCCTTAACGGTATCACCTGGATCAATTTTCGGAAGATCCGTCTTCAAATATTCAGAGCCAACGCTCTGAAGAATCGCCTGTTTGCTGGCCATGATCGTGAGGTCCTTTTTAGCACGAAGCTAAGGTGACAGGGCAAAAACACCCTGCGCGGGAACAAATGATAGCATGACCAAGGCAGTCACAGCCCGGCCCTTGGGTCATGCGTCCCCTTAATCGTCCTTTTGGCCCGCTTCAATCTGCTTAGCTTCAAAGGCCTTCTTCATCAGCTTGATGTCGGCCTTAGTCAACCCAGCCTGAGCCAATAAGTCGGGGCGACGCTGCAGGGTTCTCACCAAGCGCTGCAGACGCCTCTGCTCAGCAACTTTTCCATGGTGGCCCGAGGCCAAAACATCAGATACTTTGTGGCCCCTAAACTCAAGTGGCCTTGTATAAAGAGGAAATCCGAGCAGGGCATCTTCGCCAAAGGAATCATCCTCGTGGCTTTCAGGGTCGCCGAGGACTCCGGGCTGAAGCCTAACCAATGCATCCATCAGCATCATAGCGGGGAGCTCTCCCCCCGTTACAACAAAATCACAGACAGAAACTGGTTCTGCATCCAAGACATCAAGCACTCTTTCATCCATGCCTTCGTAATGTCCACAGATGAAAGTCACAGACTCTTCCTTGGCCAGTTCGCGCACTCTTGCCTGCTTTAAGGGGACTCCAGCTGGATCCATCACAAGAACCGGTCCCCTGCCAAGTGTTGTCAGAGACTCTGCCGCCTCAACGACCATATCCACCCTCAGCACCATGCCAGGACCTCCACCATAAGGTGAATCATCTACTGTACGATGAACATCCTTAGCAAAGCTACGCGGAGAAGCAGTCTCAAGGCTCCATAGACCTTTCTGCTTGGCACGAGCCAGCATTGAATGATCCAGAAGCCTATCAAAAAGCTCTGGGAATAGAGTGACGACTCCCAGCTTCATTTGCGCTCCTAGCCCCTGGTCATTACTGCGGCCTGGTCATTCTCGTCTTCGAAGGTGCCGTAGTAGTAAGGCGTGGCCGATTCAAACTCGCCTGCGCATGTATCCACCATTTTAAAGACAGGCTGAACCTTCATTCGATCTATCACTTCCCTGCCATTTGTGACAAAGTCAGATTCACCTTCTTGGTGCCTTCGGGCAATTCCTAGCAGAGAGAGGATTGTAGGGCTGGGGAAGCCAATCTCGAAGGCTTCTTCCACCACCCTTTCAAGCTCTGCCGTTCTTCCCTGGCTCCAGGCACAAAGCATAAGCTTCTCTTCGATTTTCAAAAGAGAACTGATCTTTCGCAGGAACCAAGGATCAACCTTGCTGATGGCATAAATGCCTTCGATTCCCCTGCCACGACGCAGTCCTTCTGCCAAGGCCCAAAGCCTTTCGTCAGTAGGATTCCTCATGGCATCATCAAGCTCCATATCGGTAAGAGCCCCCTTGCCAGGAACGTAGATTGCCTCGCTGCTTCCTTCCCTAAAAATCCAGCCGGCGCCCTCTCCCTGCATCTTTGTGTGGCGAAGATCCTTCTGCCTTACTTCCAAGCCCCGCAGAGCCTTCATGAGAGCTGATTCGAAAGTGCGGTCGATGGCCATGACCTCGCCTGTCGCCTTCATCTGGGTTCCCAGCCGACGGTCGCCAGCCTGAAACTTATCAAAAGGCCAGCGAGGAATCTTGACGACACAGTAGTCAAGAGCGGGCTCAAAACAGGCTTTAGTGGTCTTGGTGACCATGTTTTCGATCTCATCAAGAGTCTTGCCGATCGCGATCTTTGCCGCAACCCTGGCGATGGGGTATCCGGTTGCCTTGCTGGCCAAAGCGGAAGACCGTGAGACTCGCGGATTGACCTCGATAACGTAATAGCTAAAGCTCTCTGGACTGACAGCAAGCTGCACATTGCAGCCCCCTTCGATGCCAAGCGCGGTAATGATTTTGAGCGATGCTGTTCTCAGCATGTGATACTCAATATCACTCAGGGTTTGGCTAGGGGCCACCACGATGGAGTCGCCTGTGTGGACTCCCATGGGGTCAAGATTCTCCATGTTGCAGACAGTGATGCAGGTTCCCTTGCCATCGCGCATCACTTCATACTCAACTTCCTTCCAGCCCAGCAGGCTGCGCTCCACCATAATCTGGCTTCGCATAGAAAGTTTTAAGCCTTTGCGGCCAGTTTCCCAAAGTTCCTCTTTATTCTGAGCAATGCCGCCGCCTGTGCCGCCTAAGGTGTATGCCGGCCGAATAATGCAGGGGTAAGGCACCACATCAAGAATCTTCTCCAGTTCTTCTTCCGTCTCAATGATCCAGCTTTCCGGAACTGGCTCCTTAATCTGGCGCATCAGGTCTCTAAAAAGCTGCCTGTCTTCTGCCTTCTTGATGGCTTCCAGCTGAGTGCCCAGCAGTTTGACCCCGTATTTTTCAAGAATTCCCTGCTCGGCAAGCTGGCTGGCTAGGTTGAGGCCAGTCTGACCACCCAACGTTGGCAGAAGCCCATCCGGTCTTTCTTTGGCAATAACCCTTTCGCAGAAGTCGACGTTAAGAGGCTCAATGTAAACGGCGTCAGCCATCTCCAAGTCGGTCATGATCGTAGCGGGATTGCTGTTGATCAAAACAACTTCGTAGCCTTCTTCTCTCAGGCTGCGGCACGCTTGAGTGCCAGCATAATCAAACTCCGCTGCCTGGCCGATGATGATCGGGCCGCTTCCGATGACTAGGATCTTCTTCATGTGATGCAGAGGGCCCGGAGACCTGACAGGTTGTACCTTGCAGCAGGGCAGCTAGGGGGTCTGGCGGATGGCCAGCTTGAGACTATCTGCCAGATGAAAGAGATGATAAATCAAATGCCGCTCAATAAATTGAGCGGCATTGACTTGGGGTTTTCGGGTGACAGACTGCCGAAAATTAGCTAAGGTTTGGCCGGAATTTCCAGCCCCATTGTTCTGCCTTTATCCACAGCCGGAATGCCGCTAGACATCCAAACCGGCATGGGAGCCCCCTTAAGGTAATGGTCAAAGAACTGTGAAAGTCGAATGGTGAAATCCTTTCGATTCTTTCTTTGAACAATGTTGTGATCCTCGCCGTTGTAAACCAGCATCCATACAGGCTGTTCCAGCCTGCGCAGTGCGGCAAAGAGCTGAATTCCTTCGGTCCAAGGCACTGCGCCGTCCTGATCGTTATTCATCATCAGCAGAGGCGTCCTGATCTTGTCAGCATAGAAAAGGGGTGAGTTCTCAAGATATCTCAAGGGCGCTTCCCAGAGGCTCTTGCCGATTCTGCTCTGACCCACTTCGTACTGGAACTGCCTTACAACACCGGATCCGTAGCGAATGCCACCGTAAGCGCTGGTCATATTCGTCACCGCTGCTCCTGCACCGGCGGCAGCAAACATGTTGGTTTCAGTAATAAGGTAAGCGGTCTGGTAGCCGCCCCAGCTCTGACCCTGAAGACCGACTCGCTTGGGATCGACAAACCCCATGCTGATCACCTTATGAGTGCCAGGCAGAATTGCGTTTACCGCGCTCTCACCAGGATAGCCTTCCTTATAGGGGATATCTGGAATGAAAACCACATAGCCGTTTGAGGCGAAATAGGCAGGATTGATTGTAGATGCGCTGGGTGCAGGGGTGACGTAACGGTGAAGGCGGGCGGATTCCTTTTCGTAGAAATAGACCACCATGGGGTACCTCTTGCTGGGATCGAATCCTCCCGGCTTAATAAGGATTCCGTCTAGTTCCGCTCCATCATTTGAGTAGAAGTTGACCAGTTCTGAACTGCCCCAAAGGTAATCCTTCTGCTGAGCGTTGGCGTCGGTAAGTTTGGTCTCCTGCTTAAAGGATAGGTCTGACACCCAGACATCCGGGAAGACGCTAAAGGTCTGCTTGGTGTACAGAATTCTGTTGGCGTTCTGAGCCTTCTGAAGACCAGAAACTATCATAGGGCCATCAATCAAAGTGGTCGGACTCGTTCGGCCAGAAAAGTCGCCAATGGCATAGTTTTCTTCTTTCGTCCTATCCTCTGTTCGTGTGTAGTAAACAGTTCCCTTGGTATCCAGCCAGGGTGAATCAGAATTGATGTTTAGAATCCTATACTCTGTGCTGGTGACTCTTCCCAATCCTCTTGTAAAGCAGATGGGGTCCTTCTGTCCTTTAAGGTCAACAAGCCAGCCATCCCACCTATCGTAAACAACCAGGTGGTCATCTTTTGTAAAGCCTCCAAACCCATAAGGAGCAGGCAGAGCTGGAGTATCTGATTCAGCGTTAAAGACATTAGGCAGTCCTTTGCTGATCACCCTTTCTTCACCCGTGCTGGTTCTGACAGCCGAGATCACTTTTGTCTTTTCATCAATGACTATCAGCCATGTGCCATCTGGCGAGAGAAATGCCATGCCCAGCAGACCCTCTTCCACCAGCCTCTTGGTGCCTGTGGCAAGGTCTATCAGATAGACATCCATCTTGGTTTCAGTCCAGGAACTGGATTTCTGGTATGGCGTGGTGTCGATTGCCAGACCAACAGCGGAATCGCCTTCGCCAGGCACCTGAACGCTCCTTAGATCCTTTCCTTCCAGCTGCACCAGAGAACCGGTTTTGAGGTTCAGCCTTGTCAAGAAGGAACGATTTCGCTCAGCAGCTGCTGTCCTCAGCTGTACGAGCTGAAGCTGAGGGTCCTGCCAATGCCAAACATCGACATTCACTTTATCTTCTTCGTGAACAGCAGGAGGCTCTGGCGCAGGCTTTGGCCGAACAGCGATATTCAAGAAGCTGCCGGACTTGCTGAAGCTTAGACTTCCTGTAACAAGGCTGGAATCTTTATCTATCCTTGCATCACCCGGCTTAACAATGGCCTTGGCTTCCCTGCCATCCCATAGGTAGAGAGTTGGTTCTGGGGTTTTTTCAGAATAAGAGTCTCGATCTGTGTAAAAGGCGACCTGAGAATCATTTTCGTTGAACACTGCCCGCGGATAGCGGCCCATGCCGGTCAGAATCGGGGTCTTTTTAGGTTCACCCGTACCAAATTCGTATAGAAAAAGACCGTCGCCTTTGCCATCTTTAGTTGAGATAACAACAAGAGCTTTTTTGCCATCTTCGTTCCAGGTAAACGAAGCGGTGTCTTCAATCTTATATTCCCTGCCCGTGGCGAGTTCCCTGAGAATGTATTCGCTTCCTGCAGCGTGGTCGGCCTTCTTCTTGCCTTCCTCGGTTTTGGCTGGTTCTTGGGCTGGTGCAGGCTGTGTTGGCGCCGCTTGGTCAAGAAAATCAAAGACATCTAGATCGGCTCCTCCTGGCCTCGCACCGCCAGGACGTCCTCCAGGACCGCCCGGTCTGGCAGCGCCTGCGCCAGCAGTACCAGAATCCAGCCTATACATCATCCAGCCAGACCCCTTAGAAGCCAACGACCAACTCGAAACCCTTTCGATAACTGTCTGTTCGCCAGACTTTAGGTTCAAGATAACCAGTGAGTTCTTAGGCTGTTCGTTTGCTGGTTTGCGGGCTCGACGCGCTTCTTTGGCTTCCTCGAACTTAGGGACCTGAGTGGCCAAAAGGAAAGCAGAATCCTCAGTAAATCTTAGTCCAGAACCTCTTTCGATCGTGTAGGTTTTTCCGCCTGAAAGCGACTTAACCTCTGTTAAAGCATCGCCTTCCTGCGGCGAGATGCTCCAGGCACCCCATTCACCATCTCCGCTGATTGAGCGGCCCTGGATCGATTTCCAGGAATCATAAACTGAGTGGTCTAGCGGCTTAAGCTGTGACCAGGCGAGTGTTCCCAGTGCGAGAATCAGGCCAAGTCCTAAAGGACGAATGCAGCGCGTCATGAATGGGCGGACTATACCCCCCTTTCGAGTCTGGTTTGAAGCTGTGTTTTGCCTCGACTCTTTCAGCAGTCTCACGCTTCCCAGAAGAGTCTCACTTCTCAGTTGAAGCTAACTGCTGCCATTCTGCGTTCACATGTTGTTCAGAATTGACACCTGCATTGATGACTTCTCGAACTTGAAAACTGCTGAATCCTGTTCTTTAGCCAATCTCGAAAAAAACTCAGGCCCAGATTCACTGTCAGGCGTGCAGCATCTACACTTTCTTGGGAAGTACAATGCCAGTCAATGAGCCACTCTGCTTTGACAACGCCGTCGAGCTCTCCTTTCGCCGCCCAGCTCTCCTCCACCGAATCTGATTTTCTTAAAAAGGCAGCAGACTTTATTAACTCCGAAGTTGATCCTTACAGCATTGACTGGGATCAGAAGGGCGACTTTCCCGAATCTATCTGGAAGGGCCTAGGAGCAGCAGGTCTGCTTGGCATGACCGTTCCTCAAGAGTACGGAGGCAAAGACCTTTCAACGGCAGCTTACTGCGAAGCCTGCCGCATGATGAGCGCCGCCGATGCCGCACTAGGCATGAATGTGGCAGCAATAAACGCTTTAGCTCAGGGACATATCGTCACCTACGGAACTCAGGAGCAGAAAGATAAGTATCTGCACAAAACAGTTTCGGGGGAGATTCGTTTGGCTTGGGCTTTGACTGAACCTGATGCTGGCTCTGATGCAAGACGGGTGCAGACAAGAGCAGTTCCCAACCCAGACAGAGAGGGCTGGTTCAAAGCAAACGGCGAAAAAATGTTCATCACCAATGGCGGCTGGGCTCAGCTTTTTATCCTCATTGCCAGGACAGGGGAAAAGGATCTCTCAGCCTTTTTAATGGAAAAAGATCAGCCCGGCTTTGAGATGGTGGGAAGAATTCCAACCGTTGGAGTCAAGGCCTCCTGGACTTCTCACTTCACCCTGAAAGATGCCGATGCCTGGCACACTCCCTGCCGCTTCGAAGAGGCAATTGGCCTTCTCTACCGAGGCCGGTTAGGCATTGCAGCTATGGCATTGGGAATTGCAGAAAAAGCTCACGAATTGGCCTTGGCCTATTCCAAGAGCCGAGAACAGTTCAATCGCAGGCTATGCGATATGCAGTCTGTGCAGAACATGCTTGCCGATTCGGAAGTTGAAATCGAAGCCGCCCGCCTGCTGCTGGCCAAAGGTGCCTACATGATGGACCAAGGCATGAGCGTTGTAAGAGAAAGCTCGATCGCCAAGCTTTACGCAAGCGAGGTCGCCAATAGAGTGACCAACCGTGCGGTGCAGATTCACGGTGGCAGAGGCATGGTGCCAAGCTATCGCGTAGAGAAGCTTTGGCGAGATGCCAAACTAACAGAAATTGGTGAAGGCTGCAGCGAAATCCAGCGAATGGTTATTGCCAAGCAGATCACACGTTAAGAATAGTATGGAGACTCGCTGGTGTTTCTGAAGCTGCTCAGGAACACCAGCGTAACGATGATATGAGCCTAGTTGGAACCCTTGCCGCCGCAATCCTACTCAACCCCTCTCAAGCCGCTCAGACACAGGCTGCTCCCGCGCCTGTATCCCTCTACAGAGTCTTTAAAAAGGGTGAACAGCTTAAGTACCAAGTCAGAGGGCTGATCGTTCAGGAAACTCAGCGAATGGGCATGCCTTACATGCAGCCCTCAGATCAGGAGATCAACTATGACTCCACCCTGCTGGTGCAGACCCTTAAAGCTGATGGCTTTGCCGACCTGGTTTACAAGCGCCCGACAATGGAGATCGTTTTGGGTGAAACGGGTGAAAGAGACCGCGAAGTGATGAAGGAGAAAACAGACATCAACCTGCTTCTCACCATGTCGCCCATCAACCATGTTACTAACTTTAAGGATTTGAATGTCAAGCCAGCCACAACGCCTGCCAAACCCAAACCAAAGTCTGCTTTTGCAGCTTCATCAAGTCCTTTTCACGCCTTCGCCAATGCATCACTTGGACAGATCTCAATCCCCTTTGTAGAGGACCTAAAGCGAGTCTCACTTTTTGTCGGCACGCTTGATACAGCAATCGACCTCAACCCGCCTCTGCCTGATGACGATGTAAAAGTCGGAGCTGTGTGGAAGCAGACAGCTACCTACCAGCCCCAAGCTGTCAAGGGGCAGAAAGATCAGATCCAAGTACAGCGTCTGGACTGGACTTATGTCTATTCGGGGGTTGTTGAATCCGAGGGCAAAAAGGTTCACCGGGTTACAGGAACCTTGACCCTAGATACCGATGTGGCAAAAATGGTGAACGCTCAGGCTGGCAGCGCGGCGCGGACTGGTCTTGAAGCCCTGCCCATCAAGATGAATATGAAGGTTGAATTTGACCTTGACCTCAACACCAAGCACACCTTGGCCGCCCGATCTGAATCCAAAGGGTCCTGGTCACTTAAGCTGGTAGGAGCCCCAGAAACCTACCTTGAAGAACGATTCACGGGCAGAACGACTCTGCGCTTGGTAAAGTAGCAACTGTGACCGAGTCCCCTGGCCAGCCTTCTTTCTTGACCCTTTGGGTTCAAGGTCTCGACCGAAAGGCTTTTGCCTGGGGACTTCTTGTTTTTGCCTTGGCTCTCGCCATTCGGCTAGTCGGCATCGGCTGGGGACTGCCCAGCCCGGCCAACATGGGCGGTTACCACCCAGATGAGCCAGTCAATATTGCCTACTCTCAAAACATGGACCCCCTTAAGGGGGATTTCACGCCAGATTTCTACAATTACGGCACCTTTTATTTAACTCTTACTCATTTTGCTGCCAAAGCCGGAGTGGCATACGGTGGGGCACCAACAGAAGGAACCCCTCCAGAGGAAGCAGCGATCAAGATCAGAAGTCTTATGACTCTTGGCGGGAGGATTCTTTCTGCTCTCTGTGGGGCTGGGGTGGCAGTTCTAGCCTTTCTTATCCTTTACAATCGAACGCACATTATAGGACCGATTATCGCGGCGGCATCTTTGGCTGCGGCCCCAGGCCTGCTCGTACACTCTCGATTTGCCACAGTCGATATTCCGGCCCTCTTCTTCGGGTGCCTTTCCCTCTACTGGGCAGTAAGGATGACGGCTCTTCCGGGCAGGGAGGCACCGAGCCCCAAGGAAATTGTTCGCTTTGCCATCTGGTCAGGAGTGATGGCAGGCTTAAGCGCCGCATGCAAATATTCGGGCGTTCTGTTCATCCTGGCTCCCCTGTGGATTATCTGCTCACAGTGGGCAGCCAAAGCGGAACATTCTGATAAGGCTGTCCTCATTAAAGCCTGCGCTGCTTCGGCAGCAGCCTGTCTTGCTGCTTTCATCCTTGGTGTGCCAGCAATTCTCATGGAGCCTGCCCGAGTGATGAAGGATGTACTTTACGAGTTTCAGCACACAGCCACGGGTCACGGAATAGTCTTTGAAGCCACTTCAAACGGCTTTATCTACCATTTGGGCAACTTGAATGAAGCCTTCGGGCTCATCCTGGTTATTGGCGGTTTGGCTGGCTTGGGCCGTGGGGTTTTTAAGGGCCACTCATGGCTGACCGGCCTGCTTATCGTCACTCTGGTCACCTACATCCTTATCGGACGAGCTGAAGTCAAGTTTCTCCGCTACGTCTTCCCCCTTCTGCCAGGACTCGCCGTTGGCCTGGGCTGGATCGTGGGACAGGCCCACATTCATCCCAAGCAGCAGATGAAAATCATTGGGTTTTTAGCCTTTGTCGGTCTGGGTGGAGTTTTTGGCGGAGGCCTGACCCGTAGCATTCAGGAAACCTCGTGGATGACAGGACTTGATCCCCGAGATCAGGCTGCCGTCTGGCTGAAGGAAAATGTCACGAATGATCAGACAATTGGACTCGTTTCTGATCCTTGGTTCTACACCCCTCCGGTTTTTCCTCAAGCGACCGCTCACATCATGTCAGGCTGGGAAAGAAAAGCTGAGTGGGTGGCTCTCGCCATGCCGCCTGTGGTCCGCTATGTGCCAGAAAACCCGGAAGAAAGATACGATTGGGATTCCCGCCTGATAACGGAGAAGTTTCCTGACTTTATTGTCGTCTCAAGCTTTGAGAGAAACGATGTGGCCCGCGTGGCAGCAGCGAATGTCAAAGCCGAAGTTCCTGCCCTTCTTGGACGAAGATTTATTGAGTTCACCGACCTAATGGCAGAGAATTACGAAGCTCAGCCGGCAATGATCTTCGGAGGCGGCTCTCCTACCGTCCACGACATGATGTACATTCGACCAACGATATGGATCTGGAAGAAGAAGGAGGGCTTGAAGACGCCTGTGATGCCTGGCTCGAAGAGCTCTTCCACCACCGAAGCGCCAGCCCCCACACCCTAGAGGCATACCGAGGCGATCTGCTCTGGGCAAGAGGTGCCCTGGGCGAACTTGGCCTGCACGACTGGGCAAAACTGACTCCCCAGCATCTCAGCGACCTGCAGGCCAAGCTGGGTCCTCCATTGTCTGGTTCCACCAGACAGAGGCGAACTTCCGCAGTCAGGGGTTTCCTAAAATGGCTGAAGCGCAAAGGCTATCCAGATATTCCCCTTCCCGAATCTATTGGTGCAAGAAAGAAAAAAGCGCTTCCCAAAGCCTTAAGCATGGATGAAATCATGAGCCTGCTTGAAGCCCCTGATTTAAAGACGCCTATCGGTCTGCGCGACAGAGTCTTGATGGAGCTTATCTACGGTGCTGGGCTTAGGATCAGTGAAGCCTGCGGCCTAAGATTGGAAGAACTAGACCTGGATTCTGCCAGCTTAAGGGTGACAGGAAAAAGAGGAAAAACACGCCGACTACCCCTTCCCCGTCAGACCTTGACATGGATCGAGAACTGGCTGCGAGACGGCAGAGACGCCCTAGCAAAACGTCCAGCAGCCTATGTTCTTTTGGGGGCAAGAGGCGGCAGACTCCACCGAGCCACAGCCGCCGCCAGGCTGAATGAGCATGTGAAGGCGGCAGGAATCGAAAGCCACGTTTCGCCTCACACTCTTAGGCACACCTATGCCGTGCATCTGCTCAAGGGGGGCGCAGACCTGCGGGTGGTGCAGGAGCTTTTGGGGCATGAATCTATCACTACCACTCAGGTCTACACCCAGCTGGATATGACTGAAGTTCGGCGGAGATTTAAGTCAGCTCATCCCCGCCGATAGATCACGCTTAGGGCCCTGCAAGCAGCCGCTTGGCTAGTGCGGCAACAGGCACAACGGGGTCGGATTTCAGTTCATTCATAGCTGCCTTAAACTCTTCTGGACAGCGGTGAGACAGCTGAATCAAAGCCGCAATTCTTAGTCCCGGCCTCGGGTCTGAAAGAAATACCCCAATGAGATTGAGCGCTTCGGGCGTTCCAACAGAACCGGCAAGCTCCACCCCGACTCTCGCCCGAAACTCCTCAGCCTCAGCCAGCAGCTCTCGGGATGCCTCGAAGCAGGCTGCAGGGTGCTGCTTTAGCAGCCCCTGGGCGGCATATCGGGCATGAGGGTCATCGCCAGCAGCCAGAGCTAAAGCCAAAGGCAGGCCTCCTGCATCTCCAATCGAATTTAGTGCTGTCATCGCCACCCGCATAATCATGCCGCCAGATTTAGCCGCTTCAAGAATAGCCGGCACAGACTCCTTAGACTTCAGCGAAGAAGCCACATTGATGGCGGCGCTTCTTGTTTCGGGCTTTCCGATAAGATTGGGCAGTGCCGGGGCAAAGGCTGTCACTCTGGCATCGGCAGCAATCCTAAGAAGGTTTGCCAGCTCAGCGTTCGAAGCTCCCTCTGCCTTCTTTACCATTGCCTGACCAGCAGGGTCGCCAAGAGCAGAAGCTACTGCGACAAAGGCTCTTAGTTCTAGTCTCTGAGCCTTGACAAGCTGAGTTCTCAGCATCCATTCAAAAGCTGGGAGCCCCATCGATACCAGCTTATTGATGTTCTCTGTCACTTCAGCTTGAGCGGAACCTACACCCCACTGAATTGCTTTCTGATAAATTTTCAAGAGTTCTTCATCAGGTGCTGCGGCGACGGAACCTGGTGTCGGGCCAACTGCTGCCGCTCCGCCTGGCACTGGAGTTTGAGGCTGCGGATCGGGCATATCCAAAGCGGAACCAATTGTTGGCCTAACGGCTGCTTCTCCATCCGCAAGCCCTGTCCGGTAAAGATCCTTCCCGCCAAGATCGACAAAAACAGAAAGGGATATCCCGCCACGGGCAGGATTTGCCGCCCCGCTTGGCCCACCGTACCTGTCTGTTCCCCCGCCATCAATAAACACAGCAGAACCGTTGGCAGTCGCGACACCAGGATTAGAGTCTCTTGAAGCGTAGCTGTCATCACCTGCTCGATCTAGGAGAAAGGCATTGCCATAGTCGTGCCCTATGGCATGAGCCGCCCCAACCTTAACAGCATAGAAGTCATCGCCAGCCAAATCGAATAGATAAGATCCACACAAATGCATGGCAGAGGCTTGGCTGTAATAGTGCGCGCTGTACACATCGTTGCCCGAAGCATCAAACAAAGATCCGACGGCAAGCCAATAGGAAGCGGCCTGACTGTAAACCCCAGCCAAATAAGAGTCCTCCCCGGCAAAATCAGTCAGAAGGCCCACCCCGCCCGCTCTGCCTCCAGAGTCTTCTCGGTAGCCCATTCCAAAACCTTGAGAAAAGGAGTACGTTCCGGTCGGCACCAAGGGAGCGGCTGAAAAAAATCCGCCCGCTCGGTAGAGATCCCGCCCTTCGTGATCCACCAGCCAGCCAAGCCCCTGATATCTTGCTGCTCCCTGACCAAAAAGCTGAACGTCATAAACATCCGAGCCAGAAAGGTCAGTCATCAAACCCATGCCAGCAAAGCCAAACCCTTGTGACAAAGTGCGGGAGTCATAGCGGTCATTCCCTCCTGCTTTCACAAATGCTCCAAACCCCGCGATGCCGGAACCTAGAGCAATGCTTCCCGTCTGAAGACGATCATCGCCGCCATCAAACCAGGCGATTCCTACTCCTAGAAGCCCTGCCCCTAAAGTCAGGTCTCTTGCTTTGGCCGAATCGTCGCCCCCGAGATCAATGACGACAGCCGAGTAGCCAACCCCAGCCCCAACTCGTCCTGTGTAAATATCGTCACCGCCCAGATCGATGACCAAGCGGGCATCAGTGCTGGAAATAACGTCATTCCCCCTGCCTCTAATCTCAACCACCTTGTCCGCCACCCTCGCCCGAAGAGGGGCTGGAACATCACCAGAAAACTTCTTTAGGTTCTCCACTTCCACTGCAACAGTTTCTGATAACAGCTGGCCTGCGGAAAGAATTCGCTTCACATCCACCTTGGCAAGCAGACCATGAAGCACTGCCTCGCTGGGCATTGTGCTTTTGACAAACTCAAAGCTAACGGAAGGCTGCTGGACAGCAAGTCTCGGCAGCCCTTCAATAAGGATCCTCTGCTCAGCCGGTGTCAGGCTGGCCAGGGCCGCGCGAATCTCGGTGTCGCACTGAGTAAGAGCAGCTGATAACTTTACGACGGCTTCCCTCAAAATTGGAGGGGCATCCAAGAATACGGGAGGAGGCACTGGCGGCAAAGGCTTAGAATCCACACCCAAAACCTCAAACAAGCCTCTCTTTACTGCAGCAGCTGGACCATCCTTAGCTGATTGATGAAGACTCATCAGCTGGCCTGCGGCATCAAATGGCTTCATCAAACCCGTCTCAACCAATGGAAGCATGAGAGGCTTGGCAAAAGGAACTCGGTTGTAGCTGAAGTCTGCTCGTCGCAGCCCAGAAACAAGCAGGGCATCATCAATTCCCTGCTGCTCTGCTTCAGTCAACTGAGCAGAAGACGCAAAGGGCAGAGCCAAAAGGCAGGCTCCCAAAAGCCAGGATGCAGTCTGCTTCATTTCACTTACCGTTATGGCCTAATTTTAAGCTGTCCCGCCCATCAACCCGCGCGAAACAGCTTCGTATAGGGGATAAGACTGACCGGCAGAATCCTCCACGACTCTTTCATCAAACGGCAGATTCCCGTTAGTTGGCCGACGTGAATCATAGTTCAAGCCAAGTCCCTGCCAGCCGAGACCAGGCTTTTCACCCCATGGGTCAACCGAGGCCAAAAGAGTCAGGCGCAGTCCTTCGGGACAGGCATCAAATAGGGGAGTCAGCAGCTGATGCTCAAAGTGATCGAGAAAGCCCTCCATTAAGTCCAAACTGTTCTCCGCACGCAGTTCGGTCAATCCTCCAAAGACCGACACGATGGGCTCAGATGAACTAAGGTGATTTAAGACTTGACCGAAGTCAATTCGACTGCCCTGTTCAAAATCTGGAGCAGAAAACACTCTCTCTCCAAACAGTCGGGCAAGGCCAGAAAGGCGAATGGAAGGCGAGAGGATGCGGGTGACAAAGCCCCGCCTCAAAGGAAGGCTGGGGGCAGAAGATATGGTTCCAGGTCCCCAGGGCCATGCCGCATCAAGCGGCGTTATTCCCTCATCCTTTCTTCTCTTTGCGCTTTCCGTGACGCTCAAGAGTTCAAAAGCATCTTCAATCCACTGCTGCAGAGTTCTTTCTTTCTCCCCTTGCGGAAGCACGCTCTGCCAGTTTTTCCCAAGTGCCTCGGCCCAAGGAGTGGCAGAAAGCTCTGGCGGCCCATTCAGCCAAACAAGACCGTGGTCTAGTCCCCTGCCGAAACAAAAGGTCATTTTAGGACTATCCAGCCGCTTCAAGGCAGAAGCAAACTCCTTTTCTTCTTCACTGGTCGGCCTAGGTGCCGCAGCGAGCGCATCGCCAGATAATCCTCCGAGACTAACATGAAAACTTAGGCTGTCCTCGGGCGGATTCAGCTTCATCCATGAAAGAGTGAGAGGGCCTTGGGGAATCGACCATTGCTCGGGATCAATCCCCAGCCAGGCAGCTTCCGGGCTCATCGAAGGACCGGACTGTGCGACCCTAAAAACTCGCGACTTCTTGGCCAGTTCATAGAGCGGCCCTTTTCTTTCGGACAACACTGATTCACTGCCGGGAGCGCTTGCCAGGTGTGGAAGGCCTAGAACGAGTCTCGGAAGAGTTGACCCCATCTACAGTAGGATGGCTTGAACTGAACTTCAGCAGCAGGCCATGCGAATACTTCTTACTAACGATGATGGAATTCACGCTCCCGGACTAAGAACTCTTGCCCGAGCAGCACAGTCACTTGGTGACGTGAGGATCGCTGCTCCTGACAGAGAAAGGAGCGCCTGCGGCCACGCGATGACCATGCGTGACCCCTTAAGAGTCAAAAGAGCCGAAGGATGGGAAATCCCTGCTTATGAAGTCAATGGCCTCCCAACCGACTGCGTTAATGTCGCTCTGACAGAGATTTGGCCTGAAGGATGCGACCTGATCCTGAGCGGAATCAACAGTGGCCCTAACCTCGGATTCGATATTACTTACAGCGGCACAGTCGCCGGAGCCATGGAAGGCACGATAAACGGCATCAAAAGCATTGCTTTATCAATGGCTCTCTTTGTCAACGACGCTCCTCTTCACTTTGAGACTGGCGAAAGGTGGCTGATTGAAAACTGGGATATGCTGCTGTCTCTTCCCCTTGGACGCCTAGACTTTCTCAATGTAAACATTCCCGCCATTGCTTACCCCGAAATTCAAGGACACTCCTTTGTTCGAATGGGTGAGAGGGTGTACAAAGATAGAGTTGAAAGACGCGACGATCCTTGGGGACGCCCTTATTACTGGCAGGGTGGGGTTGTCGTCATGGACCCGACAGAAGAAGGCACAGACGTCTGGGCTGTCAGCCGAGGACTTGTATCCATCACACCAGTCAGTCTGAACTGGACCAATCAGAATCTTCTAGAAAGCTTCCAGGCATAAACCTCCAAGGTCGTCAAGCTTGTCTTGAGCGGCAGCGGCATGTCCTTCCCTGTCTGCCTCCTATTCAGTGGTCAGGGCAGGTAAAGTCACTGCCATACATGGCTGATCCGATATTTGTTGGCTTCAGCGACCAGCCGGTCCACTTGCTGCCAAACCTCGCCAACCGTCACGGTCTTATTGCCGGAGCCACTGGCACTGGCAAAACCGTCACTCTTCAAATACTGGCAGAGCAGTTCTCCCAAATGGGCGTGCCCGTTTTTATGGCAGACGTAAAAGGAGACTTGAGCGGAATAAGCCAGGCAGGGGGTCCAAACCCTAAACTTGAAGAAAGAGCCAAGGTTATCGGTCTGGAAAACTACCCTCGATTTGCCTGTCCAACCATTTTCTGGGATGTGTTTGGCGAGCAGGGACACAGGCTTCGAGCAACGGTAAGCGAAATGGGGCCTCTGCTTTTGGCCCGGCTTCTCAACCTCAGTGACGCACAAGAAGGTGTGCTGAACATTGCCTTCAAAATCGCTGACGATGAGGGCCTGCTGCTGATTGACCTGAAGGATCTAAGAGCCATGCTTGGATGGTTGGCCGAAAACGCCAAAACGATTCAAGCACAATACGGGTTGGTCAGCGCGGCGTCAGTGGGAGCCATTCAAAGGTCGCTGCTGGTGCTTGAACAACAGGGGGGCGACAAGTTTTTGGGCGAGCCAGCACTTGATCTCAGAGACCTGATGAGAACAAGTCATGATGGCAAAGGCTATGTCAGCATTCTCGCTTCAGACAAGCTGATGTCTTCGCCCCGCCTTTACGCCACCTTTCTTTTGTGGCTGCTGAGCGAACTGTTTGAAGAAATGCCAGAGGTCGGAGATTTAGACAAGCCCAAGCTGGTCTTCTTCTTTGACGAAGCTCACCTTCTGTTTAATGATGCGCCTAAGGCGCTTATTGAAAAGGTTGAGCAGGTTGTTCGCCTGATTCGATCTAAGGGAGTTGGAATCTATTTCGTGACTCAGAACCCTCTAGACATTCCGGACTCTGTTCTTGGTCAGCTCGGAAACAGGGTTCAGCATGCCCTGCGCGCCTTTACTCCTCGTGACCTAAAGGCAGTCAACGCGGCGGCTGATACTTTTAGGCCGAATCCTCTTTTTAAGACCTCCGAGGTGATTACCACTCTTGGAGTAGGCGAAGCATTGATCTCTACTTTAGAGGCAAAAGGAACACCTATTGTTGTGCAGAAGTCTCTCATTCGCCCTCCAAGCAGCCGGCTTGGCCCAGCTACAGCAGAAGAACGAAAAGCCATCATCAATTCATCTCCTGTCGCTGCGCTCTACGACCGTGAAGTTGACCGAGAGTCTGCCTTTGAACTGATTACCAAGCGAACCGAAGTTCGCAATGACGAAAAAGCTAAAACCGAAGCAGAAAAGACAGCTGCCAAGCAGAAAGCACTTGATGACAAGGAGAAGGCAAGACTCGAACGGGAAGCGGCCAAAAATCAAAGAGCTGCTGCGCCACGAGTCTCCAGCCGAGAAGGTGTTGTCGAAGCCGTTGTGAAAAGCGCAGGAAGAGCCATGGCTGGCCAGCTAGGCAGACAGCTTGTGCGGGGGGTTTTGGGCTCACTTTTTAAGAAAAAATGAAAACAGCCGCTTTTACTGATTCGCAGGTTGAACAGACTTGGCGGGCTTTGAGGGCCAGAGTTAATGCCTTCTGCAGGGCGGTAGAGGATCTTTCCGACGAACAGAGAGCCCTTGCGCCGCCCAAGGGGTTCAACTCCGTGGAAACTCTGGTTCACCTGGCGTTAACAGACAAGTTTGAACTAGGCTTGATCTGCAAGACAGAAGGCCCCGTGAACAAGCCGCCCAAAATTAACTTTCTGGGACGGTTTGCGATTAAGAGCATGAAGAAGCCAAAACCCATGCCCACCATGTCTGAAATGACTCCTCCTGCTGAAACCAAGGCCAGCCTTGAAGCAGCCCGAGAGGCAGGCGCAGAATGGAATCGGGTTCTGGATGAAATAACCGAACTTGCTGCCCAATGTCGATCGGATCAAACCCTGCTAAAACACCCACTCTTTGGCCGATTTAGCCCCCTTGATCTCGCCGAGTTAATGACGGTTCACATGAACTATCACGAAAGGAGGATTCAAGAAGTGATCCCCGATTTTCGAGCCTAACTGATAGATAAAAGAAACGACAAAAAGAAAGACAGGTCCTTGGAAAAACCAAGGACCTGTCTTTGAACTGACGCTGAGCGAATTACTTGGAACCAGGCTTCTTGCCTGCTCCAGCTGCGCCTGCTGCAGTGCCGCCCTGGCCAGGTCTGCCGCCTGCGGGCCTCATAGCCTGCATTTCTGCCTGAAGAGCCTTAGTGAAAGGATCGTACTTGGCGCCAAGAATCTTCTTCATTTCAGCATTGGTAGAAGTCATCTGCTTCTGACTGAACTCACGAAGCTTGGTTCTCTGAGCATCGGTAAGCTGAACCCTCTGCTGCTGTGCCGGGGGAGTGGTGCCAGGCTTGGGAGGAGTTGGCATCTTGATCTTGAGCTCCTTCTCCATAAATGTGGTGCGAGCCTTTGCATTTGCTTCATTCAAGGCCTTGACCTTCTTCTTCTGATCAGCAGTGGCGCCAACCTTGGTAAGAGCCTTCTCCACAGCCTGCTCACCCATGCGGCCCCACATCATTCGACCCTGTTGTCCACCAGGTCCACCCTGCTGTCGGCCAGCCTGTCCCTGCCCGCCAGTTCGGGGGCCAGAGTTCTGTGCGAAAGCAGGAACCATCAAAGCCAACAAAGCGGCTGCAATCAAAAGGGTGGAGAGTTTTTTATTCATGTTTCCCTCAAAACGCGCCCTGGCTAAAGGGCATGCTTATGGTCTGGACGGAACTGAGGGGGGGCAGTTCACCAGGGTCCCAGAGAAAATGCTGAAAAGATACAGATTTTATTGAGAAGCGATATCAGTTCTCAATGTCTTTCCTTCAAAATTAATAGAATCAGCAGCTTTATAGGCAAGCGATCTCGCTTCAGAAATTGTTGGAGCCTTGGCCGTGATGCTTAAAACTCTGCCACCGTTCGTAACCACCTTGCCTTCCTCGGTTAATCTTGTCCCGGCGTGAAAGACTTCGACGCCTTGGATATCGAGACCAAAAGTGATTTCATATCCCTTTTGATAAGACATTGGGTAACCCCCACTGCAGAGACTCAGTGTTACCACCGCATCAGAATCTATTGAAAGTGGCATCAGCTCCTCACCTTTTGCAGATGCCAGAAGCATTGCGCCAAAGCCAGGTCCAAGACGACGCAGAAGTGTCTGACATTCTGGATCGCCAAATCTCACGTTGTACTCTAGGCAGTAAGGGCGGCCATCCTGCACCATGATTCCGCTAAACAGACACCCGCTAAAGACTCTGCCCTGTTCAGCCATAACGGCAAGAAGAGGATCAACAATCTCCTGCTCTGCTTGGCGAACCATATCATCTGGCACCCATGCAACAGGGGAGTAAGCACCCATTCCTCCTGTATTAGGGCCTGTGTCGCCATCCCCAATCCGTTTATGGTCTTGGGCTATGGGCAGGCTCCAGCGGCTTGTGCCTGAAACAATGGTTAAAAGGCTGAACTCCCTGCCTGACAGCTTTTCTTCAATAACAACTTCGCTGCCAGCTGCACCCAAAGCTTTTTCAACCATCATCATATCGATGGCAGAAAGAGCTTCTTCAAGGGTCTCAGCCACAACAACACCTTTGCCCAAGGCAGCGCCGCTGGCTTTGACTGCTGCCTTTCGGCCCGTTGAATATAAGGCACGGGCGTAGTTTTTCGCTTCGACCGGATCAGTGAAAGCCTGATACTCAGCGGTTGGGACCCCAGCTTCAGCCATCATTTTTTTGCTGAATGCCTTGCTGCCCTCCAGCATTGCTTCAGCTTGATTCGGACCGAAAACTGGATATCCTGCGTTCCTTAAAACATCGGCCAGCCCTGCAATCAAAGGGTCTTCTGGACCTATAACGATGCAGTCTGGCTTTATTTCTGAAGCCAGAGAAAGAACTGCTTCGTGATCGGCAGCGGAAACTCCGGCATAGATTTCTGCCACCTTGGCGATGCCAGGGCTGCCAGGAGCGGCAAAAACTTCCAAGTCTTCCTGAGCAAGCTTCCAACAGATAGCATGCTCTCTTCCACCCGAACCAATAACTAGAAACCTCATGACATTTCTCTTCTGTGTTCCAAAGCATCCAGCAGAGTCGCGCTGTCGGCATAGTCAAGTTCGCCCCCGACAGGCATGCCTCTCGCCAGTCTTGTTACTTTTAGTCCGCTAGGCTTAAGCAGCCGGGCAAGATAAAGAGCGGTTGCATCGCCTTCAGTAGTGGGATTGGTGGCGACAATCAGCTCCTGAACAGTCGTGCCTATCCGAGCCATCAGTTCCCTTACCCTTAGCTGATCTGGACCAATTCCTTGAAGCGGATTAAGCTCGCCGTGCAGAACATGGTACAGACCACGGTACTGATTTAGGCGTTCTAAAGCCGCTATGTCTCTGGTTTCACTGACAACACAGATGACATCCAGCTGCCTTCTGGGGTCAATGCAGATTGGGCAGAGCTCTGACTCACTGATATTTTGGCAGTTTTTGCAGAAGCCCAGAAGCCTGCGGGCATCGGTCAGTGAATCTGCCAGCAAACGAACGTCATCGACTGGCATACGCAGAATATGGAATGCCAGCCTCTGAGCAGATTTAGGCCCAACCCCTGGCAGCTTTTCAAGCTGAGCAATTAGCTGAGCCAAGGGACGAGCAAAGAGCATTAGCCGGGAAGAATGCCGCCGAGACCAGGAACGTTGGGCATGATTTCCTGCACCTTCTTTTCGCGGATTTCAGTGGCCTTCGTAAAGCCATCGCGAACTGTGCTGACAATCAGGTCCTCCAAGGTTTCAATGTCCTCTGGATCAACAATATCCTTGTCGAGTTTAAGGCTCAAAAGTGATCCAGTGCCGGTGAAGGTGGCTTTTACGCCATTCTTAGCGATCTCAATTCGCTCCTTCTCCAACTCCTGCTCAAGATCCTGAGCTTTTGACATGGCTTCTTGAGCCTGCTGAAGTGCTGCTGCGAATCCACCGCCGCCAAACTGTTTGGGAAGCTTCATTGTTGCTCCGGTTCAAAGTGTTGGCGAAGCGCCTGCATTAGGGCTTCGCCTTCTAAGGGAGATTCTACCGTGGTCACCTCTGCAACAGGGGCCATCTTGAGTCCTGAACCAGCGGCAGCAAAGAGCAGGGAGACCTTTCCACCTGTCATGACCGACCACATATCCATAACGGAAGCCTTCATTTTCTTTCCGTCATTAAACATATCGTAGTCGGAAACCCTATCGAAAACTACTGTCGCCACCATGTTATCCAAGGAGAGAACCCTGGTTGTTTCAAGCCGATTTTGAGCTTTGCGTGATATTGCCCCTATATGGCTGCAAAGCATCTGCCACGCCTGCCCGGCATCCGACAAGGTAGAAGAGGCTGACAAAGGCGGGTTAACAACTGGCGGCGCAGAGGCTTCTTGCCTGCCACCTGCATGAGAAGCTGAAGGAGGTGGCGTCGGCGTAGTGGATTGAACCGCTGTCCTTTCACCTTGAGGCTGTCTTGGCGGGACAGGCTTGGAAATTTCTGCTGCCGGAGCAGGAGAACCTGCCTCCTGCAGGGGCCTCGCCTGAGCCTTCACTGGGGCTGCCTGAACAGCTGCTGGCGCAGGAGCATGAAGAAGGCGAGAAATCCTAATCAGCTCGCTCTCCATCCAGACTCTTGGCAGAGAGATATCCCTGATTGACCTATGAGCCTCGGCCAGGCCAGACCTCATTACCAGGAGGCTTTCAGTCTCATATCTGCTGGCGGCTTCATTCAGCAGGGCGTCTCGGCTGGTATCACTTCCCTCCTCTTCCATCCCAAACTTTGCTCTCGTCAAGCTGGAGATTCTGTGCAGCAGCGCTTCGAGAATTGACCTAGGATCACGTCCTGTCTGATAAACCTGCTCTGTCAAGAGCATGATCTTGCCTGCATCGCCTGCCTGCATCGACTGCAGCAGTCCGTCAGCCATTTCATCAGACAAGAGGCCAAGCTGACTATAAACATGACTGAGAGTAACAGGCCCTTCGGAGGTGAGAATCGCCTGTTCCAGCAGAGTTAAGGCATCTCGGTAACCACCATCTGCCATCCGAGCGATGGCGGCAATGGCGGCAGGTTCAAATTCTGCTCCTTCTGACGTGGCGACAAACTCAAGGCGGCTGATGAGGTCGGATAAAGAACCTCGATGAAACTCAAATCTCTGGCAGCGGCTGCGGATTGTCGGAGGAACTTTGCTGAATTCTGTTGTCGCCAAGACAAAGACGATATGTGATGGCGGCTCTTCGATAGTCTTCAGCAAAGCGTCAAAAGCCTTGTTGGAAAGATCGTGGACTTCGTCGATGATGAAGATGCGGAAGCGGCAGACAGCAGGCTTATATTCAACTGCCTGAACGATGCTTTCACGAACGTCATCGACGCCAGATTCGCTGGCAGCGTCAATTTCTACCACGTCCATGGCAGAGCCTTCGGCAATGGAAGTGCAGATTTCACAGACCCCGCATGGTTCGCCATCACTGCCAGATTCGCAGTTAAGTGCCTTGGCAAGAAGCCTAGCCGTTGAAGTTTTGCCTGTTCCTCTTGGCCCTGTGAAAAGATAGGCGTGAGAAAATCTGCCCTGCGCGACTCCGTTTTTTAGAGTGCGAACCACATGGTCCTGCCCAACAAGGTCAGAAAAAGTCTGACTGCGGTATTTGCGGTAGAGAGCGAGATGTGCCACGAGAAAAATAAAAGAGCGCCGGGAATACTACGTCGCACAGAGAACTGACTTACCCTTGCTTCAGTCAAGTCCTGGGGGAGTTCACCAGCCTGCTGCCGCGCAGTTCCCGGCGAGAGAAGTTTTACCCCTCCCGCCAGGTTGGCGCCCTTATTTTTTCCTACTAATGGTCTGCGGTTGCCGACGGAGCAGTTGGAACCTTAATGATATCCCCTCGAACATCCGAGGTGGTCCTTTCGCGGTATCCGGCTGTCTGCAGAACGGGAGTCTTGCCGCCTTCAGTATCCCACTCGCCTAGTCTCAACAGCTGATCTCTGCTGATTTTCAGCGTGGCAAAGATAACTCTCTGACCTTCACGAATATCAGTATTCAAGTGGTTTTTGTCAGTCATGCCCTCTCCGCTGTAGCCGAACTTATCCTGCATATGAGCGGGAGCGCTGCGCGGATTGTAGTAGAACTCAATCACATACTCATCATTTTTTGTGGGGTACATGGTTGGGTCGCGGCTCATATCCACGTCTCGGTTGAACCTCATATCTCTGATAAAGAGCTGGTCCTGAAGATAGGTGACTCCCTTGGGGGGATCAAGCGCCACTTCGCTGCTGCTGTCCCAAGTCATCCCGCCAGGGACGGCCCCAGGGTAATCAGCATCGCGGACAATAAACCTGATACGAGTTCCAACAGGACGTACGTTCCAAGTTCCTTGAACACGTAGAACCTTAGGCTCAATCACTGTCACTCGGGCAGAGAAGCCAACATCAAATGGAGGCCGCGTGTCATAGGCGCCCTTATCAAAGTCACCCCGCTTGCCTGCATAGTAGCCTCGCTGCACCATACGCATCAGGTGATTGTCAAGGTTGCCCTCAATAGTCTCCTTGTTCTGCCTGGCCTGGAAATTATCAGGCTCTTTCTTAAAGAGCTCATCAGCCTTCCTATAAAGGCCTTCCATGTAATCAAGCTGCTTTTCTACCTTGCCATCTCTTTGGTAAGCCATGCCCAAGAGGTTTCGACGGGCCTCCAGCATGTCTTTTTTCTGGGTTGCTTCTTCAAACCACTTGACAGCGTTATCGTAATCGTCGTCAATTTTGTGGTACCAAAGCCAGCCAGTTTCAAAGAAGAGTTCATAGGTGTAGGAGTTGTTCTGCGAACCTTCTTTCCCCAAAGCAAGAGCAGATGGGATATATCTTCGGTCAGATCGGCTGTCTTCGTCGGTGAAGTTGTAGCCAATGTGCCACATGCCTGTCGCATAGACGTCGATCTGCTTAGGGTCAAGAATTGTAACCAACCTAATGATTGGCAGAATCGCATCGTAGTTGCCCTGATCAAAAAAGGAGTCAGCCCTCACCCACAGGATTCCTGCAACAAGCTCTCTAAAGCCAGCCAACGAAATAAGGAACTGGTCAGGGGAGAGCCCAGAAGCCATCTGAGCGACGGGAGCATAGGTCTTCCTCCACTTGGGATAAATGATCGATGAATGCCAAATTCCTTGAAGAATCAGACAAGCAGCCATCACCCCAATGATCAGGGGAGTTTTTCGTGCAATCGGTGATTGATACTGCGAAGCCACGTGCGGATCAAACCTCCTTCTTATCGAAAACCAAGATAGCGCCGAGAAGCAGGATCGTGATGTAGAACACTGCGTAGAGAGCCAGGTTTACGTAGTAAAGACCTTCGCCTCGAATTTCAGGGTTCGGGTTGATGATCGAGTTCTGAACGTTGTAGTTCTGGAAGTTAGGCAGAATCGAGTTGAGAGCGGTTGCTCCAAATCGAGCGATGTCTGGAAGAGACTTGTTTTCACTAATCGTCTGAGTCAGAGTGTTAAAGGTGCTGCCAACCAGATAAACGCCTCCAGAGAGGAAGAAGTTGACAATCGGGTGAGCAAACGTGCTGAAAAAGACAGCAACTGCAGCCAGAATTGACATCTGCACAAAGAACATCAGGGGTCCGCGTGCCAGTCCACCAAGAGTCTCAGGAGTCGCAGCATCTCTCTGCATCAGCCAGAAGACAAGCACCAAAGTAATTGTCATCAAGCCCATCATCAAGAGCAAAGCAAGGATAGCGCCCAGGTACTTGCCCACAATAAACTGCCAGCGCAGAACTGGCTTGGACAAGATAGTGTAAATGGTGCGCCGCTCAATCTCGTTGGGAATGAGGTAGACGGTGAGGACGATGGCAATGACCGCGCTGGTGAGCTGGATAACACCCAGAGTCAGAGAGGTGAGAACTGTTGTTTCCTGCCTGGCAGAAAGGACGCTGAGACCAGGCGCAATGGCAAGGAACAAGATTCCGATAAGCAGGATAACAAGAAGAACCCTGCGACGAATGGCTTCGTTCAGGGTGGTCATAGCAATAGCGGTGATAACTCTCACTTAGGCGCCTCAGCAGATTCGTTCTTATGGCTGTCAGTCATGCGGCCCATTCTTCGGCCCTTAAGCTTGTTGTCTTCGGCAACAGATTCGAGGAAGAGGTCTTCAAGTCGAATTCTACGAGGAATAACGCTGATGACAGTGCCCCCATTGGAAATGATCGCCTCGATAACTGAGTTGGGTGAGTTGTCGTCAGAAACATCAACGATCAAACGGTCTCCCTTGACGCTGACAAGGTTGTCGTCTACTCGGAACCGAGACGCAAGCTGCTCGTTGACGCCAGAAGCAGTGATTTCGATGCGGCCGCCAGCCAAAAGCTCATCAAGATGGCCTTGGGTGACAATTTCTCCCTTGTTGATGATGGCGACACGGTCGCAGATTCGTTCGACATCGCTGAGTTCATGCGACGAGATAAAGACAGTTCGTCCTTCATCACGGAACTGCAGAATCAAGTCACGAATTTCGATATGAGCAATGGGGTCCAAACCGCCTGTGGGCTCGTCCAAGAACAAAAGCTTGGGTTCGTTCAGCAGGCTCTGGGCAAGGCCAACTCGCTGCTGCATGCCCTTGGAATATTGGCTGATTGGGCGGTTCATATCATTGCCCAGGTTCACCCTTTCTAAAAGTCTCTTATACAGAGCCTCATCGTTCATCCCGAAGAGAGATCCGTAGAATCTCATAATTTCCAGGCCTGTCATGTGCTCGTAGTAATAAGGCTTTTCAGGCAGGTAGCTCAACTCCTTATGGGTGTTGATGTCTCCCGCCTCCTTTCCGAGGACATTGGCTGTTCCAGAAGTCTGGTAGATGATTCCGAGAAGAATTTTGATGGTGGTTGTTTTTCCAGCACCGTTTGGCCCCAGAAATCCAAAGATCTCGCCAGGCTCGACCTGAAGGTCGATGCTGTTGACCACGGTGGTTTCTTTGCCTCCCCGTGCTTTATAGGTTTTCACCAGGTTCTGTGTTTCAATTGCCAGGCTCAAGTAAGACTGCCTCCAGTTCCAAAAATGGCGGGCCGAGGATACCCCTCCAGCACCGTTCAGGCCCAGGCGGGCCGTGTTCCCAATGGAACAACGCTCCAAAGTTCGTGCCAGTGCCCGACACGGGAAAAAAAATGATTAATAGAAAGGAGCTCCCGGAAAAGTCCCAGGAGCTCGTTGTCAGAGGTGAGTGGAAACCCCTTAGAGAACAGAGTTGACAGATGCTTTGAGGGTCTTGAAGCCAGATTCGTTGGCAACAAAGTTGACGTGGGTCTTAACCACTTTCCAGTTCTTGTAAACAAATACTGTGTTCTTCACATCTTTGCTGGTGTTCACCTTGTAATCGCTGACTGCCTCGTTTGTGGGTTCCAGCATGGCAATGGCAACATTCTTGATTCCATTGTCAGCAGCCATCTTGGTGATCTTGGGCTTCATGCCTGCCCACTCACTTTTAGGAGCAAGCATCACGATCATTGCCTGGAATTCCTTGCTCTTGTTGGTTTTGATGCTGGCTTCAAGATTCTTGGCAATCTTGGCCACATTGTCCATTGAATCATTGTTCACCCAAACCTGAACCTGAGGCCGATTCTGGAAAGTACAGGGGAAGCACTTTTCACTGGCAGCCAAAGGACCAACAAGGTGGGTGGGGTGGAAAGGAGCCACACCCTCACCAGGTTTCAGGCCAGAAGTTGGGGCTGCAGCAGCAAGGGCAGCAAAGCCGACAGCAGCAATTGTGAATCCGAGCACAGTCTTTTTCATGGCGATCTCCATTAAGCCGAATAGGACATTTCCTAGACAGCTGTTCTTTCGTAAGAGGATAAATCCACAAATGGTTCCCACATTAGGACCATCATTGTCCCTTTGGTGCTTAGTCTCAACCAGCCATCATAGTAGGTTCTTATGAGCGAGGAAAAGAGCTTAAGAGACATCCGGCTTGAAAAGCTGGCGAAGCTGAAGGAACTGGGAGCGGACCCTTTTCTTCAGGAGAAATTCGTCAGCACTCACACTGCTGGAGATCTCGCGGCTAAATGCGACACGCTCTCACCAGATCACGAAGCTGACCAAAGCATTAAGCAGGCGGCAGCTGTCCGCTTTGCCGGCAGAATAATCAAGCGGCAGGATAAAGGCAAGGCGCAGTTTGCTCACCTAAGCGATGGCGATGACAAGATTCAAATCTATGTTCGTCTCAACGACGTAGGCGAAGAGGCCTTTGAGATCTATGGCCAGATGGATGTTGGCGATCATTTGGGCGTCGTCGGGCACATGATGAGAACCAGGACTGGTGAAGCAACCATTTCTGTCCACACCCTCACGCCTCTGAGCAAATGTCTTCAGACTATTCCCTACCCTAAAGAAAAAGACGGGCAGGTGTGGTACGCCTTAGATGACCCTCAAGTGAGGCTGCGCCACAGGCATCTGGACCTCTTGACGAGTCCTGATAGAAGAGCCACACTCCTTAATAGAGCCAAGGCCGTGACAGCTGTCCGTCAGTATTTTATCGAATCGGGCTTTCTAGAGGTCGAAACACCCCTCCTACAGATTGAAGCAGGCGGCGCTGCAGCAACCCCTTTCAGCACCCGGTACGAAGCCTACGATATGGATGTTCAGCTAAGAATTTCTCTTGAGCTTTACCTCAAAAGAATTCTCTGCGGCGATGTTCCAAAGGTTTTTGAAATCGGTCGAGTCTTTAGAAATGAAGGCGTCTCCAACCGTCACAATCCAGAGTTTTCTCTACTGGAATGGTATGAGGCATTTGTCAATCTGGAAGACACTCAAAAGAGAGTTGAAGAGATTTTTGCCTTTGTCGCAGAGAAAGTTTATGGGTCAGCCAAGCTGACTCTCTGCGGCGTTGAAGTTGACTTTTCAAAAGAATGGCAAAGGGTGGACCTGCTTGAAGGAATCCAAACCTACTCTGGAATCACCCCAGAAGAGCTTCAGAACCAAGAGTCAGCGGTGTCCGCAGCAAAAAGAGTTGGACTCGACCTCGAAGGCAAGGCAAACTTAGGCAAGATCATTGAAAAGCTGCTGGAAGTCTTTGTTGAACCTCACCTGATTCAACCCACTTTTGTTGTCGGTTACCCCCTTGAAACCAGCCCTCTGGCTAAAAAGGACCCCAGCCGGCCAGGGTTCACGCGCCGCTCTGAGGGATACATTCTTGGCAAGGAGGTCTGCAACCTTTTCAGCGAAATCAACGACCCGATTGATCAGCGCGAAAGATTTGAACAACAGATGCAGGAAAAGGCTGGAGGAGATGCCGAAGCTCACGGCTTAGATGAGGAGTTTCTATATGCCCTTGAGTGCGGAATGCCCCCAGCGGGAGGCTGCGGCATTGGCATGGACCGTCTTGCGATGATGCTGGCCGGAACAGAGCATATAAGAGAAGTGCTGATGTTCCCTATGATGAAGCCACGGCAACAGGGTTTTGTCAATGAAGAAGACCGGGGCGAAGAAAGCCTAGGCTAAATCTCGCGGTGTCCGAGGTTGATTTCGTGAGAGGCTGAGATTCCAACAGGGGCGGGACTTGCAGAAGCAAGCCTCGCCCTTTGAGCTTCCTGCTCGGCGGCTGATTCTGCAATTGCATCAGAGATTATTGATTCTAGGTCCTCCATCTTCGTTTCTGCCTTCTTTCTGTGGCGCTTAAGCGATAAAGGCGTCAAGGCAATCCCGAGGATAATGGAAATAAGCAGCAGCATGGGAATCATCCACGATGCCCCTCTTTCAGAAGCAATTGATGAACCAATAGCAAAGAAGAGGAAAAGAGGATAAAGCACACTAAAAAAAGAGAAGAAAGGATTCGCCTTCATAGAAATCCGTGTTCTTCCGCTTTTGCTGCTTACCTGCAGGGCGGTCATGCCTGTGCCAGTCCAAACAGTTCCACTTAAGGTTCTTCCCACCTGAGTAATCGGCTGTCGGCGATGTGCCGGCCCCATGGCATCCAAAATCACATCAAAGTCATCTGCTGCCAGTTCCCCATCTAAAACTCTCTCTATCTCAAAAGGCCACTTCGCCTTTTCCTTTGGAGTTGATTCTTTTACCAGAGCCTGCTCAAGAATCTTGGAATCTATGCCTGCCTCGGCAGCAATGCGCTGAAGCTCTTCCCAGGTTATTCCAGGCGTGTAGTCAGGCCCGGCTCCCTGAGCCTCCTGCATTTTGGCAGCCTTCTGTAAAATTTCAGAAGCCTCCTGCTCACTATAAACTCTGTTTTGCCTGTTCACAAGCCTCTACTCAGAACAAATCTTACACGCTTGCAGCTTTCAGCCGCCAAAGCACAGGGTCTAGCCTAGTCGATTCTCCACCGACTGATCCTGTGGCTGCCCGCTCAACTCAGATGAAGCAAGATTCTCTCTAGCCAAAGTTGATGACTGCTTTGCTGATTTAAGCTCACCAGAAATATCATTGACAAGGCGATCAAAAATATTCTTGGCCGAGTCGTTTGCCCTGCCGATCCCGAATATCGTGGCAAGCCAAGAAAGAGTCCCGAACAAGACAGCCAACCCCAAGCCAAGAAATGCTCCCCCCTGAACAGACCCGATTACCAGTCCAAGAATTCCCAAAATAGCCGGTGCATATCCCGTCATCATAAAGGTTATTGAGTAAACAGGCACAGCCTGAATCTTGGTCCTGCCATTGCGGCTAAAAACCTCAACTCGAAGCTGACCCCACGGGATGCTGACCGTCCCCTGAATCGTCCGTCCGACTTGAGTCAGCATCTTGTGGCCACTTAGGCTGCTCAAAGATTCCTGAACAATCCCCAGCTGTTCAACCGTAAGCTCCCCTTCTAACAGAGCCTCATAACGTCCTTTAGTACTGCGGCCAGCGTGCTTGGCAGCCTGAGTCAAAAGAGCCTCATCTACAAAGGCAGGATCAATGCCAGATTCCTCAGCAATCCTTTTAAGATCATCAACACTGACACCATTTGTGCTGCTGCCCATCGCAGATTCCTGCTGAAGCTTGGCAGCAGCCTTTAAAATATCTGCCGCATCTCTTTCAGAAAACTGTCTGCTCATATCTAGACGACCAAGGCTAGTCTACGCCAAGCAGAGAGCCCCGCTGCGGATTTCATCCTCAGGCCACAATACTTAACCTATGTCAAGTCGGTTTGGTCAGCTCTTCTCCATTTCGACTTATGGGGAGTCTCACGGGCCTGCAGTTGGCGTTGTCGTAGATGGCTGCCCTTCCCTGCTCGCGATTTCAGCAGAGGAGATTCAAATAGAGCTGGATAGGCGCCGACCTGGACAGTCACGGATCGTCACCCAGAGACAGGAATCGGATAAGGTGGAAATCCTTAGCGGGGTTGTTGATGGTGTGACAACCGGGACACCCATCTCACTCGTTGTCAGAAATCAAGACCAGCGCAGCCGCGACTACGACGAAATGAAAGAGAAATTTCGTCCCAGCCATGCCGACTACACCTATGATGAAAAGTATGGAATTCGGTCTTGGTCTGGTGGTGGCAGAGCCAGCGCGAGAGAAACCATTGGCAGAACGGCTGGCGGTGCCATTGCTCAAAAACTGCTGTCAGAACTGCACGGGATAACAATTACAGCGTGGGTTGAAAGAGTTCAGGACATCTCTTTCGATTCCGAAGCGTGGATTGATTCGGCCAATCGCCAGACAGTTGACAGCAGCATTGTGAGGTGCCCCGAACCCTCTACGGCTGCAGAAATGATTGAGCGGATTGAAGCGGTACGCAAAGAGGGAGATTCCATTGGCGGCAGCCTATTCTGTGTCTGTCATGGCGTGCCATCTGGGTGGGGAGAGCCTGTCTTTGACAAGCTTGAAGCTGACCTGGCAAAGGCTATGATGAGCCTTCCCGCCTCGCGCAGCTTTGAAATTGGTTCTGGCCTCGCATCAACTTACATGAAAGGCTCAGAGCATAACGACCCTTTCCAAGCCGATGAGAACCGGCTTGTGACAACACTCAGCAACCACTCAGGAGGGATTCAGGGCGGCATCAGCAACGGAATGCCTGTTTGGTTTCGTGTAGGTTTCAAGCCTGTTGCCACAATTCTGGGCGAACAGCAGACCATTAACACCGAGAGAGAAAACACAACTCTCAAGGGAAAGGGGCGACACGATCCCTGCGTCCTGCCAAGAGCTGTGCCCATGGTCGAAGCCATGGCAGCTCTGGTGCTGGCCGACCACGCCCTAAGGGCTAGATCTTCTCGAACTTCCTGGTGACCATGACTCATTCGACAGGCCCCAACGCGCCTGATCGGTTACAATGGGCTTGAACGACCATGACGGCCGAGACCAGTCTTAACGGCGCCCTGACAGCAGAGCAGATTGACTTTTGGTATGGGCAGAAACAGGCCCTCAAAAAAGTCAGCCTTCTCTGCGAAAGCCAAAAGGTCACTGCCCTCATCGGGCCATCTGGATGCGGAAAAAGCACATTCCTTAGATGCCTAAACCGCATGAATGATCTCATCCCCAATACACGGCTTGAAGGGAAGGTCATGGTCAATGGCGAAGATATTTATCGCCCCGAAGTTGACCCGGTTGAACTGAGGAAAAAAGTGGGAATGGTCTTTCAAAAGCCTAACCCTTTCCCTATGTCTATTTGGGAGAATGTAGCCTACGGCCCAAAGATTCATGGGATGCGAAAGAAATCGGACCTTGACGATATTGTCAAGCAGTGCCTGACCCGCGCTTATCTATGGAACGAGGTTAAGGACGACCTAAACAAAAGCGCGCTCGGGCTGTCTGGCGGCCAGCAGCAGAGGCTCTGCATTGCCCGAACCATTGCTGTTGATCCTGAAATCATCTTGATGGACGAGCCATGCAGCGCACTTGACCCCATTGCCACAGCGAAAATCGAGGACTTGATGATGGAGTTGGCAGAGCAGTACACCATCGTCATTGTTACTCATAATATGCAGCAGGCTCAAAGAGCCAGCAACTACTGCGCCTTTTTCTATGAGGGTGAAATCGTTGAATTCAGTCCGACAAGGGACCTCTTTTTGAACCCCAAACAGAAGCGCACAGAAGACTATATTTCGGGTCGTTTTGGCTGAGATAACTCGTATTGCGCTTATCCGTCGTATAATTTAGTGGGAAGCCTAGGATGGGCCCCGGTGCGAACCTGGCTTTAGGTTCGTCTTAACTAAGAGGTCAAGGATGATGCGCCTGCTTGCGATTCTGTGTGTGCTGCTTTTTGCAGTGACTGGCTGGGCAAACAACAGCCAGCCGGATAGAAAAATTGCCCCTGGTGACCGAATCAGGATGAGCATTCCTGAAGAAGCCAGCCTTTCTAAGGTTTACACAGTCACAACTGACGGCTTGATTCTGGTTGACTTTCTTGGCGCTGTTCAAGTCGCCAACTTAACCCTGCGCGAAGCAGCCGATCGAATTACAACCCGCCTTTTGAACGAGAGAATTCTACGCAAGGCAACCGTTGGCATGGAGTTTCTTAACGACCCAGCTGCTTCTGACAAGACAGTAAAAGTTTCTGGGGCGCTGAAGAGCAAAAATCCAATAGCCTGGGTTCAGGGGATGAGGCTGGCAGATGTTATAAGAATTGCCGGAGTTGAAAACAACGCCGATCTTAGCCGAATCACCATTATCAAGGGTGATAAATCTCAATCAGCAGTTGACTTTACCAAGTACAACCCTGCCAATAACAGCGGCAACCCAGAGCTTTCTGCCGGAGATGAAGTACAGATTCCTGTCAGATCTGGCATCAGCGTCACTCCTCCACCTGTAACACCGACAGATGGAGACACTTCCACAGGAGGCGGTGGCACTACTCCTCCTATCACAAACCCTGCTGGTGGTTTTGTTTATGTTGTTGGGGGCGTCAACCGTCCTGGCCCCGTTGCCTTTAAGCCAAACATGACTCTTGCCCAGGCAATCGCCGATGCCGGTGGCTTTTCTGCCCGCGGCGACAAAGCTAAGGTCAAGGTCGAAAAGCTTGACCGCACCTCTTTAAACTTCGATCTTTCGACAGGAGGAGGAACCAATCTTCTCCAGCCTGGCGATCAGGTTGTCATAGAAATTGTCGGGGGCAGACGCTTTGTTCAAGTCAACGGATCTGTCAGCAGTCCTGGCCTTGTAGATTACACAAATGGGATGACTCTTGCTCAGGCTATTTCGCGGGCTGGAGGGCTGGCAGGAAACACTCAGCCAGGAGACGTGGTGATTACTTCTGCCCTCGACGGCAAATCACGGAAAGTGAATTTTGCTGAAATCATTCGAGGCTATCGCGGCGACACAGTTCTTTCAGCTGGCGATGTGCTGAACGTTGGCGGCAGGATGGGTACAGGTCCGGCGCCACAGCCTAGGCCAACAGGCAGATCATCGAGCCGCAAAACCACCGATACTCTGATAGTTGCAGGGGCAGCGGCCCTCTTCATCTGGCTGATTGGACGCTAAACTTATCCTCAGAAATGGGGACCATTAAGTGGGATCGAACCAAGGGGCGGCCCGAACCGATTGCGGCTCTTAACCATATAGCCGAAATTGAGAACGGCGAGCCCCTTGTCGATTTAAGAACAGCGGCACCTTCTGTTGTCATCTTCCGCGAAGCCACTATTCCCTTCTGCCGAAAAACAGTCGCCGAAATGGTTGAGAATGCGGCTCGGTCGCTTCCAAAAGGCATCCACCTAGCGGTAACAGATGCCTGGCGCCCCTTCATCAGGCAGGTGAAAATCTCTGAATGGATGGAAGCCTGCATCAAAGAAGCCTTCCCTGATATCAGCCATTCTGCTTTAAGGCGCAGAGCCTGCCGCTGGGTGGCGCCTGTCGATCAGCCCACCCCTCCTGGGCACTGCACAGGAGCAGCACTCGATATCGCGCTCATCGACGAATCTGGCGAACCAATCGACATCACCAGCCCCTACGAAAAGTTTCAAGCAAGCCCAACGTATGTTTTTGGCCTTTCAGCGGAAGCCCAAAGAAATCGAGACCTTATGGTGAATGCCATGCTGGCCGTCGGGTTCAGCAACTGCCGCGACGAGTATTGGCATTACAGCTATGGCGATGCTGGCTGGGCGGTAAGAATGGGCCACAGCCGTTGTTTTTATGGTTTAAGCGAGCTGGACACTACTGAGTGGGGCGAGAAACAGGAAGTTTGGGAGGGCTTGATGGCAGGCCGCCCGAACCCCTTCCTTGAGATTTAACTTCAGATATCCAGGCCATCGGCGGTATGGGTCCGTTTGGAGTGAAGGGACGGGGAGTCAGCAGGATACTGTCAACTATTACCAAGTCTCCGATAGGAGCAGAAAGGTTCAGCTTAACCTGAGTAATTCCGGCTTGTAGATCAGCCACACCAACTCGATGCCAGGCTAAATCTCGGCCATAGTTCTGAACCAAGCGAGCATCCACAGAAACTGGGTTTCCGGCAACAGAAAGAGTCATGCCTGCCAAAGCTTCTGGACTAAACCGTCCTGCAACCCAGATCTCGTGGCTTCCTGCCTGGCGAATTCTGGCACCGTAGTTTAAACCAGCCTTTAGAGGTGCAAGGCGAGAAATGCCGGATAAAACCCTGCCTCTGGATGCTCCAGCCTCTTCATCAACATCGGTAAATGTATGTTCAGCAATCTGTTCAGCTTCAGTCCAAGCATAGGGTGCCACCCGAGGACCTACTACATTCAGCAGATCCATAAGCTTGACCAGACTGCCACCAGGCTGAGTATTAAAACCCCTCAGGCATTCGCTCAGCACGTTGGAGGATTGACCGCCAACATCAACCTGATTGCCAAAAACTTCAACTAGCGACTGAACTCTGCCGGCAGCAAGATTAAAGGAGTCCATAGGAGCAGGAACTTCCTCGGGATTTTGAATCAGCACAGGCAGCCGGCTGAGGGTCACCTCCACCTCGTTTCTGCCTCTCACCCTGGCATCAGTCTGGGAGCCATCAATCGTTTCAAAAGTAATCTTTCTGGGATCGGCTGCACGAAACCTGACTCTTTTAGGTTCATCCGACCACAAAGCAATAAACCTTTCTGATCCCCATTGGTACCGGTAGCCTTCTATGCCGCTTTCAAGCGAAAGACGTTCGCCGGTGCCTGGGCCTGGAACCCACCATACACGGCTGCTGAGAGCCTGAGGCTGTACAACCCCCCGGGCAGCTTCAGGAAAAGGCAGCAGGCGAACATTGGTTCCATGTCCAGCCCATAAACGTTCGGCTGCCGCCGAAGCCGCCGCCACCTCGGCAATGTCATCTGGCCTTCCTGGCTTAAAAAACCATCCAGAAAAGCCCAAGGGCATGCCTTCCTGAATCGATCGTTCCACCGGCAGCCTCTGACCTTCCTGACTAGGAAGATCAGCAATAGCCATCATAATGCCTGGCTTTATCCAGCCTGCCAAAGCACCTGCTGCCCTTCCCTGCAGTGCCGAAGCCTCCTCGCTGTCCTTGCCGCCAATTTCGATTGAGATGCCATTCAATGCTGTGCTGCTGCGAGCCCAGGGTCCCTGCCAGCCAGTAAAGTTCTGAATAACCGGTGCATCAAACTGACTTTGCAAAGCCGTCACGAGACGGTTGATTCTGCGGTGCATCGTTTCAGATGCAGCATCCTGAATATCCTTCCATGCCTTCGATTTAACAGAATCGGCAATATGAATCTTATCCAGCTTGGGATCATAAAACCCACCGAAGCCTCGTCTGCCCGACCAAAGTGGAAAGAGCCGTGACAACCTTTTAAAGCTTCTAATGTCGTTGGCACGCAGCGCCCAAGCTTCCAAAGCCTTGTCAACAGTTCCATACCTTAACTGTAGAAGCTGTTCCAGTTCCAGCTGAAAGATCTCGCTCGCCGGCACTGAAGGTATATCTTCTCCCGGGAAAAGGCTGGCTGACCCAACGGGGTTGATAAGACCCCTGAATCCTCTCCCCAGCTTGGCTGCCTGAATGGTGCGGAGAAGATTGTCTCTATGCTGATCCCAGCCATCCCAAAAATCCGGAAGAACAGGGCTCTTTTGCAGGGGATAGAGCAGCATCACCTGGTCGAGGCCTCGTGCATCAGCCTCAAAACTCAAGGTGTCATCTTTTGCTTTAACTCTTTCTGACCACCGGACATCAATGCTTCGCCGATTAACCAAGGTGGCCAAAGCTTCCTCTGTCCCTGGCAGGTTGAGGTTAAAGGTCCTCCGATCAGTCATCAACTGGCGATACGAGCCAGGTTCGACCACCCAAACTCTCGCCGAGGGTGCGGGAGACGATACACGAATGAAGTACTTTGATCCGGCTGCTTCTAGTGCCTGAACGACAGAAGGCCATTCTAAGGAATCCAGTTCAAGATCTATGACAAAGCTGGTGATGCCTTTTGCCTGGGCATCTCTTATCTGAGAAACATCGCCTGGCAGGCAGAGTCCAATTGGAGTGTATTCAACTCCATCCCATTTCACCGATTTTTCCGATGAAATGGTCCATGCCGTTCCCACCTGTTTGGCGGCAGTGGCCGGAGGTTCTTGGACAAAGTTCATTGCCAAGACAGAAATCAAACCAAGCATCATACGCAGTCGGACCCTATAAGAAAGGTCCCCAGATGAATCTGAGGACCCGCAAGTATTTGTAGAGACGTATCAGGAGGCTGATTTAGGTCAGGCCTTCTTTCGGGGAGCCTTTTTCTTGCCGCCCGGTCCAAGCTCTACAGCCTCATTGTTGTCAACAAATTCTGCTGAGAACCTGATTCTGCGTCCCATGTCGCCACCGGTCACAGTCGCCCAGTTGGCTCGTTCCATTCCCCAATGCCAGCCAATATCGGTAGGGCCGTAATGGAACTCAACGCCCTCCTGCAGAATATCACTCAGCTTGGCTTTAAGATCATTTCGATCCCCAAGAAAATGTTCTCCCACCTTTTGGCTGGGCCTCAGGGGGATAGTGATGGTCACGGGTTCTTCGGCTTCTGCCTTGGCAGACTTGGCCACCTTTTTGACAGTTTCAAGGCTTTCGTGGACCTGCTCAACTTCTTTAAGAACTGCGCTGGACATGGGCTCGTGGGCAGCAGGACCCCATTCGTAAGAATGGCCATCATACTCAGCAATAGACCAGCGGGCCGCTTCCACGAGGGCCGTTGAAATCAAGGCGGCATCCGTAGGAGGAAGATCCGGAAGGTGCTTTCTCACCTGATCAAAGGTGGATTCGGGCTTGGTAAGGTTGCAGACAATCACAGGCAGTGACTCGCAGGCTCACAAGAAGGCAAACCTTCTCAGGCCATAATAAATTGAAGTGTACCCTTCCTCATCTCTTCGCACTCTCACAGTCCGTTCAGCCCTGGGTCTTGTCATGGCTGGCGTGCTTGCATTTACTGCTGGCTGTGGACCTTCTGCCCCAGATAAACCCTCAGATAGCGGTTCTGCCTCTGGCAGTTCGACTCATGCTGCAGGGAAAAAATACAAAGTCGGAATTGTTTTTGATACCGGCGGCAGGGGCGATAAATCCTTTAACGATTCTGCATGGCGCGGACTTCAGCGAGCCGAAAAGGAGCTGGGCATTGAAGTTTTGGCTGTTGACAGCAAATCTGAAAAGGATTACGAAACCAACCTGGCCGGAGCTGTAGAACAGGGAGCAGACATGGTGGTTGCAGTTGGAATCAACATGCAGTCTGCCATTACCAAAGTTGCTCCTCAGTTCCCCGAGGCCAAGTTTGCCATCGTCGATGCCGATGTCGAACTGGACAATGTCCGATCTCTGCTTTTCACCGAACATGAAGGAAGCTTCCTAGTCGGGTACCTCGCTGGCCTGATGTCCAAGACACACAAGCTTGGCTTTATCGGAGGTCAGGAGCTGCCCTTGATTAAGAAGTTTGAAGTTGGATTTATTGCCGGTGCCAAAACTGCCAACTCTGCCACGGAAATCCTGCCTGCCAAGTACACAGGCAGCTGGGATGATATTGACAAGGCAAAACTCGCGGCCAATCAGCTTTATGGCCAGGGCGCCGACATTATCTACCATGCAGCTGGCAGAGCCGGCTTGGGCCTTATTCGTGCGGCCAAAGAAAGCGGCAAGTGGGCTATCGGCGTTGACAGCGATCAAGACTCCATTGAGCCAGGATCAGTTTTGACCTCTATGATCAAGAGGGTGGATGAAGCTGTTTTCCAGACAGTCAAGGACCTCAGCGAAGATAAGTTCTCTGGCGGTTCCAAGGTTTACAGTCTTGCATCTAATGGGGTGGGGACAAGCGATTTCACCCACACCAAAGAGCAGATCGGAGCTGACAATCTTGAGAAGCTTCGTGAAGTTCAGGATAAAGTAATGAAAGGCGAAATCAAGGTCCCCCAGACACAAGATGAGCTGAACGCTTTCCTCGCTGCCCCCAAGTAGAAAGGTCTTTTTTAGTCTGTTCCTGTAGAGGTGACTTCCTGAGGCACAGCCTAAGGAAGTCACCTCTACCTTTGCACAACCCTCATCAAAGACAGCCAAACGCCATAAAAAGAGGCCCCCCGTAGGGGGCCTTGGTTCAGGATGGGTGACAAAAACGTGCTTAAAAGCCAGGAGGAGGAGACATCCGAGGTCCTCCCTGCCCCCCTTCCGGCCTTGGGGGTTCTGGCTGCACCCAGGTGTCAAACCAGGTGCCAGTCATTACTGACCAAGATCGCTTCTGAGCTTCTGTTAAATGAGTCATGACCTGGGTCGTTGCCTGCTTTTTCTTTGAGAGCATTTCGCTAAAGTTCGGAGGAGCTGCTCCAGGTCCACCCTGGCCTCTTTGACGGCCTTGACCTCCCTCTGGAGCAGAGAGACCCGGCTCACCAAAGCCGCCTCGCGGCCTGCCTGGACCTCCACCTCCCATCGGTGGCATAAGTCTGCGGATGACTTCATCAATAGCTGTTCTCTGATTTTCTGTGATCTTCAGATTGTCAGCGACTTCTGGCCTTAAAAAAGCCATAGGGGCATCCCACTGCAGAGTCAGCTGTTTGTGCCTAGCCAGCTGCCTTGCATTGAGAATTTTGTCAAGTCCTTCAATCTCGCCCGGACGACCGTCTCTCCGCTGTCCTTGACCTCTGCCGCCCTGCTCACCCTCAGTTGGTGGTGGTCCTCCAGGGCCTCCAGGACCGCCCTGTCCACCAGGACCGCCTCGCCTTCCCTGCTTTAAGGTCAGTTCATCAATCGCTTTATCCTGAGCAGCAGTAATGTTCAGTTCCTTCTGAACGGTCTTCATATGAAGAATCAAGAGTCCACCAGGCATCATTTGGGGTCCACCCATGCCAGGACCGCCTTGACGTCCAGCTTGTGCCCCTCCCTGCCCCCCATGCTGAGCCATGCTGATCGCAGAAACAGTCAGAATCGCCGTCAGAGCGATAGTTTTCATCATACGATTAGTGTTCATTGCACTCTCCTCATTCGAGCCGATCTCGTGTTCCCAGACCAAGCTTCTATGACTATCTTCGCTTTTGTGTGTGAGGGATTTATGAGGAAAGGGACTTGGCTGAAAGCCAGGCTTTCAGTCGCCGTCTACTTCTGCTTCTGGCATGGCCGGAGCCGAGGTTCCTTTAGGGAAGGCTACGTAAAAAACGCTTCCATTGTTTAGCTCAGACTCAACCCATACACGTCCGCCATGAGATTCGATGATGTGCTTGACGATGCTGAGGCCCAATCCTGTGCCGCCCTTTGCGCGGGATCGTCCTTTATCGACTCGATAAAATCTTTCAAAAACCCTCGCCGTATGCTCGCTGCTGATCCCGATTCCTGTATCAGAAACACTGACGATAAGCTCTGCATCATGTTCTTCCAAACCAAGCGTCACCGAACCCTGCAGAGTGTAGTTAAGGGCATTATCAACCAGGTTCGCAAAGACCTGATGTACAAGGTTCTTGTTCGCTAAAATCACCTTGTCCGGCTCTATGTTCAGCACAAGATCAAGCCCCTTTTCATTCGCCTTGGGCTTTGTCTGGTCAACCACTGCGGATAGAATCTGACTCAGGCAGACAGCCTCAGTCTTCACTCCGCGAGACTCGACCATGCTTAAGGTCAAAAGGTCGGCAGTCACCTGGGCAAGGCGGTCAACTTCGCGGATGATTGCGCCTAGATACCTTTCCTGAATTTCAGGATCATCTTTTTCATACTGAAGGGTCTCTGCCATCACACGAATCGTCGCCATGGGAGTGCGAAGCTCGTGCGATACATTGGCGACAAAATCCTGCCTGGTTCTTTCCAGCCTTCTTAGGCTTGAGATATCAACGATCGATATAAAACAGCGTTCAAATGCAGGCGGCTCGGCCCAAACCTGCACCTGCCCGATTCTTGACTCAGGATGATTGAAGCCAAGCTCAGCTTTCTGCACCTCTCCAGATTCAAAAGCAGACTTCACCATCTCTTCCAGTTCGCGGGAAAAGGTCTGCGCCAGCAGTGTTTGACCAAAGGCCCGACTCATGCCAAAGGCACTTCTTGCCTGGCGATTGGCATAGATGACGCGGTGCATGGCATCAACAACCAAGATCATCATGTTGAGGCCAGAGGCAAACTGGTCTACTGAGTCTCTCTGTCGGCTCGCCTCTAGTGATAGATGCTCTACTTGGTCCTCTAAAGACAAAACCTGCTTCTCAGATTCTCCTGCTGACCTCGCCGCCAAGCCAAGGCCAAAAGCTGACAGAGGAATCCCAAAGATCAGCAGAGGCACTGCAAAGGGTGAAAAGCCAGGGCCAAGAAGAGCAAAGACAACACCGACTGCCAGCATGGCCGAGCCCGCGGCTAAAGGAACAACCCAAACAATTCTCCTATCCAACACCAGCCCCATCAGACTAAGACGCTCCAGGCTGCCATCTTGGGCTCGGCAGAGGTACCTTTATCTGCAGATGAAAAGGATTGAGGCCATTATTCGCACCAGCCGCTTGGAGGATGTGAAGCAGGCCCTTGAGGATGCAGGAATGAAAGGCATCACCTGCGAATCGGTAAGGGGCTACGGGCGGCAGCTGGGCCAGACCGAACACTTTAGCGGCAGCAACTACGCCCTGAACCTTGTTCCCAAGACTCGAATCGAAGTGGTGGTGCCAGATTCTCTCTTAGAAGATGCTCTGGCCGCAATTCTGGATTCTGCAGCAACAGGCGAAATGGGGGATGGCAAGATCTTTGTTACCGAAGTGATCGAAGCGGTGAGAGTTCGTACAGGAGAAAGGGGCGAGGCCGCCCTTCAGTAGGCATTGGCTAGGTTCTCAAACTTTTCGCTTTGGCGTGGCAGACTTCCCCATTGGCGGGCGGATGACGAAACCTACTATGTGACTTTTAACCATCGTCGGCCTCTGGAAGATCATGAATGCAGAACGCTTTATGCTCACCTCATGAGGGCACAAAGAAGCCGCCTAGACTTCATGGTGCTGGCTGTAGTTCCTGAAAGAACCGAGATGATTTTTCAGGTCAAGAAGGATTCTGACGGCCAAGAGTACGAGCTCAGCGATGTCATCGAGAAAGCCAAGACAAAAGCTGGCCGCCAGATTATCAAGGCGTCTGGCGAAAGGTGGCCTCCGTTTTCTCTAGAAAGCTACGACAGAATTCTGCGGGATGACGCAGAAGTAGAAGAGTTTGCCACTAGGATTGTAAAAGCTCCCGAAGAAGCTGGCTTGTGCGAGATAAGCGAAGAGTACGACTGCCTCTTTTGGGATCAAGCACTTGATGCAGACTGAGCTGCTCAGCCTGCATCAAGTGCTGCTCACCGGCCCTACTCCCACTCGATTGTTGCCGGAGGCTTGCTGGTCAAATCGTACAGAACCCGGTTGACGCCGGCAACTTCGTTGACGATCCGGTTGGCAATCTGTTCCAAAACCTCAAAAGGAAATGGATAAGCCGAAGCTGTCATAGCGTCCTCGGACTGGACTGCCCTTAAAACAATAGGCTGCATGTAAGTCCGCTCGTCACCCATGACTCCCACGCTTCTCACATCCAGCAGGGCCGCATAGCTCTGCCAGATTCCGGGCTTGTGGCCAGATGACAAAATCTCCTGACGGAAAATATAGTCTGCCTCTTGAGTGATCCTAATCCTCTCCTCTGTAATCTCACCAAGAATCCGCACAGCGAGACCAGGGCCGGGGAAAGGCTCTCTATCCACCATTTCAGCCGGAAGACCAAGCTCGCGCCCAACCTGCCTTACTTCATCCTTAAACAGCCAGCGCAGCGGTTCAATCACTTTAAGATTCATCCAGTCAGGCAAGCCCCCCACGTTATGATGGGTTTTGATCTTTGCTGCCGTCGGAGAACCGCTCTCGATAACGTCTGGGTAAAGCGTTCCTTGAGCCAAAAAGTCGCATCCCATCAGTTCCTGAGCGTGCTCTTCAAAACAGACAACAAACTCATTTCCAATAATTTTTCGCTTCTGCTCAGGTTCTGTAACACCTTCCAGTACCTTAAGGAACTGAGCACGGGCATTGATCGGCACAAAGGTGACATCCATATTGGTGCCAAACATTTCTATCACTTGTTCGGCCTCACCCAGCCTCATCAGACCATGATCGATAAAAACGCAGGTCACCTGGCTGCCAATCGCCTTGGAGAGGAGTGCGGCAGCTACGGATGAATCTACGCCGCCAGATACAGCACAAAGAACCCTCTTGTCTCCCACCTCTCTGCGGATCGCCTCGACCGCATCTTCAATGAAGCTGCCTGCCGTCCAGTCTCGAGAAAGGCCTGCCTTTGTGACAAAGTCAGCCAGAAGATCAAAGCCAGAGGGAGTGTGGCTTACCTCTGGATGGAACTGAACACCATAAATCCTCCGCGAATGATCTTCAAAGGCAGCGATGGGACAAGAATCGGTCGAAGCCGTAACAATAGCTCCTTCTGGAGCCTTCAGCACCTGATCACCATGGCTCATCCAAACCATCGTGTCTTTCATTACTGCGGCCATAGTTCCAGGAGTCTGAGAAGTCAAATGACGTCGGCCATATTCCCTTTCATCACTCTTCGTCACTTGGCCGCCAAGCTTATGGGCCATCAGCTGAAGGCCATAACAGATTCCCAAAGTTGGAATCCCCTCAAGAACAGAAAAGTCCAGGGTTGGGGCATTCTCTTCCAAAACGCTCTTGGGTCCGCCGCTTAAGATAACAGCTTCGGGCTGCACTTTGGAAATCTCCTCGGCAGCATTGATCCAAGGGACCATCTGACTGTAGACGCCAAGCTCTCTCAGGCGCCGCACGATCAGCTGGGTGTACTGACCGCCGAAATCAATTACCAAGGCAACCTGATGCTTCATAAGGAAGCGGCAAGTTTATCTTCTATTGCTCAGGCGGCAGGGCCTCTCCGTCCAAAACGATGAATCCTCCCTCAATTCTTACGCTTGTCAGCTTGACTGGCAAAGGCAGATCATCAGCTTCAAACAAAGGATTTTCCTTTTCTATATGCCCCTGTACCAGTGCCTTAGCCGGCCCGCCGGCGACATCAACTTTCTGCAGCACTAAGTGAAGCTCTGACTGATTTCTTATCTCCAAGACTGCCTTGACATGAACAGGCACGTCAATGACCATCCGCATCTTGGCATCAACAGTTAATATTCCATCACGAGCTTGGACTCTAAAACCTTTCAGACCTCCTGGACTTTCCCGTTCTAGAAAGGCGGCTAGGCTTGCTTCACCAACAAAGGCTTTGATCTTGGCTGGCTGATCAACCATGATTTGAAATGGCTTGTGCTTGATGGTTGACCCGGCTGAATCAAGCCTGAGCTCATCTATTACCATTCCATTAGGCAAAACCAACCCGCGGCAAGCCGCGTTGAAGGAATTGAGTCGAACTGATCCTTTCATGAGTGGTAGAGTCTGCAGAGTACTTCGCCAATGATTCCCTTCGCGTTGCTCCCGCTCCTAATAAATCAGACTCCAGCCCCAGAACAGCCCTTAAATCGTGAATTTAGGGCGGCTTGGGTGGCTACAGTGGCCAACATCGATTGGCCAAGCAAGCCTGGTCTAAGCCCTACGGCCATGAAGGCGGAAATGACTGCCATTCTTGATAAGGCGGAAAATCTTGGGCTCAACGCGATTGTGTTCCAGGTTCGGCCTTCTGCTGATGCCCTTTACCAGTCGCCTTATGAGCCATGGTCTTACTACCTGACTGGTGAACAGGGCAAAGCTCCGGCTGATGGGCACGACCCCCTTGCCTTCGCAACAGAAGAAGCTCATAAAAGAGGCATTGAAATGCATGTTTGGCTCAATCCTTATCGAGCCAATCACCCAGCCCAAAAAGGACCACTGCACAATTCTCATATCGGCTCCACCAACCCCGAGATGGCTCCAAAGTACGGCACCTACCTGTGGATGGATCCTGGCCAGGAGTTTGTTCAGGACCGAAGCTACGCCGTGTTTATGGATTTGATCGAAAGGTACGACCTAGATGGCATCCACATCGACGATTATTTTTATCCCTACCCAATTCGCGAAAACGGCAAGGAAGTGCCTTTTCCTGATGACGCCAGCTTCAAGAAAGCGCTTGCATCCGAACCAAACCTCAAGCTGGCTGACTGGCGCAGGCGCAATGTAAACCGCTTTATTCGAAGGGTCTACACAGGAATCAAAAGGCGAAAGCCCTGGGTGAAGTTTGGAATTTCTCCTTTCGGCATCTATCGTCCAGGAGTGCCAGAAGGAATCCGAGCGGGAGTTGACCAATATGGGCAGCTTTATGCTGATGCCAAGCTGTGGCTGGAAATGGGATGGTGCGACTACTTTACACCTCAGCTCTACTGGCCCATTGCTCAAGAAGCTCAAAGCTTCCCTAAACTCCTTGACTGGTGGCACACAGTCAACCCCAAAAAGCGCCACATTTGGCCTGGTCAGTTCACCAGCCGTCTGAACCCCGGCGATGGAAACTGGAAGCCAAAGGAGGTCGTTGACCAGATCAATCTAGTCAGAAAGAAAGGCGGGTCAACAGGCACAGTTCACTTCAGCTTTAAAGCCTTTCTGCAGGACTGGAATGGAATCAACAAATCCTTAACCGATGGCCCCTATAAAGTAAAGGCTGCGGTCCCAGCCTCAAAATGGCTTGATGAAAATGCTCCAGGTGAACCTGAGTCTGCTGCAGCATCTGCCGCCGATGGCGTCGTTATCGTAAAAACAGACCAGGAAGACGTGCGGTTTGTGACAATCAGCCTCACCAGAAATGGAAAGTGGGAACTAGTGAAAATGGGAATTCCCGGCGCAGCCATCAAGGTCCCTGGGCTTGCAGCTGGAACCAAAGTGAGGGTGAGTCTTCTCGATCGAGTTGGCAATGAAAGCAAACCCCTAGTGATTACAGCCACCAGCTAATCCCCGACCTTCTGCCAAGACACCGCCCAATGGCTGTCCAGCTTTTCTGGACAGCCATTTCCTTAATCCATTACAAAAATTGCCTCTTTCCTGGCCATGGGCCTGATGCTCACTGAGGGGTACCGTGACTTCATGCCATCACCCTTTGCAGGCCGCTGGGATTTAACTCAAGGCGAAGGTTCTGACTCTTTTCCATCCTGGCTGGAGCTCACCGAAACGCCAGACGGCTGGCAGGGCCGATATGTTGGCATTTGGGGATCATCTCGCCCCATTTCAACCATTTCTGCTGATGGTTCAAGCCTCGAATTTTCACTTCCAAGCCAGTACGAAGGCTATACAGTGCCAATGAGTTTTGCAGGGAAGCTGGAAGATGGCACCCTGACAGGCACCACAAACGCTCAAGATGGCAGCACAAGAACATGGAAAGGCGTTCGAGCTCCCGACATGACTAGAGCCGGGGAGGCGGTCGTAGGGGAAACAATCAACCTGATCGGCAGCGGCCTTGAAGGATGGAAAGTCCGCTGGCCAGAATCTGAAAACAACTGGGTAGAGGAAAACGGATCTCTGGTCAACAAGGCGACGGGAACTGATATCCTAACCGAAGCCCTCTTTGAAGACTTTAAACTCGTGGCTGAATATTCCTATCCAGCCGGATCAAACAGCGGCATCTATCTGCGTGGCCGTTATGAGTTTCAGATTCTTGATGATTACGGCCAAGAGCCCTCTGTTGGCAGCTCTGGCGCGATCTATGGCTTTTTTGTGCCTTTGATCAATGGCGTTAAACCCTTTGGTGAGATCAATAGAGTTGAGATTATCTTACGGGGTCGAATGCTGACTGCATCCCTTAACAATCAGCTGATTCATGATAATGTAGAGATTCCTGGCATTACCGGTGGAGCAGCTGACAGCGATGAAGGAGCACCTGGCCCTATCCTTCTGCAGGGAGACCACGGCCCTGTTATCTTTCATAAAGTTGAACTGACAAAACTCTCCTAAGCAAAGCCAAATCAGTCAAAGCCTGGCGGCTGCAGGAAAGAAAAAACTAACCGCCAGGCACTACTGAATCGATACTGCAATAACAGCCTAGCCCCTTAAAACACTTACACAGACACTGGCAGATTGCCCCTTCTGTTGTGAAAAACCTCTCGTGAAGCCGCTTTATATCAGCTAAGGCCTGCTGAAATTGCTTTGGCATTAGCGGATATGAACCTTGGTCACACTCCAATATTTCAGTAAAGGATATGCTAAGGCGACCATGAAGGCCGATCTGATCCTGCGAAGAGCCAAAATCGTAACAGGTAGATCCATTTTTGAAGGCGATCTGGCCATTCAAGGTGAGAGAATTGCGGCGATCGGAGACCTGAGCGCCTGGCATGGAGCCGAGGATTTTGACTGCCATGGCCTTCACCTGATTCCTGGGGTTATTGACACCCAGGTCCACTTTCGCGAGCCTGGCCTGGAGCACAAAGAAGACCTTGAATCTGGCACCCGCGCGGCCATCATGGGCGGCACGACATCTGTGTTTGAAATGCCAAACACGAATCCTGCCACAACAACCGCAGAAGCATTGGCCGAAAAGACAAGCCGCGCTGTAGGGCGCACATGGTGCGAAACCTCCTTCTTTGTTGGAGCATCACCAGACAACATCGACCAGCTTGCCGATCTTGAAATGCTGCCTGGCACTCCTGGCATCAAGATCTTCATGGGGTCTTCTACCGGAAGCCTTCTCGTAGAAAACGATGACCTTTTGAGAGAAGTGCTGAAGAATGGCCGGAGACCCTGCCCTGTTCACAGTGAAGATGAGCCTAGAAACCGAGAGCGCAAGGCTCTGATTTCAGATAATCCTCATGCCAGAGAGCATCCTTTTCTGCGGGATGCTGAGTCTGCCCGGCTCTGCACCGAACGACTGCTAAGTCTGGCGGCGGAAACTCGCCGGCCTGTGCATGTACTGCACATTTCAACCCGGGATGAGCTGCCGCTGCTTGCCGGAGCCAAGGCGACAGGCATGCCAGTGACCTGCGAGATTACGCCTCAGCACTTGACTTTGAACTCTGATCTCTACGAATCAATGGGAAGCCTCCTGCAGATGAATCCTCCCATCAGATCAGAGGAACATAGAGCCGCCTTAATGGAGGCTTTTCAAGCCGGACTCTTTGATGTGATCGGCAGCGACCACGCCCCCCATACCTTGGAAGAGAAGTCAAAACCCTATCCTCAATCGCCCAGCGGCATGCCAGGCGTACAAACCCTGCTTCCCATCATGCTGGATTGGGTTAACAAGGGAGCATTGGATATGCCGAAGCTGGTGCGTATGACCAGTGAGAACCCGGCAAAGCTCTATGGCCTTAGAGACAAAGGCTGGATTGCTCCTGGCTCACATGCCGATCTTGTTCTTGTTGATCTCAACGCCGAGTGGGAAGTCACTAAAGATTGGCTGCAGTCTAAATGCGGCTGGAGCCCTTATGAAGGCTGGAAGCTCCGTGGAAGGGTGGAGCATGTGCTGCTGAGAGGCGGGTGGGCAGTCCGCGATAGGGGTCTGACCGGAACTCCAAGAGGAAAAACCCTTCGCTTCACCTGGAAATAAAGCCCACGAAAAACAGAAATCCTCTCTTTTCACATTGCGAAAAGAGAGGATTAACGGATGCGCTGTTGATCCTTAGTTTCTTGTGACCAAGTCTCTCAAATCTGAATCATCAACTTCAGCCTTTTTATCTGCCACATCCAAAAATGCTGAGTAGATAACTTCAAACCGATCTTCATGGAAGTTGAAGCCCAGTTCGCTAAGCCTATGTTTCAACCCATGTCGGCCAGATCGTGCTGTGAGAATGATCTCGCTCTTTTCAGCCCCAACAAGCAAAGGGTCGATAATTTCATAGGTTGATCTTTCCTTAAGAACTCCATCCTGGTGAATTCCGCTGGAGTGAGCATAAGCGTTGGCCCCTACAACCGCCTTATTGCGCTGAACAAGCATGCCTGTATGGCGAGAAACGAGTCTTGACAATGGGAGCAGGTTAGAAGTTTTGATCGATGTATCAAGGCCGTAAATATCCCGGCGAATATAGAGGGCCATCACAACCTCTTCTAAACTGGTGTTCCCTGCCCTTTCACCAATGCCGTTAACTGTGACTTCAACCTGCCTTGCCCCGCCGCGAACTCCGGCAAGCGTGTTGGCTGTAGCCATGCCCAGGTCGTTATGACAATGACAGGAGAAAACAGCTTTATCAGAGTTCGGAACGCGGCTGATAATGCCCGCAATCAAATCCTGATATTCCTCTGGTGAAGCATATCCTGTAGTATCAGGGACATTGATGGTGGTGGCTCCCGCTTTAATAACCTCTTCAACGACTTTACAGACATAGTCTCGGTCGGCGCGGCCAGAGTCTTCCATGAAGTACTCAATGTCATCAGTGTACTGACGAGCAATTTTTACTGCGTTAACACCTGTTTCCAGAGCCTGCTCTTTTGTCATGCGCAGCTTGTGCTGAAGGTGGTTTTCGCTGACCCCAAGCCCAGTGTGAATTCGGCCCCTTTCCGCAGGCTTCAATGCCTCGGCAGCCACTTCAATATCCTTCTGTCTGGCTCTGGTCAAACCGCAGATTGTGACCCCTTTCAGTTCGCGAGCCAAAGTGCTGACAGATTCAAAATCTCCAGGCGACGAAATTGGGAAACCAGCTTCTATGATGTTGACGCCCAAGTTCACAAGGGCATGGCCAATTTCAAGCTTCTGTTCCATGTTCAGACGAACGCCGGGACTCTGCTCCCCGTCGCGCAGGGTGGTGTCGAAGATCAAAACCTGTTCCATATCGCTTGCTTCTCATTTGTGCCCTTCTTGGGCATCGGGCTCTCAAACAGCTTCTTTGCCGATGAGAGGCGGTAGGTGACCCCAAATTGGGGAAGAACCTTTATTATGGCCCCTAACCAGTCCCACTAGCGAGGCAATGCGCAGGAGACTTTTGCTCTGTAAGGCGTATACTCCAAAAGTCATGGCCCAGGTGGACATCAATCTGACCGCTAAGGATGCTCAAGCCGAGCAGCCTTGGATCTGCCGTCTCTGCCGAGAGTTCAATGTGACGGTCAACATCGTCAAGGCGAACGTCGATAGAGATTTTGGCTGGATTCAGATTCGTCTGGATGGCTCGACCGAAGAGATTCAGAGAGCTATTGCCTGGCTGATGCAGACTGGCATGCACGTTGATGCTGAACAGCGTTCTGTACGCGCTCTGTAGCCTTGGAATTCCTTCCTAACATTCCATCCGGTTTTCAGGCTTTTTGGCAGGAGAAAACCGCAGATTCTCTAGCCGCGCCGCTGGATTTCACTCTGTCCCCATCGGACAGAATGACCCCAGACGGCCGACCTGTTCAGACACTGGCCTTTAGGGGAACTAGGGGAGAAACCCTTAATGGCTGGGTGGCGGCGACCTCTGATGCAGAATCTGAACCAGGCTTTCTTTGGGTTCCCCCCTACAGCCGTTGGTCAATGCTCCCCAATGAGTACGGCACAAGGCCAGGATTCACCAGCCTCAGCTTTAACTTTTTTGGTGAAACATCATTTCACCAGGAAACCTACACTCCAGCCCGCGGCTATTTTGCTCAAGGAATTGAGACTGCCGAAACTTGGATTTTTGGCCAAATGTACCAAAACGCGGTCATTGCGACACGTATATTAAGCTCTCTTCCCACGGTTGATTCGCAGAAATTAGCCTCCTGCGGAATGAGCCAAGGGGCTGGAATATCAATCTGGCTGGGAGCCTTCTGTCCTCTTGTTAAGGCGGTCTGTGCTGATATGCCTTTTCTGGGTGGAATCGCCGAAGTTTTTGCGAAATCCTCAGTTCACCGCTATCCTCTAAAAGAGATCAGCGATTGGATAGGAGAGAGTCAGGTTCGAAAAGAACAGTTCAATGAAACTCTTCGCTGGTACGACACGATCCACATGGCCACTTTCTGCCATGTCCCCACTTTGCTGACCCTAGGCACTAAAGATCCGGCCGTTCGCCCTTGGCAGGTAAATGAAATCTCCAAGGCGCTTGCGGGTGAAAAAAAGCTGGAAGAAATTGAATGGGGCCACGACTGGCACCCCAGCATGATCGAAAGAAATCTCGAATGGATGAGGCAGCATCTCCGATAATCTTCCAGAGTTTGCCCCCAGGGGTTAACCAGCAGGTTGAGGATTAAGGAGTCCCTACTCACAAGCTGAGGCGGTGTGTTCTGAGGAAACCCAAAACACACCAGCCAGCAAGCTCACGGAAGCATGTCAAATGCAATTCTCAGGCCATCCAAAGTCAGGTTAGGATGATGAGATTCAACATCAGGACAAAGCTCCACAAATACAGGACCGAGCCCGCCCGTGGCAATAATCTTTGCCTTTTGCCCCAGTTCTTCTCTAATCCTTCTTCCCACCTCATTAATCGCCCCTGCTGAACCCCAAAGCAGGCCAGATTCCAGAGATTCAATAGTGTTTCTCCCTATTGCCTTATCTGGCTTTCTCAGAGCGATGGGTGGCAGCTTGGCAGCACGGCTTGCCAGAGCTTCCATTGATACGATCACGCCCGGCAGAATGGCTCCGCCTATATATTCACCCTCAGCATTGATGACATCGAAAGTGGTGGCGGTTCCGAAATCTATGACGATAAGTGGCGAAGGGAAAACCGCCATGCCTCCAAGTGCATTGGCAATTCTATCCGCGCCTACGCCATAAGGAGGATCGTATTTAACGGTAAGTCCGACTTGGTCGCCTCTTTCAAGAACCTTTAGCGTTCTTCCAAACTTATCGCCAAAGAAGGCCTTCCAGACGGGGGTAACGCCGGGCACAACGCTGCCGATCACAGCCCCAGAACAGTTCCACGGGATCGACTCAAGATCACAGAGTCCTTTAAGAAGAATGGCAAGTTCATCTTCTGTCTTGTGACGGTCGGTTTCAATACGCCAGACGGCATGCCAATGATCCTCCCGCCATACTCCCACCACCGTATGGGTGTTGCCTACGTCAATCGCCCAAAGCATGAGTCAAATCCACCCGACTGTAAATCCTTCCGCCCAAAGCAGCCAGCATTGCACTGACAACCTTCTCCGATTCCCTGTCTCTCAGGGCCTCATCATCAGCTTCCACCATCACCCTTATCATGGGCTGGGTTCCGCTAGGCCGCACATTGATTCTGCCCCTGCCTTCCAAGGCGGCTTCGGCAGATTTGATGGCGTTCTGCAGAGGCTCGTTAGTCTCCCATCCTTCTTTTGTGCCGACTTCAACATTGACTAAAAGCTGAGACCAGTTGGCAAAATCATCATAGAATGAAGCCAGAGTTCTGCCTTCCCTTTTCAAAACTCTGGCGAGTTCTAGGGCAGTCACTAAGCCATCACCTGTGGGTCCGTGGTCTGGAAAAATAATGTGCCCGGACTGTTCTCCGCCAACCTTTCCGCTCAGCTTGTTCAGTTCCTGACCAACGTACTTGTCTCCGACAGCGGCTCTTACAAGCTCAATTCCTTGGGAGGCTAGATACTTTTCAAAGCCCATGTTAGACATGACCGTGCCGACCACGACTTTTGGCTCCAGCCTTTGCTGCCAATGCGAAGACCAGATAGCCATAGTCCGGTCTCCATTAACCAGCCTGCCCTGATCATCGCTAAAGACTGCCCGGTCAGCATCACCATCAAAGGCGATCCCCAGGTCTGCCTTCACTTCCATCGTCAGCTTCTGAACTGTCTCTGGCTTGGTTGCTCCTCCTTCCTCGTTGATGTTCATGCCATCAGGAGTCGTTCCCGTGGAATAGACAGTCGCTCCGAGTCGCCGAAAGATTTCTGCTCCCAGTTCACAAGCTGCGCCATTAGCGGCATCGACTGCGATTGTCATGCCTTCCAACCTTTCTGGAACCAATGATTCCAGCCAGGTCATGTAGCCTTCCAAAGCCGATCTATCCGCGAAGATTTGTCCGACAGCCCCCCCAGTTGGGCGGTCAAAGCTCTCCTCAAGCTGAGATTCAATCCATGCCTCAGTTTCATCTGAAACCTTGGCTCCGCTGGCAGCGATAAGCTTGATTCCATTATCCGGCGCGGGATTATGGCTGGCCGAAATGACAATAGCCATTGAGAAACCCTGTGTTCTGCCTACCCAAGAAATCGCTCCTGTTGGAGAAACAGCCAAGGTAGTGACATCAACGCCAGCTGAGTTAAGCCCAGCGGCCAGAGCAGCCCCCAGCATGGTGCCTGACTTTCGAGAATCTCTCCCTACAACAACCTTTAAAGGAAGCCCTTCTTTTGCCAGCCAGCGGCCAGCAGCAGCGCCAAGCTTCATAGCCAGTTCTGGAGTGAGCTTAATGTTGGCGACACCCCTAATGCCGTCTGTGCCAAAAAGCTTTCGGCTCACGGCTTCACCGTAACCCTGACTCGAGCGGCGCGAATAACCTTTTCGTGCATTGTGTAGCCAGCCTCAATTTCATCGACAATAGTGTCCGAATCCAGCTCTTCGTTTTCAACTGCAGCCAGGGCTTCGTGCACTTCAGGATCAAAAGCAGCGCCTAAGGCAGCAACGCGGCTGACTCCAGCAGTTTCAAGAGCTCGGCGAAGCTGCTTCTCCATGACCCTCACGCCGTCAGAGAGAGATTCAACCGAAGCTCCCTTGGCGGCCATCGCCATGGTTCTTTCAAAACCATCAAGCACGGGCAGAATCTCTCTAATCAAGCCCTCTGAGGCGTACTTTCTATCCTGCTCAGACTGTGCCTTAACTCTTCGCACGATATTCTGTGCATCAGCCATGGCGTAGAGCAGCTCGTTGCGCTCTTTCTTTAAGGCCTCTATCTCAAGGTCCCTTTCGTCTGGTCCGCTTGGTTCTTCTACTGGGGTCTCCTGCACCGGGGGCGCTTCAACGACGACTTCTTCTGGCTGGGTGACTTCAACCGGAGTCTCTTCGGTGGCCTCGGGGGCAGCATTCTCCTCAAAGATCATGCGCTAGGTGATACCCTTCCAAGGTCAAACTCTTTCGGGTCATCCCAAACAACTGTCAGCCCTAAACAGCAGAAGGGCTGACCCTTTAAAAAGTCAGCCCCCTGCCTAGATTCTATTATCTCAAATTAGAGAGAGACGAGGTTCATTTCCATCGTCATGTTCATCGGAGGCATCATTTCATTAAATGAAATGTCGTTCATAGCAGCCTTCATAGAATGGAGCATTCCAGTTCCTGCCTCGACAAATGCCGTCCCCACCATGCCCATAGGCTTGTCTCCTTCGAGTTCAGAAAAGGCGATCTTCAGTTCAACCAAGGTTTTTCCATCAACCACCTTGGTGCCGGCGACGTTCATCTTAATTCGACCGGCCTTGATTTTCTTCTCCTTGTCAGCCTTGATTTCGGTGGTCACTTCATCTCCGACCTTAACCTTTCCAGTCGGGATCGCGAGATTCATCATATTCTGAAAGGTCGCATTTTCCTGCATGGGGCTGCCCCCTTCAATCTTTAGCACCTTGCCATCTCGACCACGAGTGATCTTTGTTTTGGCTCCAGCCATCTGTTCGCCAGCCGCATCAATGGGGTTTCCATTGATCAGCACCTCAAACTTGGTCACTTCGTCTTCAGAAACAATCTCTTTCTCTGTCACATCAAGAAAGGTCGTTACAGTTTTGAGGTTGACATTGATATTAAATGCCCCCATCTCAGTCTGCATGTTCTGAGAAGCCAGCTTCATTTCGTAAGCAAACTTCTGCCCCTTGTTGGGGTTCATTGTCAGGTCAAAAACCTGTTGAGCAAGTGCGGAGGCGGTCAGGGCACCAGCGACCAAAACCGCGGAAAGAAGCCGCTTCATGATTGATGATTCTACGACAAGATTCGGTTTGGGATTCGGCCCCAGACACAATTCGTACAAAACTTTCCTAATGTTCAGCTAGCTTTTGTCAAACTAGCTGAACTCTACTGAAGGCTTCAGGTCACCAGCTGGCTCAAACTCTGCCTCATCACCCTCATCAGCCTGAGTTTTGAACTGCTCGTTGTAGAGGCCGGCATAGACACCCCCCAATGCTAAAAGCTCTGGGTGCCTTCCCCTCTCTACGATTTCTCCCTTAACGACAACCAAAATCAAATCTGCTTCTAGAATTGTTGAAAGCCTGTGAGCAATGGCAAAGGTTGTCCGCCCAGCCATAAGGTTCTTAAACGAATCCTGTATCAGCCTTTCTGACCTTGTATCAAGGGCTGAAGTTGCTTCATCCAAAATCAGGATTCTTGGGTTCTTTAAGATTGAACGTGCAATGGCAAGCCGCTGTTTTTCGCCTCCAGATAGCTTGTAGCCCCTGTCTCCTACCACGGTGTCATAGCCTTTTTCTAGAGTCAGAATATGGTCGTGTATGGCTGCCATGCGGCAGGCGTTTTCGAGTTCTGCCTCTGTCGCCTCTGGCTTGGCAAGAAGAAGGTTCTCCTTAACCGAAGCATGCAGCAGATAGGTTTCCTGAGTGACCGCCCCGACTGTTTCGGCCAGATTGGTCAGCTTGAAATCTTTAACATCAACGCCATCAATGTAGACTTCCCCTTCTTCGGCATCATATAGCCTTGGAATCAAGTAGGTGATGGTTGTTTTGCCTGCTCCACTGGGACCAACTAAAGCCACCAGCTGTCCTGACTCGGCAGTAAAGGTGATTCCATTCAAAGTCCAGTTTTCTTGGCTGTCTTCATATCTAAACTTTACGTTCCTAAACTCAACCTTTCCTTCGACATGAGAAATAGTCCGCGCATCCGACTTCTCAATAACATCTTTCGGCAGATCGAGATACTCAAACAGTCTTTGGAATAGGGCAAAGCTGGAAAGAATTTCCACCTGAGTGCTGAGCAGAGCCGTTATTGGAAAGAACATTCTGATCTGAAGCCCAGTAAAAGCAACAATCAAGCCGACTGTGATATGAGTATCGCCCTGCCTGACTATAAGCCACCCTGCCAGAAGGTAAACCAAGGCCGGAGCCAGGGAGGTTATCATGCGTATCATGCCAAAAAATAGATACATGATCAGCTGATTTTTAACCTGCCAGCCTGCAAGCAGCTTGTTTTCTTTATCGAACTTGCCTGTTAAAACATCCAGCCGTCCGCTGGTTTTGGTAAGAAGAATTCCCGAGACGCTAAGAGTCTCCTGCATCATCGAGTTAAGTTCACCCGTCTGCTCCTGCACCCCCTTGCGGACATCGCGGGCAAAGTTGCCAACCCACATTCCGATGATAGCGAAAAATGGCACCATGAGAATGCTGAGCAGTGTCAGGCGCCAATCCATCCAAAACATCGCCGCAAGGCAGGAGATAACAATCGCAACATTGCTGACAGCATCGACAAGAGTCGAGCTTAAAACCTGCTGGACACCCTGAACATCGCTGATAAGCCTCGTCTGAACTTCGCCAGTTTTGTGGCTGGTAAAGAACCTAAGGGACATTCCCTGAAGGTGCTGAAACAGCTTTAACCTTAGGTCGCACATAATGTTCTGGCCGACATCAACGCTAAGCCAGCCATACATAAGTGTTAATCCTGCCCCGGCGATGGTTGCCAAAATTGTCCAAACCGAAAACCAGACAAGGACATCAAGGTTCTTGGCTCCGATGCCTTCATCAATGATTTTTTGGATAAAAAGCGGTGGGAGAACACCAGCCAGCACTCCCAGCATTACTGTGACCAGAGTCCAAAAAACTTTGGATTTGTAAGGCTTAAAGAAAGATGCGACCCTGCGCGTAATCTCTTTGTTAGAAAGAGGGGCAGGCGCAGTTTGACTCATGCCTTCTATTACACCATGGCGGCCAGCTTGGCTTGGGGTATCACTTGGCTGTGACTGGGGCTCTGCTAAGCTTGATTCTGGCCGGAGAAGCCAAAACTTCCCCGCTCTTCATGTTAAATTCAGATCAGGCCAGCCTGCCTGCCAAGCATTTCAATCATCATAAACTCTACAGCGAAGGCGCCGCGGGAGAAGGCGCATGGGTGCTGCGCGGCATTGATGAAGCTCAGAAACGAGCCCCAAAAAATGACGACTGGTGGGTAGGAGTTAAAGCGGTTCCCCTAGAATCTCCGGTTGGATTTGAACTGAGTTTGTGGGGAAAAACACTGTTTAAACCCGAACGCGAAACATCATTTTGTTCTGGAGCAACTTATGCAGCGCTCATGCTTGGCCTGCAGAAAAAGTTTCCGACCGACCCGGGCCTGACCGATGAAGGATACGAATCTCTTCGCCAAACCGAAGCAGACGGATCGAGGCGACATGACCAGATCGGCTTTTGGGGAGTCTGGAACGGCTCTGGAGCGGGGCTGCATTGGGCTCTTGTTGATCTGACTGGTGCAGGAACACCCCTTTCCCCTTCTGACCTGCGCCCAGGCGATTTTGTCCAAATATATTGGAGCCCAACAAGGGGACATTCCACTATTTTCCTTGGATGGCACCAATCCGAAGATGGCTCCAGATTTATGCGAATCTGGTCCAGCCAAGAAGGAACATCGGGAATGGGTGACTGGAATGTGCCTGTTAAGCGAATAAGTCGATTAGTGGGTGTTCGCCTCTCATCTGGGATCAGAGTTCTATCTGCACCTGCTGGCACCTTTCCCTACGCGGGGCCTGCTGGCGATAAGGTTCCCGATTCGGGCTGGCCGGCTCTACCTAAGTAAATGCCTCTCTAGCCAACTTGGCGCTGCCTGCTGATGACTGTTTTCAAATCAAAGCTTCTCTGATTTTGTCTAGGAGCGCTTTTTCTGCAGGCTGCTGATGGCAACTGGGGCAGTCTTTCTGACAAAGCTGATGCCGAAACCAATCCTTAACTTATGTGTCTCCGGTCTTGTTTGAAGGCACTAACATGATCTGGGTTCGTAAAACCTGACCTAATCAACCATCCCTTCCAAACTCTCACTGACTCCAATCCTAACAGCTTTTTATGGTCTTGTTTTAGCGTTTGCAGAAAACTGACTGCTGGCTGTGACCAGATCAAACTCTGCCGGAGAAGCTTTCATTGACTCCAATCCTAGCTAGTCTTTTCTGGTCATGTTTTAACGTTTGCAGAATGTTGACGCCGACTGTGACCAGATCAACCTCTGCCGACATACTTTAACTGACGCCAATCCTAGCCAGCCTCTTCTGAACATTTTTTAACGTTTGCAGAATGTTGACGCTGGCTGTGACCAGATCAACCTCTGCCCGAGAAGCCTTCAATGACACCAATGATTAGTTAAGCCGCCTGAACTAGTATATATTTGACTCCTAAATTTGGGTTTACTGATGGCGACCACTTCCCCCTTACTTGTCAAACATTCACTTATAACAATCCTCCACTAAAGCATCTCGATCTATTTGGCGATGAGTTGTTAATGAAATTTTCTATATTTTGCCAACTTCCAAACACGACATCTCTTCCCGCCAGATGCTAAAGCTCCGTTAAAACTTCCGCTCAATGGGTAGAAGGTAGGGGTCGAACCCCTAGGACCTTGCCGTAAGTTCAGCCTGAAAGGTAGATTCTGAGATTCGGGGATCGTTAGCTCAGTTGGTAGAGCAGCTGACTCTTAATCAGCGGGTCCAGGGTTCGAGTCCCTGACGATCCACCACCGTTTAGGTTCAAAAAGCTCCTTTCGAGGGGCTTTTTTGTTGCCTGAAGTGCGGTTTGGGAAGAGTTGTCATGAACTTCCGTGGACAAATCGAAGGCGAATAGAGAGGGCAGAGTCTGTAGGAAACATCCTCGCAAGTAAAATCTCTTCCATGCGATCAGGACTTTCCAACAAAGTAGTTGGGCAGGCGGGCGAGTTTGCGGTCTGCTCGCAGTTGGGCAAGCTGGGCTTGATTGCAACGCCCTTTGCTGGCAATGTTCCTGAATTCGACGTGTTGGCCGTAGACGAAAACCTTAACTGCGTTCCGATCCAGGTCAAAACATCTAGCGGCAAAACGTGGATCACCGGTGACCTATCCAAGTATTGTGATCTGACTAGAGATGGCGATGTGATGACCCTTGGAGACGTCAAGCCACCGCGTTATCCTGATCTGATCAGAGTCTATGTCACACTCGGCAAAGCAGGAAAGCCGGATAGGTTCTTCATTTTGACTGAGAAAGAATTTTATCAGGCAGCGGTCGAAAGTTTCAAAGCGTGGTTTGCCGGACACGGAGGAGTGCGACCAAGGAATCCAAACTCGCTACATTCGGCAGTGGATATCTCTGTTCTCGAACCGCACGAGGACAGGTGGATTCTCATCACAGACCGTTTGGAATCGCTGCAAAGAAATCGGAACTTAACGTTGCCCAACGAAACAGTGCCCTAGTTGCCCGCTGTTTAGTCACAAGGTGCAATTCTGCGAATCTGAGTACCTTATTTGCCGCTAGCATAGACCCGAGCTAACGGTTAAAAGCTTGACTTGCGAAACAGAGAATTTCGTTGATCTATGTGTTTAGGTGTTCTAAGGAAGAGTGGGAATCATCAACACTAATGACGAAGAGGAAGCTAAAACTTTTGGAAGCAATGCCAAGGTTCTGATTGAGACCACCAACCGCGTCGGACTGCTGAGTCGTGACCGGGAATCTCTCAATGGAGTCTTGACCTACCCCCCGTTTCAGTCTGTAGGATCTGATTATCGACTTCGATGGTCGAGAAGGCACCGACATGAACACCTATAACTTTTACATCCCAACTTTTGAAGTGACGCGCATTACGGCATTTGGCATCTCCGAAGTTGAATCGATCATGGAGCTAAAATGCTGCGAATCTGGCGAAACCCAGTACGTTGCTGAATAGGATAGCGACTGGCAAGATGAAGGATCGCGCGATCACTTTTGGCCGAACCAAATCTGGAAAGGAGAAGCATTTGTAACCGAAGAGGAGTTTGAATGGTTCAGGAACCAGGTCGAACCTTCGATGGTATTTGTGATTCCCGCCGATGTTTGCGATGAAATATGGCTCGAAACTGCTGCCAAGCTGGGAATTCCACAAGGATGCGATGAGTTCGAAAGATAAATCTGCTCTAAGCGGCCAAGGCGTCACCACTCAAAACGTTGAAGGCGGAGCTGTGGGAGCACACTCTCCCATTCTCCGCTAATGCTACGCTCCACCCTTTCGTAAGAAAATCTAGCCTAGAAAGAAGATTACAGAGGCTGCCAGTATTATTGCAGGCCAGTTGTTGGGGATACAGAATGTATGAAAGGACATGGCGCGAAACGCGGCAACTGGAAAGGACTGTAAGCGACATCATGAAACTCCTCAGATTTCTCCTTTACAATGCACATATTTAACAAGTTTAATATTACAGTTCATAGAATTAACTCTTTTACTGACCGTAACGCTGCCCAGTGAGGCTTGGCGGCGGAGTGTCGTCCGTAAACTCTGAGCGGTGTCGACCTTGGCTTGGTCGAGGTGCCTCTTTCCAGGTGTCTGGTTTGCGTTTATCTTTCTCCATGTGAGTATCCTTTTCGGGGCTCAAAAGCCCATAGAGTGATTTTATAGGAAAGGTGAAGCTTCACTTTGATGTGTTCGATCAGGGACTTAACGGACACTTTTGAGTCTGCTGCGCGACTTACGCGAAATCTAAAGACCTTCTAGGATCGGCCAGGTAAACGTTGAACCTCCGTAAACATTTAACGCTTTCCCATCGGTGAACCTGATCCTTCGCTCTGAGACCTGTATCACGCCTTAGGGATAGAAATCTGGCGCAACATTTTCGGGACCACCAATATGCTGCAGAGTGCATGTTTCTCAAACTCCGAAGCTGCAAGTTCGGAAGAGGCGATTTCGCTGCACTCTCCAAATACACACCATTTCCCGGTAAAACAGAACAATGAACATTTGGCGCGGCATGGCCGCTATGCCCCTTCTGCTGATCTCAGCTTTGGCGGCGGCGCAGCAGGTTTCTGTGGCACCAGATAGAGAAAACGGAACCTATCAAGTCGGTGAAAAGGTGACTTGGAACCTGACAGCCTCAGGGGCAGGAGCCGAAACAGCCAGCCTCAAATACCGAATCAAGCGGGGAGGCTACACCACCCAAAGTGAAGGAACCGTCACTTTTACCAAGGGTAAAGCCATCGTTGAAGGGACATCGAATGAACCTGGCTGGATTCTGCTGGAAGTCGATTCGACCGATGCAGAAGGCAAGCCAGCCCGCGCCTTAGGAGGAGCCCTTTACTCACCAGATAAAATTGCTCCTGCCCTGCCGGCTCCAAAAGACTTTGACAGCTTTTGGGAATCAAAAATTGCAGAGCTCAACCAGACGCCTGGCAATGCACGAATCACAGCGGCGCCATCGAACCGTGATGATGTGATCTACGAACAGATAACGCTAAATGGCCATAAAGGAACTACCATCTACGGACAGTTAGCCAAGCCCAAAAAAGAAGGAAAGTTCCCTGCCCTGCTTATTGTTCAATGGGCCGGAGTTTATGGTCTTCATAAGGACTGGGTGACAGGCAGAGCCGGAGAAGGATGGCTGACTTTTAACATTCAAGCCCATGAACTTCCTGCCTTTGAACCTGAAGCGTTCTATAACCAGCAGTCTTCTGGGCCGTTAAATGGCTACCCAGGAATAGGCGCAGAAAGCAGAGAAACAAGCTACTTTTTAAGAATGTACTTAAGCTGCTACCGGGCAGCTGATTATCTTGCCAGCCGTCCGGAATGGAATGGCGAAGTCATGGTGGTTACGGGCGGCAGCCAAGGTGGAATGCAGGCACTTGTCACAGCCGCAATTCATCCGAAAATCACTGGCGTGGCTGCCTCTGTTCCGGCAGGGTGCGACCAGCAGGCAGAGGTTTCCCAAAGAGCGCCAGGCTGGCCAGTTTGGCCCTGGATTGCCCATAACAAAGACAAGGCTAAAGTAATGGAAACAGCTGCATACTTTGATGTTGTTAACTTTACATCCAAAATCAAATGCCCTGTATTGGTCGGAATAGGCGGCATTGATACAGTCTGCCCTCCTCCTGGCATATATGCTGCGCTAAGCCATGTAAAAACAGTGAAAGAGATAGTCTATATGCCATTAGCTGACCACATGGGAAGCCACACAGCTTATTACGCAAGAACAGGAGTCTGGATGTCTGCATTGATGAAAAACGAGGCGCCGCCTGTAAAATGATCTGCCTCTATTGGGCGGTGCTGTCTCAGACCCATACTGTTCCCACCTACAAAGTGCTGTTTTTAGGCAACAGCCATACGGCAAACAATGATGTGCCAAAAATGGTGATGAACATTATCGAATCAGACAATCGGCGTCGAAGCTTAAAGTTCGAGTTCAAAGGGGGTCCTACACTAGAATCCCTTGCCAAATCGAATGAAGTAAAAAAACTGATTCAAACCGGAAAGTTCACTGATGTCGTCCTTCAAGGAGCTTCACTCAGCAGTTCTCACAAATATCGCTACAGTCAAGAAGGAGCCATTGCCCTTGCCAAACTAGCAGATTCGACACAGGCTAAAGTCTGGCACTTTGCCGAATGGCCAAGAAGAAATTGGAAAGAAACTCCTTATATCTTAGGAATCTACCAATCGATCTCAAAAACTGGCGGAGGAAAAGTGATCCCTATCTGTAAAGTATGGGATGAGCTGCTGAAACATAACCCCAAGCTGCCTTTGTGGTCAGATGATGGCAATCATGCTTCTCTACTTGGGAGCTATACAGCTTCACTTGCCATTGCTTTGGCCATTGATCCCAGCATAAAACCAGCATGGAAGCCGCAACCTGTAACCAGCGAGCTTAACAACACACTGCTGAAAACAGCAAGGTCCAGCGGATTACCTATGTAACAGCAGCGCTCCTGCTTAGGTGCGGAATCTGCCACGTGGAGATATACTAGCTGACATCTGCGTTCATTGCCCTAGGGTTAAAACGTTTTCAGTCGCTTTCAGATTCCGCACCACTTGCAGCCTAAGGTCTGACAAGGTCCGTGCATCAAGACAAGAGGCTGCTATCCCAAAGAAGCTTAATAAGACAGGTCAATTTACAGCCTTGACTTCTGCCTATCGTTCGGCCTCGTTCGAGACAACTTTATAGTACAGGAGTTTTTTTTGTTTGGAGAAAAAATTTTGATTTTTTCACAAACTACCTCAGCTTCATATCCTCCATTGCCTTTTCGACCTCAGCTATCACAACTTTCTTTATTGTCTCATACTGAGCCTCGGGCAGCCCAAGAGCTTCTTTGACACCAGGAGCGTAATCCATTTGAACTCCTGGCAGGCCCATATCAAAGCCAGCCTGGTTGGCTATCACATCACCAGCCGAAACAATAGCGGTAGTCTCAAAAAAGTCGCCATCTTCTTCCGGCTCTAAGTGGTAGAGCACCGCATTCTTCATAAGAGCAGGAAGATGCCATTTATCGGCAAGCAGGCCTCCTACTGCCATATGGTCAAATCCCATCATCATTCGCATCAGGGTTACAAGACTGATGCCAGATGCCTTGCACCTTCTCACCACATCATCAAAGTCTCTGCTTGCAAACCTATCTAGGGCAATGTAGCCAACATCGTGCATCATTCCAGCGCTATAAATTTCATCAACTTTGTAGGGCATTTTAATCGTGCCCAATATTCGACATGCTATTCCTGTCGCCAAACTGTGCTTCCAAAACTCTGTTTTGTTAAAGGCTTGGCTGTTCGATCTTCCAGCCAGCATGTTCTGTAGAGCCACACTAATAACCAGGGATCGAATAGAATTCATGCCAAGGCATGCAATAGCCCTCCCCACAGTGTTTACGTTAGAAAACCCATAGTAAGCAGAGTTTGCAGCTCTCAAAACTTTGCCCGTGATGGCTGGGTCCCTTTCAATGCATTTGGCAATCTGCCTCGGACTAACGTTTGGTGAATCGGCAAGCTTCAGCACGCTGCTTACTGCTTGAGGCAGAACAGGCAGGTTCTCACTTCTTGCTATCCTAATCTCCAGGCTCGCCAACTCCACACATAGACTATTGGCAGTTTGGTCGGCAGTTCGCCAGGCAAGAGTGCCGGGTTCACCAATGTGATTGGTCCTAAACTGCCGGAACCAAGTGAAACCAAGCAGAACGCAAACTCGTCATTTGAGTGTATCAGGCTCAAGCGTTTGAAGCTGGTGTCAGAATGAAGAAGGATTATTATCAGGTTCTTGGGGTCTCTAAAGATGCTGAGGAAAAAGATATAAAGGCCGCTTACAGGCGCCTTGCCCGCAAGCACCATCCTGACGTCAACCCAGGCAGCAAGGAATCTGAAGCAGCCTTTAAGGAAGTCAGCGAAGCCTATCAAGTCTTAAGCGACCCAGAAAAGCGACAGCAGTACGACCGCTTTGGCCACGGCTTTGACGAAGGTGGATTTACATGGCAGAACCCCAAAACCTACTCTGATAATCAGCAGGAAGGCGGGTTTGGCGATATCTTTGAGCAGATATTCTCAAACTTCGGGTCAGGTGGTGCTGGGGGCTTCTTTGGTGGTTCAAGAGCAGTTGAACCGGAAAACATCACCCAAGAGGTCACCTTAACGCTTGAGGAAGTTGATAAGGGCACAAACCGCACTCTTACCTATCAGGCTCCAGATGCCTGCACACATTGCAGGGGTTTGGGGCAGGTGCAGATGATGAACAGACAGCTGGCCCCCTGCCCTACTTGTGGAGGCAAAGGAACCATCATATCAACCCGCACCGTTCCGGTCAGCATTCCTGCAGGTGTAGCTGAAGGCATCAAGCTAAGAGTTCCTGGCAGGGGGACTACAGGCAGCAACGGACGCACCGGAGACCTCTATGTGCAGGTGAAAATCGCTCCTCACCCTAAGTTCAAAAGAGTCGGTGACGACCTGGAGACCGAAATAGAAGTGCCTTTTTTTACTGCCGCCTTGGGGGGCGTGGTTAAAGTGCCGACTTTACGCAGCATTGAGACGGTTGAACTTCCGGCAGGATCTCAAGGAGGGCAGCGGCTCAGGTTAAAGGGCAAAGGAATAAACCGCAAGGCTGGCGATGCCAGCAACCTCTTTGCCAGAATCAAAATCACAGTCCCCCGAGACATGTCCACTGAAACCGAAAGCCTAATGAAGCAGCTGAAAACGGTGCTTGAAAGACAAGGGGCTGATAAGAAATGAGAAGCCGAAGACAGCCGCTTTACATGATTGGCATTGCCAGCCAGCTCTGCAACGTTCACCCCCAGACTCTTCGCCAATATGAAAGACTGGGGCTGGTTGTGCCCTCTAGAGTCGGAGCCAAGAACCGTCTTTATAGTGAAGAAGATATTGAAAGGGTCAAGCAGATTCAGCGGCTTACCCAAGAAATGGGCGTGAACCTGGCAGGGGTTGAAATCATTCTTCGTCTTTTGGATGACATAGAGGATATGCAGGAAGAATTTGACACTCAGCTGCAGGAGTACATTAGACAGGTTGAAACGGAGCTGGCAGCCAGAATGTCCAACAGCAATGCGCCAATTCGCACCGATGCTCCCCTTTTGCCTATTCCCCGCATACAAATTAAGCCCCCTCGTAGACTCGGCGGAGGGGGAGAATAAAGATTCGCTGCATTTGCAGCACTTACAGCGTAAATAATTGGGCAAAATTAAACCGTGCCGACACTTAGCATCATTGTTGTGAACTACAACACCAAAGAGGCCCTGAGACGCTGCCTCAAAGCGCTCGGCACCGAGCACGAAGTTATCGTGGTCGATAATGCTTCGCGTGATGATTCTGCTCAGATGGTTGAGCTGGAGTTTCCCTACGCCAAGCTGGTTGCCAACAGCAAAAACAAAGGGTTTGGCCCTGCCACCAATCAGGGCATAGCCCACATGACAGGCGAACTTTGCCTGCTGATGAATGCTGACTGCCGTCCTCGTGGTGATTCCGTCCGACGGCTGGTAGAAGCCTTTGGCGAATCTCCTGATGCAGTTGCTGTTGGCCCTCGCCTTGTTTTTCCAAACGGCAAAACTCAGCAGTCAGCGGCCAATGCCCTTACCCTTTGGGCGGTCTTGTGCGAACAGACTGGTCTGGAGAAAATTTTCAGATGGACCAGGATCTTCTCACCCTACTGGGAATCTGAACGGCTGCTGGCTCAGGCTGGACCTGTTCACCAAGTTGACCAAGTAATGGGAGCCTGCATTCTGTTCAAGCCTCTTATCAAGTTTGATGAATCCTACTTTCTCTATTGTGAAGATACGGATTTCTGCCGCAGGCTCAGCCAGTTTGGCCTCATTTACTACGTCAAGGATGCTGTCTTTGAACATGAGCTGGGGGCTTCGAGCCGACTCTTTAGGTGGGAAACTATTGCACGCTACAACTGCGGCAAAGAGCTGTACTTTGAAAAGCACTACGGGAAGGCGGCCAAAGAAGTCTGCATCTTTATCAACCGCTGCGGAGCGCTGGGAAGATTGATCATTTGGTTTCTGCTGACTCTCCTCAGCTTTGGCGCCTGGAAGCATGCTTGGGAGAAAAGCCATCAGTGGTGGAAAGTTCTCTTCGTTCCAAGACCAGGCCCAGCTCTTCCTAAAGACGCCTAATAGGTGTGCCTGATTAAAGCTCGTCGATCATCAGCTAACATCTGCCGGCTGTCAACCATGCGGCTGTTAAGTGTCGTGTTGAACTACAACTTGACACTTAAAAGCTGTTTCTAACTAATCGAGTTGGTTGGTCACGTCCTAACTTTAGGATGCCGCATCATGGTGCTGTAAAGTGCGGAAGTCAATGCCAGCGATACAAGCAAAGAAGCCCATCGCTAAAAATCCACCACTCGGGGCAGGAAAGAAATGTCTAGCACTGCATTTGAGACTAACTGCTAGTGGCTTCGAGTTCTCTTTCTGACTCCAAACTGGTCTTTGGAAAACCAGTTTTTAAGAGCTTGTTTCTACTATATTTTTCATCCATATACTTGTACATCGTTGAATAATGTGCGATTGGTATGATGAGGTGATCTAGTGAGACTCAATGAAAACGATTTTTAGAAGACCCGAATCTTCCTTCTGGAATACTTCATTCCTGATAAGTTTTCTTAGTTCCTGCTGACCAGATTCCTGCATTCTCTTAGTGCACTGCGAGTAACCCAAGAATTTCCAGGCCAATGAAATGGCTTCATCTGGCTCTATGCCAAAGGAACGGCCTACAACCTCGGTTAGCGCGAAGGCAAATTCTTCTGGAACAGTGTGATCGGGTCTTCTGTCGCTGGATGGGAGTTCAGAAATATCACGGACATATTGGCACTCCCATCCGGCCGGATAGCAGTGGTCTCCGCGGGTTTCAATAAGCTTTTGTCTATGGCTCTGCTGCTAATTGTTCGATACCCTAATGAAAGATCTGCTTCATTGAGCAGGTTTAAGATTAAAGAATTGGCTGGCCTTCCTGGACACTCTTCAAACCCTGAGACGTTTCTGACTCATGACCCTGTCCTATCTGGCGACGAGACGAAAAGTACATTGAACTGGCTCTCGGTCCCTGCTGTGCCTGGGGCAGTTCTCCCATCGCGTGGGTAAAAGCAACAATCTCGGCATCAGTCCGTGGGAAGATTGCAGTGGTATCTGCATTTTGCGAAAAATCAACCTATTTATATAGAAAATAAATAGCTAATAACGATTAGCAAGGGTATTATTTACGAACTGGGTAATAAAAACTAATGAATAACAATCCATTTGGTGTACAACGTCTTCTCACTCAACAAAAGATTAATAAACAGGACTTCATCCTAAAGTTGAAACCGGGGCCACCTATTGTTCCTCCAGTCGGTCCAGGTCCAGCCGCAACACCACCTACAGAAGAAGAACGAGGAGCACCTAGCATTGTCCCGGTTGAGGGTCTCTGGAAAGTTGACACCTTTGATGTCCCTTGGCAACAGGTAAAATCGATGACTACTCCACACCTTGGTGCAATCATCAGAGTCCAGCAAAAGTGGACTCAAAAGGGACTATCTTTGGGGCGACTCGTTAAGAGTCTTAGCCTTGCTCCAGGCGAAGCCATGCGGGTTGGTACCGTTGATTGGGCACGTGAGTCCCTTGATAGTGAGACAAACGTCGCAACGATGGATGCACAATTGCGTGCCTCGATCGTAAGAGATCGAGCAGTTGCAGAGGTTTCAAAGACCGTTGCCACAGAACTCCAGCGCGGCAGCAGTTCGTCCAGAACTCAAAGCTATGGGCAGCAGCATGGTGGCAGTTTTGGATTGTTTGGTCTATTTGGCTCTTCATCTGGCAGTTCCAGCAATATCGGCTGGAGTGAGTCGAGCTCCGTCTCAACTGGTGAGCGAAACGTCTTGAACACCCTAAACCAGACTGTCCAAGACATCACGACTCAAGCAGCTTCTGAAACCAGGTCTCGCTTTGGATCAACAGTGGTGGTTGGCAGGGAAACGGAAGCGGCCACGAGTTCTTCTCGAGTTATCTGCAATTACAACCACATGCACATGTTAAATGTTCTCTACTTTGAGGCGGTGCAGCTTTTTGAAGTGGTGCAGAGCATTGACACGGTTGTGCCCGGCTATTGTTGGAGGCCCGAGCCAAAGCTTGAAGATCTAATGGAGTCCGACCTGGCTCGAAAAATCTTGTCTGAGATCGCACTTAATGGAAAGGCTCGCAGCCTATTCCTTTACGGCATGGAAGGAACTGAAATTTACTTCCACGAGTCGTGCCATATTGTGGACACAAGGGTCCTAAACGGGCTTAATGATGCCGAATGGGATGAGCTCTACAGGGAAAAGGCATGGGACCTCCCTCTCAGAAACGTGCCGGGAGGATTCCAGGTTAGCGGAGCTCGCCTCGATCCAACCGTCGTTATTGAAGCAAAGGTAACGGAGGGCGGAGCTTTTCGAAAGGAGAGGGGCTCTGATGAGACGGTGGATGTCTTGCACCTTAGCAGTGGATTTGCGGAATGGAAATGGGCAGATGGCGCAATTCGTGGCAGATTTGTCATCACTCTTTCAAGTGGTGGCACGAATTTCATGTCTTACGAAGTGACTTTCGACAAGCAATCGATCACCCATTACCCACCATTTACCATCACCCAGCCAATCAACGATTCGCCAGCGGGCCTTATAGACCTTGAGAAACACTGGGAGCAGTTCGCAGGCTATTACGTTCCCTTGTTAGCTAAGAAACTTCCTCTGCATGTGGCCTTCAGCATAATGCGTCGTGGGCTCCCGAACTCTCTGGACCAATCGAAGCCACATGCATTTATTGGCGAATGCTTCTTTTTCCCAGATTCCTCTGCCGCCCTCGAAGTCAAAAGAACCCTCAACTACGTTCCGCTTGTAGCTGCTCGACCTAATCGCCCTCACCCACCTAAACCGGATATTTACATAGAAAGGGTTTTTGAGTGCGTGTTACCAAGCGGTGGCCTTTATTCTGAGGCCATTTTGGGTGAATACAACTGTGCTGAAGAGATCGACTTGAGCAGATTCTCCAACTGGCAGGATTCCCCGATCCCGCTAGTGCCTCAGGAGCTTCAGTTTGACGCTTTGGGTTCGCGACACCAGAGCACCACAAACTTTAACTTCCCAGAAATGACGCCTGTGATCAAGCAGCAAGATGGGGCAACTCTGCCTGATCCCCTCAACACTTCTTCGACAGTTGCGGCAAACACTAGCTTATTCAGAGACATGGCAGGACTTGCACAGACAACCGCCATGCTCCAAGCCTCTTTAAACAGCTCTGCAGCAGGAGCTCAGGCAGCTAGCAAGGACTCGGTTGAAATATACAAGATCGGAGTCGACTTCCTGAAGAGTGCATTGGATGCGGCGATGACAATTGTTGCTCCCCCAGCAGTAGCGTCAAAGTCGGCCGTTGGCAAGGTATCGCTTCCAAAGGGAATGAAGGCGACTCCGACCAACGTCGGGGGCATGATCAACGCACTACAAGGTGGCTCGAGTAAGGACCCGGCAAAGGCAAAAGCTGCTAGAGATAGCTTTACAGAGGGAGCACGCACGCATGTCGCTGACTTCTACAAAGTTGGAGACTTTACAGTCGTTGATCAGGGAGACACAAATCTCTGCTGGGCGGCATGTTTAGCAATGATGCTCAGTTGGAAGAACGGCAAGCTTTACACAATAGAAACCGCACTTGAAGATTTACCAGCCCTGTTTAAAAACAAACTGAATGACCCTTGGGAAACACAGCCTTTGCCTGGGAAGTTTTCAAAGCGCCTCGCTGACGAGGTAGGGTTAAAAGTCATGGCCCAAGGAAATCTAACCGCTGCTGGTTGGATGGGGCTTCTGAAAAATCATGGACCGCTATGGATTGGTACGCTTGAAAAAGCTGGGGGACACGCCCGGCTAATCGAGGGGTACGTGACCGACGGCACAGATGAAGGCACCACGTTTTTCATTGTCGATCCAGATGGTGGCAACCACTACACAGAACGCTATCTTGACCTGATGGTTAAGTACGAAGAAGCAGCCACTGATGAAGGCAACATCATCGTGGACTACCATCAGGTCCGGTATTGGTAAATTGACCTGGGTAGTTCATGACTACAGTTTCTTGAACCGCCATGCCAGAGCTTGATCGCCACAGAAGATTGAACTTGAATCCTAGTTGGAGGTTACCAAGTTTCCAGGTTCAAAAAGAATTGGCTGCCCCACAGGGATTCGAACCCCAACTGACGGTACCAGAAACCGGCGTCCTACCGTTAGACCATGGGGCAGAGCAGACTTTTAAATTGTGGCACCTGGATTCCTGATGATCAAGACCCAGGGGCCACAAGGGGACTTCAGCCTGCCTTCTTAAGCATTTCTGAGGTCAAAAGGGCCGGTTCTACGCCGGAATCAATAACTCCCGCCGGAATTACCACCTTTTTAATGTCTTCATCGCTTGGCACTTCGTACATGACGCCAAGCATGATCTTTTCAATGATCGCTCTTAGCGCTCTAGCACCAGTCTTTCTCTTAATGGCTTCTCTCGCAATTTCCAGCAGAGCGGCCTGTTCAAACTCCAGTTCGACTCCATCCATTTCAAACAGCTTCTGATACTGCTTGGTAACGGCGTTGCGAGGCTCCTGCAGAATTTTTACCAAATCATCTTCGTCAAGATGCTCCAAGCTGGCGATCACGGGAAGGCGGCCAATAAACTCGGGGATGAGACCAAACTTGAGAAGGTCTTCTGGAGTTACCTGCCCCAAGATGTCTTTTCGCCGCTCTACACGGCTCTGAGGCTCTGCCCTAAAGCCCATCACATTCTCCTTTTGACGACGCATGATGATCTCATCAATGCCTTCAAAGGCTCCGCCGCAGATAAAGAGAATGTTCGAGGTATCGATCTGCAGGTAATCCTGCTGAGGGTGCTTGCGCCCCCCCTGGGGAGGAACGTTGGCCACAGTGCCCTCTAGAATCTTCAGCAGCGCCTGCTGAACGCCTTCTCCGCTTACGTCGCGGGTGATTGAGGGATTGTCGCTCTTGCGGCCGATCTTGTCAATCTCATCAATATAGATTATTCCCCTTTCAGCCATCTCTTTTGGATTGCGGGGGTCCAGCCTCTCAGCCTCTTGAAACAGCTTAAGAAGAATGTTCTCAACATCTTCGCCAACGTATCCAGCTTCGGTCAAGGCTGTCGCATCGGCAATAGCAATGGGGACTTCCAACATGCGAGCCAATGTCTGAGCCAAATAAGTTTTGCCAGTTCCGGTTGGACCGATAAGCAGGATATTGCTTTTTTGAAGCTCAACGCCTTCGATCGGCGCTTGGTGAACACGCTTAAAATGGTTGTAGACAGCAACAGAAAGAGATTTCTTTGCAGCTTCCTGACCTACTACGTAGGTGCCCAGAAACGAAACGATCTCTTTGGGCTTAGGAGTCTTGCCCCCCTTTGTGCTGGCTGCAGAAGCAGGAAGCCGAGTTCCTGTTGTCGGGAACTCGGCTTTCCGCTGGGGTTCAAACTTAGCACGCCCCGCAGCGTCATTCTGAAGGATGTCATTGCACAGGTCCACGCAGTCTGAACAGACTGCGCCATGAAGCCCAACAATGAGCTTCGGAACCTGCTCTTTTGACTTGCCGCAGAGGGCACACCTATCACGCACTTCGCCTGGCCTTGACATCCTTCGTCCTTTCCTCTTTAGATTATCGTGCGCCGTGTTCCAGAACTTTATCTATCAGCCCATAATCAAGGGCTTCTTTACTTGACATAAAGTGGTCTCGGTCACAATCCTTGGCTACCGTCTCCGCATCTTTGCCAGTGGCCTCGGCAAGAATCTCCATAAGGATCTTCATATACTTTTCGGCCTCATTGATAGCAATCTTCATATCAGTCAGCTGACCGCGTGCGCCGCCGCTGACCTGGTGAATCATGACTCGCGCATTTGGCAGTGAGTATCGTTTGCCTTTTGCGCCTCCGGCAAGAAGAACCGCTCCCATTGAAGCGGCCTGACCGACACAGATAGTGGCCACATCGCAGCGGATCATCTTCATCGTGTCGTAGATAGCCAATCCGGCGGAAACTGAACCTCCCGGGCTGTGAATGTAAAAGTCAATGTCCTTGTCAGGATCTTCTTTTTCTAGGAACAAAAGCTGAGCCACAAGCAGGTTGGCGACATAGTCGTCAATCTCTGTGCCCAGGTAGACGATCCTATCCTTAAGAAGACGGGACCAGATGTCATAACTTCGCTCGCCACGAGCGGTCTGCTCGATGACGTAGGGGACTCCCATGCTGCTGATATTCATGTTGAACTGACGGTCATAGGGAGGGGAAAGTCCCTCCTAATCGATGGCTTTGATAGGATGCTACCAGAGGATAGGCAAACTCTTCCTGGGGGAAAAGCCTGACTTCATCTTCGGCAGAATCTGTTCACTTTCTTCCTTACTCAAAAACACAAAGAGCCAGACCAAACTGGCCTGGCTCTCTTATTAAATGGGTCCCCTGGCTCTTAAGCCTTTTTCTTGCTGGACTTTTTGGCTGGGGCAGCTGCTTCATCAGCAGGGGCAGCCTCAGTCTTAATTTCCTCAGCGTTCTCGGCCAAGAAGCCAAGCACCTTGGAATGCATCGTGCGGTAGATGACCTCTTCCCTAACCTGTGGACCGTAATCCTTAAGAAACTTTCCTGCCCCTTCCTGAGTCACCTGATTCTGGATGAGGACGTCGATCAGATGAGCATTCGCTTCCTCATCAGTAATCTCCATGCTTTCCTTACGGAAGACCTGCTCGATCATGACTGCTCTTTCAACATGAAGCTTGGCTTCATTCTCTAGAGCCGACTGAAGATCTTCTGGAGTCATGTTCTGAGATTTGGCGTAATCTTCAAGGGTCAGGTTTCTTCCCTGCAGCTCCTGCGCCATTTCAGAAAGCCGCCTTTGAGCAACTCCCTTCCAGGTGGTGTCGGAAACAACGATTCTGCTTCTGGAGGCAAGACCATCAAGAAGCTGTTCGTTGACCATATCGGCCTGCATTCTTTCGCGGGCGCTCTGAATTGAAGCCTTAACCTTTTCCTTCAAATCATCAACACTGTCGGTCTTGAGCTTTTGGGCAAAAGTGTCGTCTAGTTCAGGAACCAAAATGGCCGAGACGCTTCGGACCGTGATGATGATCTTTTTAGACTGGCCTGCCCAATCCTTTTCCTGGAAGTTTTCGGGGAAGCTGAGTTCAGCCTGCTTGATCTCTTCAGCGTGCATTCCCGTGATTTGTGCGTCAAGCTCAGGGAAAGTCTGTCCGGCAATGATCATAAATGATCGTCCGTCGCCTTCTTCGCCATCTACCTTCACATTCAGAACGGCGTAGTCGCCTTCTTGAATTCCTCTATCAGCAACCTTTTCCTGCTTGCCTTCTCGTCGTCGAAGCTCTTCAATCTGCTTCTCAACATCCTCATCGGTGACGCTGACTTCCTGGACCTTGACTTCAATGCCCTTGTAGTCGCCCAGTTCAATCACAGGAGGCAGAGGCACCATCATGGTGAACTCCATTTCTGCTGGCTCACGTGTGAACTTTGTGAGGTCAACAGATGGCTGTCCAACCGGCTTCAGCTCCATGCTTGAAACAGCATCTCTGTAGCTCTGGGTGACAATTTCTTCGATCGCTGCGTTAAGCAGCTCTGGCTCGCCTACGGCATTTTCAACCAGTGCGGCGGGGGCAAGCCCGGGGCGGAAGCCAGGGACTCGAACCTTTTTGCCAAGCTTCTTAAGGGCCTTAGCGATCCCCGCTTTCACCTGGTCTGGTGTGCATACGAAGTCAAGCTGTACAGTGGCTTCGTTCAGGTCAGTTCGCTGAATCTGGGAGGCGGCGGTGCTCATGGGGACCAAGGGTGAATCTTACCAATCCCTATGATTATGCTGCGGGACCGACTCGCCCCCAGTCAGACTTAAGTAAGGCTCAAAGTGGCTACTCGGTCAATTCAGCCAAAATCGGACAGTGATCGCTGGCCCTTTCCCACCCTCTGGGCTCACGGTCTATCCAGCAGCTCTCCACCCTATCCTGCAGGTCACCCAGGGCGTAAATATGGTCTATACGCCATCCCAAGTTGCGCCCTAATGCATCGCGGGTTCTAAAATCCCAAAAAGTGTAATGTCCTTCGCCCTGCGTAAATTTTCTAAAGCAGTCTTCCCAGCCATCAGCTTTAATTCGATCCAAGCGGGCAAACTCATCAGGATGGTGCCCCACATCGCCTAAATGCTTGGCGCTTTCCCACACATCATCTGGTCCTGGAGCGATGTTAATATCCCCCAGCCAAATAGCGCCGCTGTTTCCAAAACCTTGTTTATTAACAAATTCCGGAAAAGCCTCCAGCCACTTCATTTTGTAATCCCACTTAGGAGATTCTGGATTCTTTTTTGACGGCACAAATGTTCCGTTGGGAACATAAGTGTTGATGATAGGCACCCCTTGATATCGACAGACTTGAACACGACAGTCGCGAGGCCAATCGGGCAGATACCCCTCGGAAATGCTTTCGAGGGGTTCCTTGCTAAGAATAGCGACTCCGTTATAGCTTTTTTGTCCGTGAATTGCCACATGGTAGCCAGTATCGGCCAGATCCAGATGCGGAAACATAGGGTCATCCACCTTGGTCTCCTGCAGGGCCAGAAGGTCTGGCTGGGTTTCAGCCAGCCAGTTTTTGAGGTGGCCCATACGGGCTCGAATCGAATTCACATTCCACGAAGCAATAATCATTCGGTTTCCTTACGATTCAGGTTCAAAAACTGTTAAGAGCCTGGTCAAGATCTGCAATCAGGTCATCCGGGTCCTCGATGCCGATTGAGGCGCGAACCAAGTTGTCTGTTATGCCGACCTTCAGCCTGATATCTCTGGGCATTTCAAAATGCGTCATCGTTGCAGGCTGTTCAATAAGGCTTTCAACTCCGCCAAGACTAACTGCCAAGACAAAGAGCTTTGTCGAGCAGAGAAACTTGACCGTGTCATCCAGGCTGCCTTTAACCTTAAAGCTCAACATCGACCCAAAATCGGTCATCTGCTTTTTGGCAAGTTCGTGCTGAGGATGACTTGCAAGCCCAGGATAGCTGACAGATTCCACCTTAGGATGCTGTTCTAGAAACTGCGCGACCTTCATTGCATTTATGCAGTGAGCTTTCATTCTTATCGCGTAAGTTTTTAGCCCCCTAATAGCCAGGAAGGTATCTAAAGGTGAAAGCGTTGCTCCAATGGCATTCTGAAGATGTTTAAGAGTGGTGTAAATGGCATCATCATTAACCATCAAAGCACCCAAAGTTACATCGGAATGACCATTAAGAAACTTTGTGCCAGAGTGCATGACAATATCAATCCCCATTTTAAGAGGCTGCTGACACCAGGAAGTCCCGAAGGTATTGTCGATGCAGGTGGTGATGCCATGCTTCTTGCCCACCTCTGCCACCATGGCAATATCAATAAGGTTGAGCAGAGGGTTTGTCGGACTCTCGAACCAGATCAGTTTGGTGTTTGGCTGAATAGCTGCTTCCAAAGCTTCTCTATCGGCGACATTGACAAAGCTGGTGGTGACTCCCCGCTTCGTAGCCACGTCGGTAAGGTAGCGGTAAGTTCCTCCGTAGGCATCATCGCTGGTAACCACATGGTCGCCCGCGTTCAAACTGCTCATCACGCAGTCTTCAGCAGCCATGCCGCTGGCAAACGCCAGACCATACTTGGCCCCTTCTACGGCTGCAAACATTTCCTGCAGAACTGTTCTGGTTGGATTATCAGTTCGTGTGTAGTCGTACTGATCGTAAACACCCGGTGCCTTTTGGGCGAATGTTGATGTTTGATAGATTGGGGTCGTTACACTTCCGTGCTGAGGATCTGGCCGCGTGCCGATTGCGACCACCAAGGTTTCAAGAGACCAATTCACTTCAAAAGAACTCCATACAAATGGCCTGCTGAGCCGGAAAGGCAGCACAGGCAGCGACAAAATCGTTTTTATTAAGAACAACAGCCTCGCCAAACTGGCCAAGCTGCTGTAATGAGGGCTGCCCCAGCAGCGCCTGAGTAAGAGTGCTGATTGAACAGCTGAAGCAGGGGTCTCCCCCTCTGCAAAGCCCATCCGGCCCCAAAGTCCAAACTCCCTCATTGTCAGAGATCAAAGGATCTTTAACTTCAAAGCTGAATGGCTGGGCAGAAACAAGACCGGCAAATGCCGCCCTGATATCGGCTATTCGATACATGGTTGGCCGATGCTGCTGTGCAGCAATGCCTTGATCGAGAAAAAGACTAAGAAAAGGGCTGTCTGGAGGCTCCATCCATGTGACGCTGTTTTGATTGGAGGAAAGGCCGGCAAGCAGTGAAAGCAGCCCCTTGTAGCCATCGCCAGATGACCATACTGCTTCTCCCACCTGAACATCCCCCCAGAATCCATCGACTTTAGCCCATAGGTAGGCTTGAACAGGACTGCCGACCGCATAAATTGCCGGAGCCACCATGCCGAATCTTGCCTGCCAAGCTGCCTGGTTTCTTACGTGGCAGCCTGAATACCGTGAAATAAAGTCTTCGTAGACCGGGTTCAGCAGTTCTGCTGCCTGGCTCGGCTCGATTCTGCGAATCGACAGGTCTGTTTTAACTTGAGGCATCCGAGCCGCAGGGACTGAGATCTGCCATCTCCAGCCGCTGGTGGCATAGCCAAACCTTCTGTAATAGGTTTCTCTGTAGGCATAAAGACAGCTAAGCCCCATGCCCAATTCAGCATGAGTCTTAACCAGCCCCTGCATTAAAGCCGAAGCCGCGCCGGTTCGACGAGCTTCTGCGGCTGTGCCGACCCCCGCCACACCGCCTGAGGGAATGATCCTTCCTCGCACAAGAAAATTGTAAGGAACGATATCGGCGACAGAAACAACCTCTTCCCCGCTTTTGACAACCCACCTGGTCGCGCCTTCAGCAGGAGTCCAGCCTTCGCCTTCCAGCTCTCTGCCAGAGTAAACCCAGCTTCTTACGGAGTGAAACCCCCTCTCGTCGTCAGGGGTCATCTGACGAAATTCAAAACTCATGGCAGGGGCAGCTCAGTCGTCATTTTACAAGGAGCAAGTACAAACGAACTCATAATCTTGCCTACTCCGGGAATTCGGCTGAGCTTGTTGGTGATGAAGGCCTGATACTCGTTCATGCTTTTCACTACCACTTTCAGCTGAAAATCAAAATCACCGCTGACGTGCAGGCACTCAAGCACCTCAGAAAGGGCGCTGGCTTCCTCTGCAAACTTCTGGATTGGCGGCTCTTGATGCAGAGCCAGGCTGACGTGAACCAGCACCATTAAATCGTAGCCGAGCTGCTCTCGACCCAGTTCTGCACGATAATGTTGAATGAATCCTGTTTCTTCAAGTCTGCGGATTCGCTGCAGAACAGAAGGCGCAGATAAGCCAACCTGCCGAGCAATGCCTGCATTGGTCATGCGCCCATCTTTTTGCAGCAGTTCTAAAATCTGACGGTCAATAACATCAAGACGGGCGGACATGGCCAGTATGATAGACCATAACGCTTAGGGTAAACAGCCCTTTTGGACCTTTGATTATTATAATTCTCAGCTGCGATGACTTGGCAAAGCTAAAAATCATAGGCTGAACCGCCAGTTTTCGCCCACAGCCGTTCTGATATTAAGGCCTTGCCTCAGATGGCTTGACGTCCTGCAGCAGCAGGTTAGTTCTGCTGATGCCACGTTTTAACTTCCGGCTTCATCCAGCAGGCTAAAACCGGCAGGGCAAAAGGCAGAAGAACCACGGTGCAGCACCCCATTACCAGACAGCTGAAATGAACCTGCCAAGCCGACCTGCTGGCCGGAAGACTAGGCAGCCAGGCCGTTAAAACTGCCATAGGCAGAAACATGGAAATCACTATTACCCCGAGAAGCGGCATGAGCCACTGAGGCAGGCGTGTTCCGCTTTCAGCTGATGCCGCTATCCACCAATCATTGCTGAGAATAAGGGCCAACCCTCCTGCCGCCAAACCTAACTTTAAACATGCCGCAAGCCAGCAGTAGGCTCGGTACCAGGCCAGTACTTTAGGAGGCTTGAGCATGGGCCTCAAGGTTACCTTCCGGGCTGGGCCTTCCTAGCCTGCTGCAGGTGGGCTGAGGCATGATGATTATGTCTGCTCCCGTCGTCTAGCGGTTTAGGACATCGCCCTCTCACGGCGAAGATCGCGGGTTCGAATCCCGTCGGGAGTACCAATCTTCTTCTAGGGCCATTTCTGGCCCTTTTGCGAGCCTTTCGACGTTGCGTTGAAGCAAGGTATCGAATGGTTGTTTAAGCCAAACTTGTACTTTTCGCTCCTTTAGCTCGGCTCTTTCGAGGAGTTCCAATAGGATCGAATGGCGAGTGTCGGAATCGGCATGCAGGAACCTGAGAGGAGCTGTTTGAGCCAGTTCCAATAACTTCAGGCCCAAGTCGTAATAGGAGCCTTCAGCCTTGTCGAGCGCATGCATTTGGACATCGAGTCCGGCAAGCTCTGAGGTCAGCTTCTTTCGAAGGGATTCATAGACGGCTTCGGAAACTTTGTCTTCGATCCGATCCATGTACATGCGCTCCAGCTTTGCCCGGATCGAAGCGGACTCACTAGCGATGCGCTCCATGTTCGCCCGTCTCATTTCTGCTTCGTCGGCCAAGCTCTCCTTGAGCGCGATCTTGAGACTCTCAAGATTCTCCTCAGAAAGAACCAAGCCTTCCAGAAGCGATGCGAACTGCTCGGTCAAGACTTCCTCTCGGACCACCTGCATTCCCGGACATTTCCGGTCTCGCATGCCTGTGCATCGATAGTAAACGTATTTGCCCTTCTTGATCTCAGCGGTGATATTGCACCCGCAATGGG
>CAZSIM010000011.1:0-55822 GCA_964607175.1 uncultured Fimbriimonadaceae bacterium
GCCATTCAAAGCGGGACAGAAAGTCAGCCATCCCAAGCTGGGCATTGGAGTTGTTATCTCCTGCGCCCCCGTCAACGACGACACAGAAGTGAGTGTTGCCTTTGCTGGTGCAGTTGGAATGAAGAAACTTGTGCAAAGCAAGGCTAAACTAGAATCAATCGAATGAAACTCACGCTCCCCCTGGCAGGACTGGTCGGCTGCGCAGCCCTTGCTGGCTGCTCGGCAGATACATCCTACATGCCCTTGGAAGAAGGCACTCAGTGGAGCTACACGGTCTACGATTCTGCAGAGCTGCCCACCCAGCTAGAAGCTGCCGCTCCAAAGAGAGTTGGCCAAGAAATGGGCTGGGAACTAAGATCTTCTCACCTTGGACCTCTGGAAATGGGGTGGAAGGGGCCAGTTCTGCGCGCCTCCCTTTTAAGTGGAACTACCTTTGACCCTCCCCTAACCCTGCTGGACGTATCGGCTGGCTTTGTTGACACAGAAGCCAAGGTTCAGCCAGAAACCAAGCCTGGCAGACGACCTTTAGGCACAGCAGTCTGGCATGGCAGAGCAAGAATGGCGGGTGTCTGGCATGATGCTAAAGCAGTCCTTTACCAAACCCTGCTCACCAAAAATGACCCAGACAAAAAACTGGCACGCAGCGATGCTTCAGGCTGCCGCGTAGTGCTGACTTTAACTTGGGAAGGCCATACAAGAGAGATTGTTACCAGCTATGTTAAAGGAAGAGGGATAATCCGCCAAACTTCCAAACTCTCAGGACAGGAAGGGAGCGTCAGCCTCTACTACTTAAGCGGGCCAGTAAAAGCAGAAGCAGAACCAGCTAAAAATGGGAAAGGGGCAGAACCCTCGGTCCCTCAGGCCGAACCAACCACTCAAGCCGAACCTCAAAACATTCCTCAAGGGCAGCCTGAGAATCAGCAGGGGACCCCTGCCACAGAACCTTCCCCGACTTAAGCAGAACCAGCCTATCGGCCAGAGCCAAAGCCCAGTTCAAATCATGCGTGGCAGCCAGCACGGCTCGCCCCTTAGCCTGCTCTTCTTTTAAGATAGCAGCCAGCAGCCCATGTCTTGCCAAATCGAGGCTGGCTGTTGGTTCATCCAGCAAAAGCAGAGGAGCGTTCTGAACAAGAGCCCGCGCAATAAGCGACAGCTGCAGCTCACCGCCAGAAACCTCTAGAAGGCTTCTCTGTTCAAAACCTGCCAAGCTCACCCGCGCCAGTGCCTCTGAGACAGCCTTTCTATCTTCAGCTGTTTCAAATATTCCCCTGCTCACTGCAAGCCGTCCCATTCCGACAAGGTCGCCAAGTGAGTAGGAAAAAGCATGTTTTTCTTTTTGAGGGACAAAGGCAAGCAGCCCTGCCTTTTCCAGACTGCTTAATGAGGTTATTGATGCCTGGTTCCATACAGCCTGCCCCGAGTAAGGAGCCTGTCCGCAGATGGCATGAAGCAGAGTGCTTTTCCCCGTCCCATTTGGCCCTAACACCATTACGATCTGGCCAGGTTCAACTTCTAAAGTAATGCCTTTCAGCACTTCTTTAGTCCCTCGTTTGACCCTTACATCAACCAGTGAAAGGCTCACAGTTACAGCTCTGGAATAAGGCCGGACGTATAGGCTTGATACATGGCAGAATAGGCGCCCTGCTCTTTAAGCAGCTCGTCATGAGTGCCCTTTTCTAAAACCGTGCCCTGCCTCAGCATCACAATGCTTGTCGCTCTTGCGGCAGTTGTCAGACGATGGGCAATAAACAGCGTTGTGCGAGACTGCATCACCCTTTCCAGAGCCTCAGTCACCACCTTTTCTGAATGTGCATCCAAGTTGCTTGTCGCTTCATCTAAAACCATCACGACAGGGTCTCGAACCAAAGCTCGGGCAATCGCCAGCCTCTGCCCTTCTCCTCCACTAAGGCGAACTCCCCTTTCACCCAGATAAGTCTCCAAGCCATCTGGCGTTTTTTCTACAAAGGCCTTTGCATTGGCAGATTCCAAAGCTTCAAGAAGCTTCTCTTCTTCTGCATCGGGCACACCCAGCTTAAGGTTGTCGCTGATCGTTCCCGCAAATAGCAGGGTCTGCTGAGGAACAACGCCAAACTGCCTCCTCAGCCAGTCAACATTAAGATCCTTGTAGTCGACTCCATCAAAAGTAATCGTGCCTTCAGTAGGGTCGTAAAAGCGAAGCATCAAGTCAGCGATGGTGCTCTTGCCTGCGCCGCTTGGCCCGACTAAGGCCAAAGAACTGCCCGGTTCTATAACAAAACTGACTTTATCCAGAGCCTGAGTGCCATCGGCATAGCTAAACCCAACATCTTTAAACTCAATGCGTCCTTGAGGCTCATCAAGAACCCTTCCCGATCGGCTGCCGATATGTTCTTCCGGCACATCCAGCACTTCTCGGTGAATTCTATCGGCCGCTGCCTGCACCTGGTTGTAGGTGTTGTTGACATTGGCCAGGCTTTTTGCCCCCTGGTTGATGACATCTAAAGCAAAAGTCAGGGCCACGATTTGACTAATCTGAAGCAGCCCCGCCCGGGCCATGTAGCCGCAGATCAAAAGGATTGTCGCCAGGCTCGTCGCTCCAATAAGCTCCACCATAGGGCGAAGCTGAGCAAACCGCCTGGCTGCATTCATCTGGCTTTCAAACTGCCGGTTAACCAAGGCGTCATACATCTGCCCAATACGGGTTTCGGCACTAAACGCCTTAATGACCCTTGTGCCGCCAAGAGCTTCGTTAGACATGGCCGCAATCTGAGCCAGATCATCCTGCACTTCTGCCTGAGCTTTTTTCATTCTTCGCCCATTGCGGTCGATGAACCATGCCATGACAGGAATGAACAGCATCGCTATAAGGGCCAGCTGCCACTGAATAATAAAGACAGAAATAATGGCCAAAACTGCCTTTATTGGGCCATCTATTGAGTCACGAATCAGGTTGACAGCGTTTTGGTAAACCCCAACATCATTGGTTAAAACGCTCTGGATTGCCCCTGTTCTTTTCTGATTAAAGTAGCTGACTGGCAGCCTCTGCAGCTTCATAAAAAGCCTGCGGCGAAGGTCAGCAGCAAGGCTTGCAGCGGCTCGGCTTAGGTAATAGGCCTGCCCTCGGGTGAAAACGTACTTGATGACGAAGAGAAAAACCACCAGGCCGCAGATGAAAGTAAGCGTCTTTAGCGCCTCATCCTGACGTCTTTCTCTTGCCTCGCCTGAATCCTGCTTTCTAGCCTCGGCGATTTGAGATTTAACTTCTTCAACCTGGGCCGGAGTCAAATTCAAAAGTTCAGAGATTTTTTGAACATCGGGCAGTGATCTGTTGGGATCAATAAGAGGGCTCAGCCTCTCTCGAACCAGCTCTTTCGGAATCCCGGCAGCCTTGGCCAGCTCGTTTTCACCAGGAATTCCTTCGAGAATCGAGGCTCGGGTAGGAGTGGCGTCCTGAATCGCCTCAATCGCCTTCTGAGTCATGGGAATCATGGCCGCAGTCAGCACAGAAGTGAAAAGAACGCAGGCAAGCCCCTTGGCGATGGTCTTTCGCTGGCTCTTTAACTCCGCCGCAATGCGGGGATCAAATCTGCGGAAAAGGTTGACCATGCCAAATGCCCGATGAGCTAAAGGATGTTACTCCCTGACCCACTTTGAGGCTTGGGTTGCGGGGGCTTTATGATTGAAGCCACCGAGAAATGAAGCCGCATTTATAAGGCAGTCCAGCCTGAAACACCTAGTCTGCGGGTCTATAATCGCTCTCGGTGAACCCAAACTAAAGAGCCTCTGGGTCTATAAGGAGCCCTCTTACCCGTCGCCTGTGATACATTCGTAGACTTAGAAAGGTGCTGGCCCAGCCAAAAATCTGCCGAATCTAGAGTTGATGATGATGTCGCCAGGATTGAAATTCCGCGCATGAGCAAAAGACAAGCTGCTCTAAAGGCTGTGGCCGTTTACCTCCCAGAAGAGATTTTGGGCAACGACGTCCTGGCTGAGCTTTACTCAGGATGGTCGGCAGAGAGGTTTGAATCAAAAACCGGAATCAAAGAACGACGGGTAGCCCGGGTTGATGAATTCACTTCAGACCTCGCCGTTTCAGCCGCCAATCGGCTCTTTGCTCAAGGAGCTGTAAAGCGGGAAGACATTGACTTTATTCTTCTCTGCACCCAGACTCCCGATTACTTTCTGCCTACAACCGCCTGTCTTGTCCAAGAAAGGCTCGGAATCCCCACCACAGCCGGAGCGCTTGATTTCAACTTGGGCTGCAGCGGCTATGTGTACGGCTTGGGCCTCGCTAAAGGTCTGGTGGAATCGGGCCAGGCAAACCGTATTCTCTTTATCACTGCCGATACTTTCACGCGGCTTGTTCATCCCCTTGACCGCAGCGTTAGGACTATTTTTGGCGATGGAGCTTCGGCCACTTTGATAGAAGCTGTTGAGGATGATGAGCCCCAGATTGGTCCTTTTGTGTACGGCACAGATGGCAGTGGAGCCTCTCACCTTATTGTCCCGGCGGGAGCAATAAGAGAGCCAAGAAGCCCAGAAACGGCAGTTGAAATTCAAGGAGATCATGGTTCGATCCGAAGCCGCGAAAGCCTTTATATGAACGGCCGCAGAGTCTTGAATTTTGGAGTGGATACTGTGCCCAAGGTCATTGAAGACCTCTGTGCGAAGGCAGGCAGAACGAAGGATGACTTCGACCTTTTTCTCCTCCACCAAGCCAACGAGTACATGCTGCGCCAGCTTCAGGCGGCCTGCGAGATTCCTGAAGAAAAAATGCCCGTCGCCATGCAGTTATGCGGCAATACGGTCAGCTCTACCATTCCGCTTGCCATGCAGACCTGCCTGGATAACGGCAATCTTAAGCCAGGGATGAACCTGATGATGGTCGGGTTTGGCGTCGGCCTCAGCTGGGGAGCAGTACAGGTTCGCTGGGGAAAGCACACAAGCTAAGTGGGTCTGCCACAACCTCCCACTGGCCTTTAACGTAACCTGAAGGCAAGAGATTCAATGCCGCGCCCACGACAAAGAGACTTTAGGTATCTGCTTGGATACCTGAACCAGGTTTCTGTTCCTTCGGTGGAAAGTCCGACGGAGAAGGCCATAGGGTACGGATGTCTTACCGCCCTGGCCGCCACACCTTTTTGGGGATTTTTGGCTGTCTCGTTTTTAAGCTGGCCTGGCCTGCTCTTGGCTCTGCCATTAGGGCTGGCAACAGGGGGACTGGCAGGAGCCTGGGTTAAAAAGAGAACCAAAAAGGTGGACGCTGCCATAGCCGCCCGGTCCAGATCGTGGAAGGAAGCGATTACAGCTTTTCAAGACCTTAAGAACAGAAAAAAGCTTCATTCCTGGGTAGATCCCATTCTCCTGCAGATTCTAGAAGCGGCTGCTTACCACTATGCTCGTGTGGCCACAACTCTCGATGGCCCCATCTGGCTTTCATCTACAGGTGGGCGAGCCCAGATTAGAACCCAGGCTAAGCAGGCAGCCGACGAAGCCATGCTGGACCTAATTGTGCTTGTTCAGCCTTCTATTGGCAAGCCGATTAAGGAGAAGAAAGACGAGATCGAAGGGATTTTTGAGGACCTTTTTGAATTTGATATAGCCGAGGCCCTCAGCGGACTCCAGAGAATGGCTTCATCCGACTGGCGCGATTACGCCCACCAGTCTCCCCATGCTCAGGCCGCGTTTCCATCCTGCCGCGGCATTGCCGAGAGGCTGAAATCTTTGGCGGATGAACTGGAACAAATGCCTCCTCCCTCTGACCATTTTGACTCAGCAAATCTGCCGCCCACCCAGTCAGCAGCTTCTTTGGACTACCTTTTGGGAGAGCTGAAAGCGGTGAAAGAAGCCGAGCAGGAGCTGGGCGAACAGCATATTAACCAAGGCCGATAAAAGCCAGAACCCTAATTTGCGCTAAGCCGAGGCAGCACATCCTCTGCTTTTATCTTCTGCGGAGCGCGGGGCATATCTTCCAGCAGCCTTTCTATTCCCGGAATCATCATCGCCAGCCGTTCGACCGTATCTGTTGTTTCAAGCAGATGCTGTCTTTCTAGGCTGGATGCCTGAACCATGCCGGCCAAAAGGAATGACAGAATTTGAGGATCGCTGCTCAGCTTGACTCTGGCAACTTTAACCTCAGACCCATCGAAAAGGGCTGAAATAAAGTTCTCGCCAATCTCTCTAGCCTTGCCGATTACCGCAAGGCTTCGAGGATTCTCCTCAATCTGCTCCTCAACCAAGTGCTCAATATGACCAACAAGGTAAGGACGGCTTTCATCAATCCGCCGGATTCTAAAACGCCCTTCACCCCTGACACGCAGGTCTATTCGACCATCATCGTGAATCATGGCTTGTTCAATTCTCGCCGCGGTTCCCACCAGGTAGGGTTCGGCTTCTCCTCCCACCTCGCTGCCCTCGCGGATAAGAACCACGCCAAAGGGGCGATCTTCGGCCATGCAGAGCCGCACCATCTCAACGTATCTATCTTCAAACACATGCAGATGCAGAGGTGCAAGAGGAAAGAGGACCGTATCGAGAAGGAAGAGAGGCATCTCTTCTAAAGGCCGACCCATTAAGCAGATTATAGTCGCCTGGCGTACTTGATAAAGAGGCTTAAGTTAAGAGTGCTCGACCGAGCGCCCGTAAAAAGTGAGCCTGGGGTATCCTTCAATCGGGCCCGAACTTTGGTTCGAGCTTTTTTGTGCCGATTGCCCATCCGCGTGGACCAAACCATGAGCAGTGTGCCTCCCCAGGGATCTCAAGAAGACCTTCTGCAGAAGATAGCTGAGCTGCAAAGCCAGCTTCAGACCATTCAGCAGACCGATGCAGGCAGCGTGGTTCCTCCTCCTGTCGCGCCAGCAGCCCCTCCGGCTGCCGCACCCAGCGGCGGCGATGGTGGCCTAGAAATCTCCTCGATTCAGGATGGCGATGCCACCCTGCGCCGATTGGTTCAGAGAATCGCTATGATTCTTCAGGCCGAGAAGATCATCATCATGTTTCATGAAAGAGAAACTGGTGAACTGATCGGAATTCCACCCACCTATGGGCTGGATGAGCACACGCTCAGCCTTTTTAAGGTGCGTGCCACCCAGGGCGTCAGCGGCCAGGCTTTTAGAGAAGGCACCCCCTGCATCTACCACAACGCTATGACCGATCCTCGCACACGCAAGGATATGGTTCAGATGCTGAAGGTGCAGAACGGCATTACCGTTCCTCTTGTTATTGAAAAGCGAGACGAAGAAAACAGGGTTGTGGACCGCACCACCATCGGCGTTCTTCATGCTTTCAACAAGAAGCACGGCGAAGACTTTAACGATGAAGATGTGCGCCTGCTTGAGCGCATGGCCAAAAACGTCGGCGCCATCATCGCCAACCTGCAGCTTTATAAGGAAGTTCTGCAGGAACGCGAACAGCTGATGCAGACCTTTGAGAGCCTAACCAGCGGCCTGATGCTGGTTTCCCCTCTCGGAAAGATCAGCCAGATGAACGCTGTGGCCCGCACCATGTTCCGCATTGAGGATAACCCTCTTACCCAGGATTACCACGATGTTCTTAAAGCAGAAGCTCTGCTTGAGTTTCTTGATGCGGGCGCCAAGGGAGAAGAACCCCACGCCTTTGAACTGCACATGGACTTCCATGGTCTTGAGCGCTTCTACAACACTCAAGGCGCTCTGGTTCGCGGCGACGACGGAAGAATTTTGGGCTTCGTAGTCATCTTTAACGATGTGACCGACCAAAAGAACATCGACCGTATGAAGTCGAACTTTGTGGCCATGGCCAGCCACGAACTGCGCACGCCGCTTACCGCCATCAAGGGCTTCAGCCAAACCCTGCTTGATGCGGTGGGTCAGGACGTTTATGATGAAAATGACCAAAGAGAATTCCTTGGCATCATCACCAGCGAATGTGACAGGCTTCGCCGCCTGATTGACGACCTGCTGAATACAGCCAGAATTGAAGCTGGTGAAAGCCTTAAGCCCAACTACGAAAGAATTCGGCTTAAGGAACTGGTTGACAAGGTTGCCCTGGTGCAGAACCAGGCCTCAACCAAGCACCATGTCTACGCCGTTCATCACAACGAGCTGCCAGAAACGTGCATTGCTGACCAAGACAAACTTGATCAGATCTTTACCAACCTGCTGAATAACGCCATCAAGTACTCACCCGAAGGCGGCGATGTAGTGATTCACTGCAAAACCGACGGTGACTCGCTGATGTTTGGCATTCAAGATCAGGGAATCGGCATTCCCCCCGACCATCTCGGCAAGGTGTTTGAAAGGTTCCATCGAGTTAATAACGACGACAACAGAAAAATTTATGGAACAGGATTGGGTCTCTTCCTCGTCAAGCACTTGGTAGAGTCGGTTCACCTCGGATCAATCTGGGCTGAATCAGAAATCGGCAAGGGTTCTACTTTTTGGTTCAAGATTCCTAAGGAGCTTGATATCGAAAAGGCGAACGCCGCCAACGATTAATTTCGAAGGCAAAGCCCCCCTCTGCCTTGGCAAAGGGGGGCTTTATGCTTTCCGCTAAGGCAGCGGATTAGCTATGAAAGGACTGGCAAGGTTCCTGCTGGCTGTCGGCACGGCAGCCATTGCGTGGGTTCCCCTGGGAGTGATTCTCACCCTGGGGGGTTTGACTTGCTGGAATATCCTTTCTTTTCTCCTTTCACCCGGGATCCCGCTGGTTTTTGGCTACCAAACCGAAACTGGCAAAGCCACTCTCCGAATTGGCAGCTATGACATCAATCCCGAAGGACTGAGAGTTTCCTTCAACGATCTTGAACTCAAGGATCCAGCTGGAAAAAGCGTCCTCAGAGTCAATCGGGCGAAAATTAGGCTGGAAAAAGGAATCCCCCTTGCCGAACTTGACCACGTTGAATCAAACCTTACAAGAGGCAAAGACGGCGCACTCCTGCTAAATGGCCTGCTGCCGCCTTCGGATGATAAGGAGCAGTCCCTTGCCGTGCGGCTTTTAGTGAAGAAGGCCAGTCTTGAACTGATTGACGAGCAGCTGGAAGAAACCTACCTGCTGGATTTGAACAGTTTAGAGCTTGACCATGTTGATGGCAGCACCTTAGTTAAGGCTCAGGCGTCGCTTCAAAAAGACAGCCCCTTGCCTTTAAACCTGCAGGTATCAGCAAAGGGCGATGCGGTAATCCGCACTTATTTAAGTGACCAGGAACTTGCGCCCTTAGTGCCCCTGCTTGAATCTTGGCTGCCGCCAGAAGCCAAATACGGATGGGGCGGTTTAAGAGCGAAAAGTCTGAAAGCCAGAGGCCCTCTCTATATAGAACTCAACCCTCGTGAGATGGCAAAAATCGAAGGAACATTTAATGTTTCAGCCATAAACCTTTCTGTTCCCAACCTTATTAAAGATATCAGCGCAGCGGGGGATATCAGAGTTGCGGAAGACAAAGCACAGTTTGCCATGACAGCATCTCGCCCTGGAAGCAGATTTGGCTTTAGGGGCGTTGCTGATTTTGGTGGAAGAGTTGAGGGCGAAGGGGAGCTGACGGCAGCCAACAAAGCCAGTCTCTGGCCAGAAGCTGCCAAACTGATTCCCCCTGGCTACAACTTCAGCGGAGGAACCTGGAAAGGACGCATCTCTTTAGGCAAAGCTCTTGGCATTGAAGGCAGCCTTGCTGCAGGTTCGGCAGATGTCGAGGGCTGGAAGGTCATCCAGCCTAGAGTAGAGCTTGGCTTTGATGGCGCCAACCTGGCAGCTGAATTAAAATCGGCCAGCGTCGAAGGCAGAGAGCTCTCGGGATGGGCCTCCTGGAACAGCCGCACAAAAGCCATTGCAGGAAAAATCGATTCTCCTGACGCTAGCTTTAACAAGATTCTTTCACGTTTCAAAATCAAAGACCTTGACTTATCAGGCCCCATAAGCATTGTTCTTTCCGGAACAGATGCTCAGCCAGTGGCGACACTTGAAACCCGAGTCCAAGGCTATTTGCCCCTAGGTGAAAACCAAGATCCTCTCAGGCTGACACGACTTGACTTAAGGGGTCAAGCCGATTCAAAAGGCTTTATCATCAACCGAGCCTCTGGCCTTACCCCCTCTGGCCTAGCCGGGGCGGAGGGCAGCATCACCTGGAAAGGAGGGCTTGATATTTCTGCCCAAGCAACAGGAGTTCGACTCGGCACCTTTGCGGAGGGCGTCAGGGGTCGTGTTTTTGCATCTGCCAGGATTAAGGGCACCATAGATGACCCCAAAATGGAAGGGGAAGCAGAAGCCTACTATGTAGAGGTTCAAGACAGAAAAATTCCTTATGCCCGAACAAAGTTTGTCAAGATTGGCAATGAATGGAAGGCGGAAGACTTTATTGCTCAGGCTGGGACAGGCACCATTCAGGGAAGTCTGGCCTGGAACCAAAAAACTGATGGCCTTAAGGGAGAACTGACGGGCAAAAGCCTCTTGGCTTCAGATATTCTCCCCGACCTTATAGGCAGCCTTGACCTCAATTCTGCATCAATTGCCGGAACATTAGCCAAACCCGAAGTATCGGCTACTGCTTCTGCAGAAACACTGCTTGCCTACGGAATTCCACTATCCGATATTAAGGCGGCCCTCCTATGGTCTGGCCCCAGCATCACTCTTCAGCAGATTTCTGCACAGGCGAGAACGGGCAGCGTTTCTGGAACTGGCGCCCTAGACCTTGATTCAAAGGCACTGGCAGGGGCCTTCAAGGTCGACAATGTGCCTCTCGGCTTGGCGCCGATCAGCGCAGAGATTGCCTCACTTGGTGGTTCTCTCACTGGTGAAGGAGTTATTTCTGGCGACCTTGAACTGCCCAAACTAGACTTCTCGGGGCAGGTAAAGGATGCAGAAATCAATGCAACAAACATTGGTTCGGGTTCGGTTCGGGCTGGTTTGGCTGGCCCTAAGCTGACCCTATCTGGCGAACTAGGCTCACTCGACCGATTTATCATCCTCAACCCTTCTGAAATTGACTTTGAGAAAGAAGCCATGATGGTTGATGCTGACCTGCTCAACCTCACTATTCCAGATCTAGTAAAAGCAACGCAGGAAAGGTGGAAGTCTTTAGAGGCGTACCCTCAACAAATTGTGAGGAGTCTTGAAGGTCAAATCTCAGGAAAAATTACCGCCAGCGGCACTTTTAAGGAACCTCTTGTAGCACTCAGCGAAGGGCAGGCATCTGGACTTAAAGTTCTTGCCCGCACGGCAGGAGATATTGTTCTTGCTGGCGGCTACAAAGGAGGCGTCTGGAGCCTAGAGAAAGGAATATGGGATTCAAAGTCCGGCGTTCTGCGGCTAGATGAAGCCCAGTTTTCTGATGAAAGTGGCTTGAAACTCACGGGAGAAGTCACTGCCTTTGACCTTTCGTGGATCAATCTCTTCCAGCCTTCTGCGCCGCTCCTCTCAGGCACAGCCAGCCTTGCGGCTCAGGTTTTAGGGCCTCTCGATGGTTTAAGCGGCCAGGCCAGCCTGCTGGTCAGCGATGTCTCGATTATCGGGGAGTCTGGTCCTGCCAAGGTTATCGATAGCCTTGATCTCAGCGATATCATTCTTGACAGAGGAATAATTGAAGCGAAAGGCCGCGCAAGATGGCAGGGACTTCTTGCAAAAGTCGATGCCTTCGTGCCTTTTTCTGCTTTTGACCTTGAGGCAGAAAATCCCCAGCGCGCCAGAGTTTCTGCCCGGCTTGATCCCCGGCCTCTCAGCGACTTTATCGAGTATGCGCCAGGACTTAAAGGGGCCACGCTGGATGGAGTTGTAGAAGGCACCGCTGAACTTGGCGGATCGGCAGGAGACTGGAGCATGGCCCTCGACATTCAGGGCAAGGCTTCTGCCATTCGGCTTCCTCAGTCTTCTACTTGGTTCAAGGATCTTGATTTCAGGCTGACAGGAGATTCCACTCAGGCTCAGTTCACTGCCACAACCTCAGGCAGTCGTGATGGAACCTTAGAGGCCAGCCTAAAGGCCGCCTATCCAGACCTCCTATCTTCAGAAACTGCCTACGAACAATTCTTAGATTTGTTAAGGCTTGATGGATCAATCACGGCTAAATCATTCCGTATTGAAGATCCTCTGCCCAACTCAACTTCAGCCTCTGGCGCCACAGTCTCTGGCCATGCTGCCATCAAAGGAACAGCTTCTTCACCCAGAATTTCTGGTGATATTCGTGCAAGAGGAGCTCTCATCAACATGCCATCTGCCTTCCCAGAAGGCAAAGCAGCCGATCCTTTGGCCAACGAACCCATTTTTGATGGGTTAAGACTGACTTTAGAAGACGAAGCCAATATAAATTTTGGCTTAGGACAAATTGGAGTCACGGGGCAGGGCGTGCTAAATGGCCCCCTCTCGGCCATGAACCTGAGAATGCCTCTTGAAGTGAAGCGTGGAGCTTTAAGGCTTCCCAATGCACGAATCACCTTGGAAGAAGGCACTGTTGATGTCAGCATGAGAAGTGACACAGGCTCTGTCGTAAGGGTTGATGTGGACCTTACTGGCGAGACCCACGTTGTCGCCCGGCGAGGACCTGACACCTATGAAGACTACGCCGTAACACTTAACTTTAGAGGCGACCTTCTTGATCCCAATGGCCTGACAATAGATGCTCAGGCAGACCCCGGCGATCTTTCACGTGAGGAGATTCTTGCAATTCTTGGCCAGAAGCAGCTGATAGAGGCTTTAGCCGGCACAGCCCTGCAGGGGCAGGGGTCGTTGGGACTGCGTGATCCCTTGTATCAAATGCTGGCTCCAACACTTTCAGATCCCATCACTGGACCACTGGGCAGGCTGCTGAAGCTGGACTATTTAAGCCTTGACTACAACCCGCTCGATCAAGCCCTTTCCCGATTCGGCAAAAGCTTAGGGTCCGGGTTCTTCCTGCAGGGATGGTATCAGTTAAGCGAGCCTCGCCTTGGACCAAGAAAGTACGACCTGAGAGTTTCCTACCGTCTTCCTCGAATTGCCGGGCTTAACGACCGTCTCCGTCTGAGCCTGGGCACAACCCAAGACCGCCCTTGGAGAATCTCTATTGACTGGGGCCGCAGGTTCTAAGCTCATTCACGGGGCAGATCATGCCCACAAAGCACTGTAAGGCAGTGCCCATAACTTTTCACTCAAGCGCCTGGCTTCAGTGCCAGCAGTGAAAAGAATTCCGGCAGCAAGCCTGTCTCCTGCCACTTCCTCCAAAAACTCAATTGGCCTCAAGCCAGAAGGTGAGGGGTAGCTTTCGGCTGTCACATCAACTGCCACAATCTGGCCGTCACTCCGAGCCAGAACAATGGGGACCTCGTACTGCCTAACCGAGCGAAAATGGACCACCTCCATTATCGTTTCAGACCATCCCCCCTGCCGCTGAAGCTCCATTCCCACCCACGAGGCCAGAACTCCTCTCACAAGAGGCTCCTCGGGTGATAAAGTCGAAGGATCAATGCCAAGAAGGTGAATAAGAAGACCCGAATCTACAAAAGCGATCCTTTGCGCTTTTAAAGTTCTGTGGCTGAGGCCCGAGCTCCAGGCTGAAAAAGGATGTACTAGAAAAACCGCCTCCAGCAGGCCGATATAGCGGTTAAGCGTGGTGTGAGGAATACCCGATTCCCTTGAAAGCGAAGAGACATTAAGTGTTTCGCCCACCGAACGCGCCAGCAGCTTAAGCAGCCTGGGCAGAGCCGTCAAGCCTTCAATATCAGAAAGGCTCCGAACATCTCTCTCGATAAGCGCCTTGACATAAGCTTCAAACCAAGCACGCCTGCGAGATTCAACCGAACGATGAAAGGGCTCGGGGAAGCCTCCCCGCTGAATACGGCTCCAATCGAGGGCTTCGCCCTTCTGCATTGGCAGGCTCCCTGCAAATGCCCGATCAACAAAACTGCCAGATGCCTCCCCAATTTCTGCCTGAGCCAAGGGCCACAAACTGGCAACCTCCATACGGCCGGCAAGACTCTCGCTCAGCTTTGGCAGAAGCAGTAGACTGGAAGATCCTGTCATAAGAAAGCGTCCTGGCCTTCTATCTTCATCGACCTCAGCCTTTAGAGATCGAAAAATATCGGGAGCTCTCTGCACTTCGTCCAAAATGAGCCCGTCTGGGTGTGCCTTCAAAAAAGCTCTTGGATTTCTGTGAGCAAAATCCAGCGCCGCAGGGTCATCCAGCGAAACGTAGGGCAGCTGGGGAGCCAGTTCCTTAACCAAAGTTGACTTGCCGCACTGACGAGGCCCCTGCACCATAACAACCGGTGTATCGGACATGGCATCTTGAACTCTCTGCCTCATCAAGCGACGAATCATGAACCTGTTATACCCGTATCGCGGTGAATTATTCACCACGATACGGGAGATTTATTTCAAATAATTGGAGAAAATTCAACCTATAAACGGCCAATCTGCCGTTTCATCTTGATAAAAAAACTTCCCCCAAATGGCAGCTGTTCTTCGATCTCCTGCTGAGAAATTTTCAAACTAGTTGCTTTTTGTCTACTATACTAACTGTCGGCCAGACCTGTCAAGACTTTCAGGGACCAGAGATACATATTTTGAAAAAAACCGTGAATCAAGGCCTAATCCTGACTCGCCAAGGCAGCCGAAAACGTTGAAAGCTGTATCCAAAGATTGGGGAGCCAAGTGGAGCAGACAGAGATTGAAAAGACAGCAGACCAGGCAGCAGCCCTGCGTCAGCCTGCCCCCGCCTCACTTAAGCCCATCCACTTCATCGCCACACTCGCCCTGGCTGGACTAGGAATCCTCGCTGCAGTCATGCTGACTTCACAGTCAGTTGATGAACGCGGCCAGCAGATGCTGTCTGCTCAACAGTCCGCACATGAAGCGGCTTTGAAGGAGGCTCAGAACTCTTCTGCAGAAAAAGATCAGAAGATTGAAGCTCTGACCAGCAGCCTTAAAGAGAGCTACGAAAAGCACAAGACCCTGCTAGACAAAAATCAGGAGCTGGATGCTAAGGTTAAGGCTTTTCAAGGCAGCATGAATGTCAGCAAGGGACAGATTCTGCCATCGCCAGATTCAACGCTTCCGGTAAATATTTCTCCCGTCTTCCAATCGGCAGAATCTCCTCTGATTAAAGATGGCAGCCGTCTTTTTGCGCTTCGTCGAGAAGGGATTTTTACAGTTCAGACTCCTCCCGCTTCAGTCAGAAACCTTGCCTCGGGACAGATTAAAGTGCCAGAGGCAGCACGGTCCCTCGCGGCAAAGCCTGCGCCAAGGGCGGGGTCCGTCAAACTGCTCTTCCCCGACCGCGAGTTTGCTGATGCGCAAAAGCCAACTATCAAATGGCAAAGACAGAAAGGAATGCTGGGCGGGGTTCAGTGCATCATCCTAGACAGGGAAGGAAAAGTCGTCGCAAGATCAGAAGCTGACACTGCAGAGCTTTGGCAGGTAAATCTGGAGCTGCTTCGTGGCCATACTTACACTTATCGGCTGTTGAGCCCCAATCCGGCCAACCCCGATGAAGGCCAAGTCCTGGCAGAATCTAGCTTCTACCTGCTTTCAGAAGCTGAATCATCCGCCTTGGCGAAGAAGCTGAATGAAGCTGGAGATTCTGCCCTCATAAGGACTGCCGTCTATGCCGAAATCGGGCTTCTTGCCTCGGCTGAATGGGAGGCAGGCAGGTTCGCAAAAGCCAGCCCCAACATTGATCTTGGCGAAAAAATCTTAGGCCAAATCAAGCAGCTTCGCCCCAAGCGCTGATTCTGGTCCGCGGCAGGAGAACTTAGCTGACCTGCAATAACTGGCACTTTTACCAGATACTTAACGGAAACTAAACAGAAGAGCCTGTCCAACACTGAAACATCTGAATAAAGCATCCGAAATGTCTATAGCGATGAAATAAACCGCTATGGGACTATGGGATGAAAGTAAGGCATAAGTTTTTCGCAACGCTCACGGCTGGAATGATCATAGCTGGCATCGGAATTCACTTAGCTTCATCTAGCAGCTTAGTCAACAGTTTTTCAGAAATAGACCAGGCTAGAGCCAGACAAGATATGGAACGGCTGGAGGCATCGTTCAGCCAGGCAGCTGCCATAGTTCATAGTAAAAATGCGGCTCTAGCTTCAGGCTACACAGGCGGCAGACCTGACAAAAAGATTCTAGAGAAGCTAAATCTCGATGGGGTTCTTCTAGTTGACACTGACAATCAATCAGCACGCTGGATCCTGAAAGGGAACATCCCTGAAGCTGTCTCATCTGCCATAGCCTCTTCCCCCGACCTGCTGAAGCTGGCCGAGGCCAGCCCTTCAGGGCTTTCTGGATTAATCAGGCTGAATTCTGAACCCCTGATCGCTTCCTTTCAAAAAACAAAAACAGGGCAGTACCTTGCAGCCGTCAAGCAGGTTGACAGGCAGATGCAAGACCCAATTGCCAGACAAATGAACATGAAGCTTGAGTGGAGCCAAGTACTCCCAGCCAGTTCATCACCTAAAGCTGAATCATCGCTGAGTGTATGGGTTGAAGGCAATAACCTAAAAGCATCCACTCTGCTTAGAGATCTTAGAGGTCAGCCGATCTTTAAAGTCCAAACAATCCTCCCCAGAACCACCTACCAAAAAGGTAAAGAAGCAACAAACTGGATGATTATTCAAATCATCTGTGTCGGTTCTATATTCTTTATGGTTGTCGGATACGCAACCATTCGCCATGTCATCAACCCTCTTGAGGATTTAGGCAGCCAAGTTTCCACCATCGGATCGGGAGCACATGGCATGCGGCTGGCAGTCAAGGAAGATGACGAAGCAGCCTCATTGGCATTAAGCATCAACAAAATGCTGGATAGACTGGATGATGGCAGCAGGCGTCTGGTTGAAAGCCAGGAAGCACTTAAGCTTCAAAACGAAAACCTCGAAGAAATCGTTGCAGCCAGAACAAAGGAGATTGAACACCAAGCCTATCACGATAAGCTGACCGGTCTTCCAAACCGTGCCCTCTTTTTAGACCGCCTCAGCCAGGCAATCCGTCGGTGCCACCGCACACGACGCACAATCGCTGTGCTCTTTATTGACCTAGATAACTTCAAGCTGGTCAACGACAGCCTTGGCCACGATATGGGAGATGCGCTTTTAACTCAGGTAGCTGAGCGCCTGACCGAAGCTGTGCGGCCAGGCGACACGGTTGCCAGGCTTGGCGGCGATGAGTTCACGATTCTGCTGGAAGATATTGTTGGAGAAGAGGAGCCAAAGCAGGTAGCCAAGCGCGCCCTCGAAAGCTTAAAAGCTCCCTTTGAACTTGGCAGCACCGAAGCTTTTGCCAATGCCAGCATTGGAATTGCCCTAAAAACCAATCCCTCTGATTCCGCCGAATCTCTTTTGAAAGCAGCAGATATCGCCATGTATCACGCCAAAGCTTTGGGTAGAGGCCGATACATTTTCTTCAACCCAGAAATGCACGAACAAGCCAAGGAGCGGCTGGAGATGGAAACCACCCTTCGCAGGGCAGTGATTGAAGGCAATATAAAGGCTGTATATCAGCCGCTTGTGCAGCTAAGCACAGGGCAGATTGTCGGCTGCGAAGCCTTGGCCAGATGGCATCATCCAGAAAAAGGAAACATTCCTCCAGCCGTTTTCATTCCTATCGCTGAAGAAACTGGCCTTATTGTTCCCATGGGCTGGAAACTGTTGGAAGAAGCCTGCTGCCAAGCGATGATTCTGCGCGATATCCTGAGTTCTCCCAACTTCATCATGAGCGTTAATCTCTCAGGACGCCAGTTTCAATCTGGAAGCCTGACTCACATGATTCAAGAGATCTTGTCTAAAACTGGCCTGCCTCCTCACTGCCTTAAACTGGAAATCACCGAGTCGATCCTTATGGAAAACCGAGAAGAGAGCATCGAACGGATGAAAGAGCTGAAAGCCCTTGGGGTCTATCTAGCTCTAGATGATTTTGGCACTGGCTACTCTTCTCTATCGACTCTTCACGCCTTCCCTATCGATACGCTCAAGATTGACAAAAGCTTTATTAGTCGTTTGGAAGACGAGGAAGGAGCCCAAGCCATTGTCGAAGCTATTTTAGCCATGGCTCACACCCTAAAAATCGATGTCACTGGTGAAGGGGTTGAATCTGAAGCTCAGGCAAACCTTATTCATAGCCTCGGCTGTCAACTTGGTCAGGGCTATCTATTTGACCACCCCCTCACGGTCGAAGGCTTATCTACCAGGCTGAAAGATGGCGCCTACCCACAATCTAAAGAGTCACGGAAGGCAGCGTAAACTATCCGTAAAATGATGTAGGCTTAAAAAAAGCCATAAAACCCCAACCTATGCAAAGAAAGTTGGGTAATCACTTTTGGTAGGCAGATGCTTCAAGAATTTTTTGCCGCTCATGAAAACACTCCCTTCCTGGTGGCCTTGGCAGTTCTTCTCGCTCTCACTTTGCTGACTGCAGCTGCCAGTCTTTTGGGCTTTATCGGCGACACAGATCTGGATCTTGACCTGGATGTTGACACGCCGATTGATGCCATTCTGGATTTTCTAGGCATCGCTTCCACGCCCAGCAGCATCCTTGTTGTCATCGCATCCACTTCGTTTTTTCTTGGTGGATTCATCACTCAAAACGTGGCCAAGAGCATAACCGGAAGCTTTTTAAGTGGGTGGATCGCCATACTGCCAGCCTTGGTGGTGGCCTTGACTTTAACCAATATCACAGGAAGGGCGTTTAAGCGCATAAAGCTTAAAGAACATACGACAGCCGTCCACAGCGATACTTTCATCGGAAAAAGTGCAAAAATCGTCGGTGGAACCGCCACAAAAGACCTTCCAGCTCAGGCCAAACTAACCGATGAACATGGCCAAGTTCATTATTTTTTGGTTCAGCCCGCCAGGCACCAAGACTCTCTGACCGAAGGCATGGAGGTTGTGCTGCTGACAAGAAAAGGCCCCAAGTATTTTGCTATTCCTGCTGAAGAATTTGACCTGAACGACATTGACTTTGAATCTTTAACCCAAGACGTTAAATAAAAAAATGAACCAAGATCAACTGACTTTTTACGCCGTAATTTTAGGTGTTCTTCTACTCGGCCTAATCGTTATTGGCCTGATCATTTCGCGCCTTTACAAAAGAGCAAGCAAAGAAAGAGCTTTTGTACGAACAGGATTTGGCGGGCAGAAAATTGTAATGAATGGCGGCGCTTTGGTGCTGCCGATTCTGCAGGAAAAGATAGAGGTGAACATGAACACCATGCGCCTTAACGTCGCCCGCAGCAACGAAGCTGGCCTGATTACCAAAGACCGCATGAGGGTTGATGTTCAGGCTGAGTTTTTTGTAAAAGTAAAGCCTACAGAAGATGCCATTGCGGATGCTGCCCAAACACTTGGCGCCCGCACCATGAAGCCAGAACAGCTGAAAGAACTGGTTGAAGGCAAGTTTGTTGACGCTCTGCGATCTGTTGCAGCCGAACTAACCATGGAAGAGCTGCATGAAAAGCGAGGCGAGTTTGTCCAGCGCGTTCAAACAACAGTGAGCGAAGATATCTTGAAGAACGGTCTTGAACTGGAATCAGTCTCTCTGACTGCCCTGGACCAGACCAGTCAGGAATACCTGAATCCTCAAAACGCATTTGACGCTCAGGGCCTAGCAAAACTCACTGAGATTATTGAAGCCAAGCGAAAGCAGCGCAACGATATTGAGCAGGAAACCAGAGTTCAAATTCAGCTTAAAAACCTAGAAGCTGAAAAGCAGTCTCTCACCCTCAGCCAGGAACAAGAGTTTGTCCGCTTGGCTCAGAAGAGAGAAATTGAAATGAGGCGCGCTCAGCAGAATGCTGAAATCGCCAAAGAACAGGCTGCCCGAGGTCAAGAAGCCAAGCAGGCTGAAATTGAAGCCCAGCAGCTGACAGAAAAAGCCAGTCTCGATGCCAAACGAAAGGTTGAAGGGCAGAGAATTGACCTGGAACGAGCCGTCAGCGAACAGGAAGTCATGAAGGCCAAGCTGGTTGAATCGGCACAGATCGAGAAGCAGAAGGCCCTGGAACTCGCCGAGCAGGATAGAGCTATTGCCATTGCTGAAAAGAGCAAAGCAAAGAGTGAAGCCGAAGCTTTGGCTGCCACCGCTCGTGCTGAAGCAGTCAGAGCCGACGAAAGAGTCACAACCGCCAAGGAACTTGAGACAGCCGAAAGACGCAAGTCTATTGAACTCGTTTTGGCCAGTGAAGAAGCAGAACGAGAAGCGATTAAGATTAAAGTGGCAGCCACAGCAGAAAAAGCCGCTGCTCTTGATCACGCCGATGCGGTCAAGACTCTGGCAGAAGCTGAATCCTCAAAGGCTAGAATCACAGCCGAAGGTTCTGCCGAAGCAGAAAGACTCCTCGCTGAAGCCAAGGCAAAAACTCTTGAAGTCGAGGCCGAAGGCAAACGCCGCCTGAACGAAGCAGACAACATTCTGAACGTTCAAATTTTAGAAGCAAGAATTAAACAGATTCTTATTGAAAACCTCCCAAGCATCATCCGCGAAAGCGTCAAGCCCATGGAGCAGATTGAGGGAATCAAGATCATTCAGGTAGATGGTCTAACAAGAGGCTCATCACATTCAGGAGGATCCGGTGCTGGCGGCGAAAGCGGAAGCCTGGCCGATCAGCTGGTTTCATCCGCGCTTCGGTACCGTGGTCAGGCGCCCTTGGTCGATTCTTTAATGAAGGAAATCGGCCTCTCTGGCGGCGACCTAAACACCCTGACTCAGGCAGTCAAAACCTCAGAGACAAAATCTACGGCACCCGAACAGGCCTCCAACCCAGCTCCCGAAGCTGCAGAATAAGCCAGCTCACCCATTTCAAGCTCCCTGCCTATAAAGGGCAGGGAGCTTTTTTTCATACTCCTCTCCACATCACCTGTTCGGCTCTACCGAGAGCCGGGTCACCAAAGGAATGACCAGAGTCCCCATGCAGAGAAGGACAAGAGACATGAAAATAAGGCCCCAAGCAGAGCCCGTGGCAGCCAAAGGACCGCCAGCACCCAAACCGTAGGCAATAACAATAACCGCCATAATCGACTGAGGCAGCAATAGTGGAACTCCGGCAGCAGCAGCAAGAACCCACCTATTCGAAGACCCAGACACAAGTGCTCCAGAAAAGCTGAATCCACCAGCAAGACAAACCACATGCCCCACGATGCCCACGGCTAGAAAAAGGGGACGCTCGACATCCTGAGCCAAGAGTTCGATAAGAACAACTCCCAGCACTGAGCCTATTACCAAAAGCTGCAGAGTTCCTGCCAGCAGCTTGCCTACATAAACGGCGCCAGGGTCACCGTTCAGCCTTAAAAGATCGAGAGTGCCTTGTTCCTCTTCGACCAAAAACAGACGAGGGACCATAAGGGCAGAAGCGAAAAGAAGGGCAGAAACTGTCATGCCTGCCGCACCCCATGGACTGGGTGAATCGAAAAGACTTGAGTAGCCCAGAGAAGCAATGATCAGCACACCGAGCAGAATCCCCGTCGCTAGACCGTGGCTGGAACGAACCTCTGTTTTCAGCTCTTTGCCCAAAACAGCCGAGACTTGGTTAAGCCAAGGTGAGTTCATGGGTTGCCTGAGCCAAATCGGCCCTGTCGTTGGTTGCCAAAATGACAGCCCCTTTTTCCTTCTGCCGCTCAATCACCCGCTGAATCAAAGCCTGGCCATCTTCATCCAGAGCAGCTGTCGGTTCATCCAGCAGCAGCAAAGGAGGTTCGCCAATCAAAGCCAGTGCCAGCTTCAGCCTGGCCCTCATGCCAGTGGAATAAGCGGCAGCCAACCTATCCACCGCGCCAGCAAGCCCCATTTCTGTCAGCAGCTCAAGAGGATCAAGTGAAATGCCTTTCATCTTCGCCAGCCACTGCACATGCTCTCGGCCAGTCAGCTGAGGATACAAAGCCATATCCAAAGCAGAAACTCCCAGGCTTCCGGCCAAAGATACGCGCCCTTGTGATGGCTCTAAAAGGCCGCAAAGCAGCTTGAGAAGAGTTGATTTGCCCCTGCCGTTGGGGCCGGTGATGGCTAAAACCTGACCAGGCAGCACCTCGAAATCAAGGTCTTTTATCACCCAGTTATGGCCAAAGCGCCGCCCAAGGTTTTCTGCCTTCAGCAGCCAGGGCGTCATCTGCTAAGTTTAACCCGAAGCGCGTCTGCGCCAAAGGGCGAGGGCAGTTTCTGGCTCATCGCCAAAGTAGCTGAAGGCGGGGTCAGCCGCCATCTGTTCCAGTAGCTCGGCGATCAGGCCTGCCTGTCGTGGAGAAAAAAGCATACAGGTCCTTTCATAAAAGGCATCCAGCTGATCGAGAGGGGCAAGAGCATAATAAACGTAGGTCGCTCCTTCGCCGTCTATATCGTGGGCTGCTCCTCTTAAAAACGCAGGAAGGTAGAAGGTAAAAGCTTCTGCTGTCAAAGTAATCAGGTCTGGAGCAGCATTCATAGCCATATCCGGCCCTACTTCATCCCAAGCCTTGCCGCTAAGCGCCAAGTTCATGCGCTCTGCCCCTTCTGCTTTTACTTCCTCTGCCAGGGGACTGGTCACCTCCGCCAAGGCTTGTGAAGCAAAGGCTTCCTTCAGCCTCTCAGAATAATCGTGATAGTCCCAAGCCATTGTCACAGCTAGGGACGACTGACAGAACCTTGATGCCTCAAGCCCCGCGATTTGTCACATCGAAGGCAGCCGTTTTGGCCAAAACAGATTCATCAAGATAATGAAACTTCTTAAGTGACGAGATCGAAACCCCTTGGTGCTTGTCCGACCTCGGAATTCGGCTCAACGAAATGACTCTGGCATCTGAGACTCGCAAACCGAGCGAAAGATTCTCAAGACTGCCCGTCACCTGAAGCAGAGCAACCTTTCCCTCAGGAGTATCAATAACTCCTTTATGACGAATGTCGGCCCCGCTCAAAAGACGCCTAAAAGGATTGGCCCCGCTCAGCAGATCAGTCCACAGAGAATCCATGCGTCCTCCTGCCTGAGCGACAAGATCCAGCATTTGGTCGGTTTTGGCTTTGTGTCGAGTGACCTTGCCTCCTGCCAAAATAGTGACTGTCCTGCCATCGTAAGACCAATCAACATCATCCATGGTCTGGCGGACATAGCTGCCTTTAGCCAGAACTCTCGTTCGATTTCCACTCGCTTCTGTTTCGATAGCTAGAGTTCGAGTGGCATCAAAATTCTTAAAGAGCTTTTCAACCAAAGGCTTTGACAAGGGATCGTAGGAACTCGGCGGAGGAAAGTTTTGGAAACGAGCCACAAGCCGCGATTGTTTCGGCTCGCCAAAGTAATCTTCTTGAACCCTGGTGGAATGTTCAATCTTCCAGACATTAAGCACGCCGCCGCCAGCCAGCCTCATTTCAACCGGCAGAAAATCACCGGATCTAAAACTAAGTGTCAGCTGGCCATTTGGCGAAGCTAAAGAAAGCTTCCATCCGCCATTAACAAAGGTGGGCTTCCAGCCCTTGCCTTGAGCAAGAATATCCTTGATATAGCCATCCCACCCTTTAGGAGCAAGACCTGAGATGACAAACAGATCAAGCCCAGGAATCTGCTCGACAAGCTGCGGCACAGCGTCATCCCAAGAGATTGGGGACATCTTAACGTGCTGGGCGACTTCTGATTTCGAGACAATTCTGCCTCCTGCGCCAAAAGCAACACTGTTCATCACCCTGCCCTTAGAATCGAGGCTGGCAATAAACGCCTGATCGGGTCTTCGCCCCTGAACAAGATAACGCGCGGTTGAGCTGCCACGCTTTGACGTTGTTGTCTGGGTGTAAGTGGCTGTAAAAACCTTTCTGCCATTCATCGAAGCGATGGACTGGCTGAATACTTCGTCAGTTGGATTGATGAGACCGCAGACGAGCATCAAAGATAAAGATGTCATGGCTTTCCAAGACCTCCGGGAGCTCTGCTCGACTGTACCATAAAGCATAAAGCCAGCAGAGTGGCGACATAAGGGACTGCCTGCCAAAACTCACCCGGCAGTGTGACCCCCATAATTGGACTGCCCTGAAAAAGGATGTTTAGATTGGTGAGAAGGCTGAAACCCAGGCAGGCAGCGAGTGCTGGAATCGGCCTCCAGCCAGAAAGAACCAAAGCTGCAAGGGCAATATAGCCTCTTCCCGCCGTCATATCCTTGGCAAAGCCTCCCGCTGTGCCAGCAATAAGGGCTCCGGCCAAACCACAAAAAACGCCTGTCGCCACAAGAGCCTTAATCCGGATTCTGACGGGGTTAAGCCCCATAAGGCGTGATTTATCTGGGTTGTTCCCCACCGCAAGCAGACGGAGTCCGCCTTTTGTTCTCGCCAAAAAGACAGCAAAACCCAAAGCTCCAAACAAGGCCAGCCCCCAGAACAAAGGCTCAGGAAACCTTGGCAGGGTGCCTCCGCTCTGCAGAATCGGAACAGCTTCGGAGAGATAGCCAGTGCCCCCAATAGCCAAAGCGTTGATTCCCATTCCGCTGATGACTTGATCGATTTGAAAAATCTGAGTCAGCCAGGCATGAAGAAGGCTGAGAAGAGTCGCCATTAGGATCGCGGCCAGAATCGCAGCCCAAATGCTGTTAAGCCACAAGCCAGCTATAGCGGCAGCACAGGCTGCCCCCAGCATCTTGCCTTCCAGCGCAATGTTGACTACGCCAGCTCTCTCGCTGGCAAGACCGCCAAGCGCTGCGAGCAGAAGTGGGGCGGCATAGGCGGCAACTCCGGCAAGGAGAAGTCCGATGAGGGCCAGGCTCACTTTGCCACCTCCTTTTGATATTTAAGGGCGGCGAAGACCAAAATCACCAATCCAAGCAGCAGGGCGCTGATTCCTTTAGGGACACCAAAGAAGCTGAGCCGCCCTGTGGCGACATCGACTAACGCAAAGAAGAAGGCGCTGGGAATGAGAGCCCAAGCCGATGACCCAGCCAGAAGAGCGACACCTAACGAGTCGAAGCCGAATCCGCCAGCTAGGGTTCCGTAAAACCGATGGTCTGCGCCTGTCACCAGCATGGCTCCGGCAAGACCAGCCAAAGCTCCACTGGCCGACATGGCCAGCACTTGAACTCTGCGGGTCGGAACTCCCGCCATTTCGGCTGCTCTCGGGCTTTCTCCCGAGGCTTCAAGCTCGTAGCCAGCCACAGATCTTTTGAGCCACCAGGCGGCACCGAGAACCAAAAAGATTCCAATGATCCAGCCGAACCCAAGCTCAAATCTCCCCAGCCTAAACAGGACGGGGAGATTTGCTGATAAAGGAATATCGGCCGTCGTCGCCGACTGCTGACCTGGATCTTTAAGGATGCCCTTTGCCAAAAAAGTACAGAGTGAAAAGGCGATGGCGTTGAGCATGATGGTTGAAATAACCTCATGCCCCCCTCTATAAGCCTTTAACAGCCCGGCAGGAAGAGCCCACAGAGCTCCGAACAAGGCGCCGGCTATCAGCCCAAGCACCAAGCCAAGAGGATTAGGGATAGCGAAAACAACAAGAACCGTTCCCAGCCCTCCCATAAGAATCTGCCCTTCTGCCCCTATGTTAAAAAGTCCAGCCCTAAGCCCAAGAAAAACGGCCAAGCCGCCCACGAGCAGAGGAGTCATGCGGGCGATGATTGCCTTCCAGCCAGAATCTGTAGATACAGCCCCTGTCATGCCTTCCAAGATTTTTCCTGGCGCTGCTCCTGTGGCCTGAAAAGCAGCGACGATAATAATGAAGGCTCCGACAACCAAAGCAGCGTGGTGCCAAGTCCACTTTTTCATGACTCAGCTCCCTCTTTCATTCCCACCATAAGGCGGCCAATAGCCTGACGATCCTTAGCCAGGTGTTCTGGTGGAAAGGTCAAGGTTCCTCGAAACATGACAAGGATCCGGTCACATTGTGCCAGCAGCTCATCTAGATCAAAGCTGACCACTAATGCTGCGCAGCCTTCCTGGCGGCACTGCCTTCTTAATTCTGTGTAGATCTGAGCGGTTCCGTCGATATCAAGACCGCGAGCAGGCTGAAAAGCCAGATGAACTTTCCCTCCGGGAGACATCGCCCTGGCAGCGGCAAACCTCTGCTGATTGCCTCCGCTTAGAGATGACATTGGCAGATCTATTCCGCCATGACGAGTAGAAAAAAGTGCCGCAGCCTTTTCTGCCCATCTTCGCCGGGCTTCTTTATCAACCCAAGGGCCTCGGCTGACCTCTGGCCTGCGCTGAAGACCCAATACCCCGTTCAGCTCCAGGCTCCAAGAGGGAATGACGCCTTCCTCCAAGCGGTCTTCGGCAATAACCCTCATTCCCCAGGCGAGCCTCTCCCTTGTTGTTTTAGGGGCAGTAGCGCCGCCCAACAAAAGTGAGCCTCCTGTCAATGGTTTTATGCCAAGCAGGGCATGAAAAAGCTCCTTCTGTCCGCTGCCATCAACCCCCGCGATGCCGACAACTTCACCTGCACTTATGCTGAAGCTGACATTTTTTAGAGCTAAGTTTTTTCTCTCATCCAGCAGGCAGATTTCTTGGGCGTTAAGCAGAACTGCCCCAAGGGTGGGAGGTGCAACAATGGCTGCTTCGATTCCATGACCGACTATAAGTTCAGCGATCTGGCTGGTTGTGACTTCACTGACAGGCTTGGCAACAATGAGCTTTCCCTGGCGCAGAACTGTCACCTGGCTGCAGTAATCCATGACTTCACTGAGCCTGTGGGTCACAACTATAATGCACCTGCCCTGCTCTGCCAGCAGCTGAAGACTTTGGTAGAGAGCTTCGCCATCAGCCGGGGAGAGCATGGCTGTCGGCTCATCCAAAATCATGATCTGGCTTTCGCGCCAAAGCAGCTTCAAAATTTCGAGTTTTTGAGCTTCACCTGCCCCGAGGCTTGAAGCTGGCCTTTTCCATTCAAATGAAAAGCCCATCTGGTCTGCCAGCTTTTGAGCTCTGGCTTCATTGGCAGCAGGGTCAAGCCATTGGCCCGGCTCGGCGCCAAGCATCAGATTTTCCAGACAGGAAAGCTCTGGAATGATGGCGTAGTGCTGGCTGACCATGCCCACTTTTGCCTCTGGATTCGACAAGACTGCCTGGCCAGAGGTGGGCTTCAGCGACCCGTGCAGAATCCGCATCAGGGTGGTTTTGCCCGCTCCGTTTTCTCCAACCAGTGCTTGAATCTGGCCCCAATGAGCCTGAAAGCTCACCTGATCCAGAGCCTTTACCGCACCAAACTCCTGGCTGACCCCCTGCATTAAAAGAGCCGCTTCGATCAATCAGCCTCCTGATTTTTAGATCGTTTAAGGACTTCATAGACGGCGGCGGTGGTTTCTCCCCCCCTTCCTTCATCATCCAGCACCTTCAGCAGCTCATCGCAGAGCTCTGTCATGGGAAGTTCGAGATTCAAAGCATCAGCAGCTTCGATGCAGTAGCCAAAATCTTTCCGCTGATTGATAATGGAAAAGCCAGGAGTCCAATCTCCGGCTAAAACCTTGGGTCCATAGTTGTCAAACGCCCAGCTTCCGGCGGCTCCTCCGGCCAAAAGCTCACGGGTCAAAGATGTGTCGAGCCCTGCTTTTTCGGCAAAAGCAAGACTTTCGCATAAGCCCAAAAGCGCGCCGGCGACAGCCACCTGATTCGCCATTTTTGTGGTCTGCCCTGCTCCCGCTTCGCCCACCCACGCGGCCCTTTTGGCATAGGCTTCCATAAAAGGAAGAGCCTCACCAAAATCTGACTCTCTGCCTCCGACAAAAATGGTGAGCTGCCCCTTTTGAGCGCCCATAGACCCGCCTGTAATGGGAGCATCAAGGAATCTAAGCCCCTTACGAGCCAGATCATCATGAATCTTTTTGGCCCCAGTAACAGAGATAGTGGAATGATCGACAAAGAGTGTGTTGGGCTCGGCGGCTGATGTCATTTGATCCAGGCACTGTTCAACATCTTCCGTTCGACTGACACAAAGAAAAATCAATGAACAGTTCTGCGCGACTTCCTCAAGAGTTTCTGCTCGATGCGCTCCCGCTTCTTCCAGAGCTTCTGCCTTGCCAGGAGACCTGTTCCAGACAATCACTTCATGACCTGCCTTCAGCAGATGCCCAGCCATGGGTCCGCCCATGACTCCCAGCCCAACGAATCCAACCCTCGCCACGCCTTAAATTGTAGCTCCCCAGGGCAGAGCGCATTGAACCCTATGAATGCTGCTCAAGAATCTCGGCAAGAAGGCGAAATCCTAAAAAACGACTTTAGGTTAAGATCGCAAGCATCAGCATAAAGTGACATGCGGTGCCAGCCATGACAAAGCAGTGCCATAGCTCGTGGCTGGAAAAAACGCCAGGCCAGAGTTTGGGCTTACGTGAAGCGTAAAAGATGACTCCTACTGTGTAAAACAGCCCGCCAGCGATCAGCCAGGCCATGGAATCCCACCCTGATTTGGCGATGACCTGACTGGCAAAGGGCAGAGCCATCCATCCCATTACTAAATAAAGAACCAGACGCACCCAGGTAGGGGGCTTAGCCATGGTTAGGGTTAACACAACCCCCGTGATGGCTAATCCCCATTGGGCTGCCAACACCCACCACCCCACCGACCCAGTAAGAAGAAGCACACAGAGAGGCGTGTAGCAGCCGGCGATCATCACATAGATGGCAGTGTGATCCAGCTTCTGCAGACCGGGAATCACCTTTGGGGTCCAGTGATAAACGGCGCTTGAAATGTAAAGAAAAATGGCGCCAGCCCCAAAAACTAAAAAGCTGAGCCACGCAGCGGGATGAGGCCAGGAAGCAAAAATGAGAGCTGCTGTACCAGCCAGCACCAAAACTGCCGCCACCAAGTGGCTGAGAGCATTAAAGGGCTCGCGGATCTTTGAAGACATCAGCGTGGGTTTAGGTTACCTCTCCCTTTACTAGACGTACAGAATTCCGCCTCTGCTATACTTGAATTCAGAATTCGTATTCTTAACTTACAGGAGCCCTCAATGACGAACTCATTTGCCACTCTGCCTCTTTCTGGCGTCACTCTTCCTGCCTCGCTCAAACCGCTGGAGAAACTTGCCGCCAACCTCTGGTGGACATGGCAGCCCCAAGTGCAGGAACTCTTTGCTGAGATCGAACCAGAAATGTGGGCGCAAAAAGCTGGTCCGACAAAAATCTTGAGATCAACACACCGGCTGGAAGCCTTGGCAGAAAACAAAGAGTTCACCGCGAAAGTGAAGGCAGCTGAGGCACTGATGGATAAGGCATTAGCCGGAGCCGACAAGGCGTGGTTTGCTGCCTCGGCCACTGGCAAAGAAAGAGTTGACAAGAGGCCAATCGCCTACTTCTGCGCTGAGTACGCCTTTTTCGAAGGCTTCAACCAATACGCCGGAGGACTTGGAATTCTGGCGGGAGACCACTGTAAAGAAGCTTCGGATCTCGGCCTGCCTTTTATTGCCGTCGGACTTTTTTATCATAGAGGCTTCTTTCACCAGATGGTCGATTGGTCGGGTCGGCAGGAGCACCTCTACCGCCATTTCGACCCAGAAGACTGCAGCTGTCTTAGGCTGTGTCAGCCAGGAACACAGGAACCCTTGACAGTTTCGATTCCTATGGCGGGTCGAGAGGTCAAAGCTGCAGTCTGGCTTCAGCAGGTTGGAAGAATTTCTCTCATTCTGCTGAACACAGACATTGAAGAGAATTCTGAAGCCGACAGGGCAGTTACCAGCCAACTGTACTGCAACAGCCGCAGCATGAGGCTTCATCAGGAAACTGTGCTGGGGGTAGGGGGAGTCAAAGCCTTAAGGGCGCTGGGGGTCAGCCCATCGGTATGGCACATGAACGAAGGCCACTCGGCACTGCTGCTGGTCGAGCGGCTAAGGGAGTATGTAGGTTCAGGCTTAAGCGTAAAAGAATCATCAGCAAAAGCTGCAAAAAACGCCATCATCACTATACACACTCCCGTCCCTGAAGGCAACGAAAGATTCGATGCCGAGCTCGCCAGAAAACTGATTGAGCCGATTATTGCCGGAACAGTATTAACAGCTGATGATCTGTTACATCTTGGGCTCGGAGCAGATAAAGATCCTGCTGTGTTTGATATGACAGCCTTTGCCCTAAGGCACAGTCAAATGGCAAACGGAGTCAGCCTGCTTCACGGCCGCACTGCCAGCAAAACCTGGAGCAGCACCACCCAAAAAGAGGTCATAGGCGTTACTAACGGAGCCCATGTCCTCACCTGGCTTGGCCCCGAAATGAAGCTGCTGTTTGAATCGATGGGGGCAGATTTCAACTCTCCAGATCCTTTGGGAATCAACTCATCTGCCAAGGGCCGACCAGAATGGCAGAGAGCCCTGGACATCAATGACGAAGCGCTATGGGAAGCCCATATGAAGCAGAAGCGTGCTCTTTTGACTTTAATGGAAAGGCGGCTTAGAGAGCAGAGGGCGAGACATGGAGAAGGCCCAGAGATATTGGAAGAGATCTCCAGCTGGATGAAGGAAGAAGGGCTGCTGATAGGATTTGCCCGCCGCTTTGCTCCCTATAAAAGAGCCTCGCTGGTTCTCACCAACCGCAGAAAGGCAGGCAAGCTGCTAGGGGGAGGAAAATCCATACAAATTGTCTTTTCAGGAAAATCTCACCCAGCCGATAGAGGTGGACAAAAGCTTGTTGAGCAGGTCTGGAACGAGACAATGAGTTCAGATTTCAGAGGCAAAGTGCATTATATTGAAGATTACGACATGGAACTGGGCAGGGCTTTGACCCAAGGAGTAGACCTCTGGCTCAACAACCCAAGACGCCCGCTGGAGGCCAGTGGAACCAGCGGCATGAAGGCAGCCATGAATGGAATTCCGAATGCCTCCATTCTTGATGGCTGGTGGGATGAAGGCTTTGTGGAAGACAAACATAGGCGCAACGGCTTTGCCATTGGAGATAGAGACGAAGCCGAATCGGTTAAGGAACAAGATAAGAGAGACGCTGAAAATCTATATAAAACATTGGATAAGCAGGTGCTGCCCCTCTACTTTAAGCAAAATGACCAAGGCTTAAAAAGGGAATGGATTCAGATGATGAAGAGGGCTGTTTCCACTTCGATTTACGCCTTTTCGACCAGTCGTATGATTCGTGATTATTGGGAAGAAATGTACGGCCCCTGTGCTGAAGAGTGAGATCGGGCTCATCCATACATGATTCAGCAGACAGCGCCTGCTGAAAGTAAGTCCTATCTGGCCAGAATATGCAGCATTCTTTTACGAAAAATGCCTCTACAATAAAATAGCGGGAGACCACTGATGACCACCAGCACTATGACCGTTGAGGTTCATTACAAAAGCCGACACGAAAAGCAGACAGACGAAGATCTTTACGAACCAAACTCGATGGAGCTGAGGGAAGCGCTGGAGCATATTACGGACCACGCCAACGAGCACAATCTCAGGATCGTCAGCGTCATCGTTCTCCCCAGCGAAGCAGGGACAATGGTCAGCAAAGAAAGGGCTGTCTACGATGAACTCGGCCACGAAAGCGGCAGAGCCATGTCGATGGCTTATCAAAACCACCCCCAGGCCGTCACCATTTCGGTTATCTTTCAATCTGTCGAATAAGCTGACAGGTCAGGTCCGCCAGGTTCTTGAAGTTTGGTCAATAACCCATCCTTCAAGTTCGGCGGACCAAGCCTTGTGTCCTCCCTCGAATACCAGTTCAGTCGGCCAGACCCCTTTGAGTTCATCAAGGCTGGCAGCCCAGGTTTTCTTTTCCCTTCTGTAGGCTTCCTGTGCCTTCCAAAACAGAAAAAGAGCCTCCCTCGCCACAGCACCTGGCAGAGGGATAAGAGCTTCATCTGGTTCTAAAGCAAACTGCAGCACTCCCCACCTTTCTGGCTGGTGCATATCTATGAATCCCTGGGGAGACCACACCCAGTTGTCTTCTGGCTGATTAGGACGCTTTACATAGCGGCCCTCTACAATATCGGTCAGCCACTGAACCCTAGAAAAGTTGATTCTCCATTGGTCTCCCTTTTGAGGGGGAAGCCTTGTGCCTGAGTAGTCTTCAAGACCCTCCCAGGGAATAAACATCTCCACCCACCACCCTGTGTCTGTATCAGAAGGATCGTTGATTGTTCCCTCAACTCGAACGGCAGATTTCATCCCTTGAACCTCATACCCATCAAGAGCCGGGCCTCCGGCTCTATAGGGGCGTGGCAGAAGCAGATCCCAGGTTGTGCCAAAGGCATTGATCTCAAACTCTAGATAGTTATGGCTGTCGCCATCTGGATCAAGAAACAACTCGAAGTCGTTGTCCTTAAAAATCACCGAATCGTGCTCGGTCAAGGTGGCCCAAATATGAGGCTCTTCCAGTTCAGCCAAAAAGGCAGCTCCCTTAGCGTTCCATGCGGCTTTAAATCTGGTGCGGTGCCTTGGCTGGGGCAGACTTGGCCCTTGAATATCTATAAAATCTTCGCTCCAAGCTGACTTCTGCCAGACGGCATCGCTTGGGTCGGCTTTCAAAGAAAAATCGCTATCGACAAAAGGACAAAGGTAAAAGCGCACCTTAGCCTGATTGTGCCTTGAAAAGCCTTAGCGCAGCAGGCGGGAAAGTCCAGCCCGGGCCATTCTTACTCGATCTGCCGCCTCAATCGCACAAGAGCTGGCTATTCCTAATGTCCTTGCCAGGTAAATCTGCAGCAGATCATCTTCTGGGTTCATCGCTAAAGAAACTGAGCAGGCAGCCAGCCTGGCTGCAACAGAGATCCTTTCCAACGGCCCATGATGGAAGGCTGAAGCTTCGCAGACAGGCGGCTTAAAGCCCCTATAAATCAACAGAGCAAGCCCTGCCTGGGTGTGGTCGATTCCAAAAGCTTCTCTTTCTTCGCCCCAGTGAGGACTCGCGTCACCCTCAATCCAATCTGCATAAGCTTCCTTCTTCCAGGCAGCAATGCCAAGAATCCCCACATCGTGCAGCAGGCCAAGAGCAAAGGAATCGCTTTCCGACCGTCTCATGCTCTTCCCCAAAGTTCTCGCCGCCACTCCAGCCAATAGAGACCGCCTAAAGAGGCCCATGCCAGTCACGCCACATTCGCGTCCAGCCTCGCGGCAGACAGCCATAAAGAGAACAGCCTGACTCGCCTGCAGAACACTGTTCCAGCCAAGGATTTCGGCACAATCTTCTATCTTTTCAACCGGACATGGGGTGAGCCCTGTCACACCAGCAGCCAAAAACGCCAAGGTCACCTTGGCTCTATCCTGCTCCGCATGAATCATGCGGTCCACACAGGATGCTCCCGAATCTCCTATCTCGGCCAGCAGTCTGATTCGGTCAAGCAGCCCATCCATTCTTCGATGCTGCCGCACAGAAGCAACCACAAGCTCTGATGGCGAACTTGGAGGAGGTTCGTTTGCCAGTCGAGGCGAGACCATGGGTTAATGACAATAGTCGGCAGTTTTAAGATTTTTCTTACCCTCAGTAGGCAAAAGTCTATGATAAAAATTTCAATAAGTTTTCATCTGGTGAAACCGAAAAAAAATGCCCCGCACAAGGCGGGGCCATTCGTTGGACCAGTACGTTTATAGATAAAAAACGCCTGTTATTTTTGTTAAAGATCAGATGATTTGTACTGCTTCAGAAACTCTGGCATAGAGATATCGCTGAAATCAGATACATCAAGCGGGGCCAGAGGGCCACGAGATGGAGCAATATGTCGAACCTTCGTCGGCTGACTGACAGGTGCCGGCTGGGCCGCTGACGTTTCTGCCGCATCTGGCTCGCTGACACTTGATCGGTCTCTGCCTCGGCTTCGGTCTGGCTGCTGGAAAACAGAAGGGTCCTGTGGCCTTGCTCCTTCCATGGGCATCCCGACAGCTACAACGGTGACCTCGACTGCATCGCCCATCTCTTCATCAAGAGCCAGACCCATAAACACATCGCCCGTCTCGGGGTCGATGTACTGGTTTAGGTAATCCATGGCTTCATTGATTTCACCCATGGAAAAAGTGGGGCCAACAGTAAAGTTGACCAGCATCTTCTGGGCTCCCTGAATAGACAATGTTGAGAAAGGAGACTGAACGGCAGCCTGGGCAGCCACTCTTGCCCTCTTTTCTCCTATGCCATGGCCGATTCCCATAACGGTCATGCCGGCATTTGTCATCACAGACTTCACGTCGGCAAAGTCAACATTGATCATGCCGGGCTGAATAACAATCTCGGCAATGCCCTTGACACCACTCAGGAGGGCTTCATCGGCAGATTTCAAAGCTTCGACAAAGCTGACCGACTTTCCGACCGCTGCAGGCAGAAGGTCGTTGGGAATAACTATGAGCGAATCGACGATTTCTTTAAGCCTGTTCAGTCCAGCCTTGGCGATTTTCCTGCGCTTGCCCCCCTCATACATAAAGGGTTCGCTGACGACAGCAACGGTTAAAATTCCCCTCTGCTTCGCAAGCTCGGCAATCACTGGGGCAGCACCGGTGCCGGTGCCTCCGCCCATGCCAGCAGCGATAAAGACCATATCCGCACCCTCCAGGTGCATCAAAATCTCTTTTTCAGTTTCTCGGGCTGAGGCTTCTCCGGTTTCTGGATTTCCGCCAGAACCGAGCCCACGGGTTGAATGGGCGCCAAGCTGAACGCGCTGAGGTGCAAGGCTGGTGTTCAGCACCTGCACATCAGTGTTGGCTGCAACGAAATCTACTCCATCCAGCCCAGCCTCAATCATTCGGTTGACAGCATTGCAGCCGGCTCCACCGACGCCTATCACCTTGATCACGGCCTTCATCTCGAACAAATTGATCGGACTCACTCCTTTGAAACCTCACGGCAGGACGAGTCTTTGAACTTGACCCTCCCTCTCCTTGCCCTTCAGACGGTGGGAAGGCAGAAAAGGAGGCAGGACCCCACTGCTCAAAATGGGGACTTTTCCACACTTGAGTCTAAGATAGGGTTCACCCTTTGGTTGAGATCATTTCACTAGGGCTTCTGCTGCCTCAACTGTGTTCGCCAGAAGACTGGTGACAGTCATGGGGCCAACCCCGCCAGGGACAGGGGTAATGGCAGATGCCGTTTTGGCGCAGGATTCGTAATCGCAGTCTCCGACATCGTGGCTGCGGCCCTCTACCTTATTATAGCCAGCATCAATAACCACGGCTCCAGGCTTCAGCCAGTCCCCTTTAACCATTTCAGCCCGTCCGACAGCAGCCACCAAGATGTCAGCCTGGCGGACAAGGTCGGGCAGATTTTTAGTGCGGGAATGAGCAATGGTGACGGTCGCGTTCTTTTCCAGCAGCATAAGGGCCATAGGCTTGCCCAAAATCACACTTCGGCCAATAACCACCGCATTTGCCCCTTCGCACTGAATTCCATAGTGATCGAGGATTTTTGTAATGCCCAAAGGAGTGGCACAGCGAAACCCTGCCAGACCCGCTGTAAGAAGCCCAAGAGAGGCGGAAGTGATTCCATCGACATCTTTTGCCGAGCCCAGAGCCTCAAGCACTTTTGGTTCATCGATATGCTTGGGCAGAGGATGCTGAATAAGAACGCCATGAACCTGAGGATCGGCGTTCAGCCTATGAACTTGGGCCAGCACTTCTTCAGTCGTGACATGTTCTGTGACAGAGAACTCACCCGATGCCATTCCGGCGGCTTCAGCCCATTTGCGCTTCATGGCCACATAGGCCAATGAAGCGGGGTCCTGCGCCGCCACGATCGCCTCAATTCTTGGCTGAATGCCTTTAGCTTTCAGGGCGGAAACACGATCCTTAAGATCAGCGCGAATCTGCTTTGAAAGGGCTTTTCCATCAAGAATCAAAGGACCGTCAGACATGGCATCAGTGTAACCCTGCAGGCAGAAAGGGGCAGGGCCTGAAACAGCAGTCACAGAACCCGCCCCTTAGTTTTCAAGGGATGTCAGCTGAAAGCGGCTCCTACGGTGGAAGGCTGACCGCTTGCCCCCTTTGTAAAGCTGTACACCACCGAACTGCCAGAAGGAATGATGGCTTCGACTAAATCTCGAAGACCGACATGACCTTTCTGGTTCAAGATCACAAGGTCAAGAAAGTGAGAGCCTCCCGCTGAAGGCCTTACTTCAACAAGCCGCTTCTCAACATCCACCTGACCAATCGAGTAGGCGTGGGGCAGAAGGCCGACAAGGTCACGAATAGGAACAAGGGTTTCTCCATCCTCAAGAATCCCTTTAGGAGTGATGACCGTTCCACTGATTTTAAGGTTCACAAGAATATGAGATGAAACTGGTTCTGGCGGCCTCATAAAGCTAGAAACCATATCGCGAAAAAGATCGCCGCAGGCCCTGGCTCCGGTTATGTTGGGGTTCCAGGGCAGGCGGGTTATATCCCATTTGCCCCTCTGCATGATGCCCAGATTGGGCTGGACTTCTGCGTGACTAAGAACAGTCGTTCTGGTGGGAGTCAAGCCGTATTCCAGACACATTTTAGCTGCCAGTCTTGCCGCCATTTCAAACTGATTCACCTTGATGGGTTCTGGACCAGGCTGAAATGGACTTTCTCTAGAACCCACCATGCCGCAGAGTGAAATGCCAATAGTCTTTGTGTTAAAGCCTAGACAGTGGGCGGCATAAACGCCATCGGCAGTGCTTTCGTTGTCAAGAATTGAATTGTTTCCGGCCAGAATATTGCCGTCGCCTTCGACTACAAAGTGATAATGGGCCAGATCGGTGGAGTTGGCTTTGTGTCGCCCAACAGTCCAATGCAGGATAATGGCGCGAGGTTTGGCGTTTTTAGGCAGCTTGACATCAGATAGCTTCATGGCTCGTCTCCAAATTCATCCTACACTAGACTGTCAAGTTTTCTGACCTGATGATGGCGTGGCTGAAAAAAATGGTGAGATGGAAACAATCCATCTCACCATTCATCACCGGCTCTGCCGATGATTCTTATTCGATTTCATCAGTTCTGCTAAAAGCAGGGCCAGGCTCCAGTCGAGGCTGGGTTACTGGCGGCGCCACTGGCTCGTTTACCGATAGTGTCGAACCACGGTCAATATCATTCGGCTTGACTGCAGAGAGTTCTTCGCCTCTCAAGATCGCCAGGAAGTCTTCGCGGTTCAAGGTTTCTCTATCAAGCAGAGCAACGGCAATGGCATCAAGCTTATCCTTGTGCTGAGTAAGAATCATCTCAGCTCTTTCACGAGAGCCTTCAACGATCTTCTTGACCTCTTCATCAATGATCCGAGCCACATCTTCGCTGTAGTCACGATCTTCGGCATAGTCGCGGCCCATAAATGGATTGCGGTGGGTTCGGCCAATAGCCATGGTTCCCAGCCTTTCGCTCATGCCGTACTCGGTGACCATAGCCCGTGCAATGCGGCTGACTCGTTGAAGGTCGCTGACTGCGCCAGTGGTGACACTGTTGAAGATCAGCTGTTCGGCAACTCTTCCACCCAGCAGACTGCAGATTTTATCCAGAAGCTCCTGCTGGCTGGTGAGATAGGTGTCCTTTTCTGGCAGATGCCAGGTTGAACCCAGACTCATTCCACGGGGAAGAATTGTGACCTTGTGGACAGGATCAGAACCATCGAGCAGTTCGCCGATGATGGCGTGGCCAGCTTCGTGATAGGCAATAATTTTGCGCTCGATAGGATCGATAACCTTAGATTTACGCTCAGGACCAGCCATAACGCGATCCAGCGCATCTTCGATATCTCCCATGGTGATCTTGGCACGGCCTCTTCTTGCCGCCAGCAGGGCGGCTTCGTTGAGTCCGTTGGAAAGATCAGCACCGGTGAAGCCAGGAGTCCTCTTGGCGATGGTCTCCATTGAGATCCCTTCATCCATGGGCTTGCCTTTGGCGTGAATCTTGAGAATGAACTCTCGGCCGACCTGGTCCGGCGGGTCCACCACGATCTGACGATCGAATCGGCCTGGCCTCAAAAGGGCGGGGTCCAGAACATCTGGGCGGTTGGTGGCGGCAATCATGATGACGCCGGTATTGGCATCAAAGCCATCCATTTCAACCAGAAGCTGGTTGAGAGTCTGCTCCCTTTCATCGTGTCCACCCCCCATGCCTGCGCCTCTCTGGCGGCCGACAGCGTCGATTTCGTCGATGAAGATAAGGCAGGGTTTGTGAGCTTTTGCCGTTTCAAAGAGGTCACGGACTCGGGCCGCGCCAACCCCTACAAACATTTCAACAAAGTCAGAGCCTGAAATATGGAAGAAAGGCACGCCTGCCTCGCCTGCAACGGCTCGGGCAACGTGAGTTTTGCCGACGCCAGGAGGGCCGGTAAGCAGGATTCCTTTCGGAATCTTTGCCCCTAAAGCCACATACTTCTTAGTGTTCTTTAGGTAGTCAACAATCTCAACCAGCTCCTGCTTGGCTTCGTCGATGCCTGCCACATCCTCAAAGGTGACTTTGGGAGTGTTTTCACCCGCTCTTTTGGCTCGGCTTCGGCCAAAGTTCATGGCCTGATTGCCGCCGCCCTGAGCTGGCCTGATAAGGAAGAAATAGAGGAAAACCAGCAGGAGAATCGGCATGATCAGCATAACCAAAGCCGACAAAATGGCAGCGCTGATGGGCGGAAACTCTGAGTTCAGAATCGCACCCTGTCCCTGAGGGCCAAGGATGAGAGAAGAAAGCTCTGCTCCGGTCGGACTTTCAATAGGAAAAGCCCTCACTTCGTAGGTCTTAGGCTTAGATTCTCCTGTGCGAAGCTTAAAGTCACCACGAATGGTGGACTGCTGCCAGTTTACAGTTTGGATATTGCCATTGGTCAGCTCGCGCCTGAACTCGCTGACGTTCATTTTTTGAGGCGGAGCGGCACCCAACAGCGGCGCCATTCCCGGTGATGGCGAGAAGAGCTGCAATACGACAACCAAGCCGATAATCAGCAGAACAATGCTGATAAGTACTTTCAGGGGACTATTCTTCAAGACTTCGTCTTCCTTATTCGGGGAAACACCCCTCACAGTGGCCTACGCCTAAGCTGAGACCACCGTTCCGTTCATTATGATGATCTCTAGGCCTCAAGAGGCGCAAAGGTCAGGACAATCAGCCTTTCTGTAGAAGAAGTTATCTTCACTCGGTCGCTTATTGGCCCTCCTGGCAGCCAAACAGGGCCGATAAAGTCGCAGATCACAGGCAGACGATTTTTTGCAGCCTGAGTCAGCTTCATATCACTATAGATGTCACTGACCAGCTTTGTGCCTGTCATGCCAAGAGGGTTCATCTTGTCGCCCTTCATCGCAGACCGCAGAAAAAGCTGCCCCTGGGCTTTAGCTGCATCGATGCGGGCTGTAAGCGCAGCATCTTTTGGATGTGGCATCCAGGCGGCAGATTCTTGCCTTGCCGTCAGGCACCACCCAAATTCCAGGCTTTCGGTCTCTCCCGGAAGGGTTACTAATGTTCTAAAGGGTTCGGTGGGGTGGCCCTGACTAAAATGAATCTTTTCCCTAGACCAGGCGATATGGACTCTGCCTTCTTCTGTAGTCACGGACCCTGACTGCTGGGCCGCCAAGCTTTCTAGAATCACAGATGTCTGGCGGTGATCTAGAGAGCCTCCGACAGCTTCGGCAGCCAGCCGCAGAGCCCGGGCGAGCAGAACCTTGGGCAGAGCCGTCATTCGCTCCACACCAAAAACCGCCTCGCAGTCTTCACTTAGGAACTTTAACGCACCATTGATCGGCAGCTCGGCCTGTTCAAGCGCGCCAGCTGCCATGCCGTTTAAAAACCTATCTTCTTCCTGGATCAGTGCCGCGGCTCTGCCTATTGCTTCTAGAGCTTTGGGGTTGATTGCTTCCAGGGCAGGCAGAACTTTGTATCTCAATCGAGACCGAACAAGCTCTGTATCCTGGTTGGTCGGATCTTCGTACCATGTTAGGCCCCGCTGCTGGCACCAGTTTTTGACTTCAGACTTGCTGAAGCCAAGAAGAGGACGGAAAGTGCCTTCCCGCAGGGTCTGCATTCCCCCCAAGCCCCTCATGCTGGCGCCTCTCGCCATATTCATCAAGACAGTCTCCGCCTGATCGTCGAGAGTATGGGCAAGGACAACCACAGAAGCCCCAAGGGCAGTTTTAGCCTGACCAAAAAAAGCCCTTCTCGCCCATCGACCCGCCTCTTCCCACCCCATTCCTGTGGCAGCCCTCATCGCCGGAACATCGGCCCGCCCGGAAAGAAAAGGGATTCCTCTAGCATCGCAGAAGGCTCGGCAGGCTTCTTCATTTGCATCTGCCTCAGGAAGCATTCCGTGATTAAGGTGACAGGCGCAGACATCATAGCCTGCTTCATGAAAGAGATCCAGGAGACAGGTTGAATCAGCCCCGCCGGAGAATCCTACTAAAAACGGCCCCGGCGGGAAGAACGCCATATGGTCCTCTATCACTTGCCGAAAGGCCCTGAGCACAAGAAGAGGATGGCACTTGGCGAAGCCTCTGGGTAGTCTGAAACCTCCTCAGATAGACTTGAAGTCCTTATCTGAGGGGTTTTTAGGAGGCAATGGAGATGAGCGATGGCCCTAGTCGAAAAGCTGGCAGCGGCGCTGCGAGCACTCGCCAAATCCAAACCTTCTGCCCGGCCAGTTGATTTTGACTACGCCCGGCCAGAGGATTTGGCCGATGCAATTCTTCTTCTGACACCAGAAGAAACTGCCCAAGCTTTAGGCCACATGGAGCCGGAAGTTGCGGCCCAAATTCTTGTCGATGCACCCACCACCAGGGTCCGGCTGATTGTCCCTCTGCTTGAAGACAGGCTGCTGGCAGCATACCTTGACGTCCTTCCTATGGATGACGCCATTGATCTTCAAGAGGAGATTGAGGAAGAAAGATGGGAAAGGCTGCTGGAACTGATTCCGGCAGAAGACGCAGAAGAGATTCGACGTCTGCAGAACTATCCAAAAGGCTCGGTCGGACGTCTGATGACAGAAGCCTTTTTCTGGGCTGCTCCCTACGCGACAATCGAATCCCTTCTTGTCGATCTTAGGTCAGCCAACCAGGAAAAGTACGAGTCAGTCATGGCCGTTTATGTTGTGGCTGACGACAAAAAACTTATCGGAATCATTACAATCAGACGGCTTCTGCGCGCCCACCCCCAGATGCTTGCTTCTGAAGTGATGAACAAGGATTTTGTCTCGGCTTTGGTGACAGATTCTGATGAAGAATCTGCCCGAACTATGGCGAAATATGGTTTTTACGCCCTGCCCGTCCTTGATGATTCTGGACGCATTTTGGGCATCTTTACTGGAGATGATGCCCAGGAGATCCTGCAGGATGCAGACACCAAGGATGTCCTCGCCCTTGGCGGCGTTTCAGGAACAGTCGAAGCCTACCTTTCACTCAACGCCTGGCAGCTCTATTCACGAAGAATGCCATGGCTTTTAGCCCTGTTTGTCGCAGAAACTTTAACAGGTCATGTGCTGCGTCATTATGGCCAAGCGGATGAAAGCCTCGCGATCAGCCCCCTTATGTACTTTGTGCCCCTGCTTATCGGAGCTGGTGGAAACGCAGGGTCGCAGGTCACCTCAACCATAACACGATCCTTGGCGATTGGTGAAATAAGCTCTCGTGACTGGCTGAAGGTTGTTGGACGAGAGTGGATGTCGGCCTGCATGGTGGGATCGACTCTTGGCTTGGTTGGGGCGCTGCGCGCTTTTGCTCCTGCCCCAATCGGCTGGGCAGCAGGACTGCAGATGAGCATTCTCATTGCCTTGGCCCTCCCCTGCATTATCATTTGGGCCAGCACCGTAGGCAGCTGTCTGCCCATTGCGGCCAAAAAACTGGGCATCGATCCTGCCGTGCTGTCAGCCCCCTTGGTCACCACCTTGGTCGATGCCACCGGCCTGATTATCTACTTTGAAATCGCCCGCAGAGTCATCACGCAATCGCCTTAGCTTATCTATGTATATCTGCTGTGGTCCCCCTTCGAGGGAACTACTCTTGATGCATTTTGATCTATATATCTATGACTATCGCGCCTGTCGCCTTGGGTTTATCACTTCTCGCTGGTCAAGGAGCCGGACTAGCCGAGGTCTCCGGAACTATTTCTTACCGAGAAAGAATAGCTCTGCCAGCCGGAGCCGAAATCCGTGTGACTCTTAGCAGCTATAACCTGCGAGGCGGACAGAAGCAGATTGCCCAATACCAAGCGGTGACAGGAAATAAACAGGTTCCCCTCGCCTTCCAGTTCTCCTATCCATCTATCCCGACAACCCGCGACACCTCCCTTGGCGTCATTGCAGAAATCTGGTTCGGCGGCAGAGTGCAGTTTCAGAGCCCCAAAGCCCAGATGATCACGGGCCAAAAGTCAACAATGAGCCTGGTGCTGAATCGCGCAGCGGCCCCGGCTTCGATCATTGATAAGAACTGGCAGCTCTTTGAACTTAACGGCAGAAAAGTGGCAGCCGAAGGCCGTGCTCCGAGTCTGATGCTGGACAAAGATGGCAGGACACTTTATGGATTTGGCGGGGTCAACCGTTTTGGCGGCCAGTACACCTATGCTGCGCCCAGCCTGCAGCTGGACCCAGGAGCTATGACCTTAATGGCTGGACCAGAGCCAGTGATGGAGCTTGAAACCCAGTTTCTGCAAGCCCTGATGACAGTAAACAAAACCGTGATGTTTGAAGGTGAGCTTCAGCTGATGCGCGGCGAAAAAGTGGTGGCTCGATTTCGTCTGGCTCCGGCCAGGTAAGCCACCCACGGCCAAGATCTAAAACAAGCCAAAATAAGCCAGCCCCGCAAGGGGCATTTTTATGGTCGTTCATCTCGGGTTGGCAGGGTTCAGGGCAGAATGGAGTGAATCCATTGTCTGCATGGGGGTCTTTGATGGAGTTCACTTGGGCCATCAAAGCCTGCTTTGTCCTGCCGCTGCCGAAGGCAGAAAAAGAGAGCTGCCCAGCATCGTTGTCACTTTTGACCGAAACCCTCTTGCCCTTTTAAGGCCAGACCTCACCCCCAAAAGCCTCTGCACCCTTGACCAAAAAACTGCCTGGCTGGCAGAAGCTGGAGTTTCCATCGCTGTTATCCTGCCCTTTGATGAAGCTTTGGCTCAGCTTGCGGCGGAAGACTTTTTGACAAATGTGCTGCAGAAGCGCCTAAGGGCAGGCAGGCTTGTGGTGGGACATGATTTTGCCCTGGGCCGTGGACGCCAGGGAACCTGCGACTGGCTGAAAGCACGAATAGACACCCAGGTGATTCCGCCGCTAGAAGTCCAGGGCGAGAGGGTTTCATCCACCATGATTCGCCACGCGGTGAAGGCAGGCGAGATGCAGTCCGCCGCTTCGGCGCTCGGAAGACCCTATTCTATGAAAGGCATCATCGTATCTGGCCAAAAGCTTGGACGAACCTTGGGATTTCCGACGATAAACCTTGTCTTTTCTTCTGATCTTGTTCTGCCCCCAGATGGAGTTTATGCGGCCTGGGCAGAAACCCCATTCGGAACCTTTGAAGCTGGGGTCAGCATTGGCATGAGGCCAACAGTTGAAGGCAAAGGCAGAACTGTGGAGGCCTTTTTAATTGACTACCCAGGTGAATCGCTTTACTCAAGTGCAGTCACCCTCAAGTTCCATTCACGATTAAGGGGCGAGGAGAAGTTCAACTCACTTGATGCCCTTGTCGAACAAATGGATAAGGATATAGCTGAATGCAGAAACCGTCTTAAGAGCTGACGGCACAAAAAAACAGCCTTGACAAAAGTCAGGGCTGTTTTTTTGTATTGAAGTCTTCGGCTTATTCGGCAGAAGGAGCTTCTTCTTCTTCGACAAAATCGGCCATGCCTCGGAGCTGAACCGTGGTGGCAACAACAGTATCCGGGGAGGAGAGGGCATTGACGCCTTCAGGAAGTTCCAGGTCCTGAACCAGGATTCTATCGTTCTGCTTCATCTGAGAACAGTCGATCTGGACAGAATCTGGAAGGTCCTTCACTTTAGCCTGAACGAGCAGGGTGCTGACAGGAGTGATAAGTGAAGCAACGTTCTTGGCAACTGCTTTGGGGGTGCCAGAGTAGGCAACAGGAACAGCGATGCGGATCTTGTCCTCATCAACAACTTCCTGAAGCACCATGGTGGTCACCTTGTGGGAGACTTCGTGGCGTCGAATTTCCTTAACGACAACTCTCATCTCACGTGAGCCGGAATCCAAATTCAAGGGGAAAATTTTCAGCCCATCCTTGCCACTCAGAACTTCTTTAACATGAGCGACGGGGGCCTGGATGAGGCGGGTGCCATTTCCCTTTTCAATAAGGGCCATAGGCAGAATGCCTTCCTTCCTCAGGCGGTTTACTGCCAGAGACGAGGTTTTGGGGCGGGTTACGACTTCAATCATGGTCCGTCACTCCTCCCGGCCAGGCGCCGGGAATAAGATGGAGGCGCAGGCTAGGCCAGCGCCAAGAAACAAGGATACCTTGACGGGAGATGCCACCCCCTATGAGAGCCCTAGCAGAGCCTGCTGGCCCTGCCTTTCGACCCATTCAGCTCAGTCTTTTGCTAGGGCTTGAGCCTTTTCAGCTCTTCGCTGATTCGCTTGGCTTCGGCTCCGGTCCAAGCCTGAAAGGCAGCAATTCTAGCCCCAGCAAAGGCTGTCTGTCTATCTGCTCGTCCAAAACGCCCCCCCTCAAAGGCGGCCAGGCGCACCTGTTCTGTGGATAGGACGATTCCCCAGCCAGTCAAGCTGCTTCCCACAGCATCCAGGACGATGCCTCCGGTGGATCTTGCGCTTCGCCACGCGCTCTGGTCAGGAGGATCGACCTCTGCCACGATCATTCGCCCTCGGTTAGGGTCTGGCTGCTTTCCTGCCTCCACCGCAGCCTCATCAAATGGGCGAACCTGAACTCCCGCAAAGCTTGTGCCCAGAAGCCGATAGAACCCAAACGGTTCGACTGTAAAGGTGGGAGCTTTCCACTTCTCCTTTTCCCTTTCTTCCAGCTTGACCCAGGCTTCATCCAGCCTGCCCCTGCTCTTTGAATCGATTTCTAGAACTCCGCCCCCACGCAGAAAGCTCCAAACCAAGCCTGGCGCTTCTGAACCGCTGCCGTAATAGCCCAAGCTCATCAAGGGGCCATCAATCCATGAAACCTGCCAGCTTCTGCCCCCCAAGCTAAGAGCTGGCTTTATCTCTCCTGGAGGAGAACCTGGACTGCCAAATCTGATGCTTTCTCCTCTCTGCCTGGCCCAAAGCCACTGTCCACCTGGCAGCCTGTGCCACCCAATATCCTGGTTGAGGCTCAGCCTTTTGCTGGCCCCTGTGATTGTGGCGGATAGGGTGGAAAGGCTCCCCTTGGGGTCGGCCAAAACCGCGAGAAGCAGAGCGTCTTCTGCTGCCGCTGCAGGTCTGGCCATGGCACAGAAGGCGATTAAAGAAAGACTCACTAGTGTTTTGGACGCCCAGCGCAGCTGCCTGGGTTCAGTCTTCACACCGCTGAATCAGTGTTCACTGAGAACTCTTTCGGCAAGAACCAAAGCGGCAAAATCATCGATGTCAACCGGAGGCACCTGAAGAGAAGAGGGAAGGAGCCGCCGCCACCAAGGACGAGGATGATGTTCCCAATACTTCTCCCTGGCTGCCTGGCTGGTATTGGCTTCATCCACCAAGAGAATTGAAGCAGAAGGAAAGCCCGAACGCAGAAAATCAACAGTCTCTCTGCTTCGAGTGCCATTTCCGACCACCATGATTTCATATGCCGAAACCTCGGCTGCCTCGCAGATGGCTGCTGTCACTTCTTCACGGCTGGCTATCCGCCGCCAAAGGAGAGTAATAGCGCCCTTTTCGTCCCTGCGGACCAAGGCCAAGCCGTTTTTTTTGAATCCTGGATCAACCGCTAGAACGGTTTTTTTTGCTCCCATGCCTTTACCTAAACCGCCATGAAAGCTTAACTGGATCTGCTGCCCGCGTTTCGGCAGCAGAAAGAAACTGAACTCGAACACTAACCCCGCGGGACCTGACTTCCTGCACAATTCGCACCACTGTTTCCCTTGGTATTTCTCCAAAAGGCTGACTGCTGCCCGAGACAGGAATCAGGCCTGAGTTTCTAAGAATTGGCGAAAGCTTATCTTCCACATATTTAGCCAGTTCTGCGGCAATCAGCTCCTGACTGGCGGTTCCGTTGAGGCGGAACTCAGAAATCAGCTGTCCCTCGTTAAAAATAACGGGGTTTTCGTAAAGCTCTCCCGCAAGAGGAATGAACTCTCCTTGAAAGGCATTGTATAGCGACTTGATGATAAGAGTCCGCGGTTGAGGGCCGCCAGCCATAAGTCGAATCATCCCCTGTTTTTGAGCATCAGCTGTCAAAATTGGCTGGCTGGGGGTTCGAAGATCAATGAACTCGGCGTAGCCAGATGTTGGTCCGAGCCCTGCCCCTCTGGCTCGCGCCGCTTGACTCGCTTTTTCTTCTGCGGCCTTCATTAAAGTGGCAGCTTCGACCTGGGTGAGATTGGGGCCAATGGGAATTCTGGTGAGTTCGTCACCCAAAGAAGCCACCATCGCCCGAGTTCTGGCCGCCTCTCCCAAGTTCATCAGGGCCACTCTTTCTCTCTGCAGACGGGCAACTTCGCTTTGAATTGCCTCAAGTGAGGTTCCTGATCTTTGAAGTTCCGTTTCTGCCGCATCCAGCAGACGCTGAACATTCCTCAGCTGTTCTCTCTGCACTTCAGATGTAGATTCAAAGTTATCCTGAAGGCTTTTAATCGAATCTTTAAGATCCTTTGTTTCTGCTTCCAGCTTAGCCCTTGCCACTTTAAGATCCTCAGCCGCCTGTTCGAGGTTTGAATTGGCAATGGTTAAGCGAAGGTTTTCTTTGGCAACATCAACATTGTTCTTTTTAATTGTGTCTGCCGCCTTTTCCAGCTCTCTAACTTCTGCTTCTGCCTTTAAAAGTCCGGTCTGCGCCTTTTTGGCTTCTTCTAGTGTTTTGGCGGCTTTAGCCTGCTGCTCAGCAATCTGCCTGCGGAGCTCTGTTGATGTTTGGGCTAACTTTTGGTTGTCTTCAGTCAGCTTTTTGCCGGCAGCCATAGAGTTGACAAGCTTCTGATCTTGATCCAACAGCTTTTTATTGATGTTGATGGATTCCTGCGCGCTTTCCTGCAGTCTGCCCTGTGCTGTTTCTAGTTCCCGCCTTGTTTTATCAAGGTCGCCCTTCACCTGAGTGCCGGAAATGATCCAGACCCTGACCGGTTCGGCGACAGCCATGAGGATGAGAACCAGAATGAGGGCTCCACCTGAACCGGCAAGAGCGGTAAGGAGGGCAGCTGTATGCTTTGGCCTTAAGGGCCCCAGCTTCACTCTCTTTTTGCCCAGGTTTCTCCCAAGCTGGTCGCCAGCCCAAGCCATGATTCCTGTCATCAGAATCATGAGGGCGACGAAGACCAGCGAGATAGGATCCATAGAGTTATCCGTTCTTGATCTTAATCAAAACACCAGCAGCAGCCAGTCCTGCAGCAATAGGGGTAAAGCTGGCGGCAACCGAAGGAATGGCTCCCCCTTGAGCGATGATAGCCATGACATTTGTGAGAAGCATGTAGGCGAAAATAATGATAACCGACATCCAAAAGCCGCTGGCGGTGGAAGTCCGGTGGCTGCGAATGCCAAGAGGAGCCCCCACAAGGCCGAAAATAATGGCGGCCAAAGGAAGAGAAATCTTGTTCCAGTAGCCAAACTCCATGTTGGCAACCTTATCTCTGCCCACTTGAGGATTGCGTTTGTCCCTCTCGATTTGAGCTTTTAGCTGATCCATTGAGAGGGCATCTAGATCGCGGACGTTCTGGAAAAACAGATCTTCTGGGGTGAAGCGAGGCTTGGCCAGGCCGGCGGGCCAGGCTCCATCTTTCAACTGAAGCTCGTTTCTTCCGTCGGCAGAAAGCAGCTTTGCCGCCCCTTGGATGCGCCAATCTTCTTCTCCGTTATAGACAAGTTTATCGGCATTCATGTACCAAGATGGTTTTCCTTCTGCGCTAAAGAAAGTAAGATTTGCCCCGGTCAATACTCTTTCGATAATATCAAAGCTTCTGGCGGTCACCATGGCCTGAAGGCGTCCATCATCATAGACGGCCCGAAAAGTAGCCTGCTCGCTTTTTTGGTCGAGATCAGCCTTGATCTCATCTTTGGTGAGAAAAGCCTGAAATGAAGCCCAAGGCACGATAGAGTTGTTGAACCAAAAAGCGATTCCGCCGATTGCCAGACCAAAAACAGCAACTGGCACCATGATGCGCCACACCGAAACTCCGGCAGCTTGAAGGGCGACAACTTCACTGTCCCCGCTTAACCTGCCGAAAGCCAAGAGAGTAGCGAGCAGCATTGCCATGGCAAAAGTCTTTGCGAAAATACCAGGCATAAGCAGCAGTACCAGCTTTAAAGTTGCCCAAACGTTTGCCCCTTCACTAAGAAACCGAGTGATTTCGAAAAGAAATGACCCCGCCATGATGAGGACGGAAAAGACTGCGACTCCAAAAGCCCAGAGAGGAAAGAGTTCTTTAAGGATCAAACGATCCAGCTTAAGCACCTAGCGCTCCTCCGCAATGGCGCGGAACCCTTGGCCAAGATAGTAGCGCCTTACCTGCTCGTTGGCACGAATCTCTGCCTCCTGCCCCTGAGCCTGAATCTGGCCTTCGATTAGTATGTAGTTCCAATCTGTGATGCTGAGGGTGGCATCGACATTGTGATCAGTTATAAGGATTCCGATTCCTCTTTTCTTCAAATCTTGAATCAGGTGCTGAAGCTCTTCGATGGTGACAGGATCAATGCCTGTAAAGGGTTCATCAAGCAGGATGAACTTAGGCTCTGTGGCCAGAGCTCTGGCAATCTCAGCACGCCTTCTTTCTCCGCCAGAAAGTACGGCTCCTTCTCTATCTAAAATCCCGCCAATGTGCAGTTCATCGGCAAGAGCCTGTATTCTTCTTTTGCCTTCTTTCTTAGGAACTCTAGCCTGTTCCAGCACGAGCTCAATGTTCTCTCGGACTGTAAGGCGGCGAAAAACAGAACTCTCTTGAGGCAGGTAACCCACGCCGAGCTTGGCTCTTTGGTACATGGGCAGGCGAGTGACCTTGGTGCTGTCGAAATAGACTTCACCACCGTTTGCCTTAACCAGCCCCATTATCATGTAGAAGGTTGTTGTTTTTCCTGCGCCATTGGGGCCCAGCAGGCCCACAATCTGCGACTGGTCAATCTCTAGGCTGACACCCCTTACAACAGGACGACGCTTATAAGATTTCTGCAGATTTTCTGCACGAATCTTCATGGCTTTTGTCCCTCGCTTATTCGAGTGCTGCCTGATCTTGCCGTGGCATTTAAGAGATTTCCGTCGGAATCAAAGGTGACCAAAAGTGTTTCCGAGGCTCCTTCTGCCTCAATGGGTTCCTGGCCTGGCTGTGCAGCCTCTATGGTATAGGTCACTCCGCCAGAGAGAGTCATTGTGCCAGTGGCTCGGTCGAAGGTGAGGCGCCCACCCTTGGCGTTCAGCACCCGAATCCTATCTCCTTCAGGAGTCTTTGCTTTCGAGTTCGCCTTAAGCACGACATTTCCTTTCAGATCCAGTGAAATAAGGCTGTTTTCGCCCCGCTTCACCTTTTCTGCCACTTTGCCAGTGCCCGAATCAGCCGCGGCATTAATGTCGTTTTCCTCACCTGCCTTGGGCTGGTTCCAGCCAGTCATTGTAAAGGCGCTGGGCATGGTGAAGGTCAGCATCTCTCCAGACTGAACCAAGCTGATAGATGCGCTTTTAAGATTAATTTTACGGGCAGCTTCGGTTAAGCTGAAATCTACAGATCCTTTTGCATCTGCCGACCTAAGGCTGCCTTTCGGCAGACGAAAGGAATCGAGAAGGATCGTGGCGCTGCCTGCTTTCAGGGTTCTCTTCGATGCAGGTTCCGCACCAGAAGCAGCTGCATCCTGAACCATGGTAAAAGGCTTGAGCAGGACTGCCTTTGCTTCAGAACCTGAGTCATCAATCTTCAGCTCTGAGCTCTGAAGGCTGGTCTTGGTTCCGGCTTTCTCCTGAATCAAAACAACCGCGCCGTTGAGGTCAGCCGATTTCAGCACATAACCGCTTTTTAAGCTTTCCAATTCAGCAGTCAGCTTTTGTGCCTCTAGGTTTATGCCCTGGTCGAGGCTTTGTCCTCGAATCGGACGACCAGTTCCTTCAAAAAGCAGAGGCCCTTTGTTTTGAACCTTGACTTCATGCGAATCCATGTTCCAAAGCTTCAGCCTGCCCTGCTTATCTTTAAACACCTGCTCGCTTGGCTTCTGAGCCAGCACAGCACCTCCGGCAAGAAGGGCAGCGCTGAAAAGAGCGAAAAATACAGGTCGAGTTAAAGACATGGCGGGTAAAGACTTCTCTTTGCTAAACATTGTGAATCACACGCAGATTCTATGGGGGCACCTTACTGACGCATAAAGCTGGCTCAACTTCTCATTTGAACCGGTCAGGAGTCCCGAAGCGTTCCAGGTCTGGCGTTGTGACAAGTGAAGGAGCTGGCCCTGATTCGAAGCCCTGTCCCTTAAGCCACACATTTCCGGCTGCAGTTATCAGTCCGCTCGCTTCCTTCCATGTGACAGAACTTGAGGTGAGAACAATCTTTTTTTCCTCGCTGGTGATCGTGACTCCTCCTTCAAGCACAAAGGTTTTTTCGGCCTGAAGAAATCTGCCCTGGGGCGCTTTAAAACGGCTGACTACAACTCCTTTTTGATAAAGCTCGCCTGTCACACCCTTCAGAATGCTGCTGGCATCAGATCTATCTTTGCGGTCGAAGCTGGTTGTCGATGAATCTGACCTCGCCTGCATCAGCACCTGACCAGCTTCGTTTCGCCTCACCAAAACAGAATTCTCTGTGGCAACCGCCACTCTGTCAGGATCAGATTCGACTTTTGCCGGCTGATCCACCGCATCAGGAACTTTGGGGTGCGAAAGCTGGCATCCGATTCCTGCGCCAGCACACATAAGCCCAGCCACCCACAAAAGAGCCAGCTTCTTCATGACTCCTTTTTTTGAGGAAGAGTGCTTAACCCTTCCCGCCTAGAAAACCTGCCCTTGTGCTGTCCAGCAAGCTGTCCGCAGGCAGCGGCGATGTCATGCCCCCTTTCAATTCTTTCAGTGACGTTGACTCCCCTGGCTTCAAGAACGCCCCTAAATGAGTTGACTCTCTCCCTGGTAGGCCGGCTGAACCCCTGGCCGGTATCAACCCAGTTGAAGGGAATGAGATTGACAACACTGGGAGTCCCCTTAATCAGCTGGGCGAGAACATGGGCTTCTTCCAGCGAATCGTTGACCTCGTTGATCAAGAGATATTCGATGGTGATTTTTCGTCCGGTTGACCGATGGTATTCCTTCATTGCCTCGATCACTTCATCAACAGGCCACTTTTTGTTGACGGGCATAAGCCTCCCGCGAATCTCATCTAGGGGCGAATGGAGGGACAGCGCCAGATGAATAGGCAGCTTTAGTTTAGCCAGCTGAAGAATCTGGGGGACCAAGCCCACGGTTGAGATGGTGAGATGGCGATAGCTGAGCCCGACTTCTTCGTGAAGGAGATTGAGGGTCTTTGTGACATTGGCAAAATTGAGAAGAGGTTCGCCCATTCCCATAAAGACAACATGACTGATTCTGGTTTTGGCGATTGTCTGCAGAAGAAGAACCTGGCCCACCACTTCACCTGCATCCAAGTTGCGGTCGAAGCCTCCCAGCCCAGTGGCGCAAAAGGTGCAGCCCATAGGGCAGCCCACCTGACTGGAAATGCAGCAGGATGTGCGTTCGGAATAGGGCAGGTGAACACATTCATACACCTCGCCATCACCCCGGTGAACCAGCAGCTTGTCAACGCCATCTGTGCTGACCTTGTGCTGAGCTACTTGCAGCGGAAGAACACGGTGCGTTTCTGCCAGGGCCAAACGTAATGAAGCCGGAAGATCGGCCATTTCATCAAATGAAACGGCGAATTTTTTGTAGATCCAATGAGCAATCTGCCTGCCTCGATATGCCGGATGCCCCAGTTCCTTGACAAGGTCCTGGAGTTCAGAAGTGTTTCGACCAGCTAGGGAGGGCTTCAGGTCCACTAAACTCAGTGTACCAAGAGCTCGGAAACCTCAAAGGTTCATTTAAACGTTGGTAAATGTTAGAGAGTCAAAAGATGGAGGCAGGCAGAAGAGTACTGACAGGAATCGGCGTATTTGTTTTGGTCTTTACCGGCGTCATGGCGGCGCTACAGGTTGACCGCATGATTTCTCAATCCAAGGCTTCAACCATGCTGGAGCCATCGACTGAAGGAGTTGTTCTGCCAGCCCAGGCCAATGCAGCCCGTCCGGGTTTCGATTTCACCCAGGCAGCTAAAAAGCTGTCTCCCAGTGTTGTATCGGTTGACAATTTTCAGAGAGGACGCCTCATGTTCGGCGAAGAAGTTGTCTCAAAACGTGGGGGAGGATCGGGAGTCATCATCAGCAAAGATGGCTACATTCTTACCAACAACCATGTTGTTGAACGAGCCGATTTTCTGCGCGTTAAGCTGGCCGACAACCGAACCATTCCAGCCACATTGGTGGGCAGAGACCCCCGTTCTGACCTGGCTCTGCTGAAGATTACAGCCGGAAACCTGACTCCTGCCACCATGGGCGATTCAAAAAGAATCGAGATTGGCCAGTGGGTGATGGCGCTAGGCAGCCCCTTAGGCTACGAACAGACATTAAGCGTCGGTGTTGTCAGCAGCTTGGGAAGAACACTGCCTACCCAGGGAGCCGTTTTGGTAGACACAATCCAAACCGATGCCGCCATCAACCAAGGCAACTCGGGGGGAGCTTTGGCTACCGCCACGGGAGAGCTGATTGGAATCAACACCGCCATCGCATCGATGGATGGAGGATCGATTGGAATCGGCTTTGCCATACCTGTCCACCGAGCAAAAACGGTTGTCGATGACCTGATTAAGTTTGGCCGAGTGAGATACGGAGAGGCAGGATTGAGATTTGGCTTTAGAGACGGGCTGCTGGCCACGCCAGAAGCAAGGCAGGAACTAGCCCAGGTTGTAGGCTCCAGTTCGATGCCTCCTGACAAGGGTCTTGTTGTCAGCCGCATCGGCCGAGGAACAGCTGCCGAAGAAGCCAGCTTGAAAAGGCTGGACGTGATTACTTCAGCAGACGGTAAAAAACTGGAAAGCAGCATTGATTTTGAGGTTCTGCTGCTGAACAAAAAGCCTGGCGACAAACTGACTCTCTCGGTTTGGTCGAGTGGACAGACCCGCCAAGTGATCCTGACACTCAAGGATTCAGGAGTCTGAAAATCTCAAGTCTCGCTTATAGAGATGGCCGAATCAGGGTGGGAGTCAACTCCTCTGATTCGGCATTTTCACTTCACTCTACCGGGGAGCTGAACGCCGACATATTTAAGTGTCACCCTCTGCCAGAGTGGGTGGAACGCGCCCGCCTCATGGGCCCCTGCATGATGCATCTGCCCCTAAATCTGGGAGACAAATCGCTGGAAGCAGACCATGACTGGGGGCTTTATGCAGACTTCCTAAGAGAATCTGAGACTCCTTATGTCAACTGTCACATGGAGGCAGAGGTGAGAGACTTTCCCACTGAAGAATGGAGCGAGATTCGCAGTCTTTGGCTGAGCAATGTAGAGGTGATTCGAAGAAGGCTTGCTGAGTGGCCCTTGATCTGCGAAAACGTTGTGTGGCGCAGAAAGGGAAGCCGATGGTGCCGCCCCATTGTTGACACTCAGCTTTTAGGGTCCTTTTTAGAAGAGACAGATTCCGGCCTGCTGCTGGATACCGCGCATGCCTTTATTTCTGCGGACTCCTTAGGGATGACTGCCGCTGAATGGATGGCAGGCCTGCCATTGGAAAGAATCTGTGAGCTTCATGTTACAGGCACAGCTATGCACGAAGGCAAGCTGAAGGATTCCATGCCAATGACCGAGGCAGACTGGATTGGCGCAGAGTGGATTTTTAACCAAGTCAAGTCAAAAAGGGCTGGGCGGCCCTGGCTTGCCGCCCTAGAATACGGGGGTTTTGGTCCGATCTTTGAATGGCGATCTGATACTGAGGTGCTAGTAAGGGACCTGAATCGTCTGAGGGAATTAGCGGATTCTGCCTAGGAGGAAAAGGGCTGCGAAAGTATGACCGTGGTGAATCTTTCCCCTCTTTCTCCTAAAAGCTTCACCATGCCGCTGCATTTAGGGTAGAGTTGCGTCTACTAAAGCGGAATCATTTCTGACTCGACTAAAAGAGCCGGGTGACCCCGCAGACAAACAAGGAGATTAGGTTGAGGATGGCCGAGGGGAAGGAAAAGGACAAGCAGGAAAAGGAAAGAGATCGTCATCTTGAGATGGCGCTTTCGAACATTGAAAAGAGCTTTGGAAAAGGCGCGATCATCCGCATGGGAAGCGCCGAAAAAGAACTTATCGCCGCTATTCCCACTGGATCGTTGAGCCTTGATGCCGCCCTTGGAATTGGCGGGCTGCCCCGAGGCAGAATTGTTGAGATTTACGGAGCGGAATCCAGCGGTAAAACCACCCTGGCTCTGCACTGCATTGCCGAAGCCCAGAAGAAAGGTGGATATGCCCTGTTTGTTGATGCCGAGCATGCCCTGGATGTTGAATACGCCAAAGCCCTGGGAGTAGACGTTGATCGGCTTTATGTCGCCCAGCCCACCACAGGCGAAGAAGCCCTTGAAATTATGGATGCCATGGTTAAAAGCGGCGCCATGGATGTGGTTGTGCTGGACTCTGTAGCCGCCCTGGTTCCTAAGAACGAAATTGAAGGCGACATGGGAGACAGCCACGTTGGCCTTCAGGCAAGAATGATGAGCCAGGCCCTGAGAAAGCTGGGAGGCAGCATCAGCAAAACAAACTCAGTCGCCATTTTTATCAACCAGCTTCGTGAAAAAGTTGGGGTCATGTTTGGCAACCCTGAAGTCACACCTGGCGGCAGAGCCCTTAAGTTCTGGTCCTCGGTGAGACTGGAAGTCAGGCGAGGCGAAACGATTAAGTCAGGAACCGAAGCCACAGGTTCTAGAACCAAGGTGAAGGTTGTGAAGAACAAGGTTTCTCCTCCCTTTAAACAGATTGAGTTTGATGTGGTGTTTGGTCAAGGAATCAGCAAGGCGGGAGAGATTCTTGACCTTGGTGTTGAAAAATCTTTGATCAGCAAGGCGGGAACCTATTTTAACTATGGCGAGGTTCGCCTTGGCCAAGGGCGAGAAAATGCAAAGCAGTTTCTTGATGAACACCCCGAAATCATGAGCGAGCTGGAAACCACCCTGAGAGGGGCTCTCGGCATCAAGGGCGCCATCGTGACCCCACCAGCCAATGCTCCAGCCGCCCTCGAATGAGGCGCTTAAGCTCTGCCTTAAGCTGCTGAAAGCAGGGGATTTGACTGAGGCAGAACTAAGAAGGAAACTGGAAGCCAAGCAGCTTTCAGAATCCGATATTAGTTCTGCCTTCGAATACGTTCAGAAAAAAAAGTGGCAGAGTGATGAGCGAACCGCCGAGAGAACCAAGGAACTTGGCGATATAAAGCTGCATGGCAGGGCCAAAATAGAAGATAGACTCAGGCAGAGGGGTCTGACTGATGAGACTGTCTCTGGGATCTTGGCTGAGATCGAGGACGAAGACGAGGCAGCCAAAGCGGAACGCCTGCTTGACAGTCGGATGAAGGCAGAAACAACGCCGCAGCAGGCAGCCAGGCTTCTTGCTTCGCGTGGATTTGACGAAGAAGTCATCCGCTCAGTCCTAGAGTCTCGTTTTCCTGATTGGGAATCTTGTTAGCTGTCAGCTTCTCTGTCTGCCAAAACCGCTATGGACTCATTGACTACTGCACTGGTGCTCGTTTCGGCAGGGTTCTTTGGGGTCTCTCTCTTCGCGGCAATGCTGTGGACCCAGCTTAAAGGCCTTCAATCTGCCTGGCCCAAGCGCATTGCCGAAATGGAAGAGAGAGAAAACCAGCTTGCTGCTAAGGAAAAGGCAGGGGCTGCCAAGCTTGAAGAAATATCTGGCCTGACACAGGCGGCGGCGAAAGACAAAGTATTGGCCGAAGCGAAAAGAACATCCAACAAGGAAGTCTCAAGGATTTTAGAAGAAACGGAAAAGAAAGCTCAGATTAAGTC
>CAZSIM010000011.1:55832-69217 GCA_964607175.1 uncultured Fimbriimonadaceae bacterium
GAAATGCTGGCCACAGTTATGGGAAGGATGGCCGGCCCCTCTTCACGCGGCTTTGCCATAAGAGTGGAACTGCCCAGCGAGGACTACAAGCCCCGTTTGATTGGGCGAGAAGGCAGAAACATTAGAGCCTTTGAACTGGTGACCCAAACTGACCTGATCATTGACGAAACTCCCAGTCATGTCAGCCTTTCCAGCATTGACCCAGAAAGAAGAGAAGCGGCAAAAATCACCTTGATCAACCTGCTTCTTGATGGACGAATTCACCCAGGAAGAATTGAAGAGGTCCATGCCCACACGCTGCAGGAGCTTCCACAGCTGCTGGCTGAAGAATCGGTGAAGGAAGCCGAGGCTGTAGGGATAAGCGGCTTTACCGGAGCGACTGCACAAGTTTTGGGTGCATTAAGGCTGAGACATTCGATGGGGCAGAACGTATGGAATCACAGCATTGAAGCCAGCCGGATTGCCCGCCTGCTCTGCGCTGAACTCGGCGACCCTGATGTTGAACTGGCAGCGAGAGCCACTCTTCTGCATGATATTGGCAAGGCTCTTGGCCCCGAATGGCAGGGCGGCCACGCTTTGGCTGGGCGGGACTTTCTAAAAAAGCAGGGAGAAGCCCCCAGGCTGCTCAATGCAGTCGGCGCTCACCATGGAGAGATTCAAGCAGAATCTATCACCGCAGGAATTGTCATTCTTGCCGACGCCCTTTCTGCTGCCAGGCCAGGAGCAAGAGAGTTTGTTGATGAAAAGCACTGGCAGAGAATGGAAGACCTGGAAAGGCTGGCCATGAGCTTTGAAGGAGTTGAAAGAGCCTTTGTTGTTCAGGCTGGCAGAGAAGTTAGAATCATTGTTTCGCCGCGTTTGGTGAAGGATGAAGAGATTCGCCCCTTGGCCCGCAGAGTGGCCAAGGAGATCAGCGGCCGTCTTGAGTACTCTGGGGGAGTGAAGGTGACAGTCATCAGGGAATTTAGGGCCTCGGAGCTGAGTCCTTGAGCCAGTACAAGATTCTTTTTTTGGGTGATGTTGTCGGCAAGCCTGGGCGCGATGCCGTAAGGACTTTTCTTCCTCGGCTAAAAAATCAATATCAGCCGCTTTTCACCATAGTCAACGGAGAAAACTCCGCAGGCGGTTTGGGAATTACGTCTGATATTGCTGACGACCTTTTTCGATGGGGAGCCGATGCTATTACCCTTGGCAACCACTGGTTCAACAAGCGGGAAATTGAGGCCTATCTGGGCACAAGCAAACCCATTGTGCGCCCAGCCAATCTGGCCCCGGGTGTTCCTGGCAGGGGCATCTGCTTTGTAGAAAAAGAAGACATCAAACTTGCTGTAATTAATTTACTTGGCAGAACATATATGGATCCTGCCGACGACCCTTTTCGGTGGCTGGATGGCTGTCTGGCAAATCTTGAAACCAAGCACGTATTTATAGACTTTCACTGTGAGGCAACAAGCGAGAAGATAGGATTCGGATGGCATGCTGATGGAAGGGCAACGGCGGTTATCGGCACACACACTCATGTGCAGACCAGCGACGAAAGAGTTCTCCCTGGCGGCACTGCCTATATGACCGACAGCGGCATGTGCGGCCCCCTTGATGGAGTGCTTGGCATGGATAGAGAGATAATTCTCAAAAGATTCCGCACCGGAATGCCACAAAGATTTGAAGTCGCGAAGGGACCCAGTGTAATCTGTGGAGCGGTTGTGAGCGTCAATAAGGAAACAGGACGCGCAGCAGCCATCGAACGGATTCGTCTGTATGAGCAGGGGACCAACCCTTAGCTTAATGCGTGGAAAGTGAGTTGAAGGAGATGAAGATGAACATCGTGCGCTTGACCGGGCTGGCAGCAGCCCTTTTTGCGGCCGGCGCCGTATGGGCCGACCCAAGCCTCTACACTTCGACCCGGTCAATTAAAGACCAGGGAATTTCGTTGAAGAGCTGGGGCAGCGGGACGGCGAGCGAAACCGACGAATACGCCTACGAAGGCACGACCTCGATTCGTGTTGCTTCAAGGAACTACTTCCAGGGAGCGATTTTAAACTTCGCTACTCCGGTTGATCTTGCAAATTCGACCGCAAACAAAGACAACCTTCTGCTGATCACCATGATGATTCCTGGAGCTGGCGCCACCATGGGTGGTGGACCGGCAGGCCCCGGAGGTCCTCCTGGCCTTGGCGGACCTGGTCGTGGCCCTGGTGGTCCTGGCGGTATTGCCAGCGGCGGCGGCGGTGTCGTGGGCGGAGGCCCCATGATGGGAGGCGCTGCTGCTGGTTCCAGCTCAACGCTGCCCATCAACATGCTTCGCATCGTTCTTACAGCGGTTGATGGAACAAAGGCCGAAGCTTTTGTTGATCTTAAGTCAACTTCTGCAGATACAAGAGGCTGGCGAAAGGTAGGTGTGCCCCTGGCCGCCATAAATGGCTGGACAAAAACCAACAAACAGCTTAAAAGCCTAGCCTTCTCGCTGGATACGGTCGGCACGGTCTATGTAGGTGATCTTCAAATTCTGAAAGATGAGACTCCTATTTACGCTGAACCTTCGACCCGCGAAATGAACCTTGCCATCGGCGACCAGGTCACTCTTTCCGCAACAGGAACTGGTGGTTCATCTCCCCTTAAGTACGCTTGGGACTTTGACAAATCTGATGGAGTGGGAATTGACGCTGAAGGTCAATCTATTACACGCAGATTCAGAAAGCCTGGGGTCTATGTTGTTACCCTGACAGTCACAGATGTTTACGGCCTTAAAAAGCCTTTCACCACCGAACTGACCATCACTGTCAACGGCTGATTCCTGGCCCAAAGGCCTTGTAGGTTTAAGGAGCTGAGTTCGAAATGAGCTCAGCTCCTTAACTTTTATGCCATTATAAAAGCCAGTAATGGCTCAGAGAGTGTGGACGGCGCTTGTGGCCATGACGCTTATTCTGGGCGGTCTGCTGTGGCCTGCCAAATGGCTTTTCACCTTGGTCGCCTGTGTCGCTCTGTTTTTTGGTGGTGAAGAGCTAGCCCGACTTTTGAACTGGGGCTGGAAAAGCCGTGTTTCTGCAGCCCTCTACACTATTGTCTTTGCTCTTGCCTGCTGGGCGGCATCTGCCCATGGACCAGTTTTGATGCTGGCAATGCAGACGATAGTTTTCGGAATTGGCTGTCTTTCACTTTTCCTTCGAAACACAGAGAAGCCTCACCCCCTGGCCTGGCTGGGAATGGGCTGGCTTTCTGCCCCTATCTTCTGCCTCATCTCCGTTCACCTGTGGGGCAGTCCGGGGCCAAACCCGGCAGCTCTCATCTTTCTCTCGCTGTGGGTGGGAGATACTTTGGCTCTCCTGACCGGCAAAGCCATAGGCCGCAGTCTCTTGGCTCCCAAGCTCTCACCTTCTAAGACCTGGGAAGGCGCGGTAGGGGGTGTTATTGGTTCAGTTTTATCTGCGGTTGGGTTCGGGATAGCTTTTGAAGTTGCCTGGCCCGCTTCTTTAGCAATCGGCCTGATGTGTGGAGTTTTAGGCTTGGCCGGAGATCTATTCGAAAGCTTTTTAAAGAGACGAATGGGAGTCAAAGATTCTGGCGGCCTTTTCCCAGGACATGGAGGAATGCTGGACAGAATCGATTCGATGTTGATGGCATCTATTCCTGCTTCTGCACTGCTGATGACCACGACACCAGCACTCTTTATTTTTCAGGATTGGACGGGACTCATCCGCTGAAAAAGTGTTTCACGTGAAACACTCATGGCAGTTGGCAAAGAGGCAGAATGGCGAGAGTTCTAGTTGAGCATTTGGTTAAAGAGTTCACCCGAACCAAGCGTGAATCGGGCTTTTTGAACTCAGTTAAGTCGTTTATAAAGCCTCACAGAGAGACCTTTACAGCTGTAAACGATGTTTCATTTTCAGTGGCTGAAGGTGAAACAGTCGGATTTCTTGGCCCAAATGGTGCTGGAAAGACCACAACACTGAAAATTCTCAGCGGGATTCTGCACAAAACATCTGGCAAAGCTGAGGTGCTGGGTTTTGATCCTTTTAAGCGCCAGCCTGACTATCTGCGGCAGATCGCTTTGGTTATGGGCAACAAGCAGCAGCTCTGGTGGGATCTGCCAGCAGTTGATTCTTTTCTGGTCCTCAAAGAGCTTTACGACATTCCAGAAGCCAGATACAAAGAGAAGCTTGACTACCTTCTTCCGCACCTGGAACTAGAGGACAAGGTGAATGTACAGGTTCGCCGCATGAGTTTGGGAGAACGAATGAAGTGCGAGCTTGTCGCTTCTCTGCTGCATGACCCTAAGGTTGTCTTTCTTGATGAGCCGACCCTTGGTCTAGACCTGACCAGTCAGGCGCGTATCCGCTCCTTCCTAAAAGAATATCAAAAGGAATCTGGCTGCTCGATTCTGCTGACTAGCCACTATATGCAGGATGTAGAAGAACTCTGTGAGAGGGTTGTGGTGATAAACCTTGGCACAGTTGTTTACGATGGAAGCATGGCCACCCTTGCCGAGCGACATTCATCAGAAAGAAGACTGAGGCTTTCATTTACTAACCCAGAGGAGTTAGCTCGCCTAACCAAAGAATTCGATGTGAAGGAAATAGAAGAGAGTTCTGCTGTTTTGGCGATTCCGAAGGCGGATATTGCCAGGGTCACAGGACAGATTCTTGGAGCCTACGAGGTCGCAGATATCACCGTAGAGGAGCCTTCTGTGGAGGAGGTTATCTCGGCACTCTTTTCCGAGTCCCGCCCCACTGTTTCACGTGAAACATCAGGCCGGTAGACTGGCTTTATCCTTCGTGACCTGAAGGAGGAGAACAGCATGTCTGAAGAGACCCTTGCCCCTCGTTATGAAGCGGCTCCAGTTGAGCCCAAATGGTACAAGCTTTGGGAAGAATCCGGAGCTTTTGAACCTGACCCGAACGCTCCGGGTCCTGTTTTCTCCATCACCATTCCACCTCCCAACATTACAGGCAGCCTTCACATGGGCCACGCCCTGTGCTATTCATTGCAGGATATGCTCGGCCGCTTTTACAGAATGAAGGGCCACAAAGTGCTTATTCTCCCCGGCCAAGATCATGCTGGAATCGCAACCCAAAGCGTTGTCGCAAAAAAGCTAAAAGCCGAAGGGAAGAACCCACAGGAAATTGGACGCGAAGCTTTTGTAGAGAGAACCTGGCAGTGGAGAGAAGAAAGCGGCGATGAGATTCTTCGTCAGTTTAGAGCTCTAGGGTGCTCGTTCGACTGGAGCCGAACTCGATTTACCCTCGATGAGGAGTACGCAAAGGCGGTCCTCAAGGTCTTTATCGATTGGTTCAACCGAGGTCTTATCTACCGCGGCCTCAGGGTCGTGAACTGGGATCCTGTGCTGCAGACTTCTGTCAGCGATATTGAAACTGAGCGTAAAGACATAAATGGCAGGCTTTATCACGTCCGCTACCCCTTTGCAGACGGCAGCGGCGAAGTGATTATTGCCACAACGAGGCCAGAAACCATGCTGGCCGACGTGGCAGTTGCTGTCCATCCCAGCGATGCCCGCTACGAAGGCAAAGTAGGCAAAAAACTGATTCTGCCCTTGATGAATCGTGAGATTCCTTTAATCGCAGATCAATATCCGGACCCGGAATTTGGCACTGGCGCGGTTAAGATAACCCCCGGCCACGACCCCAACGACTACGAAGTGGGTCAAAGGCATGGTCTTGAGGTCTTGATCGCAATGGACAGCAAAGCAAAAATCAACGATCTTGGCGGCAAGTACCAAGGTCTTGAACGCTATGCCGCCCGCAAGGCTGTGCTGGCTGACTTGGAAGAAGGGGGCTGGCTGGTAAAGGTGGAAGACCACACCATTCCAATGATCTATTCCTCACGGTCTGGAGAGGCTATTGAGCCCCTAGCCAGCGAGCAGTGGTTTGTGAACCAGAGGGCGCTGGCCGAAGATGCCATTAAAGTCGTGGAAGCAGGGAAGATCAAGTTCATCCCAGAAAGGTTCACCGACATCTATCTCGATTGGCTGAAAAATATTCGAGATTGGAACATCAGCCGCCAGCTGTGGTGGGGTCACAGGATTCCTGTTTTTTACACAGAATCTGGCGAAGCTTTTGCCGCCCTTAACTGGCAGGAAGCTCAGACACAGGCGGGAGATAAAAAGATTGTTCGTCAGGATGACGACGTGCTGGATACCTGGTTCTCCAGCGGCCTCTGGCCCTTTGCCACCCTTGGCTGGCCCAACGAGACAGAAGATCTGAAGACTTTCTATCCCACTTCGGTTCTGGTAACAGCCCGCGATATTCTCTACCTTTGGGTCGCCCGCATGGTGATGATGGGCATGGACTTTATGAAGGAAATCCCCTTCAGCGAAGTCATGATCTACGCGACGATCTTTACCGAAAAGGGAGAAAGAATGAGCAAGAGCCTGGGAACAGGCATCGATCCAATCCCCATTATCGAAACCAAGGGCGCCGATGCTCTGCGGTGGTCGCTGCTTTCTCAAACTGGCTCCAACCAAGATATTCGCTACGGCGAAAAGAAGAGCGACGAATCAAGAGCTTTCTGCAACAAGATCTGGAATGCCAGCCGATTTGTCTTGATGAACATTGATGATTGGTCAGAAGAAACTCCTGACCATTTGGCTGATGTTGACCTTTGGCTGCTAAACAGGCTTAACCAAACGGTGAAATCTGTGACCGCTGGCTATGAATCCAGAGATATTCAATCGACCTGCCAAGACCTTTATAGGTTCTTTTGGAACGATGTCTGCGACTGGTATATCGAAATCAGCAAGCCTCGACTAAATGATCCATCTCAGAAAAGAATTCCCCAGTGGGTGCTGGTCAAGGTGCTTAGAACCTTCTGTCAGCTTGCACACCCAGTCATGCCTTTCATTACAGAAGAACTTGCTTCACACCTTCCTGGCTATAAGGGCACTCTCTTGGTTAAGACTCAGTGGCCGATCTTTGATTCCAACCAAATGGATGAAGAAGTCAGTTCGCGAGTTCAAGGCTGGTTTGAAGGAGTGCGAGCAGTGCGTGCTTTAAGAGCTGAAACCGGAGCAAACCCAATGAAGACTCTGCCAGAGATATGGTACGAGGGTGATCTGGCAGGTGGTGAAGAGATTCTTAAAAGCCAGGCTTGGTTTGAAGGTGTGCGTCAGGGCCGGCCTGAAGGCAGCTTTCTTAGCACAACTTCCGGAGACCTTAACTTCCACCTGCCGATTGACGGCCTGGTGGATGTGGCAAAGGAGAAGGAGAAAGCAGAAAAGGATCTTGCCAAAAAACAGATCGAAAGAGACAAGCTGGCGGGCCGCCTAGGCAATGCTGACTTTGTCAGCCGAGCAAAGCCAGAAGTGGTCGAGCGAGATAGGCAGGCTCTCTCTGATCTCGATCAGGAAATCGTTAGGCTTCGTGAGAGGCTGCAGATGTATTCGGCCTAGACACAATCTCTGACGGATAAATGAGCCTGGATTGAATAAACCCTTCTATCCAGGCTCTAAACAGCCGCCTTCATCCCTGCCTATCTAGATTCTTTTAAGATATATAGCAATCAATATATTCATAGATACACGGAAGATGAACTGGGTCAGCTTTGCCCCTCTCTTGCCTTGGTCCCCTTGGCCATCAAGATTCCAAGCAGATAAAAGGGACCCAGCCACCAAGGACTGAACTCAGGAACAGGCAGGCTCAGTGACCAAGGTCCTCCGAACTGCACAAAAACAAGAAGCATCCAAGAAGCCATTCCTTCGCAAAGAAGGCCAAGAACAGATCCCAAAGAAGGGATAACCAGCCATACAAGCCAGGAGAGTAGGCTAAAGCCCATCAGAATCAGTGCCAGAGGGCCAGTGAGAAGAGTGACAAGAACTCCTGCCAAGGGAATTGAACCAAACCAGTACCCGACCAATGGCGCAGTGGCCGCTGAGGCAGCGAAAGAAGCCACAAAACTGCTGACAATCATGTTTCTGCTGGCGGGGGCAAATAGAACAAGGCCAGCCACAGCAGCAAAACTCAGCCAAAAAGAAGGGCTGATCACTTCCCAAGGGTTGATGATAAGGCCAATAAACCCAGCCCCAGCCAAAGCATTAAGCAGATCTGGCTCTCTTTCGGCCAAAACTGCTCCGCCCATGATAAGGGCCATGATGACAGCGCGAGTAATGGGCGGATTCAATCCGGCCGCACCAGCATAAACAACAAGCACCAAGGCAAGAATCGGCGCACGCAGCCATAAGGGAAAAGGCACCCAACGGACCAAAGCCCAAACCATTCCCAGCAAAAAAACAACGTTGGCGCCGCTCGCCGCAATAAGATGAGCCCCTCCGCTGGCACGAATCAGGTCCAAATCTTCGTCGCTCATGCCTGTGGTCACACCAAAACAAAGAGCATCAACCAATGGAGCCTGTCTTTCCGGTAGAGAAGCAGTTAAAAATCTCTCAAACGACTTTCTAATTGTCCCGCCCCAACGCCAAACAGGCGAGCCACGCTTCAAGGTTTGGGGAGTCATGGCAGACCTGACTTCACCAATAAAGCCAGACCTTTTTTGATAGGGTCTTGGCGGGCGTGAAACTCCCTGAACCAGAAGCCTATCTCCAAGACTGACATCAACATAAGGAGCCAGGCGAAGGACAATTCGGCCAATATCAGAATCAGCCTCGGCTAAAACTGCGTTAGGCAGGGTTCTTGGAACTGAAGCGACCACAACTTCTCCGTAAAAAAGCTGAGATTCTGTCAAACCAGGCTGAGGGATTGGTCTCAGCAAAAACCCTAGAACTCCGCACAACAAAGCAGCCAAGCCTGCCTTCAAATCCCAAACCAATAGTGCCAAGGGCAGAATGGCTATTGCCAGCCAAGGCTCAAAACCTGAGAGCATTCCAAGAATAAGGCCAAGGCAGCCCACTAAGAGAGGGCGAGATCTCCATTCACTCAGGTTCAGCATGGCCTGCTGATACCAAGTATGCCGTTCTTTTGTCAGTCCTGTCTTTCGGGCATATCAACCTTCACTCGTAAAGGAGGAGCTTTTCTGCCTTTTAAAGAAGTGACTACGTGAACCTTGACGGAAGTAAAGGTATCGACCTTAAAGCCAGACTCAACGGCTTTGAAATTCAGTCTTTCAACAATTTCAGGCGACCGCAGAATGATTTCGTTCGCCCATGCTGAGCCCGTAACCTGAACCAAAACAACCCCATGGTCGTACTGCAGAAACTTTGTTTTGGCGGCAAGCTCTGGCCCAACCAGCTGGGGCCAATCTTTCAGAAAATGCTCTGCCTTAACCGCAGCTAAAACTTCTTTGTGCGGAACAGCCTTTCCCAGCAGATCGGTGAGCTTTTTCATTGATAAATAAACAATTTTTTGCGCTAAAAATAGATTTTTTATTTACTGTCTAAAAAACTCTAATGGCCCTTTTCAGTCTTTCGAAATCCTGCCTGACTCTACCCGGAAGACGGTTGACTGGCTGACAAGTCCGCTGCCCGCCATTTCTGACTCAGTGCAGGAAAGAAAAACCTGAGCCTGCTGGCTTTGGGCAAAGTCCACTAAAGCCCCTCTACGACGGGCATCCAGGTCGCTGAAGACATCATCAAGCAGCAGAAGGGGAGGAAAGCCAAAGACTCTCTGTGCGAGACTTTGAACCGCTAACTTGAGCGAGATGACTGCGGTGCGCTGCTGTCCTTGACTCGCAAAAACTCTTCCTTCACGCCCAGAGATGGTGATGAGCACTTCATCTCTATGGGGTCCAAGACTGGTCGATCCACGAGCGATATCCTCACCTCTTGTCGCAGCTAGTGTTCGTGGGGAGAGGCCTTCATCTTTCGGCATGTAAGCCAAATTAAGCACTTCACCTTCACTTAGCTGAGCATGGTGGGCAGCGGCAAGAGGCGTGATTTCATTCAGCCATTGGGTGCGGAAGGTTCTTAACCCTTGGCCATGTTCCGCCAAACTTTCTTCCCAGGGTTCAAACACTTCAGCCCCCTGCCAGTAATCTCGTGCTTGTCTGAGCAGAGCATTTCTCTGCTCAACCGCTCTTTTGTACGCAGCAAGGTGACGTAAATAAGCAGGATAAAGCTGGGCCAGTTCTTCGTCTAAAAAGTCTCTTCGGTCAGCCGGTTCTCCTCGGACAATCTCAAGATCGACAGCAGAAAATGAAACTGTAGGCAGGCGGCCCAAAAGATCGCTGGCACGAGGCAGCCCTAAACTGTTCACCAAAGCTTTTCGGCGCGAACCACGGACAATATGCACAGCCAGTTCAGTTCCTGATTGTGTGAGCTCGGCCGAAACTAATGTTTCGTTTTGTCCGTCTTGAATGGCCTGAATGTCTTTGGCACCTTTCCAAAGCCGGCCCGTGGAAACAAGATGGATGGCTTCGAGAAAGGTGGTTTTGCCTTGACCATTGGCTCCACAGAGAATATTGAACCCGCTTGATGGAACGACCTCTGCTCGATCGATGATTCGGAAGTTGGCGGCAGAGAGTTTGGCAAGCATTTGGGGCTAGGTGAGATTATCCCCGCCTTCTTTTCTAAAGAACTTGATATATAAGACTCTTACTTTTCTTTAGACCCTTGAAACTAGGGGAAAAAGCATTTGAGCTAGGTTCATTTGAAGCAGGGCTGCCAGTGGGGATAAACCTAGGGTGCAAATGGTGGAGAAAATCGGGGTTTCCCACAGCGAGTCTTTCCCCTGTTGGTTTCCCATGTTTATCCACAGCCGTTGTTGGGCTGATTATCGGTAGAAATACCGAGATCTTTAGAGCAGATTGGGAGTGTATTTGAGGTGCAGGTTCTTATTCGGGCACTTTGGAGAAGCTTGAGTGATTGAGATCAGCTTCTGATCAGAAAAAAGCTGCCGTATTCAAAATGGTGCAGGCCTGTAAAAACCATGATAAAACCTGAGATACTTTGAGGAGGTTAAGCAGCGCTCCATGTTTCTTCCTCTTCGGTCAAAGAACCCTCCTGAAGCTTTTCCTTGGGTGACTTGGACCTTGGTGGCGATCAATGTCTTAGTTTTTATCTTTGTCAACGAGGGCAGGACCATAGATATGGAGGTGGCCAAGACCTTCGGTCTTAGCTACAACAACGTTAGCCCCCTGACCTATATGACAAGCATGTTCCTTCACGGGGACTTCTTTCACATCCTATTCAATCTGTGGTTTTTGGCCATTGTTGGCTTGGCTGTAGAAGGCAGGATGAAGTGGTGGAGGTATTTGATCATGTACCTGCTTGCTGCCCTTGCGGGTGATGTTCTGCATCTCCTGCTGGTGGGATCACAACTTCCAGATCGACCATCAATTGGCGCATCGGGAGCCATCATGGGTGTTCTTGGCGCCTCTCTTTACATTTTTCCTCATAGCAAAGTGCAGTGTCTGTATGTTTTTCGTTATCAGGGCGGCATGATAGATTCGCCAATGTGGGGAATTGGAGCCTTATATATATTTTCCGATTTAGCAGGGCTCGCCTTAACCGGTGGAAGAGGAGGAATTGGGAATCTGGCTCATTTGGGTGGAGTCGCGGCTGGATTTTTAATAGCGCTTGCCTTTAGGATTTCTCGTGACGACAGTTATGTGAGCGAGGCAAAAGCCACCATGGCCGAGGGGGGTGATTATTCGATGTTGAACTCAACTCAGCTAAAAGAAATGGCTGTTCATCAGCCGGACAACACCGAAATCACTCTGGCAGCCCTTACCAGAATCATTAGAGATGGCTACAAGCTGGACCCCGATGTGCTGGCAAGGCTGAAGAGGCAGATGCCTGCGATTTTGGCTTCTCCTAAACAGGTTCAGTCGGCTGGGTGGGTGGTTTCGCATATCCGAGAAAAATCTGGCCTGTCTATGAACATAGTGCTAAGGCTGGCTTTGGAGGTGGAGAAGACAGATGACTTTCGTTTGGCCAAAAATCTGTTTGACTGGATAGTCCGGGCAGATGGAGTGGCTGATGAAGACAGGCAGATGGCGGCCTACCGCTTGGCGATGATAATGGAAGTGAAAGAGCTGAGCTTTATTCACGCCCAGGCAATGTACAAATGGCTGGCAGAGACTTACCCCATGGGGTCGATGGCTGAAATGGCAAGAACGCGCATGAATGCTTTAGAATCTTTGGCAGCAAGACAGAGAGGCTCGGCTGGCAGTTAGCTGGGTCAATCTGAAGAAGATGAAGGGCCGAAGCCTTTGGGCTTCGGCCCTTTTGTTAAGGCCCTGGCAGAAAGAGATTGGGAGCGACAGGTGCTTCTTTAAGCTTGTCGGGACCAGTTGAAGGCTTGGTTTGGGCCAAGTTGGGACCACGCGGGGTCTGGAAGGGACCCTTTTGGGGACTGATGTTAAGGACCTGAAAAGGCCGTTTTGAACCTAGCCAAAGAGTAAAGACGAAGAAAATTCGCATTTAGTCGCAGAAAGAGTCCCCAATTGGTCCGGGACCCCTTGCGCATGGGAGTGGTTCTGGGGAACAATATCTTTCGTCAGCAGGAAGCCGAAAGGCAAGACTGAGACAAGCAGATTGAAAGCTCAATAGTGGTGCAGCGCAGCCTGAGGTTGACAAGGATTATACCTTAGTCAACATCAAAAAAAAGAATGAAAACGCTGAGCGGTTGGGATTGGTGTCCCAGTTGTCTTAGCGGGCTCATCCAACAGGAACAATAAGCATCGAAAGATGCTCCCAAAGTTTCTTCGGAGAGTTTGATCATGGCTCAGGACGAACGCTGGCGGCGTGCCTAAGACATGCAAGTCGAACGAGACGCAAGTCTAGTGGCGAACGGCGGAGTAATACATGAACAACGTGCCCTGAAGTCTGGGATATACAGGTGAAAACCTGGGCAATACCGGATGTGACAGAAGATTGGCATCTTTCTTCTATCAAAGGAGCAATTCGCTTCAGGAACGGTTCATGACTCATCAGCTAGTTGGTAGGGTAATGGCTTACCAAGGCTACGACGGGTAGGGGGTCTGAGAGGATGATCCCCCCGAGAGGGACTGAGACACGGCCCTCACACCTACGGGTGGCAGCAGTTAGGAATCGTTGTCAATGGGGGAAACCCTGAACACGCGACGCCGCGTGGAGGATGAAGGATTTAGGTCTGTAAACTCCTTTTACCAGGAAAGACTTAGGACGGTACCTGGTGAATAAGCTCCGGCTAACTACGTGCCAGCAGCCGCGGTGATACGTAGGGAGCAAGCGTTGTCCGGATTTACTGGGCGTAAAGGGCGCGTAGGCGGCTCATTAAGTGTGTGGTGAAATCTCTGTGCTCAACGCAGAAATTGCCACGCATACTGGCGAGCTTGAGGGACGTAGAGGTGAATAGAATTTCCGGTGTAGCGGTGACATGCGATCATATCGGAAGGAATACCAATGGCGAAGGCAGTTCACTGGACGTTTCCTGACGCTGAGGCGCGAAAGCGTGGGTAGCAAACAGGATTAGATACCCTGGTAGTCCACGCCCTAAACG
>CAZSIM010000012.1:0-44093 GCA_964607175.1 uncultured Fimbriimonadaceae bacterium
GGTGAAGCTGTCGTAGTTGTCGATGACAAGGATCATGGGCAGGTTCCGGGCACCAAGATACCGCCTGACGATTTTGCACGACCGAGCCTGGATGCTTGACTGCCTGCCTGCAAACAGACCCATCAAGGAACCGACTGCCCCTAGCTGCCCATAATCTTCTCTATGCGGACTCTTCCTGCCGACGCAGCACAGGCGATGTCTTGGACTTGGGCAGATTTTGAACCCTATTTTCAGGCGCTGGCCAAGGTCGAACTCACCCAAGAAACATTTCCACAGTGGCTTTCAGATTGGACAGAACTGAGCGAAACACTGGGCGAGATCACCAGCCGACACTACGTTGCCACCAGCATCAACACAGAAGATGCTGCCGCTGAAGATGCCCTGATGACCTTTATCAGGACAGTTCAAGAGCCGTCACAAACCTGGGAGCAATCCCTGAAGGAGAAGGTCATCGCCAGCGGCCTCTCCCTTCCCGGCCTTGAATATCCCCTACGACAGATGGCCCTTTCTGCAGAAATCTTTAGAGAAGGCAACATTCCCCGATTCACCGCACTGGTTGAGCTGGGCAGCGAGTTTGACAAGCTCTGCGGAGCTCAAAAGGTTGAATGGGAAGGCCAGCAGGTTTCCCTATCTGCCCTTAAACTGCCCCTGCAGGATAAAGATCGGTCGGTAAGAGAAAAAGCCTTTAGGGCCAAGCACGACAGAATTCTTGCTGACCGCGAAGCCTACAACACCCTCTGGACCAAAGCCTACGATATTAGAATCGAAGCGGCCAAGGAAGCTGGTTTCGCCAGCTTTACCGACTACCAGTACAAGGCCATGGGGAGGCTTGATTACAGCCAGGCAGACTGCGATTCATTCCGTGCCGCTATCGCTGAAACCGTTGTCCCAGCCGCAGAACGCATTCAGAAGCGAAAAGCCGAAAAGCTGGGCTTAGATGCACTCAAGCCTTGGGATGAAGCTCTTGACGCCTATTCCGATACCCCTCTGAGACCCTTTGCCACAGAAGAGGAATTCAAGGAAAAGGCCAAGGGCATTTTCGACAAGGTGGACCCCCAGTGCGCGGCATGGTTCCGCGAAATGGTGGATGAAGGCCTGATGGATCTTATGGGAAGGATCGGCAAAGCCAACGGCGGCTACTGCACCGCTTTTCCCCGAGCCAAGCGGCCCTTTATCTTCATGAATGCAGTCGGAACCCACGACGATGTTCAGACCCTTCTGCACGAAGCTGGCCACTGTTTTCATGCTTACGAATGTTTTAAGCTGCCCTATGACCTGATGAAGAATCCTGGCCTTGAGTTCTGCGAGGTCGCTTCGATGGGTATGGAAATGCTCTGCCAGCCTCACCTTGAAGCCTACTACTCGCCATCACAGGCAGCTTTAGCCCAGATTCAGCACCTGGAAAAGTGTCTGATGTTCTGGCCCTACATGGCAGTGGTCGATGGCTTTCAGCACTGGGCTTACTCGACCCCTGAAGGCAGAGATCCAGCCGCCTGCGACAAGGCCTGGACCGAGCTTTGGCGCACCTATATGAAGGGCACCGACTGGTCTGATGAGCCAGAGATTGAAGCCACTGGCTGGCACAGAAAGCTGCACATCTTCCAGATTCCCTTCTACTATGTCGAGTACGGCATGGCTCAGGTCGGCGCCTTCCAGGTCTGGCTCAACTCACGAAAAGATCCCGCTGAAGCAGCCAGAATGTACCGATCCGGCCTTGCCTTGGGTTCAACCAAGGGTCTGCCCGGACTTTTTGAAGCTGCCGGAGGCAGATTCAGCTTCGATTCCGCCACTCTCGGTCAGCTGGTGGATGCCGCCGAAGAAAGAGTCGAAGAACTGCTGAAGCAGATCTGACATTTAAACAACAGCCAGCCCCTGCCCTCAGACAAATGAGAGCAGGGCTGGCCAAAGACCGCACAGGCTGAAGACTTAAACGTCGAAGCTGACGCCCTGAGCCAAAGCAGGCTTGTCTGTGCCGTAGTACACTGTCGAGGTCTGCCTTCTCATATAGGCTCGCCAAGAATCTGAACCAGATTCTCTTCCTCCTCCCGTCTCTTTTTCTCCTCCAAAAGCGCCGCCAATTTCGGCTCCGCTCGTGCCGATGTTGACATTGGCAATTCCACAGTCGCTGCGGCGTCGGAAGAACTCAGCTTCCCTTAAGTCAGTGGTCATGATTGCCGAACTCAGGCCCTGAGGAACAGCATTATGAATCTCCAAAGCTTCCTCCAAAGTGGAGTAAGGGATGACGTAGGCAAGAGGCGCGAAGGTCTCGTGATAGATGACTTCTGGCTGCTCTGACAGCAGCACAAGAGCAGGGCTCACGTAATAGGCTTCTTCACCAAGATCAGCCCGAACCCTCTCTCCCCCAACAAGAGCAGTCGCAAAGGGCCGAACTGCTTCAAGAGCCTTCTGCATCCCTTCGTAAGCGGCTTTATCAATCAAAGGACCGACCAAAGCTGCTGAATCAAGCGGGTCGCCCACTTTTTCCCTGCCGATCATGGCGTAGTTTTGAGCCAGCTGATTGAAGAGCTTTTCAATCAGGGACTCGTGAACAATAATCCTGCGGGTGGAAGTGCATCTTTGCCCCGCTGTGCCGACAGAACCAAAAAGGAGAGACGGCAGGGCTACGTCAAGATCAGCCGAAGGAGTGACGATGATGGCATTGTTGCCCCCCAGCTCAAGCAGGCTTCGGCCAAATCGAGCCGCTACACGAGGACCCACTTCTCTTCCCATCCTGGTGCTTCCGGTCGCCGAAATCAGGGGCAGCCGCCTGTCATCCACAATCTGCTCTCCAGCGGCTCTATCCCCGATTACCAAGGTTGAAATGCCTTCTGGCAGCTCCATTCCCTTTCTGACCGATTCGAATAACGAATGGCAGGCAATAGCGGTAAGGGGTGTTTTTTCACTGGGCTTCCACACGCAGGTATCACCGCAGACCCAGGCGAGGGCTGCGTTCCAGCTCCACACGGCTACAGGGAAGTTGAAGGCAGAAATAATGCCGATCGGTCCCAATGGATGCCAGGTTTCTGACATGAGGTGATCTGGTCTTTCACTCGCAATGGTCAAACCGTATAGCTGCCTTGAGAGTCCGACCGCGTAATCGCAGATGTCGATCATCTCCTGGACTTCGCCTCGGCCTTCGCTAAGAATCTTTCCACATTCCCAGGTCACAAGCTGAGCAAGCTCTTCCTTGTGATCTCTAAGAGCCTGACCAAATCTCCGAACAAGCTCACCCCTCTGGGGGGCAGGGACATCCCGCCAAACGTTAAAGGCCTTATGGGCCAGGCCAATTTTGGCATCGACTTCCTGAGGAGTATCTGCCCGCAGGGTGACAATATGCTCGCCATCAATTGGGCTGTAGACGGGCAGAGTGCTGCCCACCCAGTCATCGAACTCTGGGGCAAGTTGGTAAATCAGCTCTCCGACATTCACTCGGCGGTTTTACCTTCTACCGAAACTCTGGGCCACCCACATGCTTTCCGCTTTAGCAAAGCTGTGGACAGGTTCAGCGAAACAGCCTATGACTTATGGCCTTGAGAGGCTGAAAATGATTCCAACTTCCCAGGCGAACGTCCTTTACTTTTCTGCCTGGACCCACCCCCTGCCCAGCCTTAGTGTGTTCTTAACATTTCAATGCCTATGATAACAACGTAAGCGCGAAACGGGCCGAAATCACGAGCATCGTTCGACGTTGACGACAAGCAGTTCAATCAGGCGGAATGCGTTTCCGCCTTTTTTTTTCGCCCGGATGATTTGATGTTTTGAGGTGAAGAAGCAGCCAGGCTGCCAGCTGTTGGATCTTGAAGTTGAGGGGGTATTCAGCTCATCCCGAGCGGCATATACTTAAATCCTGCCGCGCACCCTGCCAGCACAGTCCAAATTCTGCTGAAAACATAAAAGAGAAGGCGCCAAAAGAAGCGGCTCGTCATCCATTACCCTCCATCCGGGGGCCTTAGGCGAACTCAAGACCCCAGAATCGGGTATCTCTACAGAGATAGAAATCGTCGCCCTGACGAGGTCTGTATTTTGTTGGACACCATGGCTGCCGCACCCCAAATTGAGACAGTAAAAATCACGATCAACGAGATCGAGATTGAAGTCCCCAAGGGAGAACTGATCGTTGAAGCGGTCAAAAGGCTTGGCTTGGAAATCCCCATTTTCTGCTACCACCCCCGCATGAAGCCGGTGGGAATGTGCCGCATGTGCCTGGTCGAGGTGGGATTCCGACAGCCAGATGGCTCGGTCCGCCGCATGCCTAAGCCTCAAGCTGGCTGCACCCTGCCCGCCAGCGAAGGAATGGCCATCTACACCGATACCGAGATGGTCCATCGCGATCGAAAGGGAGTCCTTGAGTTCCTTTTGATCAACCACCCTCTCGACTGCCCCATCTGCGACCGAGGCGGCGAGTGCCCCCTGCAGAACAACACCCTTGCCTATGGCCCCAGCACCAGCCGATTCACCGAAATGAAACGGCACGCTCCCAAGGCTTACCCACTCAGCAAATATGTCACTTTGGACCTTGAAAGGTGTATTCAATGTGGCAGGTGCGTGAGGTTTACCGAAGAAATTTCTGGTGATGCCCAGCTGGCCTTTAGGTTCCGAGGCGCAGAAATGCAGCCCTCCACCTTCCAGCTCACCGATTTTGAAAGCCGATTCAGCGGCAACGTCATAGAAATCTGCCCCGTTGGAGCCCTGACTTCATCCAAGTACAGGTTCCGTGCCCGCCCGTGGGATTTGGAAACCCGACCCGGCATCTGCACCGTTACCGCCGATGGCACCAACATCTGGTTCGATACCCGAAGCGGCAGACTGGTAAGAATCAACGGCCGCACCAACGAAGCAGTCAATGAAGAGTGGACCAGCGATAAGACAAAGTTTGGCCACGATTTTTACAATAGCCCCGAAAGATTAACCAGCCCCTATGTACGCAGGGGAGACGATTTTGTCAAAGCTGAATGGGGAGAAGCCTACCAGCAGATTCTGACTGCCAGCGAAAACTCTGAAGTCGCTGTTCTCGTCGGCCCGCGCCACATCAGCAACGAAAGCCTCTATTCACTTCAGAAGCTTTTTAGAAAGGGGTTTGGCAGCTCCAACATCGACCATCGAATCGGACTTCCGCTTCAGGCAAGGTCCGAAAGGCTTGAAAACAAGCTGGGCATTGATTCAGTTCAGACGACAATCGCAGAACTGGAACAGGCTTCTTCAATCCTTGTTTTCGGCACCAACCTGGCAGACGAAGCCCCCATCACCTACCTGCGAGTCCGCAAGGCTTGGTTCAACCAGGGGGCCAAAATCGTGACAGCTCACCACACCAGCAGCGAAGCCGATCAGTTCGCTCATGCTGTTCTGCGCTATAAAGCAGGAAAAGAAGGCGTGCTTGCCGAAGGCTTAAAAGCACTTCTCGCCCAGGGAGGCAGCGTTGAAGCTCTTGCCCAAGAAACAGGAGTTTCGTCAGGCGAACTGCTTAAGGCAGTGGCGGCCCTGGCCGAATCCAGCTTTGTCACCTTGACAACTTCCAGCCTGCTTAACGCCAGCCAGTCCGCTGTCGAAGCTCTCGCCACCTCGGCTAAGGAGAAGGGGGGCAGATTCACCCTGCTTGCTCTCGAATCTGGCCAAAAAGGAGCGGAAGAACTGGGCGTCCTCCCCGACACCCTTGCGGGAGGAGAAGCCGACCCCAAGGCCGGACTCAACACTATTGAAATCCTCAAAGCAGCCGCTTCTGGAAAGATCAAATGCCTCTGGCTGGTAGGGTGCGATCCTCTCAATGAAATCGCTGATCGTGAGCTGGTTCAATCTGCTCTTGAAAATGTCGAGACACTTGTGGCTGTCAACAGCCATCAGGTCGAATCCTGCCACTACGCTTCTGTTGTTCTGCCCATGGCTCTTCCCGCAGAACAGGATGGCACCTACACTTCCAGCGAGCGAAGAGTGCAGAGAATGGGCCAGATTCTACAGCCTCTCGGCGAAGCCAAGGCTCCCTGGAGAATCTTCACCGAGTGCCTTCTCAGAATCAAGCCCGCCACCCCTGCCTTCAACCCGCGTGAAATCATGGAAGATATTGTCAAAGAGGTTCCTGCTTACGCTGGCGCCAATTACGACAACCTCTCCGGCGAGGGAGTGATTCTAGGGGCTGCCAAGGCTGAAACAGTAGGAGTCTAGCTCTATACAAAAACATGCGCCTCATCACACAGATGAGGCGCATGTTTTCTTGTTAGTAATCTGCTTTATCGGCGGCCAGCGGCCACAGCTCTTTTTACTTCCCTCAAGTCAAAAATCATAAAGTTTTTGTCCTTAGAGTTCATCATTACCAACATTCCTTCAGGAAACTCCCCACCCAAGCTGGCTGTCACAGCCTCTAGCCCATCGGTTGAATCAGCGGGAGTTGGAATGATGGCGGCACGTCGAGGCAGCCTGCCGCCAATATCCCAAACAAAGAGCCTTGTCCCACCTGCTTTCTGATCGCTGCTCAGCAGCCACTTGCTTTTGTCAAACTTAATAACGGCCAGGCCTTCACGTTCCCCTTGATAGGCGTCCCGTCCAAAAGAGAACTCACCTTGTTTTGAGGCGGGATCAGCAGGAATCCGCTTGATGGCAGACAGCTCATCACTGAAATAGAGCATCCCCGCTCCCTGGTCCACCGCCATGGCCTCTATCTCTCCGCCGCCATCCTTATCAAGACCACTAAAGCTGCCCAGCCGGCGGACAAAAGAGATATCCACCTTGCCACCTTCACCTGCGATCAGCTTGTACTGAGCCAAATAGCCAAGCTTCGGACCTTCTTTTGGACTGACAAAGACATCGACCGTGCCGTCTGGCTTCTTCCACAAAGCGACCCCCATCGGGGCTTTCTGCTCTCCGGTGGACTCTGGGAGGATCTTGGTTTTTCCCGTCACATCAGTCAGAGTTCCTTCCTCGTCAATCGCAAAAATCCTCAGCTGCTCCTGCTTTCTTTCTGTGACGACAGCAAGATCCATAGTCTTGTCACCCAGCTTCACACCCTGGACGAGATCAACATTATTGGGGTGGTCGAGTGGCGTGATCTTCTGAACAATCTTTCCCTCCAGATCAAAAACATAGAGCCCTCCTGTGCCTTCGTGCTTGTCTGTTCCAAGAATTCGGCTTTTTGCACCATCCTTAGGGTTCACCCAAATAGCAGGATCATCGGGATCATTCGGCAGAGCCTCGGTTGTTCTCAGGGGCACTAATGGAGCCTGCTGGGGCATGGCCTGAGGGTCAATGCGACTGGCCCCCATTGGTCCATTTGAAGCAGGCAGGTTCATATTAGAACCCCCTGTGCCGGCGCAGCCTGCCGCTGCAAGGGCCAGCAGAGGCCAAAGAGACTTCATCTTCCCAGGATACTCAAGCCGCTGACTAAAGGCTCTTTATAATGCTGCCTTTATCCTTTAACCTTGTCTTTCATCACAGAACGGCTCGGGCCTTGAGTCAGACTTGCGGCGAAAAGCAGCAGGTGCGCCCAGCCAGCAAGATTGCCGAACCGTAACCTCATTTCGCTGGAAAGCCGCGAAGCCCTGCCCGGAGTCAATGGTTCCTGAAACTCATCCGGCAGATAAAGAGGCGCAGCTGTCTTCCACAAATGGGTGTCAACAGGGACAGACTCTGTACGGTCGGCACCGTAAAGCAGAATGCACTCAGCCAGTTTGCGGCCAATGCCGGGCAGAGTGCAGAGGCTCGCCACAGCTTCCTCATAATCTGCCTGCTTCAAAGCCTCTAGCCACGCCTCCCCTCCTTTATCCAGCACAGCTTGAGCCGCCCGTGGAATATGGGCAGCTCTATAGCCAAATCCGGCTGATTTTAAGTCACCAGCCTCCACAGCTGCCAGTTGGCTCAAACTCGGAAAAGCATTAAAAGTTCCCCATTCTGATTCATAAATCACAGGCCCCAAACTGCCAAGATGACGTGTCATAGGCATGATTCGATGGAGAGTGTTGTTCTGCGAACAGAGAAATCCAAAGAGAGCCTCGACGATGCTGCTTGGCCTTAAAAGGGTAAGGCCATCCAAGCCCTCAGTCGAAAGGTGTGCCAGCCTCGGGTCAAGTTCCTTGACCCTTTTCCACACGGCTTCTGGTGGTTGGTCCAGCCGAAAAAATCTCTCTACTCCTAACTGATCCAAGCTGGATTCAACCTGCCACGACCCTTCTCTACAAGTCATGACAAGCCAGTTTTCGCCTTCGGCCCCTACTATCACCCCTGAAAGAGGCGATTGGCAGCGAAACACCTGTCCCATTCTAAGCACGAGACTGGGGTCGATTCCCTTCTGTTTTAAGTCAAGTTCAAAGCTCACGAATCAAAAGCGCCCTCTGGCAGCATCTTTAGAAAGTCATCTTCGCTCAAAAGCGCAATTCCAAGCTGTCTGGCTTTGGCTTCCTTGCTTCCAGCTCCTGGACCAGCCACAACAAAGCTTGTTTTTGCACTGACCGAGCCCGAGGCTTTGCCCCCCATTTTTTGAACGACAGCTTCAGCCGCTTCTCGTGAAAACCTTTCCAGTTTTCCGGTGAAGACAAATGTCATGCCCTGAAATGCTGCATCAGTAGGCGCCTCTGGTTCCAGGGGACTAACGCCAGCTGCCAAGAGCTCTGCAATCATGGCCTGATTAGCTTCATCTTCCAGCCAGGCTTCAATCTCCCCAGCTGTTCTCGGACCAATATCTGGAATCTCGACCAGCTGGTCTGATTTTGCCTGCCGAAAAGCTTCCAACGAACAAAATTCCTTTGCCAAATCCAAGGCGGTTCGTTCACCGACAAACCTGATGCCCAGGGCAAAGATAAGGCGGTTGAGGGGCCTGGTGCGGCTCTTTTCTACGGCAGCAATAAGGTTGGCGACGCTCTGCTCGCCGAACCTATCAAGACTTTTCAGGTCGCTTTCCCGCTGCTCAAGACGATAAATAGAAGGAATGTCTGTCAAGAGTCCTAGCTGCAGAAACCGTTCTATCTGCTTCTCACCCAAGCCTTCAATATCCATCGCGTTCCGTGATACAAAATGCTCTAAGGCTGCCTGTACCTGAGCCGGACACCCCTTGCGATTTGGACATTTAAGGGCAGTCATGCCAGGTTCCTGCACCAAAGCCGTCTGACAGACAGGGCACTGAGCTGGAACTTCGGGCACTGCTGCCAACACAGGCCGCTTATCCAATACCGGACCTACCACTTCAGGAATCACATCCCCAGCTCTTTGAACAATGACGGTGTCGCCAACTCTCACATCCTTTCTGTGAAGTTCTTGAAAGTTGTGAAGGGTTGCTCGGCGCACCGTCACCCCTCCGACCTGAACGGGGGCGAGTTCGGCGACGGGAGTGACGACTCCTGTCCGACCGACCTGAAGGCCGATTCCTTCAAGAAGAGTAAAAGCCTGTTCAGCTGGAAACTTACAGGCTATTGCCCACCTTGGGCCGCGTGAGGTAAAGCCGAGCTCTGCCTGCAAAGCAAGGCTGTTGACCTTAATAACGCAGCCATCAATATCGTAGGGCAGCGCGGCGCGAGATTCTCTATAAACCTCAATTTGGGCAAGTAAGGATTCAATTCCATTACATATCTTTGCATCAGTTCGATCAGCAAAACCTGCTTCTTTCAGCAGGGTTAAGAGCTCAGACTGACTGGTGTAGGAAGCTCCTTCAACTGCTCCGACCCCATAGGCGAAAAACTCCATCCGCCTGGCCCGGGTTTCTTTTGAATCAAGCTGCCTCAATCCACCAGCTGCCGCATTTCTTGGGTTGGCAAAGACCTGCAGACCTTTTTCCTGCCTTTCCTCGTTGATCTTGGCAAAGCTGCTTCGAGGAATCAGAGCTTCACCCCTCACCTCGGCCAGAGAAGAAAAAGTTTTAGCCATCCTTAAGGGAATCTTCGAAATTGTCTTGGCATTGGGGGTTACTGTCTCTCCTGTTTCTCCATCTCCTCTGGTGGCGGCTGTCTCTAAAACTCCCTCTCGGTAAGTGAGGGAAAGTGAAACTCCATCGAACTTCAACTCTGCCAGGTACTCAATTTCATCAAGGCCAGTCAGGCGGCGAATCCGCTCATCAAAAGCTCTCAGTTCATCATCGCCAAAGGCATTGTCCAGGCTGAGCATTGGAACAAGGTGGCTGTGTGGGAGAAACTCCTTTAGGGGGGCTGCGCCAACTCTATGGGTGGGGCTATCTGAGGTGACAAGATCAGGATAGGCAGCTTCAAGATCCAGTAGTTCCTGAAAGAGGGCATCGTACTGCGAGTCACTGATTTCGGGCGAAGCCTGCTGATGGTAAAGACGGTTATGCCGCTCAACCTGGGCCCTCAGTTCGGTTAGCTTCTGCTCGACAGACACAGTTGAAAACTTACCCGCAAGGCCCTTAAATCCATCGGCAGATTGATCAAGACTCAATATCTCGAAAGCGGTCAGCCGTTTCACTCTGGCTGCACGACGAAGGCTCTTAGCAAATCTAGCTGCTGAAAAAAAAATTTCTCTTCGGCTTCAATCTTTCTTTACCGATAATCTTAGGGACGGTTTGAAGCTAAACAGCCCGGCCGTGCATCGACTTTGAGCATCATCCATGAGCAGGTTTAGCGACGACAGAACAGAAAAGCAGGCAAGGTCTAAAACCAGCTTTGCTGCAGGCATCGCTTTCTGTCTAGGAGGGTGGGCTCTTCTCACTGGATCACAGGCTCTAGGGCCAGATTCAAGTTCAAATCTGCTTGATTGGGGCCACACAGCAATCAGCGTTGCTGCCTTTTTAGGCTTTCTTCTTCTCGTTCTAAAAGGAAAAAAAGAGCTTAAGGCAATCCCAGCATCTGGCTTCTTTGCCTTCGGAACCTTACTTTTTGCTGTCAGCGCCTGCGGCCACCACTTTGTAGGCAGTCAAACAGAAGGAATTCTCCCACTTATATTTGCCGGCGCAGGCGGCCTTGCGCCGTGGGTCTTTTTCCTGGCTGGAATCGACCTCTATCAAAGCCTTAAAACACCCGAACAAGGGAGTCCGCTTTTAGATGGAGCCGTAGCTGCGGCTGGCATGGGTCTGCCTGCCTGGCATTTTGTGGTCACTCGTGTGTGGCTGACGCCAGGCAGCTGGGATTTCACCCGCTCTATGGTTGCCATTCAGCCAATCGGATACACAGCCTGTCTGTTTGCAGCTGTGACTTTGATTGCTCAGCTGAACCGAAGCGGCAAGATCCGCGGCGGACCGGCTTTAGTCGTCACTGGCCTCGTACTTTTTGCCATTGGAGGAAGCCTAGAAGCCTACCAGCTGGCAATGAGGCTAAACCTGACTCCGGAGACAAACCCTTATATTGCTTTTAATGGCTTAATTTTATCGGTAGGTCTTGGAGTTTTGGCCCTTAGCGCCCTCACTGGATTAATAGGAGAATCCAGCGACTGGCGCCTGGTTTCGGAAGATGAAGTTCTTTCAGAACCCTTCCCTCTCTCACTGGCGAGAGTCATCGTTCCCAATGTTTTAAGCCTCGGCACCTTTGTCTTTACAGCCATTCACGAAATCCAAACCAAGGGGCATGTTTCACCCATTATCATGGCGGTTGGACTGATTCTTATGGCAGTTGCCATGGCCCGCCAATCGGTGGTTCTTCTGCGTGGCAAGGCAATGCTGCGTGACAACGAACTGCTGACCGAAAAGCTAAGGCAGGTTACTGGGGGCCTGGAAGAGAAGATTGCTCAAAGGACCAGACAGCTGACGGCACTGCACCAGTTGACCAAGGCAGTAAGCAACACCTTGGACCCCCGCGAAGTGCTGAGCATGGCCGCTGTTCACGGCAGAACCGCACTAAGAGCTGATGCCATAGTGCTTTGGCTCGCTGAAAAGGATCGTCAAAACAACGTGATAATGAAGGGGGCTCTGCAGCTTGGTCTTGGACAGCAGCCAGAACTCAGCCAGCAGCTTTACTCTACTGCCCCTATAGAACAGGTAAGAAGCCTGCCTCTGCCCATGGAACCAAATTCTCCAACTGGGCCGGTAGCCACGCTTTTAATGGCGCCAATGGTAGGCCAGCAGAGCCTTATTGGCATGATTGGGGTTCTTCGTTACTCTGGAGGATTCAGCAAAACTGATTGGGAACTAATCGAGGCGATTGGCCTGGAAGCAGGCACAGCCCTTAAGCACGCCCAACAGTACACCCAGGCCCGAGCCGCCGCTGACCTAGACCCCCTTACGGGGCTGCTTAACCATAGAGCCATACACCAGAGACTGGACGAAACCCTGGAAGCAGCAGAAGCGGAAAAGCAATCCATCACTGTGATAATGATGGATATGAACAACTTTAAAATGTTTAATGACACCTACGGGCACCCCGCAGGTGACGAAGCCTTACGAAGAGTTGCTAAAGCTCTAGCCGAAACAGTTCAATCTGCCGGCACTGTTGGCCGCTACGGCGGAGACGAATACCTTGCCATCCTCCCTGGCATTACGCAGGATCAAGCCGCGCAGATTGCTCAGCATCTCAAGGCAAGACTGCTCAGATCGGGTTTCGTACCCAACCCTCAGGATGGCCGTGTGATCCCCATCACCCTCTCCTTCGGAATCGCCTCTTATCCGCAGGACAGCCGATCACGCCATGAGCTGATAGCAATGGCTGACAGCAACCTCTACGCAGCAAAGAGGTCGGATGAAGGCATTAGGACGACTACGGATACTCAACGAGTCAACAGCCAGTTGAGAAATGAAAACTCATTTGCTGTTCTTGATGGCATGGTTACCGCTGTAGACAACAAAGACAGCTACACCAGACGACATTCTGAGGATGTTGCCGAGTACTCGCTTTGGATTGCTGAGGAACTTGGCCTCTCGCCAGATGCTCTCCGCACAATTCGAATAGGTGCCCTGCTGCACGACGTGGGCAAGATCACAGTCCCAGACGAAATTCTGCGAAAGCCAGGGCGGCTGACTCCTGAAGAATTTGAAATCCTAAAAAGGCACCCTCGGCTTGGCGCCCTCATCGTCTCGGGCGTCCCCGGGATGGAAACCATTTTGGATATTGTTCAGCATCACCATGAAAGATGGGATGGCAAGGGTTACCCTGACGAGCTGAAGGGCGAAGAAATTCCGATGCTTGGCCGCCTTGTCGCTGTCGCAGACACCTTTAGCGCCATGACTACAGACCGCCCCTATCGCAAGGGACTTTCTTGGGAAGTGGCTTTGAAGGAAATTGAGGAAAGCTCTGGCACCCAGTTTGACCCTGCCATGGCAGACGCCTTTTTAAGAGCCGCTGCCAAAAGAAAGAATCCACTCAAGCTGGCATCCTAACTGCTGGGCTGCAGAACTGCCTTCTCCTATATGTTTAAGAAGGGGCTAGTCCCCTAAGCCCAAATCGATCTAGCGCTGCTTTCGCCTCCACTGTTCGTTTCTTACCGCCTGCAGCGAGTTTTTCAAACCCTTCTCGAAGATAAAAGTGACCTCATCAAAATCGGTGATTGTGCCGGAATCAATGCCCGACCCTTTTAGGTGAAGCCATATCGAGTTGTCCTCAGGGCCTCCATGCCACCTGTAAGCGTAAGCGACATCACCCTGATAGGGCACAGTGCTGCAGACACTGCGTGAATTTGCCCACTCATTCCCCATCATTTTTATCCACCAGCCTGTTCCTGTGGCGATCTGGCGGCAGGAGAAGTTCAATCCAGATTGACTGGCATCGGCATACCAGCCCTTGCAATGAACTAGATAGAGCCCATTGACGACCGAAATGAGAGGTCGGTTTGATGTCCTGGCCGGCGCGGCAGCACCTCCCACCACAAGAGGCTCGCCTGCCTTTTTCCACCCTTCGGCTGACTTCACAAACTCATAAACAACGACTGTTCCCGGATTCTTCTCTCTATCTTCAACCGCAGCAAGGGCAAGCTTTCTGCCAGACTGATGCCAGACAAATGAGGCGCCTTTAAGGCTCTTAATTCCAAGATCAAAGACCTTCGGTTCAGAGCCAACCAGACTCACAAGGCTCAGCGCCCCGTCAGATGAATCTCTTGTCACTGCAGCCAGGCCACCTTCGACCAGTCCAAGAAACGGGTCACTGCCGGCAGCAAACTCCTTTGTCCGTTTCAGCTCGATTCCTTTGCTGGATGGTGCAAAAAAGTTCAGCTTCCAGCCTGATCCAGATGAATAGGCGACAGCCAGCTCTTTACGCCACTCTAAAGTGCTGATGTCTCCATAAACATCATAAACTGTAGATTCATAGCCAGTGACAAACTGATTTTTTGGACCTATTTTACTAATATGCAGTGCCGCTGGGTTTGATGCCGTTGGAGAGGTAATATCAGTCTTATCTGATTTCGGAATAGTACAAAATAAAGTTCCTTGTACTACAGCAAGCGATGGCGCACCAGAAGCTTTTGGTCCTTTTATAGCTGGAGTATTAAACTCAACTGCGTAGCCATCATTTATGTTGGACTGGTATCCTTTTTCGCCAAAAATGCCATTTCTATTCCAGTCGATTTGACAGGAGTTATCATCGATCGGCTTGACAGAATAAAAATGAGGACGCTTGGTGAGGAAATCAAAATCCGCTGCAGGAAAAGGGATGTTCTCATCCAGATTTTTCTCAGAAAGCTTTAACTTGGCAAACTTTCCTGTGCTGAACTGAACCTTCTGGGGGTCGCCTCCCAGCTGATAAGAGTAATCGTAGTTCATGAGGCTGGCATGAAAGGGGGACCCTACATTTGAACCTAAAGGCGAATGAGGAAGGCCAAGCTGATGCCCTATTTCATGAACGATAGTCCACCAGTTATAGCCAGTGCCCGCCCAGTCTGGCCGATTTGCCTGTCCACCTCCGCCCGAGTGATTGTCAACCATGACTCCATGAGCCAAACCCCGCCATTCTTTAGGCATGGCTGTTTCGTAAAGCTGAATATAGCCCTTATTGTTATCTTCTTCACCCAAGGGGTCAAGAACAATAGGAATCAGATTTAAACCTTTAACACCATTGATATTGGTATAGGGTATATCTGCATAGAATTTCTTCATCCTTTCAATGGTGGGCCTCAAGGTTTCTGCCGTCATCCCGGGCCGAATTCTAAAACAGACAATCATGTCTGCACGTTTAGGATCACAGCCATGAATCTTGGGATCAAGAGGGCCAAAACCATTGATCTCCCAGGCATCCAGCAGGCCGTCGTTATCTGAATCAAGCGAACGGGAAAGCTCCGGCGACTGCGATAGAAGGCTCACAGCGAGAAGAGCAGAAAGCATGGAAGAGACAGCATACCAAAGACATTAACTCGCCAACTCTAAAGAGCAGCCTTCAAAAAGAAAGATGAAGAAAAAAACCAGGCACCCCAAAAAAGGAGCCTGGTTTTAAGGAGTTTTATTGAGCTTACTTGCCCATAGAGCGAATGTTTTTAAGGCAGGCTTCGATGGCTTCCAACGGAGTCATGCCCGAATCTGATTCGTGCTCAACCACATACCATTCAGTTCCGGCTTTATCTTCACAGGCAGCAAAGACTTTCGCCCAAGGAATCTCGCCCTCGCCAACAACCTTGCCCCAGGGCTGCGAATATTCCTTGAGGTGAACTGAAAGTCCACGGCCAGGAAACTCCAAAATGGGAGCAACTGGGTCGGCTCCGCCGTGCATTCCATTGGCAGTGTCGTACTGCATAAGAAACTCGGCAGGAGTGTTTTCGCCAAAAATGGTCCAGGCGCATTTGCCGCCATCCAAAGGCTTCATGTCGCCGTCGTGAACGTGAAAGCCGGTTTTCAATCCGACTGCAGCCAATTTTCCGACCAGTTCTGTCATTTCTTTGGCTGTTTCTAAAGCAGCGGCGGCCGTGTTTCGCTTCTCTTCCGGAATCCACGGAATGATCAGCCAATCGCAGCCGATTGTCTTATGAAATTCAACCGTCGCATCAAACTTGTCAGGAGCAAATTCGCCGTAGCCAACATGGGCGCCTTCGCACCTCAAGCCAACCTCGTCAAGCCGAGCTTTGATCGCTTGAGCAGAGTGGCCGTGGTATCCGGCAAACTCAACCCCCTCGTATCCCATCTCGGCTGCCTTGCCCAGAGTCCCCATCAGATCTGCCGCGCATTCTTCGCGGACGGAGTAAAGCTGAACAGCAATCGGAATCGCCATATCAAGGCCATCTTACAAGGTCTGACCCAGCGTATGCCTAAGGCGTATCAGGAAAGAGACAATTGGCGAAAAAGCAGGATTCTGCCGTCCGATGAACGAAACAGTTCACCCCCTGCCGCAAGCAGCAGAAAACAAGACAGCACCAGCTTTTGCTTATTTAGAATCAGTGTGCAGCAGGCTGTCCTCCAGGCAGTTTCGTGGCAGATCTAGTGCGTTTTTCACCCGAATTCACCCACATGTCCTTTCTTTATGAAACAATCAAGCATCAAAAACGGTTATTACTACACGCCCATGAAATTTCTGCGTCGCACTCCAATCCTTTTGGCAGGATTGCTGGCTCTCAGTCTTGCGCCAGCGGTGGTGCCAGCCCAAGCCACTCCGCCCCCTGCATCGACGCCTGTCACACCCAAGGCAATGGATGCAGCAGCAAAGAAGACAGTTCTGGATGCCATGCAGCGAACGATCAACACCTTGGCCTTTGTGCCAAACGTTGACTTTGGCAAGTGGAACGAATTTGTTGCAGCTGAAAAAGAGAATATTGACAAGGCGGCTTCAGAAAACGACTTCGCTGCCGCCGTCAACCGCGCTCTCAACAGCTTTGGCTTCAGCCACATCACCCTCTTTCCCCCCTCGTTTGGCCAGCAGCGACTCACCCAGCGCCGGGCCGGCATAGGAATTAGGATTCAGATTGAAGAAGAAGGCCTTAGGGTCGTTTCTGTGCTGAAGGAAACCCCAGCTGAAGAGGCCGGAATTAGGATGGGCGACCTCATTGTGGAATCTGACGGCAAAAAGGTGCGTGGCACTGCCGATCTGGCCGGTGAACTGGGGCAGAAATCCCGCATCAAGCTTGTCCGCGATGGCAAGGATCTGACACTGGAAGTGACCCGTGCTGAGTACAGCACTGTCATCCCAGAATCAATCGAGTGGAAGGCGGACAAGAAAGCGGTCGTCGTGACGATTCCAACCTTTGACCAAGGCTACAGCCGCTCCAATGTTGATTCCTTGATGAAGCAGGCAATGTCTGCCGACCTTCTGATTCTGGACCTAAGGAGCAACGGAGGCGGACTGGTGCTTAACCTTCAGCATCTGATGTCTTACTTCCTTGATCGCGAGACTCAGCCACTCGGCACCTTTTTGGGCAAGCAGACCGTGGCCGAGTACGAAAAATCAACTGGCGAAAAAGCCACCGACCTGGTGAAGATCGCAGAAAAAACCACAGCGAAAGTAAGACCCTTTAGGTCAGAAGGAGGGTCATTTAAGGGCCGAATCGCGGTGCTGGTCAACGGCGCAACAGGCAGCGCCAGCGAAATGGCCGCCGCTGCTCTGCGCGACCACCGCAATGCTCAGGTTATTGGCAGCAAGACAGCAGGCGCGGTGCTTGCTTCTATGATGCTTCCGCTGCGTGATGGCGGAGGCTTCTGGATGCAGTTCCCTGTCACCGACTATGTGACGATTAAAGGACTTCGCCTTGAAGGCAACGGAGTCAAGCCAGATATGGAAGCCGAAATGCCCCGATTTGGAGAAACCGATCAGGCCATTGCCAAGGCTTTGGCTCTCTTGGACGAAGCCTCAAAGGTCGCTGCTGGCAGCCCCTAAGCCGCCGCTGAACTTCATGTCAATCCTCCGCATGGAACACCCAAGCGGAGGTTTTTTATGCGCCTCAAGAGCTAATCCTTAAGGACCTTGACCCATGACTTTGCCTGGGGCCACCTCTGCTGCAGAGACTTTCTTTCAGCTTCTCTTCCAACCGTCATAGCCGTGGAAAGGGGGTCAGAAAGGAGTCCCGTTTTTGCCACGACCGTTGCCTGAGCTCGTGAGTTTAAAGCCCAGCCAAGACGAGGATCGACCACATGAGACCACCTGGCACCGCTCATTTCTGTGTATTGTTCTGTATCGCCAGAAGACGAAACAGCACAGTGGGTGAAGAGCATCTGTGGCGGAGCCAAAGTTTTTGCCGCATTTGGAATTTCCAGCCTCCAGCCTTTGGCTCCAGGAGGAGCCGCACTGACCAAAATATCTCCTCCCATTTCGATGAGAGCGCTTTTGATGCCGTATCTCTTAAGCACCTTCATCGCTTCATCGGCGGCATCTCCTTTGGCTATCCCGCCAAGATCAAGCCTCATGCCAGGCTTGAGCAGATCGACAGTGCCGCGCTTTGAATCCAGCTTCATCATTCGCCACCCCACAAGATCCCTCGCGGTAGAAACTTGAGCGACCGTCGGCAGCTTTTTTGCTCTCCTTGCCCCACGCCATAACTGAACAAGGGGACCAACCGTTACATCAAAAGCGCCATTAGTAACGCGGGATACCTCTTGAGCCTGACTTAAAACTCTCATCAAATCTCTAGAGACCTTGACTGGTCCTTGGCCCGCCTTCGCGCAGAGCAGCATCAGCTCGCTGCTGGCCCGGTAGTCGCTCATCACTTGTTCCAGGTCGGCAATCCGCTTGTAGGCGGCGGCAGCGGCATCTATGGCCCGGTCTTCTGACTCAGCGTAGACCACAATTCGGGCATCAATGCCCATGTGATACTGGGTAAAGGTAAAACGTGTTGAACCTGCACCACCCCTTTGGTCGTCAGACTTTGGGGCGCTGGCTCCCAACAGGCAAAAGACCATGACGAAGAAGAACAAGAACCCTCGCAGCACTTTTGACATTTTGTGTCGCACCAGCCAGGGCTCGGCCTTTTCGATCGGCGGGATTTTAACTTTGGTCGTGGCTGCCACCGTCATGACTCCAGAAGCCCAAGCTGAGCGCAAGGCCTTCACCGAAACCCTACCTCAAGCTGCAGTGAAGCTTGAAATGGTGCCCATCCCTGGCGGTCAGGTGAAAATTGGCGACAAAGATGTCACGGTAAAGCCCCTTTATATGTCGAAAACAGAGATTCCTTGGGAAGTTTTTGACGCCTACATCAACAGCGGCCCCCCCAGCAAAAGCTACGACATGACTCCTTTTGCTCCGGATGCCATTGCCCGCCCCAGCAAAAGCTACGTTCTGCCCGACCAAGGGTGGGGACACAACGGCTACCCCGTTATCAGCATCAGCTACACCTCCGCTGAAATGTTTGTCCGGTGGCTTTCAGCTGCCACCAAAAAGAAATATCGCCTGCCAACCGAAGCCGAATGGGAACTGGCTGCCCGCGGCGGAGTAAAAGGCGAGTGGAAAATGGAGCCAGCTGAGATTGAAAAGATTGCCTGGCACGAAGGCAACGCCCTTGAAACGACTCATCCTGTCGGCAAAAAGGCTCCCAATGCCTTTGGTCTTCACGATATGGTCGGCAATGTGGGCGAATGGGCTTACGACCTTGAAGGCAAGCCGATTTTGATGGGCAGCACCTTCAGAGATCCTCTTGATCTTCAGGGGCCCCTTAGAAAGCAGAAGTACCATAGAGACTGGCAGCAGAGCGACCCCCAGATGCCCAAGAGCCGCTGGTGGTTTACCGACGGTCCCTTCTGCGGCCTGCGAGTGGTAACCGAGGGCTAAATTGGTAAGCCTTGCCCTTGCCGCAGCAATAGGTCAGCCTGAGGCAGGCCTCACCTTTGCGGGCAGAGAAGGGCCAGGCAAAGGCAGGAATATTGTTCTTCTGGCCGGTGATGAAGAGTACCGGTCAGAAGAAGCCCTGCCCCAGCTGGCGCAGATTTTAAGTGAGCGCCACGGATTTACCTGCACAGTTCTTTTTTCGATGAACGAAGCAGGAGAGGTTGATCCCACCTCTGTCAAAAGCCAGCCTGGATTGGCAGCGCTAAACAAAGCAGACCTTGTGGTGATGATGCTGAGGTTTAGAGAATGGCCTGACCAGGATATGAAGCTTTTTAGCGACTATTGGCAGTCTGGAAAGCCAATCATCGCGATCAGAACCTCCACCCACGCCTTTAACTTTCCCCCCGATTCACAAAGCTCTTTCCGCAGGTTTAGCTGGAACAGCCGCGATTGGCGCGGCGGCTTTGGCAGGCAGGTGCTGGGAGAAACCTGGATCAGCCATTGGGGCAGTCACGGCACCCAGGCTACGCGCGGAGTTCCAGAACCCATCAACGCCGCCCACCCCATTCTGCTGGGGGTTAAAGATGTGTTTGGCCCCACCGACGTCTATGAAGCTTATCCTCCCCCTGATGCCAAGGTGCTGATGAGAGGCGAGGTTGTTGACGGCATGAAGCAGAGTGATCCTGCTGCAAGCTACAGCAAAACACGGGCGAATGGAGGCACGCAGGATGTCAATAGTCCACGCATGCCTATTGTCTGGCTGAGAGTCGTCGATGGGGCCAGAATTTTCACCACAACCCTTGGCACATCTGAAGAGCTGTTGAACGAAGGGTTCCGCCGCCTGATGGTCAACAGTGTCTATTGGGGATTGAAGATGGAATCTTCAATTTCCCCAACATCAAGCGTAGACCTGGTTGGCACCTATAAGCCCAGTCCTTTTGGATTTGGCGGATACCGAAAGGGCATGAAGCCTGCTGATTTTGCATCAGTAGATTAAGAACAGATAGGTTAAAAGCAAATCAGAAAGCTTTGCCTGCCATGCCAGCAGTCATCACAAGACTATCTGGAGTACAACAGGCGAATCATGTCTCAGACTTCTAATCGCATCAAACTACAATGGGGTGAAGTCACAGCCGAGTTTGAGATGGGCAATGGCTGGCTGAGAAACATCTGCCTTGGTGAACGCCTGCTGATTCGGTCAATCTACTGTGCGGCACGAGGGGCAGATTGGAGCACTAAACCCTTTGAAGTCGAGGTCACCCATCAAAGCCAAGCCAGCGGCGAATGTGAAATAAACTGGGTGCTTCATTACCGAGAGCTCAGCTTTACCTGGGAAGCTTCTTTGAAAGGAAACCCTGACGGCAGTTTTGTCATTAAGGGAAAAGGAACGGCAGCAAAGGCTTTTGAAACAAGACGTACCGGGTTCTGCCTGCTGCACCCCTGCGAACAAAAGGGTCTGGGTGCCACGGCACATCACTCCGATGGCTCTTCAACTCGATCCCACCTGCCAGAGTGCATATACCCAGACTCTCCCTTCTTTGATATAGCTGGTCTTGAAATTGATGATGTAGGCAGGTTTGTCCTTGAAGGCGAGATTTTTGAGATGGAGGACCAGCGCAACTGGGGCGATGCTTCGTACAAAACTTACTGCCGTCCCCAAGCCTGGCCCCAGCCTTACAATGTAGAACCAGGAGCAGATATCTGGCAGCAGATCAGCTTTGCTCCATCTGGATCAAATGAAAAACTGCCCCTCCCCACCCAGACCGGAGTCTTTCCTGCTCTTGGTGTGTGGGCTAGGCCCGGCGATGCCCTGCCCAAGTGGGCTGACTTTATTTTTGCAGACAGTCTGCTGGATGACTGGACTCCGGAACAGATGGCTAATCTGGAAGGCCATAAAGTGGCTTTAGCCTGGCAGCCCGGAAAGCCTATCCTGCCCTGCACTATAGTCTTCACTGCTCCTCACTTTGAAGATCAGGCGAGAGCCGCTTTTGCCAAGGGCACCAAGGTCTATGCCTGGTTCCCCTGGAACTTTACAGAGATAAACCGCAGTCAGCCCCTTTCAGATTCACTTGACGGAATTGCCTTTGGAATTCACGGACAGATTCATGCTGACGACGAGACTTCAATTCTAGAAAACACCTTCGCGCTAACCGACGTGATGCATTCAGCTCATAAACTAGCAAAAGGAAGGCCAATTGTTGTGGCTCCGCTGCAGTTCGGAGCTATCCGCCACGGTGATGACAAGCGCTATACAGAAAATGGCTTTGGCGATAAATGGGTCCGCTTAGCCCTTTATCACTTGGCTCTTGGCGGCCCCTGCACAGCTGTGCCATTTGATTCTAGGCATCTCCCTGCTGCCGCCGTCGTAGGCGAAGGCTTATCATTCGATCTATCTCAACTTCCCGTTCAGCTGCTCCCCCATAGCAGGCCAGGAAAGTCCCATATATTTCGTCATGGCAGCAGCATTGCGCCTTTTGATATCTAGTTTCGGAACAAAGACAGGGCAGATGTTGTAATCATCTGCCCTGTCAAGTTCGTTCCTTCTTATCCTATCAACTTGAACCCGACTCGCCTACCGCTGTGAGCTTTTGATCGTTTCGAACATAGGCGCCGACTAATGCTTTGCCGGTTCCATCAGAAACAAAAAAGGTGTAGCTCCCGCCTGGTTCAAAGTCTGCATCACTTTCCAGCTTCTGGCCTGAACCTGATTCAAAAACAAGCCTGCTGGCTCCAGCTTTATCAAGAGTCAACTCTGCCGTTTTGCCTGCCGAAACTTCAACCGATGAGCCTCCCTGCAGGGACGCCTTAAGGGTAGATCCTTCGCGCGCAGCTGCATACACTACACGAACGATGATAGAAGATCCGCCCTCTTTCGCTGGCTCTTCTGCAAAAAACTGAGAAGCTGATTTTCCATCATTCTGCAGAATGACGTAAGTAGCAAGCTGTCCTTTTGGAACTTCTGCTTTGCCGCCCAAATCTTCGTTCATGCTATTAAGAGCGACAACCGACACTGATCCAGCTTTCTGCTTCTGCCACATTGTGCCAGTAAGTGCAGCAACTGATCGAGTATTCAGCTGAGATCCAAACTTAACCTGCAGCTCGTTTTGAGTCAAGTTAACGACTCTCAGCAAACCTGTTTCTGTCTTTATGGGCTCTCCAGCAAGTTCTGGATCTTTACAGCCCCCTGCCATGATGCCAGCCGCCGCCACCAACAGCAGCCCAAACTTATGATTTCGCATTTTCTTTATTTTACAAAGGAAAAGGAGCCCCGTCTGTTTTGACGGGACTCCCTTTTTTTCATTGATGTAGACCCCTACTCGGTCTCGTCTACTGTATTTGATGCACCAGACTGATTGGCATCGCCATCAGCAGAATCACCTTCTCCCTTCTGAGGGTTTTCGATTGGCTTCACTGGCTCCTCAGAAGGGCCACATCCACCAATCACAACTCCCGAAAGAGCAGCACCGAAAACAAGAATCCAAGCAAACTTTCTCATATAAGCTTAGAAAACTGCGTCAGGTCGGAAATAGCAGGCGTAACTGGCTGTCGCCCCAGCTGATGTGCAGTTAAGAATGCTCAATGGAGCAGCGTTCGCGTCATACCTGTTGAAGGGATCCTGTGTGTTGGTTGGAGCGGCATTGTTCCAAGTCACTTCGTCGCGAGCACCAGCAATCCTAATGAACTTTGCGGATGAGTCGGTGCGGGCAATCAAAGAGCTGTTGCCGTACAGCCAGGCAGTGTTTCTGCCAGAAACGGCATAGCTGGCGTTATCAGCCCAGAACCAAGAAGAACCACCGGTTGCTCCAGCCTGGGGCAGTCCGCCTGCGTTGAACTGACAGGGGCCAGTGCCATTGCAGGTAAGAGTAGGATTGGTGATGCCAACGCCTTCAAAAGCTCCTCTTCCGTACATTGGCCAGATCATGGGGAGGTTGGAGATTGAGTCAATTCCAGTCTGGCTATAGCTGCTCAAAAGACCGTTCATGGACCATGAAAGGCTCTTCCAGGGCTTCAATGCAACGGGATAAGCAGCAGCGTAAACGGCAGAGGTTCTCCTGATCTTCATCAGGCCATTGGCTGCATAGATGTCAGCGTTCTTGACATAGGGCATTGTGGAGTTTGCCCATGCCATGGCAAAATCCTGAGCCAAAGTCGAAGTAGAGGCTGCTCTCCAGTCGTGGGGAAAGTCAAAAATTCCGTTATAGCGGACTGTTCCGGCGGCTGAGTTGGGTGCAGCGCCAAGCGGGAAAAGATCATCGTAGTCACCCGAGTAGATGAGCATTCCAGTGGCGACCTGTTTGATGCTGGAGAGGCTGCTGGTTTTCTTTGCCGCTTCTTTTGCTTGGGCAAAAACTGGGAAAAGGATGGCAGCAAGGATCGCAATAATCGCGATAACGACAAGAAGTTCAATCAACGTAAATGCGCGTTTCATAGATAAATGCCTCAATAAAGAATTGAGTATTGTTGCCTCAAGTAGGCCTGCTTCTCAAAAAAACAAGCAAGACCAGCAATCAAACGAAGTTTGCATTATTGCAGAATAATATTAAGCAAATGCGAGAAATTCATGAAAAAGCTTGGATTTTCTGTTTTTTTGCATGGGTGGCGCAAGATTAAACCCTGGCCACCCTTCACAACTAGCAAACAATCAGCACAGGAAATGGATTGACCTTATTGAGTAATAGAAGGCCCATCCGAATTGGAGGCAGGGGCTCCGCCAGCACCGTTTGAAGCGCCAGTCAGCTGTTCCTTGAGAGCCGGATCTGTAACGACATTGCCGCCTTTTGTCTGCTCATCTCCCACCTTTACTTCACCGCCATCGCCTGCTGTGCAGCCTGACAAGCAGGCTGCAGCAAGGACGGCTGCCATCAGAAATGTAACATTTCTCATGGCTACTCGAGAATTGCCACCCATTTGGTTCGTGTTCCATCCTGATCAGGACGGAAGAAGCAGGGGTGCCAGTCTGTCAGAGGCTCGCCAACAGTATTGTTGCAGAGCCGGATGCCGTCGGGCTGACCAGCAGCAGTGTAGGTGCTCCAAGGATCGAGAATATTGGTGTTGAGCGCAGTTGAACCTGAACCAAGCTTGTACATTCGGGCAGAGGTATCGCTGCGGGTGACAACAATGCCATTTCCATAGAGTGCGGCTTTGGGGCTCGCCATTTCAGCCCAGCCCCATGTCCATGATGTAAAGGTGCGGTAGCTGCCAAAACGACAAGAGCCGGGCTGGTCTGTAGTACACCGGGTCAGTGGCTGAGTCAAGCCTCTGCCAACCATGTTGTAGGCACCAGTTGTGCTGCTGAGCAGGGGCACCTGAGAAGGATTGTCAACGCTGGTCACGCTAAACTGCTGCAGCATTGAGTTGAAAGAAAGAGCCAGCTGTCCGGGTGCGGCTGTCTTTGTGACCGACACATCGCCAGGCAAAGCAAAGTTTGTAATTCCATCTGCCCGCGAAATTGATGTGTTCTTCATGTAGGGCTGACTGGCATTAATCCAGAAGTTCTGCTCTCCATCAAGAGTGACCGCACTGCCGCCGGTCCAGCTTGGCATGTGACCAGCTGGGTAAGGCCATGCAAGACCTTCTTGAGGGAACCGGCCCTGCCAGAAGACTGTTGCGATGGGAAAGAGGTCGTCGTAATCCGTGGTGTAGATAGTCAGAGCTGTGCCCATCTGCTTGGCATTGCTCAAGGTTGCCGTCTTTTTAGCGGCTTCCTTTGCCTGGGCAAAAACGGGGAAAAGAATGGCGGCCAAAATCGCAATGATGGCGATGACCACAAGAAGTTCAATCAAGGTAAATGCGCGTCTCAGCATATAGTGCCTCAAGAACCCAGCGAACTGGGAATGCGCGCCTCATGTAAAAGCAGAACCGACACGGCAGATTTGTTCTAAATCTGCCGTGCAGCCGAATAATCACACCCGATACTCTTTGGGTGTCCGCTTTTGTTCCCTAATTTTCTTTTTTTCTGCAGCCTCTACTCCTTCGAAGCAGCAGAGCCCGGATCTTGGGGAGTCACAGCACTAGATTCTGATGCGTTAGATTCTCCAAACTTTCCTGATCCTTGTGAGGAATGAGAAACTGGCTCTTCTTGTGGTTCAGATGCACCGCACCCGAGAAGAACACCTGCCAAAACAAACGCCACAATTCCATAGCCGGCGGCAGAAAGTTTTTTCATTCTAGTTCTCAAAGTCATTGTCAGGTCGAAAAGCACAGGGGTAGCCCACGGAACTTCCTGTGGCAGTGGCTCCAACCACAGTAGTGGATCCTGTAGATGTGAAAATCGTTCCATCAGCATTTACAGGCCTAAATGGAATTAGGCTGTTGCAGTTGGCAGGAAAAGGCTGAGTGTTTCCATTTGTGTACTTAACAACTCTGGCCGAACTATCTACCGCTACATAGATGTTGGCCCCTGACCATGGAGCGTAATTGACTCCGCCATACAAGGACCAGTTTGCTCCCTGTGTGCCGGCATTTCCCTGAGGCATAGCCATGGGGTTAAAGAGACAGGCGCCGCCAGCAGAGTTTGTGCAGGCCAGCCTTGGGTTGGCCATTGCCAAACCTTTTCTGTAAAGATCGCCCTGTCCCTGCCACAGCATAGGCAGCCTGCTTGGAGCATCGACATTGGTGCTTGACCAATGCTGAAGAAGACCGTTGAAAGTCAGGTTCCCTCCTTTTGGCTGACGAAGCGGATTGGCATACCTTGCCTCCCAGCCTGCGATGCTGACTGTCCGAGAGCTGGGAGCCAGAATCAGGTCTGAGTTTTTCATGTAGGGGTAAATGGTGTTGTGCCAAACCAGTTCATCCTCTGCCCTTATATTGGCGGCAGGGTCATCGGCATACCAGCCAGCGGGGTTTAACGCCTGCCAGCCTGTGTAGTAGCGCACGACCGAGGAAGTGAGGTTGGGGACATTTCCAGTTGGAAGATAATCTTCGTAGTCAGTGGAATACAGCACCAAGGCCGTCCCCATCTGCTTTGCATGAGAAAGGGCCTGTGTCTTTTTTGCGGCGGCCTTTGCCTGGGCAAAAACGGGGAAAAGAATGGCGGCCAAAATCGCAATAATGGCGATGACCACAAGAAGTTCGATTAACGTAAATGCGCGTCTCAGCATATCTGCCTCAAGATCCCGGCTTACCGGGAGTCGCGCCCCAAATGAAATGTCAAACTGAGTTGAGACTGCAGAATGCAGTCTCTGAAAACAGGACGATTACTATACTTTTGCCCTCCGTAGGAAGTTCCCTCACTTGGCAAAATTCTTGAACTGCAGTTAACTTTCAGACAAATAAACAGCCCTGCCCTGACCAAAAATATGGCCAGAGCAGGGCTGTTTTCTGCAGATCAGTTATCTAAAGTTCGCTTAACGTCCAGATCCAAGGCCAGCTTCGCCGCCTTCGCCTTTCTGTTTCGCTCCCCCAATCTGGTCCGCGCTGGCAGTCGGCACGTCTTCTGGCGCAGCCTTGACCGATTCATCCTCGCCCCCTGCACAGCCTGCACCCATGAGAGCCAGACCGCAGGCCAGAACAGAAATCAACAGGAGTTTCTTCATCTTAGTACTCGACAGGAGTGCCAAAGGTGGCAAAGTCGAAGTCAGGCATAAAGAGCATGGTATGGCAGAAGTTGTTATCCTGCCACTCGACTCCAGAACCTCCACTGGCGTTGAACCTTGTCCAGTACATGGTTCTAAAGTCGCTTCGACCACCGACCGGACCATTCATGCTGCGCCACTTGGCCGATGAATCTGACTGGACCGTAATATGTCCTCGACCGTGAACCCACTGCGAGAAGCTGGAATCAAAAAGCATGTCGCTCCATGTTCCGTTGGCTCCATTACATGATGCTGAAGATGGCTGGAAGACACAAGCGCCATCAACTGGACATCGAAGCCTTGGGTTCGATGTGGCATAGCCCCTGATGTTCATGGTGCCGCGGTTCTGGCTGAACATGGGCAGCATGCTTGGCTGGTTGATGGCCGTTGCGCTCCAGCCGTTAAGCAGGCCATTGTACTGAGCGTTGTTTGTTCTGAACGCCTTGGCACCAGCTGCGTTGTAAGGAGCTCCGGCAATGTTTCTGACAATGCCCGCATTTGACTTAAAGATGTCTCCGCTCTTAACGTAGGGGTAGACGCTGTTCATCACATGAGTCTGGTTCTCGCCGTAATAAACAGCGTCGAAGCCAGGAGCCCAGTCAGCTGGTGTCTCGATAAGTGAGTTGGTGTACCAGCCTCCGGTAGGAGATACAGCGTAAGCCAAAGGCAGAACATCATCGTGGTCGCCAGCGTAAATCTGGACGGCCGTGCCAAGCTGCTTCAGCTGCGAAAGATCCTGAGTCTTCTTTGCAGCAGCCTTAGCTTGGGCGAACACAGGGAAAAGAATAGCGGCCAAAATCGCAATAATTGCGATAACCACAAGAAGTTCGATCAAAGTGAATGCACGTCGCGACATGAGTACCTCGAAAACAGAATTACCTAAAAACGCATCTTTGACTAATTAAAAAAAGATGCGTGCAAGTGATTACTCAGTTATGGGCAGATTGTGCAAATAGCTTTAGTTAAATAAGCCATTTGGTCTCTAACTTCCAACCAATGAAATCCACATTATCATTCTAGCACCTATCTGCCACAAGATAAAACAAAAATTTACTACATACAAATCCGTGATGCCACTAAGCATTCTTGACTGCAGGCAGCATTCTTGGCAGTTTCAGATTTAGTCTGCTTGTTTTAAGCCACTAGCACGTAGCGGTTGTTCATTAACTGTTAAGCTTTGAGCATGTCCTTCAGGATTTCAGCAGCCTTTGCCAAAGCTTCATCCTTCTTAGAAAGATCCTTACCTCCAGCCGTGGCAAAGCTGGGTCTGCCTCCGCCTCCGCCTCCGGTGATCTTTGCCACTTCTCTTGCCAGATTTCCGGCGTGGGCTCCAGCCGCTACAGCTTCTGGCCCCACCTTGACAATAAAGGTCAGCCTGCCGCCGGATTCGGCAGCCAAAACTGCGGCTGAGTTAGGCTTGGGGTCAACCAAGGCATCTGATCTCTTTTGAACATCGGCTGGTTCAGAATCGGGCAAAGATCCAGTATAAAGGGTGATTTCCCCCACCTTTGTCTCTTGAATCTGTGCCGAACCTGCCCCACTGGAGGCCAGCTTTTCGCGCTTCCTCTTTTCTTCTTTCAAGGCTTCAAGAGTCTTGTCGATGGCAGAAGCAAGATCCTTCGGGTTGGTCCTCAGCTTATCGGCAGCTTCATGCAGAGTTTTAAGCTGTTCTTCAACCCATCGGTAGGCAGCTTCACCGCAAACGGCAGTGATTCGTCTGACTCCACTGGCTGCTGAGCCTTCGCTGATGATCTTAAAAAACCCTATCTGTCCTGTGCTGCGAACATGAATTCCACCGCATAGTTCACGGCTGAAGCTCTCTTCTTCTGGCTTCATATCGCCAATTTGAACGACTCGGACCTTGTCTCCATACTTTTCACCAAAGAGGGCCATGGCTCCCATCGCTCTCGCGTCAGCCAAAGCGACATCCTCATAAATTGTCACGCCCTCTGCAGCCCAAATATGGTCATTGACAATCGCCTCAACCTCTTTGATTTGTTCAGGGGTCACAGCTGAAGCATGTGAAAAATCAAAGCGCAGCACGTCTGGCGAAACCAATGATCCAGCCTGAGCAACATGAGGTCCAAGAACCTTTCTTAAAGCGGCGTGCAGCAGATGAGTTGCAGTGTGGTGGCGGGTGATTCTTGTTCGTCTCTCACCATCGACTTCTGCCTTGACTTCATCGCCCTCTTTGATCTCGCCAGAAAGAAGCTTGGCAGTGTGAGCCCAAACCCCTTCCATCTTTTTGGTTTCAATAACTTCAAGCTCAAAACCTTTCCCAATCAGCCTTCCAGTATCTCCTACCTGACCGCCAGATTCGGCATAGAAAGGGCTCTTATCCAGGCCGACAACCACCAAATCGCCCTGAGACACCGACTTAAGCACCTTGGCATCCGACTGAACGGAGAAGTAGCCAAGAAATTCTGTTTTAGGCAGGCCTGCCAGCATTCCAGCCTGTACTTTTCCATAAACATCATCCAGGTCGTTTGCGCCACGACTGCGCTCCTGGGCTTCGCTCATCGCGGTTCTATAAGCTTCGGTGTCAAGAGTCAGCCCCGCCTCGCTGCAGAGTTCCTGGGTGACTTCAAGCGGAAAGCCGAAGGTGTCGTACAGAAAGAATGCCTTTTCGCCAGAGAAAACATCGCCCGACTTCATTTCCTCCAACATTCCACCGAGAACCTGTACTCCTTCGTTAAGAGTCCGTCTAAAAAGCGCCTCCTCTCCAGCCAGTCTTTCCAGAATCAAGGCTCTACGCTCAACCAGTTCTGGGTAGACCTCGCCAAAGCTGTCCAGAATGGCGGGAGCCAAGGGTGCAAGAAAAGATTCCGTGAACCCAAGAACCCTTGTTCCCTGCAGAATTGCTCTTCTTAAAAGCCGGCGCAACACATAGCCTCGTCCGGTTGAGCCAGGCAGAATCCCATCCCCGATGCAGAAAATCGCCGACCTCAAGTGGTCGCTCACTATCCTCATAGCGCGGGTTGTTTTCTCATCCCTGCCATAGATAAATCGTCCGCCGCCCAAGAACTCAATCTGCTTCAGAATGGGCTGAAAAGCATCGGTGTCATATACGCTGGAAAAACCGCTGAGGACAGCTGCTGTTCGTTCCAAGCCCATGCCTGTATCGATGCTTTGAAAAGGAAGATCCGGCAGACCTGTCTTCATCCAGCCCTTATCAGGGCGGGTGGGGTCTTTTAGTTCGCCCTGCCATTCGTAGCTGATAAAAACATCGTTCCAAATTTCCAGCCATCTGCCTGCCTTGTCATCACGCAGATAATCCTCGGCAGTGTAGGGCCCCTCAGGCGGATTTTCTCCCCACCAATAGAACATTTCGCTGTTGGGTCCACAGGGGCCAGGAGGTCCGGAAGTAAAAGATCCAGCCGGCCAATAATTTGTCTCTTCGCCAAGCCTAAAAATGCGAGTTTGGGGGTCTATGCCGGCAGCCGAAATCAGTTCGCTCCAAACTTTCTCCGCTGTGTCATCTTCATGAAAGACTGTAAATGAAAGCCGTTTAGGATCAAGACCAAGCCATTCTTTTGAAGTCAAAAATTCCCATGAATAACGAATGGCTTCTTCCTTAAAATAATCGCCAAAAGAAAAGTTGCCAAGCATCTCAAAAAAAGTGAGATGGCTGGCATCGCCTACTTCTTCGATATCGCCAGTTCTTAGACACTTCTGCACCGTCGCAAGCCGCTTTTGGGCAGGCTGAGCTGTGCCTCTAAAATAAGGCTTGAACTGAATCATGCCTGCTCCGTTGAAAAGCAGAGATTCATCCAGTTCGCCTGTCACCCAATAAGGAACCAATGATCCACTGGGGTGAACAAGGTGGCCCTTTGACTGAAAAAAGGCGAGGTACTTAGAGCGCAGCTCGCGGACGGTCATCGTTTTCGCAGGATACCGGGGGGCCAAATCTTTGCCTGGTTCCTGACCAGCTAAGCTCGGAATCATGCGAGAGGCCCTGACATCTCCCCTGTGGTTTTGGCCGCAGCAAGGGCCCCTCGGCCAAAGAGAAGAAGTCCGACCTGAATTCTTTTTCTATCATGTATAGAATCACTACAGGGCCTTTTGATAAGCTGTTTTGAACTGGCCTGGGCATTAACAAACTTCTTAACAATTCTTTAATTCTCCTCGGATAGAGTTCATTCGGCTCCCTTGAGGGGCTTGGCTGTTTGAAAATCTGCTCTGCCATGCTAAACTAGGCCCCGCTTCGCGGAGGTTTGCCCAGTTGGCCAGCGCCTATACACCCGGATTAACAGTCAGCGCCGATACTCTTGTCGAAAAGGTTCGGCGGCTTCCCATTAAGGGGGAAGTTTTGGTGAAGGAAGGAACGCATGTGCGCTACGACGATGTCGTAGCGCGAGCGATGCTTCCTGGCCTGCTCCAGACGATCAAGCTCTCTGAAAAGACGGGCATGGATCCGAAGGACGCACTTGCTATTTTTCGCCCAAAGCTGGGCGACAAGATTGAAAAAGGCGAGCTAGTCGCTGAAACCAAAGGCATTTTTGGCCGATTCTTCAAGACTGAGGTCCACAGTGACTTCAGTGGAGTTCTGGAGTCTATCTCGGAAATCACAGGCAACGTCCTGATTCGAGAACCTTCAATTCCGATTGAAATGACAGCCTACATGACCGGCACAGTCAGGACAGTGATGCCAGAAGAAGGCGTCATTATCGAGACCCGTGGCGGCATGGTTCAAGGAATTTTTGGCGTAGGAGGAGAAAGAAACGGAGTGATTCGACTTGCAGTTTCTGACCCGACAGTCAAACTTGAGGCAAGCCACATTAGCCCCGACGACGAAGGCAAGATTGTTGTTGGAGGCTCTGGCGTGACGATGGAAGCCCTGCAGAAGGCTAACGAACTTAAGGTTGCCGGTGTTGTGGTCGGCGCCATAAGAGACGTTGACTTGATTCAGTTTTTGGGCTACGACATTGGTGTTGCCATCACAGGCCAAGAAGAAATTAACACGACCATTCTGGCAACAGAAGGTTTTGGTCAGTTGACCATGGCAGAGCGGACTTTCAAACTGCTCAAGTCGCTTGAGGGTCGCCGCGCCAGCATGAATGGTGCGACACAGATCAGGGCAGGTGTCATCAGGCCCGAGATTATTGTTCCGCAGGAAGGAAAAGAAGTTGAGTCAGCTCCGGCCCATCAGCCTTCTTTCCTTGCAGTCGGAACACCGATCCGGGTGATTCGTGAACCCTACTTTGGCCGCTTGGGCAACGTTACAGGACTGCCATCGCAGCTTATGACAGTTGAATCAGGCGCAGAAGTAAGAGTTCTTCAAGCGAAGCTTGACAATGGCCAAGAGGTGCTCGTGCCCAGGGCCAATGTTGAGATCATCGCTTCCGCATGAAGATTCTTATCGTAGACGACGAAGCAGCCATTGCCGAAACAATTGAACTTAGGCTGAGAAAGGAGGGCTACACCACCTTTCTCGCAGGTTCTGCCGAAGAAGCTGGGCGGATTTTCCGCCTGGCCAAACCCGACCTCATCCTATTGGATGTCATGCTGCCCAACCGCAGCGGTTTTGAGTTCTGCCGTCTTGTGCGGCGAGATTCTACTGTTCCCATCATTTTCCTCACCGCCCGCACCACCGAAGAAGACCGTGTGCAGGGACTGGAAATTGGCGGTGATGACTATATAACAAAGCCATTTTCTTTGGCAGAAGTTGCGGCAAGAGTCAAGAGCGTTCTCCGCCGCTCAAGCTCAGAATCCCCTGCCGAAGTGATTACTGTAGGAAATCTCCGCATAGATTCCCGCACTCATGAAGCCTGGCTCAACGAAAGCGCCATCACTCTCTCACCAAAAGAGTTTGCCCTTCTCTACTTCCTCAGCCGCAATCCAGGGCAGGTGTTCTCCCGCGAGATCCTGCTCGATCGAGTGTGGGGCCAGGATGCGTATGTCACATCGAGAACGGTCGACGTGCATATTAGGTGGCTGAGAGAAAGAATTGAGGAACAGCCCTCGCAGCCTCGCCGAATTCAAACGGTAAGGGGCGTCGGCTATAAGTTTGTAGGATAACCAGATTCGGCTGTCACCCAGCGGCTCATGTGCTTCTCACAGTCGAGATGCATTAGACTAGCTGCCAGTCATGACTGCCACGCTTTTTCTCATTGCGGCCCTGTCAGCGCCTGCAGTCAAATCTGCGCCGTCAACAGCAATGATCGCCATCATCTCTGGACCAGACAGCCACCCACCCGAAACTCACGAATCAGAATCGGGTGGCAGACTGATTAAGCACCTTTTAGAAAACAGCAAAACAGGCCCCAAGATCGAAGCCACTCTTTACAAAGAATGGCCTCAAAACACGGCAGAACTGGAGCAGGCATCAACTCTAGTTTTTCTTGGCGATCTCTTCCCTCCCACCCAGTTCCCTCAAAAAGATCGAGTGATGGAGTCGCTGGGACGCATGATGGATAGGGGAACAGGCATTGTCTGCATACACTACGCCACAGGAATTCACCCCAATGACCTGCCGCCTAGCGGGGATCATCCTCTGCTTAAGTGGATGGGCGGTTACTTTGCCAACCCAGGAACCCCAAACCACAGCTCAATAGCAAGAATCTATCCAGAAGCCAGGATCTCTCCCAAAAACGCTGGCCATCCCATAAACCGGGGCTGGAAGGAATTTGTCATTCATGACGAGCCCTATACCAACAACTACTTTGGCAAGGATGGCCCGGGCAAGGGGGTTACCCTGCTGGCAGCATCGATGCTTCCGCCTGAGTCTCCTAAGGAAGAAGCGGTGGCCTGGTCTATTGAAAGAGCAGATAAAGGCAGAGGCTTTGGCGTAGTCATGCCTCACTTCTACAAAAACTGGGAGCTGCCCGACCTGCGCAAACTCATTCTCAACGGCATTGTTTGGACAGCAAAGCAGGAGGTGCCCAAAAATGGAGTTGAAAGCGAAATCCCTAAACAAGGCGGCTTTTCAGGATCAGGCTCCTAAAGCAAGCCGCCCCTTTTCCATGCCCAGAACGTTCTTTACCGCCTCGGCAACTGCCTCGCCTTGTTCACTGGGCAGAAGAGGGAGTCGGGGCGAGGCTGACTGCAGCAGGCCCCATAAGGCAAGCACAGACTTATGGGTTTCAGGCTGAGGGTGACGTCGAAACTCATTCAGCAGAGGCAGAATCAGCTCAAATTTTGCCTCAGCTGTCTCGCTCGGCCAATCCCGCACGATCGACACGAGCCATGGCGAAAGGAGATTGGCTGCGCCAGAAATTGCTCCGTTCCAACCCCTGCCAAAAGCCGCCGGAATCATGCGCTCATCTCCCACCCAAAGAGCCTGATCTTCACTGACGATTTCGCGCCACCAATCCAGTTCATCTTCCTTTACCGAAGAGTTTTTTACTCCTGCACACAGAGGGTGAGCAAGAAGCTCAGCAAGCCTCTCTCGAGGCAGGGCTGTCCCATTGGCAGGAGGGTTTTCGTACAGCAGCACAGGCACAGATGCTGCATCCAGCACCGTCTTCAGCCACTGAAAAAGGCCCTCTTCTGAAGCCCTTTTATAGAAGGAAGGAGGTGAGAGAAGCAGGGCACCAGCTCCTTTTTTTTCGGCTGTGCCAGCCAGCCAAACCGCCTCTGAAAGACTGTTGACAGGCAGTCCGAGCACATACTTTTGGTCAGGATCACAAGCCTTGGCTGCTTCCAAAAGGTCTCGCTTTTCAGCGCCAGTAAGACTGGCTCCTTCCCCATTTGTGCCAGCCAAGATAATTCCGCTGACTCCAGCAGCCTTATGAAAGCCCAGCAGTTTCGCCAATGAAGGCACATCAAGAACCCCTTTTTCATCGAAAGGTGTAATCAGAGCGGGATAAACGCCAGAGGCAAGCATGTTATAATCTACCAGTCTGGCATCTGTCAGTCTAAAACTAACCAGCCCTGCAAAGCAATGAGCTCTGACCCCCCTGAACGCAGCGCGCAGCCATGAACATAGGCACCATTGTTTCCGGTGTCCTACTGCTTGTAGGTAATGCGCTATTTGTCATGGCCGAATACGGCCTTCTCAGTGTCCGCCAAACCCGGCTTCAGTCTTTGGCAGCCGCTGGCAACCGCCGCGCTCAGTTTGTTCTGACCGCGCTAAAAGAAAAGCACAGCTATGTAGCGGGAATACAGATTGGCATCACGCTTTTTGGCATTGCCATTGGCGCCATTGTAGAACCATCACTTTCTGAAGCCATAGGCGGAGTTATCAGCTTTCTGCCTAGATGGGTTATCTCCACTCTTTCTCTTATTGCCGTCACCTACCCCTTGGTTGTGCTAGGCGAGCTTGTTCCTAAGTATCTGACCCTGGTCAATGCAGAAAGGGTGAGCCTTACCCTTATCATTCCCCTAAGAATTTGGGTGCTGGCAGTCAAGCCGCTTATTTGGCTTTTCGACCGATCTGGCAAAGTCATCCTTAAGCTTCTGCGAATACAGACAGAGGGCCTTGAAGACGAGGTTCTGAGCAAAGATGAACTGCAGATGGTGGTGCAGGCCAGTGAAGATGCTGGCGCCTTTGATGAAGATCATGCCGATCTTGTTCTTAAAGCATTAAGGCTCGACCGCCTGACCGCCAAAGACATCATGATTCACAGGCTGGATATGGAGTGCCTGCAGGTGGATCTGACAGGTGATGACCTTATCGGGCAGCTAAGGAACATCCGCCATTCACGAATTCCCGTCTATGGCGCCGACCTGGATGACCTGATAGGAATTGTCTATCTACAGGACATCATCCGCCACTGGAGCAAGCCTGCATTTGACCTGAAAGAGGTTATTAGGCAGGCAAAATTCATCCCAGAAAACCTCTCTCTCGATAGAGCTCTTTCGATCATGAGAGAATCTAGAACTCAGATTCTGCTTGTGCAGGATGAGTACGGCGGCACCAAGGGAATGCTGACCCTGGAAGATATCGTCGAAGAAATCTTAGGAGATCTGCAGGACAACATTGAAGCAGAAAGGCCAGAAATTGAACAGATCACTCCCATTAGGCTTCGCCTGAGCCCCTACGTCCGGTGGGACCAAATTCTGGACTTCTTGGATGAACCCCTGACTGATGACTCTCCTACAGATGCTGTGGCAGCCATGGTCACCAACGAACTGGAAAGGATTCCGATACAGGGTGATTCTATAGAAACCCCATTAGGACGGCTGGTGGTTGAGCAGATCACCCGCAGCCGAGTGGTGCAAATGGGACTTCACCTCAATATTCCCTTCCCCAAACCAGATGCCGAAGCACTAGATTAAACTGCTGAGGCTGCTGAACAAACGCCTGCTGACCCCAGCAGCCTCAGCAAGTTGGGGTAGGGTTTACCCACAGTGACTGTCACCCTCTTTATTGCGACAAGTTTGGATGGCAAGATCGCCGGACCCGACGACGACGTCAGCTGGCTGTTTACCGATGCCGACTACGGCTACAGCGCCTTTTATAGTGAAGTCGATGCCCTGGTAATGGGCCGCGGCACCTATAAGGTCGTCAACACTTTTGGCGACTGGCCTTACAAAGGACGCCGTACTTACGTGATTTCCCGCACTGAAGAAGTGCCGATTACCACCCCCGATACCTTCGCCTTCTGCGGAACGTTATCTGATCTTGTTGAAAAGCTGGATGAAGAAGACCGCAAAACCGTGTGGCTGGTCGGAGGGGGTGAACTGGTCACTTCTTTCCTGCAGCAGGGCCTTATCGATGAGCTGATGGTTTCGCTGCATCCGGTTCTTCTGGGCCGCGGCGTTCCCCTCTTCCCTACTTCCTTCCCTCGGGCGATTCTCGACCTTAAAAGCGTGAACTCTTACGACAGCGGGCTGGTACAGCTTCGTTATGCTGTCATGCGCGATGACACAAACGACGAAGATAGCGAGTTTGAAGAAGGATCGGAAACAGAGTAGGTTTTTGCAGAAGCTGAACAGAGCCTTTATCTGCGTGTGATGAGGCTCTGAAGCAGCTCTGCCATAGTCGGCTGACGAAGAATAAGAGATCGGACTGATCCATAGCCGTTTTTCAAGAGATTTGCCGCCACCTGCTGACCTTGAGGGGAGGAGATAAGCCACCCGCCCGGAATCTGCTTTAAATGAACCTCAAAGGGGCCGATCATTTGGCGGACGGCAGATTCATCATCCGTCTCGATAATCGTCTCAATCGTTCCTTCTGACGTCAGCAGTTCTGAGGTGCGGCCTGCATAGACAGGCTCTCCTCCTTTCAGGACGAGAAGGCTGTTGAACTGTTCGGCCAGGTCAGGGCGCGAGGTCACCGCGACCAAAGCGCGGCCCTGGGTTGTTTCGGCCAAGAGGGTTTCCAGCAGAGGCTTCAAGGTCCATGGGTCGCACTCATCCAGCTGACCATCAATCAGCATCAGCTCTTCGTGGCCTGCAAAAATCGGAATCAGCTCGGCAGAATCTGCAAGCCACCCTTCCAGCTTGGCAATTGGCGTCTGCCTGTCATCCCATAAGCCAAGCGCTGTCAGGGCCTGTACCGCCCTCGAAGCATCTCCGCCTGAACATTCCTGAGCAAAGCTCTGAGGGGTGCGTCTCCCTCCGTTTCGGGCAGAGACCGACTGACAGGCGAGAACACACTTTCCCCTAAGGGGGTCGTCGTCTCCATCCAGAATCGACATGAGCAGACTCGATTCGGAACTCGGAGGGGCCATCACCGCCCATGAATCACCGGCGCAGATCTCAAGATCGAGAAGACGCCCATGACTCGCCAATGAAAACTGGCTAAGAGCGGCGAGGGTCCGAGAATTCACCATAGATCAGCCAAGAACCATCAGTTCTTTGGGGAAGAAGGTCAGGATTTCTGGACCTTCTGGGGTGATAAGCACGTCGTCTTCAATTCTCACCCCTCCCCAGCCATCAAGGTAGACGCCTGGCTCGATTGTCCATAACTGACCTGGCTCGATTGTGTTTTTGCTGCGGGGGCTAAGGCTGCCAAAATCATGGACTGCCAAGCCGATTCCGTGGCCCAATCCGTGGCCAAAATATTGAGAAAGATCCTTTTCATCAAGAATTGTGCGGGCAAGGGCATCGACTTCAGCTCCAGTCGCACCTGGCTTTAGCGCTGCACAGCAGGCTTCTTGGGCTTTAAGCACCTGAGCATAGACTTCCCTATGCTTATCGCCTGCTTCACCCACAACGAAGGTTCGGGTGATATCAGAAATGTAGCCTTGGTAGACAGCGCCCAAATCTACCGTAACAAAGTCTCCGACCTCAAAAGGACGCTCTTCTGGCTTGCCGTGAGGCTTGGCGCTGTTTGGCCCTCCGACGATGATGGGGTCGAATGATGGGGCCGACCCATTGCGCTTAAGGAAAAACTCCAGCTCAAGCAGAACATCATACTCCCTCACTCCTGGCCGGATGAATCGGGTGACATGCTCCATCACCTGATCGGCCAGCCTGCAGGCAGCCTTGACCTTCTCAATCTCCTCCGGCGTCTTGATGATCCTCAGTTCGCTGAAGAGTTCCGGAGCTGGGCTCCACTCTAGGTTGGCGTGAGCTTTGGTGGTGGATTCCCACGCCGAGTAGGTGAGTGATTTTTCAAAGCAGATTTGAGACAGGCCAAGATCGGCAAAAATTTCTGCCAAGACTTCATCCTGAGTTTTAGGAGAGGAGTAGGCAATAACTTCTGCCCCCACAACCTCATCAGCAGCCTGAACTCGGTAGCGGCTGTCGGTCAGGAACACCGCTCGATCGGGGCTGACAATGCAGAGCCCGCTGGAGCCTGTGAATCCGGTCAGCCACCTTACGTTAAGCCGGTCGGTGACAAAAAGGCCAGGCGTGCCTTTGGCCGCCATCAGGTTTCTTAATCTTTCAATGCTGGTCATGGCATGCTCTCTAGCTGGGCCCGCAAAGCTCTTAATCCAAGAAGATAGCTTTCTGGGCCAAAACCTACAATCTGTCCCACAGTAACAGGGGAGATGTAGGAGTGTCGGCGAAATTCTTCTCTTGCATGAACATTGCTAAGATGAACTTCGACAGCGGGGACACGAACCGAAGCCAAGGCATCTCTTAACGAGACGCTGGTATGAGTCAGGCCGCCTGGATTGATAAGAATTCCATCAAACCACTTTCTATGTTCCTGAATCGTATCGATCAGCACTCCTTCATGGTTCGACTGAAGTATCCGCACTTCTTGGTTAAGAATCCCAGCCGTCTTCACAATATCCTGGTCAATTTCGGCGAGAGTTTTTCTGCCATAGATTTCTGGCTCTCTAAACCCAAGCAGGTTGAGATTAGGTCCGTGTAGAACGAGGATTCTCTGCGGTGTTGTGCTCATGCCTGGTCCGGTTGCTAAAGGTTACCGCGAAGCAGGGGCAGAGCAGCCTGAGCCCTAAAACGAATCCGTCCCCGCCTGCGCTGCAGACGAGGACGGAAAGGGCCAGAACGAAGCTCCAGCTTTAGGGATTGGGCATTAAAGGAAGCCGGCCATGCAGCACGTAGTAGCGCCATGCCTGGGCGTAATCCGGAATCGTTCGGCCCCTAAAGTTATGAGGATCGACTTCGGCAGCTTTATCCAACGCAGCCTTAGCCTGCCCGGCAGCAGCTCTTTGACCATTGAGGGCGGCGCTGAGAGCAAACCAGCCAGGCCCATATTCTGGACCAGCCTTGGTGGCAGCCTGGCCAAAGCTGACTGCCTTGGCGTGATCGCCATTAAAGCCATGAATCAGGCTGAGGCTTGTGAGAGCCACAAAAGATTCTGGCTTAACGGCCAAAGCGGCCTCCAAAAAGGCGATGGCAGTCTGACGCTGATTCATAACCTCATCGCTGCCCAAACCTTGGGTAAAGCTGTAGGTGACGATCTGATTGGCCCGCTCGATATAAATATCGTAGGCTGCTGGTTCCGCCTTAAGCGCGGCTCGGATTGCATCTAGGCTCTGCTGAAACTCTCCGGCAGAAAGCAGAAGAGTGCTGACAAAGTAGCCGCTGATGTGAGCCGGAGCTTCTGACTGAGCCAAATCCTGCGCCAGCTGGCCAAAAGCTCTGCTTTCGCCCCTCTTAAGAGCAAGATAAGCCTGAGCCGTCTTGACAGCAGGTGATGATGGATCGGAGAGAAGAGCTTCCTTCTCCGCATCTTTAGCCTGCTGTTCGAGGCCAGCGTACTGCATGAGAATAGCTTTAAGCGCGTAGCCGTAGCCATCTGGGGCGCCGGATCTTTCGTACCGGCCCATCAGCACTGCGGCTCTCTTAAACTGTCCGTTGCGGATGAGGGCGTAGATGATGGAGTTCATCACCTGGGCCGAAGGACGGTCGCCTTCAGCCAGGGAGTTAAGCGCCTGGGCAACCTGATTGTAGCGGGCTGCTTCTAAAGCAGCTGAAATTCGAACGGGGTCGCTCGCCGAAGCAGCGGCAGGAATAGCATCAAGCGCCAGACCAAGAGTCTTGGCTCGACCCTCTGCGGCCCGCTTAAGCGATGAACCGATAAGGCCGATAGCTTCGGCTCTGTTGCTGGGATTGGCAGCCACAGTATCGAAAGCGAGATCGATTTGAATGGCACTAAGAAGCAGAATGGCCTGAGCGTTATTGGGCTGAACTGCCAAAACGTCCTCAAGGTACTTCTGAGCCAAATCTCGAACGCCCTTGCCATAGTTGGCTCGGGCCAAAATCGCCTTGGCGTCAACGGAGCTTTCATCAACCTTGAGAGCGACTCGACCGGCGAGAATGGCATCATCCCATCTGCTGTCGGCCAGAGCATCATTTCCTATATCGAGATGATGGGCAAGACCAAGAGCCACCCCGTTATCAACCTTGAGGTTGAGGGTGATGGTGCCCTTGTCGCCATCTTCGGTATAGGCATCGAACCTGACCTTAATGGGGCCATCATCTTCCTGAAGAGTATCAATAGAGAACTCGTAGGGAGTGCTCTCATCGGTTCCCCTCAAAGAATCGTTGACGTAAAACTCAACTGATGTCACCAGCTTGTTCGACTGAGCCGTAGCCCTAAAGGAATGTGACCCCTTAATAGCCTGCCCCGCCTGAGCGTTGACCGTCAGCTTGACCTCAGCCCAACTGGCGCTCGCCGCGAGAGCCAGGACCGCTGCACCGAATAGCCGCATCCTCATAATTGTTTTTAAAGGGCCCAATACCCGAAGGTTGGTTTTACCCGTCTTAAGTTGGACGCCCCATCCCTAAGGCTGGTTCTCCCCTCTCTTTAGTTCGAACTCGCAGAACGTCCCAGATCTCTTCGACAAAGATTTTTCCGTCACCAGGCTCGCCTGTCCATGCCGCGCCCGTAATCGCATCAATTAATGGCTGCTGCATATCTTTAGGAGCCATGACTTCGATTTTTGATTTGAGCGACAGCGAAACAGCGATGGCCTGACTGCCAAGCAGGGCAGAACCTTCTGGCCCTGCCCCAGCTCCGCGCACATCGCTCACTGTCATTCCGCTGACACCCAGCCCGCTTATCGCGGTCTTTACCGCTTCGAGGCGATGGGGGCGGATGATAGCTGTCACTCGAATCACGAATCTAGTTTAGCGGGAATTCGAGTAAATTGTTTGCAGAGGCACTAAGGCATGACACTTAGCCAGAAGCTAATAGGCACAGGTTTTATAGCCACGATTGGGGCTCTGCTAAATCAGAATGGGCTCAGAGACTGTAAAGTTGATCAAGTTCTGACAAGTGTGCTTCCGCAAGCGCTTGGCGCAGCAGCTGTTGTAACTGCGCAGAACGTTTTTAGCGACTATGTCAAAGAGCATCTGGATGGTGCCGATAAGACCATAGTTTGGCCGGCAGACGCAATCCTTAATCATCACCTAAGGAAAATTGTTTCCACCACTATTGCTGGGATCATCGATCATGTGTCGAACGAATGCCCGGCTGAAGATCACCTTTCACTGACCGCATTTTGCTTAAGGTTAGAGTCAGCATGGCAGATTACGGCCGGACTGAATAGTCGTATGGCGGCTGCCCTGGCTGAGAAAGAAATCCCAATCCTGATTTCAGGTGACCTTCAGAGCCTCTCTCAAAGACGCCCGCTTAACCAGTCAGAGTGGCAGGAACTCCTCACAGACCTTATCCTCCTCAGCAATGATAAAAAGGATGTTCAGGTGTCTTTATCAGAAGACTCGTTGACGCTCCTATCAAAAAAACTGGCAGAAAACTTCGTAACCGCCTTATTTTCTGTTCTCTGTCATTCAGGGCCCGACTCGGATGCTGCATACAAGAAAGTCCAGCTCCTTAAACTAGATGAAATTTCAGAAAAACTTGTTGAAAAATTTAGCGGCCTTTCAGACAAGATCAATGACCTGCTCACAGAACACCAAGCTCAAACCCGCATTGTCGAAGAGCGTTTAAGCAGTATCCAGAACCAGCTCTCTCTTGCTTCAACTCCTCCCAGCAAGGTCTTTCCTCAAGGCAGGCAAACAGGAGGAATCTCGGACTTTTGGTTTCATTCAGAATGGACAACCTTTCAGGGAAGAGTCACAGAGTATGGGGCTCTGAAGGAGTTTCTCAATGGCAATAGTTCTTCAAATGAATTCCGTTGGTCAGTGCTTTTGGGACAAGCCGGCAGCGGCAAGTCAAGAATCGCACTCCAGCTCGGCAGAGATTCTGAAGCTTTGTTGGCACTGGGAAAGCCTGGTGGCTGGCAGATGCTCTATCTTGAATCGCCACGAGGAAGGGAGCAGTTTGATCAATGGGAAGCATGGATGCCAGCATTTCCGACCCTGATCGTAATCGATTACGCTGCCTCAAGAAGAGAAGATATCTGGCAGATCATCAAGGTCCTGGCTCGCCGATCAGAGCAGAACGGCCAGTTTAGGCTCCCGAAACCAGTGAGAGTCTTGCTTCTCGAAAGATCGGCGGCAAAGGCTCTTTTAGAGATTGGCTTCAACAAACAGGAAGACGAGCCCGAGTTCTCTTACATTTCCTCCAGCCACCACAAGTTCAGCGGAGACGATCTGCTCCAGGGGAAACTTAAACCTCTCTACCTGCCACCCCTGGATGATCTCACCCTCTCTAAGCTCCTTTTTCAAACATACGAAGAACGCGGTGGCAAAGGGATGTCTCGTCACCCAGTCGTCTATGTCGATCAGCTCAAGGAGATCCGAGGTGACTCTCGACCGCTTTTCGCCATGCTTCTGGGGAGCCGTTTAGCTGAAGACCCACAAGCCACTGACCTCAAGCCGAGAGAACTAGCTGAACGACTTTTGAAGCTTGAACATGCAAGGTGGGAGAGGTACAAGAAGGATAACCCTGACCTTGACGAGAAACTGCTTCACCTCCTTACCCTGGTCTGCGTCTGCAGCGAATTGGAGGCTGAGAAAGCTATAGGGACTGGCCTTCCATTCATGCCAAACACAGAACCTGTTGAAGATTTAGCAAAGATGGTTTTCAGTTGGGGTGGCGGCTATCAAGATGGGCTGTATACATCCCTTCATCCTGACTTTCTGCGAGAACTGTATGTTCTTCTTCGATTAGTCGAAGGGTCCTTTCATTTGACCGAAGGTGAGAACGCCGTCAAAATAAACACTAAGGTATTGCTTGAAAAAGCTTACACGGTGGCCGAACTTAAGCCGGATGAGAGCTTTTACTTTAATGCCCTTCAGAATTTTCCCGATCTGGCTCAGTCGGATAATTTTCTAAAGTTCAGAGGTGCGCCGACCTCGGGTCAGGTTCTTGCATTGCACCTTCTTGGAATGATTGCCGACGAGGATTTTCTTGGGGCAGGTCAGTTCATTTCCACGTATAGACCTGCCTTTGAGTCAGCACTGAGCAGCAACGATGAGGCATCCATAAGAATAACAGCGTCAGCCCTCGCTCATGCAACAGCGACTTACGATTCCAACGCACCTAAGGCTCTTGTCCTAGATATTTTCAGGTCGTCGTCCGCATCTGGCACCCAAATCATAAAAGAGCAAAGCGTCACCATTGTCAATCTACTCATAGATAAAACTCTGTCATCTTCTAGTCGCCAGGGACTGGTGAAGGAGATTAAAGAACTCTGGGAAGAAAGCAGAGAACCGGAAGTCAGGCTTGCCTACGCAAAGGCTGCCTATAACGCCATTCAGCCAGACATGACCCCAGACGTGCGCC
>CAZSIM010000012.1:44193-60314 GCA_964607175.1 uncultured Fimbriimonadaceae bacterium
CCTATAACGCCATTCAGCCAGACATGACCCCAGACGTGCGCCAGGAACTGGTGAAGGAGATTAAGGAACTCTGGGAAGAAAGCAGAGAACCGGAAGTCAGACTTGAATACGCAAAGGCTGCCTATAACGCCATTCAGCCAGACATGACCCCAGACGTGCGCCAGGAACTGGTGAAAGAGATTAAGGAACTCTGGGAAGAAAGCAGAGAACCGGAAGTCAGGCTTCTCTACGCACAGGCTTCCGTGAACGCCATTGAGCCAGACATGACCCCAGACGTGCGCCAGGGAATGGTGCAGGAGATTAAAGAACTCTGGGAAGAAAGTAATGACCCGGAAGTCAGACTTGAATACGCAAAGGCTGCCGTGAACGCCATTCAGCCAGACATGACCCCAGACGTGCGCCAGGAACTGGTGAAGGAGATTAAAGAACTCTGGGAAGAAAGCAGAGACCCGGAAGTCAGGCTTGAATACGCAAAGGCTGGGCTCAAAAACCTCCTAATTGACCTGCACACGCTTACGGTCGACGAGGCTTCGGTGCATCTTTTTGAGGAAATTGGACGGCACATCATAGAAAATGTCGAAAACCCAGCTTGGCAGGGTGTTGTCGGTGTTTTTGCCCAGATAGTGCAGCTGCTTCAAAATCAGAGTCAGGGGTGAAACCTTGGGCCCGACTCTCATCCCTCGTGTCAGGCTCAGATCTATTTAAGATTCCAGCAAGACTCTTTTGGATACAAGACTGCAGTATCAAAGTTCTGTGGCAGGTTTGGCCTTGCTCTGCTAAAGAGGCAGAATAGCTTTGAAGAGATTTAGAGCCATCTTCTGTTTAAAACATCCTCTGCCGCATGGTGCCCAGGTAAGAGATGACTAGAAGTGCAGTTTTGCAATGCTCATGTTACAGGTGCGAGGGTCTGGCCATGAAGCCCAGTGATGGTTTGAGCCCAAAGAGGTATCCTTTTAGCTCCACATCGGGATGTGGCTCAGCTTGGTAGAGCGCCTCGTTCGGGACGAGGAGGTCGTGGGTTCGAATCCCGCCATCCCGACCACTAATTCCGCCTTACGCACCGCGTAAAAAGCCTAGAGCCGAAGTTTCAGCCTGACAAAAAAAGCGGTTTTCGCCCAACTCCTATGCAGGACAAAAACCGCGAATCGCTGAAGCTCTCTTCAGCTAGATTGTCTTGATTGACACATCATCCTCTTTCTCAAAAAGAGCAAAGAGGACAGGAAGCACCAGCAGTGTCAATAGAGCGGCAGAGAGGATTCCTCCAATAACAACAGTTGCCAAGGGGCGCTGAACTTCGGCCCCTATGCCAGTGTTAAGGGCCATTGGAATGAAGCCAAGCGCGGCCACAAGAGCTGTCATTAAAACGGGCCTCAGCCTTTCTTCGGCTCCCTGCTGAACAGCCTGAGCCAAGGTCAGCCCTTCTGATCTGAGACGGTTTATGGCAGAAACCATAACAACGCCGTTCAATACAGCCACACCAGAAAGGGCAATAAATCCGACTCCTGCTGTGATGCTGAAAGGCATGCCTCGCGCCGCCAAGGCCACGATTCCCCCCGTGACAGCCAGCGGAACCCCCGTGAAGATGATGACCGCCTGACGCACTGATCCGAAGGTGATGAAAAGCAGAACGAAGATGAGGGCCAGAGCTGCGGGCACAACAAGCGAAAGCCTCTGTGTCGCCCTCTGAAGGTTCTCAAACTGGCCTCCCCACGATACGTAGTAGGCTTCTTTAAGTTCGACCTTCTCTTTTAGTGCCTTCTGGGCCTCGGCCACAAAAGAACCGAGATCTCGACCCCTGACGTTGAGCTGAACAACCACCCTGCGCTTGCCATTCTCCCTTGAAATCTGGGCCGGAGCATCGACCATTTTTATATCAGCCAAGCTGGCAAGGGGCAAGGCTCCTCCAGCGGGCGTTTCCACCCTTAGGTCTTTTATGGCCTCAATATCGTTTTCTATTGTTTTAGGAAGCCGCAGAGCCAGATCAAACCGGCGGTCGCCTTCTATAATCTGTCCTACAGGAACACGACCCAAAGCGTAAGACACGATGTGCTGCACATCATCTACTGCCACTCCTACCCGGGCGATGGCTGCTCGATCAATCTCAATCTGCAGCACAGGCACGTCGTCAACCTGCTCAACTTCAACGTCTGCTGCCCCTTTAATCTCCCGCATAAGAGCAGCTATCTCGTCTGCCTTTGACTTTAACTCATCTAGATCATCGCCAAAGACCTTGATGCCGATATCGGCCTTGACCCCCGAAACGATTTCAGAAAATCTGAGCTCAATGGGCTGACTAAAGTTATAGCCCTGACCCGGAACTTCTTCGATTTTCTTTTGAAGCTCGGCAATCAGCTTGGTCTTGGTCATGCCTTTACGCCACTCTTTTGTGGGCTTCAGCATGACGAAACTATCTGTGATGCTTAGCGGCATAGGGTCTGTGGCGACCTCGGGAGTGCCTGTGCGGGAAAACACAGTCGAAACCTCTGGCACTTCACGGACCTTTTTTTCGTAGGCAGTCACCAGCTTTAGAGTCTGGTCCAGATCAACTGTTCTCAATCGAACAGGCTGAATCACCAAGGAGCCTTCATCAAGCTTGGGAACAAATTCTGAACCCAGCCTTGTGAAAATAAACCCACTTCCTATAAGCAGTGAAGCCGCGACGGCTACAACAGGCCACTTATGAGCCAAGGCAAAAGAAAGCGAAGATTTATATATTTTTCCTAAGTCATCCATGATCCTACTGTGCTTCTCTTGGGTGTTGGGACCAAGGAAAAAGGAACAGAGAGCCGGCACAAGAGTAAGGGAAAGAATCAGGGCTCCGACCAGGGCGAAGATAAACACCAAAGCCATAGGCTTAAACATTTTGCCTTCGGTGCCTTCAAGCGCCAAGATGGGAATAAAGGTGGCAATGACGATCATTTCGCCAAACTGAGTCACCTTTCTCACTTCAGATGTCGCCTTTCGAAGAACCTCACTGTGCTCCAGCTTGGTCAGAGGGCGTCCAAGCCGAGTCCGAGCCTCGCTGAGCCTTCTAACACAGTTCTCCACCATGATAACAGCGCCATCGACAATAATGCCGAAATCGATAGCCCCCAAGCTCATAAGATTGCCGCTAACGCCAAATCTCTGCATGCCAATGACAGCACAAATCATGGCAAGAGGAATGGTGACGGCGGCGATCAAGGCTCCCCTCACGCTGCCAAGCAGCACCAGCAGAACCAAAACAACAAGAACGGCTCCTTCTAGAAGGCTTTTTTCAACTGTATGCAGAACACCTTCTACAAATTCGGATCGATTATAGGTGGTTGTCAAGGTGACATCGTCAGGAAGCTGAGCCCGAATTTCGGTGACCCTCTTGTCAACGGCATCGGCCACAGTCTGACCGTTTGCCCCTTTCAGCATCATCACGATAACGACAAGGCTTTCCTTTCCATCCTTAGTCGAAACACCAGTCAATACGGGGATGCCCAGCTCAACCGAGGCGACATCTTTTACCAGAACCGGGACGCCTGACTCAGCCGAAACTACAATCTTTTCAACATCACTAACAGACTTGGCGAGCCCCAGCGATCGAATCAAAATTCTCTCGCCGCTGCGCTCAATCAAACCTCCCCCTGCGTTTTGGTTATTTTTCTGCAGGGCCTCAATAATGGCGTCGAAACTGATGCCGCGAGCCAGCATTTGGTCAGGCTTGATGACTACCTGGTACTGCTTTTCACTTCCATCCGTAGAGTTGACCTCAGCCACACCGGGAACCGTTCTTAGCTGGGGAGCAATCACCCAATCCTGCAGTTCTCTTAGCTCTGCCGGAGATCGGTCTAGACTTTCCAAGGAGTACATATAAATGTCTCCAAGCCCGGTAGAAACTGGCCCCATCTGAGGCGAGGAAACCCCTTCTGGAAGCTCCTCTCTCACTGTAGTCAGCCTCTCAGTTACCAGCTGACGAGCAAAATATATATCAACTTCGTCGCCAAAGGTAACGTTTACCTGCGAAAGTCCAAACTGACTCAGGCTCCTTACTTGAATAACCCGGGGCAGTCCACCCATGGCTGTTTCAATCGGAAAAGTCACCAGCTTCTCAATTTCTTCGGGGCTCAGTCCTCCTGTTTCGGTGTTGATTGAAATCTGGTTGGTGGTGATATCCGGAACAGCATCCAGATTCACTTTGGGCCAGGCCATGATTCCAAGAACCACAAGCACAATGGCGCCAAAAACAACGATCAGCCTTTGGGCAAGGCTGAACTCCAATATTCTTTCAAGCATTAGTGCTCGTGCCCCTTAAGATCGTCTTTTTTAAGCTGACTTTTTAAGATAAAGGCACCCTTTACAACCAATACCTGTCCAGATTCAAGTCCCTTTTGGATAGAGACCTGCGAACCTGCTGCCTCCCCCACAACGACTTCCTGCAGGTGGTACTCACCTTCTTTTTTGATGAAGACCCAGCTGCGTCCTTCATCCTCAAAAACGCTTTCCTTCGGAATCGAAATGCCCCTAACCACAGGCCCGGCAGCAAGATTCACCGAGACAAACATCTCTGGCTTAAGTTCTAAATTGGGGTTGGGAACCAGGCACTGTAAAGCCAAGGTTCTAGTTTTTGGATCAATTCGCGAGGAAACAACCTGGACGCTTCCTACAAATACTTTGTCTGGCAGGGCCGAGGCGGTGATCCTGGCCTTCATGCCCTTTGCTGCCAGCTGGACACTTTTTTCTGGAATCTGAGCAGTCGCCCAAACTTGAGACAAGTCTTCGATCTCAAAGAGAGACTGGGTTCGATCAACCGCCTGGCCAATAGTGACGTCGATATGGGTTACAACCCCGCTGAGAGGAGCTGCAAGAGAGACCCTTCCCCCATTGGCTGGGGCTCCGCCAGCATAGGCGCGATAGGCAGCTGAAGCGTTCGCCACTGATTTTTCAGCTGATCTAAGCGATTCCCTGCCCGACCTCAGGGCAATACGGGTTCGCTCTAGTTCCAGAGTGGCCGCTTTGTGGTCTGCTTCAGCCGTCTGCACCTCGCGTGAGTTCAGAAGACCTTGGTCTGCAATTCGCTTTTCTCTTTGTTTTGCTGCTTGAGCCAGATCGACTCTAGATTTTGCCCGGCTGACTTTGATTTCATCCTGCTGCATTTCCAAGCGAGCCGCATCGAGATCAAGTCGTGAAACAAGGCCATCTTTATACAAGGCTTCTGTTCTGCGAAGGGCCTCAGCGTGAGAAGCCTGCTCTTTCTGAGCGCTGAGAAGATCGCTTTGGGCATCGTTCAGCTCGCTTTGCGCGGCCTGAAGAGGCGCTTGATTAAAGGCTCCCGCCTGGACAAACTGTTTCTGTCTTGAAAGGGTCTGAGCAGCCGTGGCGGTGCGGGCTTCTGCCAGCTTGACCTGAGATTCTAGATCTCTCAGCTGGGCTCGAGCTGATTCCTGCTGCCTTTTGGCTTCAGAGACTCGCCCATAGGCTTCAGCCAGATCGGTGGACTCAATAACGCCAAGAATTTGCCCCTTGACAACCTTTTGACCAAGAACAGCGCTGAGGCTTACCAATCTGCCGCCAGAGGCGGGAGTCACGAGGGCGCGGCGGCTGGTGACTGCCGATATGGTCCCTGGCACAACAAGCCCCGATTGAGCTTCGCCAAGAGAAACCTGAATAGTTTCTATGCCAGCAATGGCGGCCTGTTCTCCTGTCAAGGCAACAGCGCCTTCTTCATGGCCTTCTTCACCATGGCCATGGTCATCATGGCTGTCTTTGGAATGGTCGTGGCCGTCATGACTCCCGGAAGCGGTGGAGCCTGGTCCCTGGCAGGCAGCCATGACAAACATGGCTGCCAGCATAAGCAGGGGAAGGCACGGCCTTGCGTTAATGGTCATGGTTCTCGCCTGGAGCATGGTTATGCCCCGCATGTTCATCGACAGGGGCTTCGGCAGAGCCACAGCCAGCAAAGAAGAAGGAAGCGACGACGATGATGATGATTGGAAGGATCTTTTTCATTTTATGGACTCCATTTGAATGCCAGATGCCTGCATCCAGGCAGTCTTAAGCAGATTGAGGCGAAGCCGAGCAGCTATTGATTCCTGTTCGACCTCTCGTAAAGCTCTTGTGGATTCCAGGACTTCGAGCAGAGTTCCAACCCCTTCTGAAAAGCCTTTCTGAGACTTTTCGACAAGGATCTTGGCTTGAGAAACAAGCTTCGCGTAAGATTCCGCTTGGTCTTCAGCTGCTTTGATTTCCACTTCTAGGGCATCAACTTCAGATCTAGCCTTGGCCAAAACATCCTGTTTTGCGGCAGCCAAAGCAGATTCTTTAAGCGCAAAGGCTTTGGCTTCTGTTTTCCCTTTTCCCTGATCCCACAGGTTCCACGTCACCTGCAGGCGGGCACCATAGCGAGGACTAGAAACACTCCATCCAGACCTCAGGCCATAGAGGTCTAATTCTGGCATAAGGCTGCTTTTGGCGGCCTTGGCTTCTGCCTTCACCTCATCAATCTCTGCCTGAGCCAAAAGCACATCGGGCCTCTGTTCCAAGGGTCCAGAGACAACATCCAGGTCTATCTTCTGCAGCTGCAGAATGGGTTCGGCAGCGCCGATTGCACCAGCCAGCAGTTTAAAAGCTGACTCTTTTTGTGACTTCAAAAGCCTTTCAAGCTGACGGGCTCGATCTCGTTCTATCTCTGCTCTCAGCACCTGAACTTCAGGGATTCTGCCTTCCTCAAATCTTCTCTGAGTGGCGGCGAGTACTTTATCGGCTAGGTCGCTAATTTCGGACGAGGTCTTGACTGATTCAGCGGCGCTGTATGCTTCGAAGAAACGATTCATCACTTCGGTTTGAACTGCGAGAACTTCCGATGCAGCTTCAGCTTGTGCTTTGGCTTCTCTCACTCGCCCCATTGCCCTTCCGGCTGATGTTCTGCCAAAAAGATCAAGAGGCTGACGAAGAAAGAGATCTTGGTCAGATGCGCCAAGATCTGGATGAGTCGATAAGCCAGCACCAGCACTGAGAGCTGGTGAAAAGCCAAGACTGCGGGCCTCATGCTGAGAGGCAGCGATCTTCAGTCTTGCAGAAGCAAGCGCAGGACGATTACGCGCCGACTTCAAGGCCTGATCAAGAGTCAGGGGCTGGCCGTCTGAAGCCGATGAAGCAGCTGTGATTGAGGCTGCTGCGAACAGCAGAAATATAGGGATTGGTTTCAAAAATCTTCTCTTCTTTGTTGCCTAAGTGGCTCAGGCGCCCGCCAAGGGGCCGGCCTGAAGCCGGGAGACTAAGCGCAGAAAAGAAAAGCTGGAGGACCACGAGGATTAATGCTTGGGGGTGGTCCGTGCGGAGGGCTGCCGTAAAGGTGATAAAGCCTCGGGGGCGCCTTAAACTGATTTGTGGCTATAGCAGAATCAAGACCCCGGACCAGCAGCAGATCGACATCAGCCTGCTGCTGACCAAGGGTGGCGGCAAAATTAACCGCAGAATGTCCCGCGCAAAAAGAAGCCTGGCACCCCTTGTGGCACGCTTCATTGGGTCCGTGAAGCTCAGCCTTATGCCCCGAATGTTCAGCGGTATGAAAAGCCAGGCCTGCCGTACAGGCTTCACCAGATACTGTACGAAAAACTTCCCCGCACCAGTGCAGCTGGACAAGCAGAAGCAGGGCGCTTAGAAGCACCCCCACTTTCTCTCTGCCAGACAAGCTTAGCCTCATCTCCGCTTTTAGTTATGACGACGCTGCCGCCAAATTAGCAGCAGTCGCAGTTGGGACAGTTTTCTGGGCATGGGCAGAGGCCCTTTGCGCAGCAGGGGCAGACGCATTCGCCATTTTGGCAGGGGGGACAGGCGCACTTTCCGTTGGCGCAGCAGGGACATGTTGTTGGTTCGCTCATTTCTTTGAATCCTCCGATCGATCTAGCTGTCCAGGACCGAGGGTGCAGACACCCATCGTTCTAAGCTTCAGCCTTTCTTGAGTCCGCAAACGATCTCTTTGAATTCGCTTATCCACGTGTAAAGAAGCTTTATAGCTTTCCATCACCGCTTCTACCAAAGGGCGAGCCTCTTCGGTTAAAGCGTAACTGACCATTTTATGGCGTCGAGTTGTTTCCACAACTCCAGCCTGCCTAATTGTCTGCAGGTGGGCGCTCAAAGTGCTTTGTCCCAACTCCAGGGCATCAACCATCTCACAGACACAGAAGTCTGTTTCAAGCAGAGCATATAGAATTCGGACTCGGGTGGGGTCGGCAAAAGCCTTTCCCAAAAGCACAATGTCGTTCACGTCAAATCATGATACCACGATATGACGAAATGTCAAGAGCTTTTTATCAATGCTGGTTAAAAGCCTCTCAACAAGAGAGCAGAAGACTAGAGAATCCTGCAGACCACATTCACACGATGAAAATTATATTGCATATAATATGGAACAAAAAAATGCTCTTGCACTGTTGAAGTTTATGTGAAATCTGTATGTACGGCAGCAGGCACTCTTCTTTTATTGGCTGGCTGCCAACAGCCCAACATCACAGTTCAGGCACCGGATCAATCCGGACAAAAAGGACTGACCATTTCTGGCACAGCAACCATAAGGGTCAACCCAACCCTAGTCATCCTCAGGCTTGGAGTGGGGTACACGCGCCTTCGACCCGCCTTAGCCAAAGCCGATGTGGAAAAAACGATTACAAAAATAGTGGGAGAAGTCAAGAAGGCAGGTGTTGCGGGGGCAGATGTCCAAACCTCCAGCTTCACCCTTCGACACGCCCAGAACAGCGATGGCACATTTAAGGGCTGGGCCTGCGGCAGCGAATTGGAAATCAGAGTAAAAGATGTAGAGAAAGCAGGGGTCATCCTAGAGGCGGCTTTGGATGCAGGCGCCAACCAGGTTGCCAGTGTCGAATATACAGTCGAAGAACTGCAGAAAATCCGAGCTCAGGCACGAGATGAAGCCACTCAAGTAGTAAAGAACAAGGCAGAGCAATATGCCAAAAACTTTTCGGTCAAGCTCAGCGGACCTCATAGCATTTCGGAAAGCAGTCCAGGTGCCTGGAGCTACGGCCGCAACACCATGACCCAATCCATCAGCAATATGACAATCGAATCATCCGGAGGATCACCGGACCAGATATTGAGTTCTGGATCTGTGGCAGTCACCTTGACAGTGAATGTCACCTACAGCCTGAACTAAAGCTCAAGCAGACAGACAGACAGCAGACTCCAGCCGATGCAAACAAAAGTTCACCGCCTCGGCTGGAGGAGCTAAGACGCCGAGCCTATTTAAGCACTTCAACCCTGTGAGGGCTGGCAGGATTTGAAGTCCAGAATTCGCGGCGGAGGGGCAGGCCAGAATCATCCAGCCACCAGGTCTCATTTCGAGGTTCTGCCTTAAAGGTGATTTTGTGAGCGGTCACCTTCTGTCCCTTAAGAGTCATCTCTACATCGCCTCCATTGACGGCTTCAGTCTCATGAAGCTGGCCTGCATCAACGATGCCAGGAATGAAGAGGAGGCACTTTTCTTTTTCACCACCAATGGGTGTGGAGCCTGCTTTATAAGCAAGGTGGCGGAACGAAAAAGCAGAAGAATCCAGAACAAGATTACGCACAACATTCATCGACTCACCGCGATACATTGTTTTGACAATGCGGCACCGCTTGTCCTCCGCCTCTACAATCCAAGAAGCGTCTGATCTGCCCTTTTCGTCCTTCGCCCCTTTCCAGTTAACGGTCCAAGAGGTCAAACGCCCCCTTGAATCCAGTGATTTAACTTCTATCCAAAGGCGGCCGTCGTTCCACAAGGTCTCCTCCTGCCACTCAATTCTGCCGTCGGGCTTCCAGGAGCGTGTTATTTTCACCTGAGCAGAAGTGAGAAGCATGCCTTGAAGGTGGAGCAGACGAACCTCCTGCTGGGACTGCAAAGAAGCCAAAAGTGCAAAGATAAACACTCAGGCAGATTAGCATAGCGATGCACCGCACTTTACTGAAAAACAGCTGATAGAAAGCGAAACAGGAAAGGACTCAAAAAATGTTCGTTACACCCTTTTTTTCTTAATGCAGTTCTGTGACATCATCCACTATGCTTTCGCTGCGCCCCTGGCGGGTTCTCATCGCTGCAGCACCCCTTGTTTTTGTCTCTGCTTCTTCTGCTCAGTTCGGTCCAACCTGGCGCGACAGATATGAAGTACACGAATATCAGATTCCCGCCCGCGACGGAGTCAAGCTCTATACCCTGGCTTATGTGCCAAAGGGAAAGACGGGTCCCTTCCCCATTCTTCTTGAGCGAACCCCCTACGGCGCTGGTTCGCCTGAACGGGGTCCTCAGAGAACAACCCCCAAACTGGCAGAGGCAGGCTATATTTTTGCCTTTCAGGATGTAAGAGGCAAGGGAAAGAGCGAAGGGGATTTTGTCAATGTCAGGCCTATTCTTAAAAAGGGTGCAAAGGGTGTCGATGAATCTACCGACACCTACGACACGGTCGAGTTTTTAACCAAAAATGTGCCCCAGAACTCCAAAAGAGCTGGCCTCTGGGGGATTTCATATCCTGGCTTTTATGCGGGGGCAGGAGCAGTCAGAAATCATCCTCTACTGAAGGCAGTCTCGCCCCAGGCTCCCGTCAATGACTGGTTTTTAGGAGACGATGTCCACCATAACGGGGTGTTTTTTACTCAGGAAGTCTTTGATTTCAGCCTGGGGTTCAATGTCCCCCGCGGCGGAGAAAGGCCACAAGTTAACCGCCAGGGAAAATCCGCTTACCAATTCTTTCTAGATGCTGGAGCTTTAGGCAGCTTTGATGCCAAGTTTCTCCAAGGAAAGCTCCCTTACTGGAAGGAGCTGATGGCGAACAGCACCTACAATGACTACTGGAAGTCGCGTGCCCTTTGGCGCAGCTTTAAGGATGTCAGCTGCGCTGTCCTGACAGTCGGGGGCCTTTTTGATAAAGAGGACCTCTACGGAGCTTGGCAGCTTTACAAAGCGACAGAAAAACAGAACCCTAAAGCCAACAACTACATTGTCATGGGGCCCTGGTCACACGGCCAATGGGCCGGCCAAGGAGGAGGCAGTCTCGCCAGCCTCGTCTATGGAGAGCCAACATCAAAGTGGTACCAGGAAAACGTTGAGTTTCCTTTCTTTGAAAGACACCTGAGGGGCGACACCAAAGCAGTCCCGCCTGCTGAAGCAACCGTTTATGAAACAGGCTTCAACAGGTTTAGAACCTTTGCCCAATGGCCCCCGAAAGAAGCAGTCAAACAGAACCTTTACTTCGATGGAGCTGCTGGACTCAGCTGGAAGAAGCCCAAGGGCGCGAGCAGTGCGGCATATACCTCTGACCCAGCCAGCCCCACCCCCTATCTTTCTGACTGGCAGACAAGCACCAGGGCACCGGGAGACTGGCTGGCGAGAGATCAGAAGTTCAGCGAAGGACGACCGGATACAGCCACATTCACTCTTCCGCCTTTAACAGAAGATCTGCGTATTGCCGGTCCGATTTATGCCGATCTCTGGATCACCACCACAGGCACAGACAGCGATTTTGTTGTCAAGCTGATAGACGAGTATCCGGCTGACACCAAAGACAAGACGCCCAACGGAGATTCGATGGCGGGATACCAAATGATGGTAAGGGGAGACATTATGCGGGCAAAGTTTCGAGACTCTTTTGAAAAACCCAAACCCATCATTCCCAAGGTTCCCACCCGAGTTCGCTTTGCCCTAAACGATGTTCTGCACCGCTTTAGAAAGGGCCACACGATCAAGATTCGAGTTCAAAGCAGCTGGTTTCCTGTCGCAGACCGAAATCCAAATGTCTTTACCGAAATCCGGTCCGCGCAGGATTCTGATTTCAGGGCTGCCTCCATCTCAATTCTCACAGGAGGCAGGCACCCAAGCCTGCTGGAACTCGGGGTCTTAAAATAGAACTGCGTTAAGTGAAAGCCGGGCTGACAGAGGCAAACCTGCAGCCCGGTCCCCCAATAAAAAAGACCAGAGGCTAAACTATTCAGGTTCATCATGAGCAAGCTTCGCACTCTCACCGTTCCTGATTTTCTTTGGCTCAACCAGGAACTGACAAAAGGAAGGCAGAAATACTCTTTTGCCACTTTGGAAGAAGGTGTGTTTTATCAGTATTCATACGGAGCTTCAACCCAGGTGATCGAACAGGCGGCCAGGCTGCTGACAGGCTTTGCCAAGCTGAACCCCTTTATAAAGGGCTCAACCGCAACGGCCTTAGCCGGAACGATCGCCTTCTTGAAGATGAATGATCTTGAGCTGAAGCTTGCCCCCCATGAAGCCAAAGCCTGGGCAGAGCAGATTTGGGCCAACCCAGCCAGCGCCGCTTCGGCTATTTCTGCGCTAACAGCGGAATATCATCTCCACACCCACCATGGCATCGCTCCCAGCCGTGAGATTTTAGGCGAGGTAATGGCGCATTACAGCAGCGCTCTGCAGGAGCTGATAGAAGCGGAGCCAGAACGCCCCTTGGCTGTCAGGTAAAGATAAGGAAAAATTCAGGTTCCGGTCGCCCTAATGACTTAAAGTTCTACATTCCCGCCACCGATGATCAAGAGCAATGGGGTCCACTTTTGACCCCTTTAGGCGCCACTTATGGGGATGGGCAGACGGCAGGATTGGCAGAACGATCCATCTGATTCACAGATGGAAGATTCATTGGCCAGGCTCATCCAAGCAGTTGGAGAGGCTGCTTATACTGTCTGTCGCAGCACCAAACTCATCACCTGGCTGGGCACGGGCCACAGGGATCTGCTGGGGCTTGACGATGCGCCTTACGAACTTGCCGCCTGGGAAGAAGCCCTCACCCACCACGTCATGAAGGGCCGATCGGCACACCTCTCCCGCGAAGAAGCGAAAGAGCTGTTTTGGACTGGCGGCATGGCAGATTGGGAATGTGAGTGCTGTTTTCAGCGTCCGGATGGTTCAACTCGCTGGTTAAGAAATCACCTTGTGCCGCGGTTTAGTCCTGATGGCGAGGTGATTGGAGGGACTGGTGTTCTTAGAGACATTCAGACAAGAGTTGACAGAGAAATAGCTTTGGCAGAAGCTGAGGCAAGATCACGCGCCATCATCGAAAGGGCTCCTGTTGGAATACACATTTACGAGCTGGATGACCAAGGAGTGCTGAGATTCGCAGGGTGGAATTCTGCAGCAGCGGATTTGACAGGCCACAGTTACCCCAAGCTGCTTGGACAGGAGCTGCACCACGCATTTAGGATTCATCGCGAAACTAAAATCGCCGATCACTACTTAAGGCTGGCCAAGGAGGGAGGCACCTGGGAGGGCAGCATTGTCTGGTCGCCCGAACCTGGCTGCACCCTTCACCACGAGATTTCTGCCTTCGCCTGCGACTACGGCCAAGTCGTTGCATTTTTTACAGATGTGACTGAAAAAGTCGAATCTGCACGGCGTTTGGAAAACAGCGAGCATAAGTTTAGGGGACTGGTCGAATCGATCAGCGAGGCAGTTTTAACAGTTTCTGCAGCAGGGGTTATCACCTATGCTTCTCCAGCCATCAGCACTCTCATTCAAGCCCCCGTTGACGCCATTGTCGACCACTCCTTTAGCGAAATCATTGCTCCAGAACACGCGCCTTTGCTTGACAGAGCCATGTACCGGGCTTCAGTAGGAATGTGCGAGCCCATTGAGTTTAAGATTCTTCAGGCATCGGGCGAAAGGCGATGGGTTAGGGCCTTGTGTCAGCAGGTGATGGAAGATGGAAAATTTGTCGGGATGAACGGCATTCTGCTGGACATTGATGACAGAAAAAAAGAGGAGTCTTCGCTGCTTGCTGCAGTAGAAAAGCTCAAGGTGCTGCTGGATGTCACAGCGGAAAAAATTGCTGTAGTGGACCTTGAAGGGCGGATAACTTTCGCCTCACCTGACTGGGTTCGTGAACTAGGCTGTCAGCTGGAAGGGGAGCTCTTAGGCAGAAACGGATTTACGCTGATCAGCCCCGATTCTGAATCTGAGGCAAAACGGCTGCTTGCGGAAAGCATCAAAGGTGACTCTATACCGGTAATGGGAACCCTAGACTTCATCACAGAACACGGAATGATAGTCACAGTCAATATGGATATCTTCCCCATGCTGGATCACCCCTTGATTGAAGGGCTGGTGTGTAGAATGAAAGTGGTTAACAGAAGACCTCTTCATACAGCAGCCTAATTCACTCAGTTCCACGAGTCCATGTGTGGCCATCATCACCAGACCACCAAAATGCTGGTCCATCTTCTCCTTCAGGAATAGCGGTCAAAGCCAATCGACCAGAAAGTTCTGGCAGACAGACGGCATGAAAAGCTGAAATCACAACTCTCAAAGCCCCCGCTTCATCCTGAAGCACCTCTTCTTCGGACCAGGCATCTCCTTCAGCCTCCTTCCATCTTCCTGCCAAAAATCCGACTTCCGAACCTGGTTCGTCTGGCTTTGCCGCCAGAATCACCGCCCTACCGTCGGGCAGAATAGCAAGAGTTGGATGGGTTGCATTGCTTAATAGGCTCATAGGTTCTGTCCAAGTTTCTCCGTCATCCCAGCTTTCTGCTGTATAAATCTGCGATTCTTTGTGCCAGGCGGCGAGAAGGGTATCGCGTTCTGGCAGCACAAAAGCGCGGGCCAAGCTCGCATCATTATCAATGGTTGATTCAATCTCAGGAAGAGTCCAAGATGAGGTGAACCGCTTATGGCCCGCACCTTCACCAAGACTGTTTGTCTGGTGCAGATGCCCCCAAGGCAGGCTGCAGCACCAGGTGCTTTTTAGCTCCTCTTCAGACCAAGGAACAAAGTAGAAGCCTCGATAAGGATTAACTCTCGCTTGGTCTTTACCCGCAAGGGTGATGGAGTGGCTTTTTTCTTCATCTCCGGTACTGGGCAGCTGATGCCCACGAATCGACCAGCCCTCCAGCGACAGCTCCTGGTCAAGAAGATCTGGCCCGCCGCCATCCGTCATTTCTACTTTGTGATCTGTTGAATCGACCGGAGCTATGCACCAATGAACAGCCGAAGAAGCCGTCCATGTTTTAGCACAGTAACTGCTTGTTTCCCGAAAATCTCCATCGCGGTTCCTGTGGGGAAAATGACTGAGAGGAGGCACAGACCGATAGGTGTTTTGAATGACAGCGACAGGAACAGACTCGCCCTGAACCATGCAGAAGTGAGTGACAAGAGCCTGAGTAAAAGGGTCGCGAGCCAGGTGAGCCCGCTGCACATATTCTTCCCCTTCAACAAAAAGTTCAGCAGCCTCATCATCCAATCCATCTTCTGGATCAAGTCCCTGAAGACTGACTCTTCTTTGGCAGAGCCAATCCAAGGCCGTAGAAGCCAGTTCTACTCCCCGCACAAGGGGGGGATTTGAAAAGGAATCTGATGCATAGTTCCACCAGCTTAAATCACCCCATCTTGCTGCTGGCCCCGCCTGACTCAGCAGGACAAAGGCACTCGACCTTTCGGCTGCCAGCTTATGTTCATCCCATGGGCTTCGTTCAAAAACTGGAAAGCCCACAGCCACAGGCAGGTCTGAATCTAGTGGAGTTACGTTGAGCCTTAGCTTCACCCCAGTTCTTTCTGGCCTCAGCCCCAGCGACTGAACTCGGTTTGGACTGGCAAAAAGAGTCGATGAAATCATTCGGCCAGAATGAGCTTCAATCCCTTTATCCAATCCCAAACCTGCTCCAAAATCTTGAGCCCAGCTTCCGGCTCCTTTTCTGCCCTTGGCTCCGGGCAGAGGGTGGCGGCCCGCTTCCAGCACTGACTTTGCCCCATCTGCCCCGATAAGAGACCAGGTAAATGACGCAGCATTGCTTGGGGATGGCAGGGTAAGAACCTTCATCCCCTCTCCCGTTCTATAGGGTGCTGAATCCCACCTGGCGAGATCAGCTTCTGCCCAGGCTGCTCCTGGTTCAAGCTGAACCATCGAGCCTGACACAGCCCCTTTCCCTCCTTCAAAAGTCCAGAACTGAGGTTCGCTTAACTGACAGCTTTCCACCGCAAAATCAGAGAGCGGCTGAGCGGCAAATCGGGGAACACCCCACCAGCAGGAAGGGCGGCCCAAATACTGCCCCCCAATCAAGCCGGTCAAACCGTTTTGAGTCAGAGGCTCCAAAATAATAGAGGTCCTCTGACCAGTCGAATCCTCGCTGGGCAAAGCCGGATGACGAATCATCTGCTG
>CAZSIM010000013.1:0-57699 GCA_964607175.1 uncultured Fimbriimonadaceae bacterium
GAATGTTCTCTATACGGCTCCATATCACTTGATTGGGGAAACGTTGCGAGTCGAACTCCAGAATGCGAAGTTAACCGCGCTTGGTGAGAAGCGTCTACCGACACTTTTCCTCACGCATAAGGCTAAGGTGCTACTCCCCGAATTATTCTCCATCACGAAGGGGCGAACGCTTAAGGGTTGCTTCCCCGATGAACGACCATATGACCTAGATCGCTAGCTTGACCTAGCCTCTTAAGTTCCCGCCCAACCCATCCCTGTCTTTGTCTGCTTTTGTCTGTGGATAAGTCACTTTCCCGGTTTGTTCTTATATATATCTATATTGCTTGTTGCTCTTCGGAGTTCGAAGAGTGTTTGTTCGATTTGTGGGCATTGGCGTGCATACGTGAACGTGACGTGTGGATAAGTCCCCGTTGCCGCAGAGCTGAGATCGCGTTTGACACGGCTTCGCTTTGCCTACCCGTTCGCCTGATCAGTTCCCGGTACGACAAGATCAGTGGTCGTGCCGATCCTTGTCGCATCGAAGCCGTTCGACGGAGGAGCACCAGGAGCACCCTCAGTTCGGTGTCCTTCAGCGATGGCATCAGGTGATCGATCAAGACGAACGGCGTCTTCAGCCAGGGTGTCTCCGGCTTCGGTAGATTGAGGCTCAGTCTTGGCATAGTAGAACTCTTTAGGAGGTGAGTAGTGATTCCGCACGGCGTCAACGAGGAACGCCCCTGGACGCCTTGCCTTTCTGTGCGGAAGGTAGAAAAGTTGCTCTTCTATAGCATCGAGGCTGTTGTGCAGGATCAGGTCTTCGACACCCGCCTGGGAGAGCCCCAGCTTGTAGAGCTCAACAGCAACCTTAACGGCGCGATCCTGGTTCATACGTGATTTGAGCTTAGAAATGCCTGCAGTTTCTCGGCGATCTCCTCGATCCCGCCGAAGAACTCGTAGTCCACGGAACCAGTCCCTCGCACCCCGATCCCATGTTTCGCCAACAACTCGGACAGGGCGACGCCATCCAGAGCTGAAATGCGGGCCGAACGGTACGAATCCAGGTGTGATTTGGCTTTACGCGTCAGATGGAAGGGCGATATGATGAGCCCTAGGTCGGCCCCGGTGCGCAGAACGGTTCCAGCAAGTTCATCGAGCATTCGGACCCGGACGGAGTCGCGGATCACCTTGACGACGACCTTGCTTGGAAGGCTGCCGACCGATGTCAGACACTGAATCTCGTGCCCGCCGTGGCGGGATTTCTGACGAGGCTGCCTGCGATCTTGGATTGATACGTCTCCGAACCCAGCTCGTGAAAGCCCCTTGCTGACTATCATCAAGAGGGCGTGAAGCGACGTGTTCTGGAGTGCGCCAGTGAGTGGTGAGTTGGTCATTTGTCTCCTTTCTTTGGAAATCCTTTGGGATGGCGAGAGGTCACCCAGCGTCCAGGCTCGACACTTTGGAACGCTGGCTTCAAATCACCGAATTCATCGAGCGCGTTCTCAGGGAGACACCCCTGACAACCGGCCAGATCGCAGGCAAACTGGGTCAGAAACCCGCCGTGTTCGGCGATCAAATCTCTTGGGTCGATCCGAAACCCGAGCTGCTTTTCTATTGCTGCCGTCAACCTGGCGACGAACACAAAGCTCGGATTGAGCTTCCCATTGATCAGTCGTGAGACGCTGCTTGGACTGACTCGCGCGTCTCTAGCGAGTCGGGACACGCCTTTGAAGGCGTACCGAGGGGAGTGAATCATCAGATCGGAAACCCGATTGACGACCGGCCCGAAGGCCTGCTTATGTGGTGGTTTGTACATAAACCCATTTCAGCAGCCGAACGAAAACCGAACAAGTGCGCGACCATCGATGCAACGATTGCGCGTCGTAGGAGCGTTTTTTCCGAAGCGAAAGATTCCGCAATGATGCTGGAATGTGGCTCCCAAACCCTAGTCCCAAAGACATCGACCTTCTACAGACTGTGCTCTCCGAAGAGCAGGGGCTACATTTGGAGCACGACGAGGCTCAACGGGCCGCAACCAAACTCCTGCATATCTACCTAATTCAACACCATGCGTATTGCCATCTATGCGAGGAAATCGAGCGAGAGCGAAGACCGACAGGTACAGAGCCTAGACGACCAGCTTACGATCCTGACGTCGATGGCAGAACGTGAAGGCTACGAAGTGGTCGAGGTGCTCCGAGAGTCTAAGTCTGCAAAGGACCCCGGCGCTCGCCCAGAGTTTGCGCGTCTGGTTCAGCTAATTGAGTCGGGTCGACTTGACGGAATTCTCACTTGGCATATCAATCGCCTCGCACGAAACATGATCGATGGTGGAAAAATCGCCCACATGCTTCATGAGAAGCAATTCAGCTTCATCAGAACCCCAGACAGGATATTCAGACCTGACGACAACGTGCTTCTGATCGCCATTGAAAACGCCACCGCAACCAACTTTATACACGACTTGAGAAAGAACGTGGCTCGGGGCATGGACAGCAAAGCTGCACGGGGTTGGTTCCCAGGGCGCGCTCCATTAGGTTATAGAAACAACCTCTATACAAACGAGATTGAACCAGACCCGGAGAGGTTTGATCTCGTAAGGAAGGGTTGGGATATGTTGCTAACCGGCGGAACCACACAAGCAGAAGCGTATAGGCAGCTTCTCATTTCAGGATTGACAATGTACGGCAAGGGTAACAAGAAGAGACCACTGAGGCAGAAGTCAGCTTACGACATCTTTTCAAACATCTTTTATTGTGGCGAATTCGTGTTTAAGGGACAGACTTTCAAGGGTCTACACAAGCCTATGATTTCGCGCGAAGAGTACGACTTAGTGCAAAAGCTGATCTCGCGTGAACAACCCAGACCTCTAAAGCGAAAGCATAACGCAGTTTACTCTGGCTTGTTTCGATGTTCGACTTGCGGCCATCAGATCATTGCCGACGTGAAGAGAAAGCTCAACAAGGCCACGGGAGACATCGTCACGTACATCTATTACCGCTGTTCTGGTCACAGTGGCTGCACCAAACATGGAACCCGCGAAGATGTCATTACCGTTCAGGCTAAGGCAATTCTCGATGCGATCAAACTGACCCCAGCTCAAGCTTCGTGGTGCAAGGACGTTCTTCATCGTCACTTCGAGCAACATGCGACCGAAGCTGCGAGTGCCTACGCTGAAGCAGCGAGGATCGCGAAGGAATCTCGGAGGAGACTCGACTCGCTGACGATGCTCTACGTTGATGGCGAAATTGGAAAGGAAGAATATCAACGGAGCAAACGGTCGCTCTCTGGCCAGTTAGCCGAGGCAGAGAGTCGCGCCGAACTTCTTCTGAATCGAGACCAGCAGGCCCTATTGTGGATTGACAAGCAGGTCGAGGCAGCACTACAAAGCTCGATGTTCGAACTTGGTGACACAAACCTGAGGCGCTCAATGCTGGTGTCCGTCGGCGCTTCGAGAAGACTCGATCCAAGGTCGATGCACATCTCAGTTTGCCCAGTCATTAAAAAAATCGCCTCGTTCGAACCACTGAAATTGATCTCTCAGAGCTCGAAAGTAGACGACTTTGCATCACTGAATCTTCATTGGGGTGACTGGTGTGAAGAGATTCGAACTCTCTGCTACGAGCATATTGATGGGCTAGACGAATGTCAAAGCCATGGTAGCTGTCGCAACGAAGCATAGCGGTTCATCGACGGAAGCGTTGCGCCAAGTGGCGATGATTGGGCTCCGGTTTCAATGAACCTCATTGTGGCTCTGCGGACCCTCCGCAGGAGCAACCTCGTGAACCTTTATGAAACCGTCACCAACACCATCCTCGAAGCCCTGAAACGCGGCGTGATCCCTTGGCGAAAGCCTTGGGACGCCTCAGTTTCCCTTCCCGTCAACGCCATCAGCAACCGAGCCTATCGGGGCGTAAACACCTTCCTCCTCTCGCTCAGTCCCTACACCGATCATCGGTGGCTGACCTTCAAGCAGGTTCAGGAAAGAGGTGGTCGAGTCCGGCCCGGTGAACGATCCACTATGGTCGTGTTCTGGAAACGCTGGGAGCCCGCAAAGAATGCTGAAGACCCCGACGAAACTCCAAAGCCCCACGCCCCACTCTTGCGGTACTTCAACGTCTTCAATGCTGAGCAGGCCGAAGGATTGGAGCTTCCAGAACTGTACCGACCGGAACCACGCACCGAGCATCAGCGGATTGAATGCGCTGACCTCTTGGTTGAGGCAATGCCGGACAGACCGACGATCCGAGAGGGCGGCAAAGCTGCCTGGTATCGCCCGAACGATGACCTAATCAACATCCCGCCAATGGCTAAGTTTCAGACGCCAGACGCCTACTACGCGACGCTCTTCCACGAGCTTGGTCATGCGACTGGCCACGAGAAGCGGCTCAATCGTTCCGGCGTCACCCAGGCGATTCAGTTCGGCTCGGGCGAGTACAGCAAGGAGGAGTTGGTGGCGGAGCTGACGAGCGCATTTTGTTGCGCCACGGTCTCTCTGGACAACTCACTCATTGAAGACTCGGCTAGCTACATCGACGGCTGGCTCTCAGTCCTTCGAGGAGATCACAAGGCAGTGGTTATCGCCGCTGCTCAGGCGCAACGCGCCGCCGATTACATCCGAGGCGTCACCTACCAGTGACTGCCGTTCCGGGCCTCACGTTTCCACGCGTGAGGCTCTTTTCTGTGTGGACATGGTGCAACGTTCTCCCTAGACTTGGATCATGAGCAATGTCATTACAGTCATGGATGGAAGCTTCGCAAAGCTAGGAGTCGATGCAATACTGCTCGGCTCAAACACATCGGTGAGGAAAGGCAATCTCATGAGCAGAGATGCTCATCGAGCCGCCGGACCGATGCTGGACCCATTTCGGCAGGGGCTGAGTGATTCTGCCAAAAGCGGGGTGGTCGTCACTCCGGGCTTCTCCTTGCCCGCTGAGTTCGTCATTCATCTCACGTTCCCAACCTTGCGAGTCGGAGAGGAGCTGACTGTCAACCAGCAAGCTATATGGCAGACAACACAGGATCGGATACTGGAACTGGTTTCGATGTATGGGTTCAAGACTGTAGCCATCCCCCCTGTTGGCGTCGATGAGGGACTGCCAGATGTACTCGCCCTAACAGCCCTCGCGACTCTTGCGCATCGACTCAGCCAGGAAGCTGGCAGCCAGGTCTTTCTCGTTTCCAAGGAGGTGCAGCATCGTCGAGCCTGCAATCTGGCGCTGAAGAAGCTAGGTCAAGAATAGGAAGATAGCGAGCAGGGCCAACGTAAGCAGGACAACGGCATGTCTCCAGAGAAGATCGCGGAGGCTTGAACGATCCAAAAATCGGGCACACCCAGCACAGACCACCCGCCGCCCAAAGGTAGTCAGCGACTCAAGGGCCTTTCCGGTGTTATAGCTAGTGCGAGTCCGATCACCGGTACGCACCCGCCGACGAATCTGGCGCTCATCTTCAGGAATCTGCTTGCCGCAGAGATAGCATCGAGACATGACTCCATTTCGCCCAGATTTCTGATTGGACACATAAAGTCGGTGCAGTCATGCAACGAAGAAGGCAGCCTGCGGTGAGCAAGCTGCCAGAGACGTTGGTCAGGTTCGAGCCTCGAAGAGAAGCCCTGGGACCTGCCGATTTGTGATCCGCTGGATGAGCCGATCCACCGTGGGGTTGAACTGCGCAAAAGTAGGCAGTTTGTCCGGGGCGCGTCTGGAGATCACCAAGTCGGTTCTCTCATCAAACTGGTATCGCCAGAGTCGGGCCGCACGAAACGGCTCCTCCTTCAGATTTGGACCCAAGTGATGGTGGAATCCGCCAGACAAGACAAGGATTCTAGGAGCTCCCCAGCGCAGCGGCACGATTGCCGATCTCTGATGAGCAGGGCTGTGAATTCCCGTCACGACGACCTTGCCACCCAGCACTGACTGCTCAGTTTCGCGCTCTATCTGATCGAACTCTGAAGGTGTCTGATACGGACGGCCAAGGGCCAAAGGGATGGATACTAAGGCGGCTCCGAGGAGACGGACATTTCCATACATCCACAGACTAGCATCAGGATAGAAGCCAGGCTCCTGTTCAAAGGGAGCGTTACGACGAGGCGGTTCAGGTGCAAGGCGAGTAGCCATGCTCCAAGGGTCCCAAGCCAAAGCGGCCAGTCAAAATCTGAGCCAGTCCATGCAAGATGGATCATTATTTGTGTGTTTTGACAAGGTGATCCACTTTGTGCGAGAATGACGGTATAATAGATTCATGGAACGAAGGAGCAGCATGGAGCAATTTGATTCTGTGATCAAGGACGTGATCCACTTGGTTCGATTCGGCGCAGAAGGTCGGAGCAGAGATGTAAAGGCCTTGGCTCGCAAAATGGCCCAGCAATACCGAAAAACCGTTCCCGAACTTTCAGCTGCGCTGGCGTCCATTGTGGCAAGCGAAGGGTCGCTTCGGAGCGCAAAGAGGCCACTGCCTGTAGATGCTGATTCAAGGCTCGCGCTCGCAAGAATCGTCGATGCAGCTTTAGCCGAAAAGCCCGTCTTGCCTGCTGCGCTCGAACAGCAACTGCGTCAACTCGTTGCAGAGCACTTGGATTCTTCCGCACTGAAGCTGGCTGGTCTATCGCCGAGCAAGTCTGCCCTCCTCATCGGGCCGCCGGGCGTCGGCAAGACCATGGCTGCTCAATGGATTGCACGTGAACTGAGAAGGCCGCTTGTAGTCCTTGACCTATCTTCGTCTATCAGCAGCTTTCTAGGGAAGACTGGGCAGAATGTACGCCAGCTCTTTGATTTCTGCAAGGAGTTCGATTGCATCCTGCTGCTCGATGAGGTTGATGCTATCGCAAAAAAACGCGCCGACGAGACTGACCTTGGCGAGCTCAAGCGATTGGTCAACGTTCTTCTGCAAGAGCTTGATGAGTGGCCCGAGGGCTCGCTTGTTCTGGCAGCAACAAATCACCCTGACATTCTTGACCCTGCAATCTGGCGTCGATTTGACCTCACTTTTAACCTGCCTTTGCCAGGGTTGGCTGAACGCACCGAAGTGCTTAGGAGAATGCCGTGCCTGACCAGCGAATCTATGCTGCTAACGCTCGCAGACATTTCAGAGGGCATGAATCACGCTGAAATCGTCAGCCGAGTTAATGCTGGGCGGCGTAGCGCTGTCATGAACAAATCTGACGAGCAGGAAGGAGTGATTGATGCCTTTGCCGAGAGATTGAGACTTCTTCCAATGGCAAAGCGGCACGATGTTTCTGAAAGGCTGATCTCAAGCGGAGTCTCGCAGCGTCGTGCATCTGAACTTACCGGAACGTCCCGGAACACCCTAAGAAAGCATGCTAAGAAGGAGGTGTCAGCATGAGACAAACAAAGCGCAACTACATCCTTGGGGCCGGTGAGCAGTTGGTCGAAACCGTTCTGCCACCTCCAAAGGCACCTCGAAAGAACTCACCTTATTTGCCTGATGAGGCACGTGCGCGACTGTCGCCAAGAGCGTCCAGCGCTGTTATCACACTTCGCCAAGCCCCTCCCGAGGCCCTCTCGGGTGGTGAGGCTGTGGCCGCGCTCACGCTTCACCCGCAGTATCTAAGCAAATCAGCTTTTCCGAGTGACCTGCTGAATGACGTTGGATTGCGCGCAATCGGAAGCAAGCCGGACCACATCAAACCTGATAAGGTCGCTCGCAAATCGGAACCACGCGACGAAGCAACTTCAACGCTGTTTGTGGCAGGTTCGATGCAAGCCTTCGATGCCTTTGCCACGCGGCTCCAAGGCTCAATCTCGGGTTTTTCTAGCAGGGTTCAGGAAGAGCTTGCGGCGGTAGAGGATTTTCGTGCGGTAACTCCTGAGGACCGCCTAACATCGATGGATTCTGACGCCAGCCATGGCCTCTTGGAATGTGTTCTGCATGCTCGTTCGAAATCGCTTGACTCAACGGTTGTTCGTGACTTCGCTGAATATGCGCGTCTCCTTGGGTTGACCATCGACCGTGACCACGAGCTTTTCGCCTCTGGGCTTTGCTTTTTGGCAGTTTCGGGTGACGAGGCCGCTATCCGAAAACTGGCGTATTTCTCGTTCTTGCGACGGATTCGCCCGATGCCAAGAATGCGCCCGCTACTTCCTACGAAGGTTGCGCGAGCCACCACGGGAATGCGCATTCAACTTCCTGACTCCGATCCGTTGGACGGCGGCATTGTCGCGGCAGTCTTCGATGCGCCACTCCCAGATGATCACGCCATGCATCGGTGGGTTGAGGAGAAAGACTACGGTGTCACGCCATACACGGATGAGGATGAGCGCCTTCACGGCCTCTGTGTTTCCTCAGCGGCAACATTCGGCCCACTTGATAATGTTCAGGTTGGCTCGCCAGTATTCTCTATTCATCACCACGGAGTATTGGGCGAAGATCCAGACAATTCTGGCTACCACGCTGCTCTTAAGACAATTCAGGACCAGGTGGCGGCCAACGACTACCCACTCATAAATCTCAGCTTTGGTCCTGACGAAGCAATGCTTGACGATGACGTAAATGCATTCACTGCTGTTCTCGACGAGTTGCTGAGTGATGGCAAGCGGCTGGCATTTGTGGCGGTGGGGAATTCCGGTGATCTCGATGACGACCTCCAGTTAAATCGAGTACAGCCTCCGTCAGATGCTGTGAACGCCATATCAGTCGGTGCATCTGATTCGCGCCAAGCAAACTGGCAACGCGCCTACTACAGTTGCGTTGGGCCAGGACGACTAGGATGCCGAGTGAAGCCAGATGTTGTCGCCTTTGGAGGCTCGCTAGATGAGCCTTTTGGTTGCATTGGGCCGGGAGCCCAACCTGAACGTTACAACACAGCCGGAACCAGCTTTGCCTCACCGGCCGCAATGCGAACGGCAGGCATGGTGTTGGCGACAATGGGCGATCAGCTTACGATCACTGGCCTTCGGGCTCTCTTGCTCCACAACAGTAAGTTGGAGAATCGAGAGCGACGCGAGGTTGGCCATGGCCTCGTCCAGACTGACATCGAGAGCCTTCTTACTTCAGACGATCATGAAGTAAAGGTTCTGTTCCAAGGCAACCTCACCGCTGGGAAGTACGTCCGGCACGAGATTCCAATGCCGCCGGACCTTCAGGGAATGGTTGAGTTGGAAGCGACTCTGTGCTACGCCAGCCGTGTCGATCCCGATTTTCCAGCATCGTACGTCCAGGCTGGAATTGAGACAATCTTCCGACCAAACTCGGACAAGCATGGGGTTCAGACGCTTGAAGATGGTACGAAGCGCGAAAGCCAAACGGTAAAGAGCGAACCCTTGTTCAATCAAGGTGGAGTGTACGGGGAGGCTGATGAACGCAAGGACGCCCATCTCTGGGACACAGTTCTTAAGGCCACAAAGAACAAACGCGCGACAAGCTACAAGAATCCCTGTATTGAACTGCATTACAATCGGCGAGATGCCGGGCAACCCTCGACTGGCACAAACCAGCCGGAGATTCCATACGCCTTAGTCTTGACCATTCGTTGCAAAGCGGTAAATGACCTTTACGACCGTGTGCGGACACGCTATGGAGCGAACTTACGAGTTCTGGCTCCCAAGATCGAGATTCCAGTTCGCATCTAGCAACCGACTACAACCACTGATAAGATTCAAGAAACACCAACTATGCTCACTGGCGACCTCCGCAATCAAATCGACAAGCTCTGGGACTCATTCTGGTCAGGAGGAATCTCCAACCCGCTCGAAGTCATGGAGCAGATCACGTATCTGCTGTTTTTGCGTCGCCTCGACGAGCTCCAGCAGCTTGAGGAGAACAAGGCGAACCGCCTCGGAATTCCGGTCGAGAAGCGGTTCTATCCAGAGGGCAAAGACACCAAGGGCCGAAACTTCGATGAACTCCGATGGAGCCGATTCAAGCACATGGCTCCCGCCGAAATGTATGAAGTTGTCAGCGAGAACGTCTTTCCGTTCCTGAGGACGCTCGGAGGCAACACGGGCCACGCCAAGCACATGAAGGATGCTCGGTTCACCATTCCGACCCCGGCACTTTTAGCCAAGGTTGTGGACATGGTGGACAAGGTTCCGATGGAGGACCGCGACACCAAAGGCGACCTTTACGAGTACATGCTCGGCAAGATCGCCAGCGCGGGACAGAACGGTCAGTTCCGAACTCCGAGGCACATCATTCGCCTGATGGTCGAAATGACCGACCCGAAGCCGGATGACGTGATTTGTGACCCTGCCAGCGGTACATGCGGGTTCCTTGTAGAAGCCGGTGAATTTCTGCGCCACAAACACCCCGAGGCTCTTCGAGACCCGAAGCTACGCGAGCACTTTCACTCTAACATGTTCCACGGCTTCGACTTCGACAACACCATGCTTCGCATCGGAAGCATGAACATGATGCTGCACGGCGTCGAAGACCCGGACGTGGTCTACAAGGACTCACTGGCCGATGAGCACAGTAGCGATGCCAACAAGTACACCCTCGTTCTCGCCAACCCGCCGTTCGCAGGTTCGCTCGACTACGAGAACACCGCCAAAGACCTGCTCCAGATCGTCAAGACGAAGAAGACCGAACTACTCTTCCTTGCGCTGTTCATCCGCATCATGAAGCCAGGCGGGCGCGCTGCCGTTATCGTGCCGGATGGGGTTCTGTTTGGCTCTAGCACGGCCCACAAGGCCCTTCGACAGATGATTGTGGAAGATCACAAGCTCGACGCCGTCGTGAGCCTTCCAAGCGGTGCATTCAAGCCCTACGCCGGAGTTTCCACCGCTATCTTGTTCTTCACCAAGACCAACTCAGGTGGAACCGAAAACGTCTGGTTCTACGATGTGAAGGCCGATGGTTGGAGTCTCGACGACAAGCGGCAACCGCTCCTCAGCGAGGAGAAGCTTGGGCCGGTCGCCGAACTTTCAGAAGAAGAGCACATCAAGAACAATCTGCCGGATGTTCTCAAACGATGGGCGAACCGCGCGGGAAGCGAAAAGGAACGTGCAAGAACCGAGCAGAGCTTCTGTATCCCTAAAGCCGACATTGCCGCCAACGGCTACGACCTGAGTCTGAACCGATACAAAGAGGTCGAACACGAGAATATTGAGCATCGCGATCCTAAGGACATCCTGGCCGAGCTTTGGAAACTTGAAGACGAGATTCAGCAGGGCATGAAAGAGCTGGAGAACATGCTATGAGCGGTGGCTCCAACGGGAGGAAAGCATGAGCTGGCCGACAGTGCCTCTCTCGTCGGCCTTCGAGTTCATCCGCAACGGAATGAGTGTTAAGCAAGACTCCGGAGCAGGCGGCCTTCCAATCACTCGAATTGAGACTATTTCTGACGGCACGGTAAACCCACGAAAAGTTGGGTTCGCTGGGTTGGGCTATCCCGAGGCTACTCGATGGATGCTGGAAAAAGGGGATATCCTCTTCTCACACATCAACAGCTTTGAGCATGTTGGTAAATGTGCGGTTTACCGGGGTGAGCCAGCCGAACTGGTACATGGCATGAACCTTCTCTGCTTTAGAGCTGACAGGGCAAAGCTCAATCCTGAGTATGCCAAGCATCTTCTCAGATCACGTGGATTCCGCGCTCAACTTGAGAGGTTCATAAACAAAGCAGTCAATCAGGCGAGTGTCTCGATCGGAAACCTATCCGACATACCTGTGACCCTTCCGCCTCTCGATGAGCAGCAGCGGATCGCCAATATGCTCGACAAGGCCGAGGAACTCCGCGCCAAACGCCGCGCCGCCATCACCCTCCTCGACCAACTCCCCCAAGCCATCTTCCTCGACATGTTCGGCGATCCGAAAACAAATTCGATGAACTTGGCCAAACTGCCAATCGGAAGCCTCGCCAATATCAAAACAGGCGGAACTCCTTCTCGAACGAGAGAGGACAACTACGGTGGAGACATACCATGGGTCAAAACCGGAGAGGTCACTGGTCACCCTATCAGAAGCACAGAGGAGAGCTTAACCGAGAAAGGACTCAAGGGCTCCAATTGCCAACTCTTCCCAGTCGGATCGGTTGTCATTGCCATGTACGGACAGGGCAAAACGCGAGGGCGATGTTCTGTACTTGAAATCGAGGCGACTACAAATCAGGCCTGCGCAGTAGTCTTGCCGAGTAGTCAACTCTCTAGCTCATTCCTCTTCGAGCAGCTCAATATGTCCTATGAGCAGTTGCGACAAATGGGCCGGGGCGGAAACCAACCGAATCTTAACCTCAGCCTGGTTTCTGGCTTCGAAGTCTTAGTACCACCTAAAGAACAGCAAGAGCATTTTGCCGTTCGAGTCGAGGCGATCCATCGCGCCAAAGCCGACCAACAGTCCGCCCTCATAGAGCTCGACGCCCTTTTCGCCGCCCTTCAGGGGAGCAGTTTCCAAGGAGCTAAGGGATGAGTGAGCAAACATCTGCCTCAGTTGATGCTCCAATCAGAGCCGCCAAAGAAGATCGCCTTGATCGGGGGCCTTTCGCGCAACTGATTGCGGGGGCTCTACTGGAACCGAATTTAGAAGGCGCAACTGTGGCCGGGCTCATCGGACCCTGGGGCACAGGAAAGTCCTCTGTCGCAAATTTGGTTGTTGAGATCGTCGGCGAGCGAGCCACTACAGTCAGATTTGAGCCTTGGATGGTGACTACGAGGGAAGCTCTTGCTGCAGAGTTCTTTGCAACCCTAGGCAGACATGTGCTCCCGAAGTCAGGTGAGGATGACTCTACTGCCAAGCGTAGTCGCTTCTACCGATATGCCTCCAAAGCTCTTGGAGTCATCTCAGTTGGTGCACATGCGATAGGCACGGTCGTACCGGGTGCTTCAGTTGGAGCCACTGCAGTGAAGTCCGCATCAGAAGCTCTTGAACTGGCTGCTCAAGGTCTGGAATTGCACGCAGATGGCCCAAGTCTTCGCGAGGCGCGGGATGAGATTTCCAAAGATTTGTGTGGGCTGCCACTCCCCATCCTCATTGTCATTGACGACATCGACCGTCTGGATCGAGACGAAGTCAGAACGCTGTTTCAGCTCATCAAGGCATGCGCCGATTTTCCCAACGTCCGGTATCTGCTCCTCTTTGATCGTGAGCAGGTCCTTCACGCACTTGAAGGAGCCGTAAACGATCCATCAGCATTCCTTGAGAAGATCGTGACCCTTCAGTTCGACCTTCCAGAGGCAACGTCAAGGCAACGTTCTGCCCTCCTCGACGAAGCTCTAAGCAGTCTGGGCATACATGAGACCTTGGAGAAGCAACACATGGATCGCTTGGCGATGGCATTTGATGAAGTCCTTCTCCCTGGCCTCTCAACAGTAAGGCAGGTGAAGCGATTCGTGAGCACGGTACGAGCACTGTTACCGGGTGTGATCGTTGATGGACATCGAAACATCGATCCAGCCGACTTCCTTCTCCTGGAGTATCTGCGTCAATATGTTCCCTCGGTTTATGCGGTGATCCGAGATGAGGAGGCCCTTCTCGCTGGAGGAAAGGTCGCTCGAATGGTGCATTACAAGGAGTGGCCCGCCAAGATGGAGAAGCGAAGAAGTGCCGCTGTCGAGGCACTTCCAGAATCCTCGCAGTCCCTAGCAAAGGAGGCCCTTGAAGCACTCTACAAGTCCTCGGGAGCATCCGATGTTGGGGCAAGGCGATTCAATACAAGCATGTGGAAACCCGTTTACTTGGGATTCCATAGCGGTCGGGCTGGCGTGAGTGAGCAGGACTGGCAAGCCTTTCTATTGCAGGTCAAAGAGCCCGATAAGGCTCAATCCTGGTTGATTGACTGGTCGGATCGAGCCAAGCGAGAGCAATGGGTAACTGCCATCTCGACGCGTACGTTAGAAATACCCTGGGTTGATTCACTGACCTTGCTGTCGATTTTGTTCGACTGGGGCGAAAAGCAGCGTCCCGAAACCTCTCAGTTCCACCACACATATCACAGTTGGGAGTTCTGTGTCCGCTTTTGCGTCGATGCCGTGATGTCAGTGACCCCAGACGAGCTTAACCCCGTCGCTGAGATTGCAAAGGCCCTCAAATCATCCAAGTCCGTTGTTTCAGCAGGCTACGCAATAGGCACTGAGTTAGCTCGCAAGAACGCAAATGACTATGATCGCTGGGCGCGTGAGTATGACTTGCAACCAATACTCAAGCCACTCCGAGCAGCGATCAAGAAGATGCTCGCGGACCAGACAATATGGGATTGCGCAGATGTGAGCACGGCGTTTAGTGCTGCACACTATATCCTTGATAAGCAGACATACGATAAATGGCACGAAGCGATCCCGAAAGATGAGGCGCAGGTTATCAAGTATCTCGACAAACATTTGGGGGAATTAGAGTCATTTCACTACGGATTTGAAGAGGGACCACTGATCGAAGCAATCCGCGCCATTGATCCTAACCTCCTAACCCAAAAAGGGCAGGAAGCAAGATTACTTGCGCTAGCGGCAGTCCATAACGGCTTCGGTCGATCAAACTATAGGAGACGGCCCGTTAACCTCTGACTTGATTTCTGCTATTGTCGAGCCACCAAACATGTCCCAGTTCGCCTTCCTCCAATCCGAGTTTCCTGAAGTGCACGATGCAGCGCACCGGGCGGAAGCGTTGGCGAATTCTGATCCCCGCGCAGCTTGCTTTTACGCTCGTCGAGCTTTGGAATTGGCGGTCAGTTGGGCTTACGAGCATGACGCAGGGCTCCAACTTCCTTACCGAGAGGACCTGAGTGCACTCATTCACGAGCCGACATTCCGCGACACGGTTGGTCAGCCTGTCTTCTACAAGTGCCGTGCGATCAAGGACCTTGGCAACCACGCCGTGCATAGCCAGAAGCCGTTGACCGTTTCAGAATCAGTCTCGGCCGTCCGTGAGCTCTTCCACGTTTGCTACTGGCTCGTGCGCACCTATGCCCAAGGAGCGAAGCCGGAAGCAGGATCAACCTTCGACCCAAACGCTCTGCCGGTTACCACGACCGTTCCGAAGCAGACCCTAGCTGAGCTTCAGCAACTCAATGACCAGCTTGCGACTGAACGCGAGAAACTCTTTGCCGCACTCGCCGAGAAAGAGACGCTCGACGAAGAACTGAAGCGACTCAGGGCCGAAGTTGCCGCCGCGAAGAAGGCGAACGAAGCCACTCCCGACACGCACAACTACTCTGAGGCCGAGACCCGAGACCTCTTCATCGACCTGCTACTTCGAGAGGCCGGATGGCCCCTCGACAAGCCAGAGGACCGAGAGTTCGAGGTTGCCGGGATGCCCAACAACCAGGAGAAGGGATTCGTTGACTACGTCCTTTGGGGCAACGATGGCAAACCTCTCGGAGTCGTAGAAGCCAAGAAAACCAGGCGAGACGCCCGTGTTGGTCAGCAGCAAGCCAAGCTCTACGCTGACTGCCTGGAAGCCAAGTTCGGTCAGCGACCGATCATCTTCTACACCAACGGCTATGAGCACTGGATTTGGGATGACAAGATGTACCCGCCACGAGCTGTTCAGGGCTTCTACAAGAAGGCCGAGCTTGAGCTGATCATCCAGCGTCGCCAGAGCCGAAAGAGCCTAACCACCGCAAAGATCGACGACAAGATCGTCGAGCGTTACTATCAGACCCGCGCTATTAGGCGAATCGGCGAGTCCTTCGAGAAGGACCACTCACGCCGAAGCCTTTTGGTGATGGCAACCGGAGCCGGCAAGACCCGCACCGTGATCGCTTTGGCCGATACGCTGATGAAGGCGAACTGGGCGAAGCGCATCCTGTTCCTTGCCGACCGCACTGCCTTGGTGAATCAGGCCGTCAACGCCTTCAAGCGTCACTTGCCAGATTCTGCGCCGGTCAACTTGGTTACCGAGAAGAACACTGAAGGCAGGGTCTACGTCTCGACCTATCCAACCATGCTTGGACTGATCGACGAAACCAAGGGCGAAGAGCGCAAGTTCGGCGTCGGCCACTTCGACCTGGTAATCATTGACGAAGCGCACCGCTCAGTCTTCATGAAGTACGGTGCAATCTTCGACTACTTCGACAGCATGTTGGTAGGCCTCACGGCAACTCCAAAAGACGAAGTTGGACGAAACACCTACAAGCTATTTGAACTTGAAGATGGCGTTCCGACCGACGCCTACCCACTGAACGAGGCGGTTGCCGATGGCTACCTGGTTCCGGCAAAGTCGGTCTCCGTCCCGCTCAAACTACCAACCCAAGGAATCACCTACGATCTGCTTTCCGATGAAGAGAAGGAGCAGTTTGAACTGACCGATTGGAAGGATCGAGCCGAGGACGTGCTTCCGAGCGGACGAGTTGAGCCCGCCGCAGTCAATCAGTGGCTGTTCAACGAGGACACCGTGGACAAGGTGCTCAAGCACCTCATGGAGCGTGGCCAGAAGGTAGACGGCGGCGACATGCTTGGAAAGACAATCCTCTTTGCCAAGAACCATGACCATGCCGTCTTCATCGCCGAACGGTTCAACAAGAACTATCCGAAATACAAAGGCGAGTTCGCACGGGTGATCGACTTCCAAGTCGAGTACGCCCAAGACCTGATCGACAGGTTCAGCAACTCCAAGAAGTTTCCTCAGATCGCGATCTCGGTGGACATGCTTGACACCGGAATCGACGTTCCGGAAGTCGTAAATCTGGTCTTCTTCAAGCAAGTCCGATCCAAGACAAAGTTCTGGCAGATGGTAGGTAGAGGAACACGACTTTGCCCCAACCTATTCGGTCCAGGTCTCGACAAGGAGTGCTTCTACATCTTCGATTACTGCGGCAATCTGGAGTTCTTTAGCCAAAACGTCGATGGAACAGATGGAGCTTCTGGAGCCTCACTCAGCCAACGCCTCTTCGCTGCTCGACTGCGCTTGCTTGCGACCATGTCTCATTCCAAAGAAGGCGCGAAGGCGGTCAAAGAGCACGTAGCACAGTACGGCTCAGAGCCCGAAACCGACGAGCAAGTCTTTCAAGCAATCATTGAGCTTCTGAAAGCTGAGGTTGGCTCGATGAACACGGACAACTTCATTGTTCGCGCTAAGCGTCGTCTCGTCGAGAAGTATCAGAACGCTGACCAGTGGATCGCGCTAGATGAAGACAAGCTGACTGAGCTTGAGAATGAGATCGCGGGACTGCCAAGCGAGAAGGAACCGGAAGCGGTTGAATCGAAGCAGTTCGACTTGCTGATCCTTCGGCTACAGTCCGCCTTACTGAAAGCCTCACCAGGCTACAAGAGACTGAAGCAGCAAGTCCAGGATATCGCCGCCGCACTGGAAGAGTCGTCAAACATCCCGGTCATCAAAGACCAACTCAGTCTTATTCAAGACATCCAATCCGACGGCTGGTGGGATGACGTAACGCTGCCAATGCTCGAAATCGTTCGACTTCGGCTTCGTTCACTCGTCAAGTTGATCGAGCACAAGAAAGGGAGCCCGGTCTACACCGACTTCACGGAAGAAATGGGCGAAGAGTCCGAAGTTCATCTGCCTGGATTCACCGCGTCGGTCAGCTTGGAACGGTTCCGGGAGAAAGCTCGGGCGTTCCTGAGGCAGCACCTAGATCGTGAAGCCGTTCAGAAGCTTCGCATGAATGAGCCGCTTAATGCGGACGACCTCAAAGAGCTTGAAATGATCCTTGTCGAGAGCGGGGCCGGTGACGAGATGGTGATCCAAAAGGCCGCCGCAGATGGGCTTGGGCTGTTCGTGAGATCGCTCGTGGGACTTGACCGTGAGGCTGCAAAAGGGGCTCTCAGCGAGTTCGTGGTCGGATCACAACTCAGTGCGAATCAGATCGAATTCACCAACATGGTGATCGACTATCTGACCGAGCACGGCGTGATGGAGCCCAAGGCGCTCTATGAATCGCCTTTCACAGACATCAATCCACTTGGACCGGACGGTCTCTTTTCGTCTGAGGTCGTGGACCACCTGATCGGCTTCTTGCGGCAGGTCCGTCAGTCGGCTATGGCATGAATCCCACCACCTAGGGGAGGACATTCGTGCCGATTCAGATGTCGGATGCGATTCGTTCGAGATTGAGCCTAACTGGCACGGATTCAAAAGCCGATTCTATCTCCTAATTTGGTTAGGAGCTATGTGGCCACTCTCCAGGCTCCAAGCCATGTCGTTGCCTCGATGATCGAGTCGTAGACTCGACTTTTCTGTTTCCCTAGAATGCGCCTGCATGGGAGGATCACCTCTCTGCAAGGCATGGTATGGCAGAACAAAAACCTCAGAACCCTTCACAAGGGGGTGATCGAAAGCTCATCAACGAAGAGGTCTTTGACTTCTTCAAGAAACTCGCCCAGTGCGTCATCGACAACGGTGGCATGACCGTGGCCGATGTCGAAGCGATCTCATTGAATGTGGATGGTTCATTTGATGGCAGCATCTTGTACGCATATTGGAAGAGTAGCCTTTCAGATGCCCGCCTTGTTTACGACACGCTGGCACTTTCCCAATCTTGGGGAGGAGTGCCACCGGAGGAAAAGTAGGAGTAAGCGGAACTCCTCAACTTTCACCGTCATTTGAACCCGCGCCAGAGTCTGGCGCGGGTTTCACGTATCTATTCATTCCCAACGTCATCTCAACCATGTGCAACTGAATGAGTCTCAGGTGGTATTCATCTCGCAACTCTGACCTGTCGGAAGTGAGTTCAAGGGCGTGATCCATGGCAGCCGCTCGTTCTCCCTTTGCTCGAAGCAGGATTAGCTCAACGATCTTGACGTGGTATTCCCAAAGTGACCCAGCAGCTTCTTTGCGACCGGATTCGAGCAATTTCTCCGCGCTTTCGATGTTGCCTAAGCATGCTTGGAGTTGTGCGCACTTCAAAAAGACGTTGGCTCGCGCGATTGGAGTCTCAGCAGTCGGAAGATGAGACCGCATCGAATCATATAGCCTTTTCAAAAGCTCTCTGTGGTCTTTGCTTTGGTACGAGAGCCTCTCGCAGTAGAAGGAAACTTGATCGCACATGACGGCGATTCGCATTGTTGAGACTCGGTATCGAGGATTAGCTCCAACCTGTTCATCCGCCAAGAGTTGAATAGCCCGTTGGAGCAGATCGCGCAACACATCGGGATTCACACACCCCGCCGCGCTAAGAAGCCGAAAACGCCTATGTAGAGTCATGGCCTGAAACATTGGATCGGATTTGTTTTCAGGAAGAGCCTCTGCTTTGTCAAGGTAGACGGCTGCCTGAGGAAACTGGCGATTCAGCATGCTGGTCATGAATGCCGTTGAAAGTGCTTCTTCTTGTCCGCGCAGCTCGGATTCTTCCAAGTGCTGATCGTAGATCGCCCTTTTATCTGCCTTGGCATAGTCTGGTCTTTTCGACCGAGGCTTGCGGACTGGTTCTTCGTCGGATCCTCCTTGCCTATGATTTAGGGATTGCCATTCCCTTAAAATGTATTCTCCCGTCTGGAATCCGAAGCAAGACGCGATTCGATCAACGGACCTCCGCCCAAGCTTTTGGGGGTCACCCAAGTAGTCGGTGACGCGCCCTGGGGTGCAGCCAATCATCGCCGCGATGTCCTTCTGTTTGGTAATACCGTGGTGGCTCTCGAACTTCTCTAGGAGGTACTTGCGCCAGACTTCAGCCCGAAGTTCAGCTTTTCCCATATTTTTTTCCGTCCTCTTGCCCTTAGCCATGGGGTCTCCGTCAACCTTATTGTATGCCAAGGACGCCAGAACGGCCCTCTGTGCAAAGGCTCAAGACATCTTGAGAGCGAGGTGAAGACAAAGAAAACGGCTGAAATGTGAACCCAGATTCAACCCGCGAAGCGGATGACGGGAGGAGTGTGATTGAGACCCACTTGCTCCTCCCCAGTTCGCCATGACCTGTGACGGGAACGGCTTCTCCATGTTGGCACATCGCCAATTCGGATTGGGAAGCCTTCCCGCGCTTTCCAATCCGAATGAAATGAATAAAATTACAAAATGGTCGTTGCTGAGCACCGGACTGGTGGCCCTCAGCCTGTCTACATGGCACTGTGCCGCACCCAAAAAGGTTGCGGCCCCGATTACACTCATTGGATCGCTTGATGCATCCTCAAGCAATCGTGAGCGGCTTCCCGCATCGCTTGTGCGAATGGCGGAGCTGTCGTCTAGCATCCCAGCCGGATCATCGGTGACCCTCTACCGGATTGATTCGCGCTGCCAGGAAATCTTCAACGGTCCCGCCCCGAGTTTCATGGAGGAGTTCGCAGCTCGCCTTACTCCGAGGCTGCGGGAAGTGGCGAAGGAGGACAATACGTATCTCCACATCCTTGGCCGCGCTATCACAACGAGGCTGAAGAGCGCAACCGGGCAGGTTGTGATTTTCATCGACACGGACTACTTCTGTGAAGGCATGACCGTCGCCGATCACAAGGAGCTGTCATCCCACGTCACCCGTTGGGCGAAAGATAGCCGAGTCATCTATATCGTCGCAGCCCAGGTCAACCCCAAGCGTATGGAAGCCGTCCGTGCTGACTTTGCTGGCGCGGGTTCAAAGTCCATCTTGACCCCGGACGAGGTTCAACTTGAAGCACTACCTCTACTTGCAAGAGGGGGAGCGAAGTGAGGATGTTCGAACTCGAAGGCATGTCATTGGTGGGCCCACGAGGAGTTCCATTCATTCGGGGTATTCGCACTGAAGAAGATGCCCGCAAGTATGGTGTTGGGCCGACGAACCTTGTTCCTTTTAACGAGACCGAATACTTCGTTTTACGAGAGGAGTGTCTGCGCACCGACCCCGTGCTCTGGGCACACGCACTCAGCATGTGGGACAACCGATTGCTCACAGCGATCCAGGAATGCCAGAGGCTTGAGGCGATCATTTTCAGCAACGCACTTCGGCGGCGGCAAGACGCCGACAAACACAATGCGCCGCGTGTAGTACGGCTCGAATCTCTTGTAGACGAAGAAGCTGAGTTGCGTTCTCTAACGCGCAAGGCTCTTATCGAATCAACTAAGAACGTTCCGAACAAGGTTGCCAAGGTTGCCGAGGCACTAGGAGCCATCGGACTTGAAATGTCTGGCGATGTTCCAGCTCTGGAAATGCCAGACACAAGACTCCTCCGCTCTGACGCTGCCCATGCAGCGGAACTCCAGCTTCCACACGATCCAGCAGAAGCAAAGCATTTCTTACCGCCGTGGGTGTATTGGGCCGCTACCGGGGTCACGGGTTGCCTTTTTGGCATCAGTGCCTTCTCAGTGCCGGGCATCGTGCATCCTGCCGCCCTTGCCAAGGACAGCCCGGCCATGGTGGCTTTCGCCATGGTCTGTGGCGTGGGGTTCACGACATTGGCCGGTCGTGCAATGCGTTTGAATTTCAGGTACGCCGCTGAGTCCTGTTACCTCGGCAAGAAGCGGTGGTGGGGATCGTTAGTCTCGGCAGTGGCAGTGAATCTGACGCTCGCAGCCCTGTACACCATCGTTGATGCAATTGGATTAATGAAGTCGAGCGGAGTCATGGCCCAGATTACGTCGCTGAACGGGGCGAAGACTGCCGCAACCACGATTGACCCTGCGTACATCATCGCCGCTGGCGCATTCTCGATTACATACACAGCCTACTGTTCGATCAGTGGCTGGATGCAGGCGCGACAGTCCGCCGCTAACCGCATCACCAAGGCGAAGGAAGACGAACGAATAGAGGCGACAAAGGAGTTCCAGTCCAGAGATGGATTTCCGAACGCGGTTGCTGCTCTCAATACGCTGCGGGCGGATAATGTCGCTGCGAGCCAGATAGAAGCGATTCACAACTTGGCCCTGAATCAGCTTGCGAAGGAACGCGAAGTCCTTGTTTCGCAACTGGTTACACCGGTTGACTGCACTGACGACGAAGCGCTGTTGCTGGAAAGGGCAAGAACGGAGGCCGAGGGACGCCAAAGGGAGTTCGACGAGCTGATGATGACGCTTCGCGAGGAACTTACGGCTGCCAGTGCCGGTGGTGAGGGGCAGGGCAAAGCCCGACGCGAAAATTCTCGTAAGGATGGCAGCAACGGCTTAGCTTCGTGGTTAAAGGGTGCGATTTCTCGAATCACGGGAACTGGGAGCAAAACCACATGAACCTCGTCGATGCACTTGAACGCCTTGCGGTGCGCTTGACCAATGGGATTTCCGCCCTTCGCCCCCCAGCCTCTGGGGGGCTTCAGCCGAGCGGGTTTGTTTTGGGAACCGGTACGGAAAGCGGTGAGCCAATCGTGCTCAACCTATCTGCCTCTCAGCACATCTACATGATCGGGAGTTCGGGAAGCGGCAAGACAACCCAACTTCGGCGACTGGTGGACGCTGATGTCGCTGATGGTCGCACCGTGGTGATCCTCGATCTCCACGGTGACCTTAGCTCCCTCATACTTACTTCGCTGGCTGGCAACGAGGTCTATCCTGCCAAGGTTATGTATTGGGACCTGGCCAGTGACGCGCATCTACCCAGCCTCAACCCACTTGCGAGCGGTGGAGATGTGCACCGGCGTGTGAGCACGATGGTTACCGCTATCAAGCGACGTTCGGATTCTTGGGGTGTCCAACTCGACCAGTCTCTTCGCGCAATCTTGACCGCACTCGCGGAACAAGGGTATTCGCTGATGGAGGTTGAGGCCGCCCTATCGAACATCGGTTTCCGGGCAGCTCTCAAGCGTCGCACCAGCGATGACTATGTGCGCACCTTCCTGGAACGCTTCGACGCCCTTTCCAGGGAACAGCAGCAAACTCAGCTCCTGGCCGTGAGTAACAAACTGACACCGTACACCGCCGATCCTCGAATGCGACGGCTACTGGGCAGTGGAGACCTTGGTCAGCTCAGGGCGGCCCTGGACACCCCTGGAAAGGTCGTGATCATAGCAATTCCGGGCTACGCGCTGGGCGAGATGTCCGGGGTTCTTGGCGAGATGCTCATCAACACGATTTGGACCACAGTCCTGTCCCGGGCGAAATCCATAGCATCGCGCCGAGTTCCCATTCGGCTCGTGGTCGATGAGTTCCAGAACGCTACGAGCGAGCAATTCGGTGCGATGGTAACCGAAGGACGTAGGTTTGGCCTCTCATTAACCCTTAGCCACCAGTCGCAAGCTCAACTGCCAAGTTCACTTCGCGCTCTGATCCGCAACAACTCCGCAGTGCGTGTTCTACTCTCCCCAGGGGTTGTAGATGCCGGAGAGCTTGCAACCGAGTTGGCTCCCCTGTCGCATAACGACGCAGTTCACGAGTTTATGGGGCTTAGCGTCGGCGAAGCGTTTGTGGTGCGCCGTGGCGAACAATTCGAAAGGATCGCCCTGCCGAATGTTGGAAGTCCAACAGTTTCGCGCGACGCTCTGGAACGCTACATCGAACATGCGCAGAGGCAATCATGCAGACGTGTCGCAGAGATCGACGCCGAACTCACTGAGCGTGCCCAGTCGATTTCCAAGTTAGATCAGGCAACCCAGACAGCGAAAAAGGAGGTGCGTCATGAGCGTCGCCCCTGGCGATAAGCGAGGTTATCGTGGGCGCGGCGAACGCTGTCCCACAGGTGGAATGCGTCTCACGGATCGTGATCGAGCAGTCTTGCGAGACGTCTTCTTGCAGCGGGCTGTGACGCGGAAGCAACTCATGGGACTCGGGCATTTTGGCTCAATCACCTCGGCCTCCGAACGACTCAGGATTCTGTTCGACCACCGATTCTTGGAGCGATTTGCCATTGCCACCGATCTTGCCACAGCTGAACTGGTCTACACGGTGGGGCCCCAGGCAATATCCGAGCTGGTAAGCAGTCTCGGTGTTGATCGTAACGAGGTAAAGCGATGTGTTTCCAGCGGTGCCCCACTTGCCCTCGCTCATACCGTAGCCGTCACCGACGCGCGGATCGCCTTCACCGCCGACCCGCCCGTGGGGATGACCGTTGAATGGCTCAGTGAAGTCCAAGTCCGCCATGAGTTTGTCGTTGACCGCACTCGGCACGTCCTGAAGCCTGACGGTGCATTGATATTCAATCTCGGCGACCGGTCGCACATTGGGTTTCTCGAAGTTGACAGAGGGAATGTCTCACAGCCGCAGTTCGAGCGAAGTTGCGATGTCTATCGGACTTACTTTGACCTTAACTTACACGCAGAAGCCTACGGAGCACAGTCAGCTACGCTGATCGGTATCGTCTGCGCGGGAGAGCGGCGACTTCGAAGTCTTCTGGCTCTTGCGGCTCACGCCGGAATTGCGGCGGCTTTTTCGACATGGACAGACATCTCAGAGCACGGCCCCTATGGTGCTGTTTGGCGTCAGCATGCAGAACCTGAGACACGAATCCGCTTCGTGGAGGCGTTCTGATGGCGTTCTGCTTGGCGTGCAGTAGATTCATTTCGCGAAACACGCTGTTTTGCCCTGGCTGTGGTGGAGCCATCGGCGGGGTGCGCTGTAAGAACGGTCACACGATCACGGGCACAATGTCCGCTCAGTTCTGTTCAACCTGCCGAAGTAGGCAGTTCATCAATGCCGCGCCGACGGTCAATTTGGGATGCCTGAGCAGGCTTTTTGCTTGGACGGCAGCGATTCTGCTCCTCAAGCACGCTTTCGCCAACATTGAGACCGTTACAGGGGCGCTCTGGAACCTACTCCTTTGGGTTGTGGGCTGCAAAGTGATTGTCTGGTTCCTGAAGCTCATAGAACTGCTTCTCATCATCCGCATTTTCGTGTGGTTCGTCTCATTTGGCTCTAAAGAGCTTGCACAGCAGATTGATCCCTTTCCAAAGATCGTGCCAGCTTTGTTCCGCATGATGGGTAGGGTCCTTGTCTGGTTCCTGCATGCGCTCCTATACGTTGTGGAGGGTAGGCAGTTTCCGGCCAAATCCGGCAAGAAGCGTCCAAAAGCCGAGGAGAGTGACGATGGCCATTCATGATTGGTCAGTGCTCGCAGGGAGGCATGGCACGTGAACAAAACTGTTGCACCGCACCATGGCTCGCCCCCGCCGATACAGTATTCTGAACAAAGACCTTTAACGCCGGAGGCGGTGCAACGTCTCGCACGTGTGTTCCTCCTTTTGGCGTCCGTGAAACTGCCGGATGAGCAAGCCAATGAAGAAGCTGACCGTCACACCGTCATCAAACCGCGCTAGACCGTGCGTGGTCTACGCTCGGGTCAGTACGGTTGAGCAACGGGAGGAAGGCTACTCCCTCGATGCTCAGATGGCCCTTCTGCGAGACTACGCACTCAAGAAGGGGTTCAACATCAGCGGTGAATTCCTCGACGCCGAGAGTGGTGCGAAAGCTGGTCGAAACGAGTTCGGCCACCTGGTCGAGGCGGTTCGTGAGCTAGGAAAGGACTGTGCCATTGTTTGCGAGAAGACTGACCGCCTCTACCGAAATTTCTCCGATATGGTGAAGCTGGATGAGCTTGGCGTAGAACTCCACTTCGTCAAGGAAAATATTGTCGTTGGGCCGGACAGCCGTTCCAATGACAAGTTCATTCACTCGATCAAGGTCTGTCTTGCGAAGCACTTCAGCGACAACCTTCGAGAGGAAGTAAAGAAAGGAATGACCGAGAAAGCCAAGCAAGGAATCTTCCCAAGCATGGCTCCAGTTGGCTACGTGAACACGGTCGATGGTCATCGAAAAGTGATCAAGCCAGACCCTGAACTCGCTCCGATGGTTAGGCGCGTTTTCGAGGCATATGCTGCCAAGGAAGTCTCCCTGGATGGAGCAACTGCGCTCGCTAAGTCTCTGGGAATCAGGACAAGAACTGGCAAGGTTTACGCCCGAAGTTCTATCGCAAGAATGCTCGAAAACCCCGTCTACATGGGTATCGTTAGATGGAGCGGCGAAGACTATCCGGGCATTCATGAGCCCATCATTTCCGCCGAGCTCTACCAACGGGTTCAAGTAGTCATGCATGGGCGAACTACAAATGCAGGTTTCACGACCACCTATTCTTTCCCCTACCGGGGACTGATGACCTGCGCCCATTGCGGGTGCAATATCACCGCTGAGATCAAGAAGGGCAAATACGTTTACTACCGATGCACAGGGATGCGAGACCGGAAATGTCCGGGCATGCAGGTGGTCCGAGAGGAAGTCTTGACTGAGCAGTTTGCATCTCTGCTCGAAGGCTTGGTGTTGTCCGAAGAAAATCTTGAAAGCCTCAAGATCGCGCTCAAGGAGAGCTTGGCCGATGAAGCAGAAATGCGACGTTCGAACATGGAGCGCATCGCTAGCGAGTCCGCGTCAATCCGCGCAAAGCTGGAGCGCATGTACATGGATCGGATCGAGGACAAGGTGTCTGAAGAGGTCTACGACTCACTTCGCAAGAAACTGACCTCGGAGCTTGCTGGACTCGATGTCCAAATGCATGCGCTCGACAAGGCAGAGGGCTCCTATTACGACTTGGGCTTGAAGTTATTGGAACTGGCTCAAACAGCCCCACTCAGGTTCCTGCATGCCGATTCCGACACACGCCATTCGATCCTATTAGAACTCCTCGATAGGGCCGAGCTAAAGGAACGAAAAGTACAGGTTTGGCTTAAAGAACCTTTCGATACCCTGCTTCAACGCAACGTCGAGAGGCTCGCAAAAGGGCCAGAAATGGCCCAAGAAGAAGATTGGTACTCCGGACGGGATTCGAACCCGCGATTTCCTCCGTGAAAGGGAGGCGTCCTAAACCGCTAGACCACCGGAGCAACCGAAGGGAAAGTATAGAACAAGGCCCCGGTCTGATGCCAGACCAGGGCCCTTTTGGGGTTTGAAAAGAGTGCTTATGGCCCGGTGACGTCGGTTCCTGGCTGCACACGGTTCGGAGCAGATTCAGCTGCTGGGGCTGGCTTGGGTGCAGGAGAATCAGCGGTGAGCTGCTTTTCTGCCTGCTTCATCGCATCCTGGTCATCCTTAGCGGCCTGTTGGGGCTTGGGCTTTTCACTACTCTTTTCGGAGCTTGCTTTCGCCACAGAAGCGCTTCTGCTTGAGGCTTCCTTAACGCCTGTGACACGCCTAGCACCGGCGTAGCGGCGAGAGTAGTAGCCATCATTCAGGCTGTTCACCGTGACACGGCCCTTTCCAGAAGAAGCGTGAATGAACTTTCCACCGCCCTGATAGATGCCGACATGGCTGACCCTATTGCCACGAGTGTTAAAAAATACCAAGTCGCCAGGCTTCAGGCTGTCTTTGCTGACAGCAGTTCCGGACCGTGACTGGGCGATTGAAGTGCGGGGAATTGAAACTCCGTGGCTTTTAAAGACAGAACTGGTAAAGCCAGAGCAGTCAACACCAGAGCGAGAGGTGCCAGCCCATCGATATCGAGTTCCCATCCAGGTGCTAGCGGTGCTAAGAAGCCCGCTTGAGGCCCGAGGAGAAAGACTTGCGACAGTCTTTGACGACGATGAGGAGGTTCTTGGCACTCTCGGAAGAGTTTCCGTTTTCTTTGCAACGGTTCGCCCACTGGACGATGAATTCGGCTTGACGGTCTGGGGCTTTGCAGATGACTTAGCGACTGTTGTCGATGCCGCCTTCTTAAGCATGTCGCCACGCACATAGCCGGTAAGACCAGTATCGAATCGAACCTTAAGCCAATCGCCTTCAGGGCCAAGAACAGTCGCCTTGGTTCCTTGTGCCACTGTAGTTCTCACCCTCGATGCTGTCTTGCCTCCGGTTCTCACATTAACGTTGTCACGAGCAACAACAACGATAAGACCTTTCTGAGCCAAGGGACTGCTGGCAGCCAGTCGGCCTCGTCCAGCTTCTGATTTAGCAAGAGGAGCGGGTGCAGCCACATCCGATGCCTTAACGGCCTTCAGCATGTCTCCCCTTACCCATCCAGCTTTGCCTGTGCCCAGCTTTACCTTGTACCAGTCATCAATTCGGTCAACAACGCTGGCAAGCTCGCCTTTGGCCGCCTGAGTCACAACTCGCGAGTTGATCCTTCCACCAGCACGAATATTGACCGAATCTTTGCTGAAAGCAACTCTCTTGCTCTTAATCACAGGGCTCACATCAGCCACTGCTCTTTCCGCAGTGCGGGATGATGCTCCAGTGACACGAAGCGACTGGCCGGGCTTAATTTTGGTCCAGTCCACGCCGGGGTTAAGCCTTCGCAGATCGCTGGGCTTCATATCATAGCGAGCTGCAATGATCCAATCGTTGTCGCCTTTTCTTACAATAGCAGATGAAATTTTTTGTGAATCGGCTTTAGCCAGCGTTTGATCTTTTGCCTTGGCAATAACCTGCTCCGAAACGGCAGATTTATCAACCGAGTTAGGAATCCTAATTTCCTTCCCTAACTGCAGCTTTTTCCAATCAACGCCGGGGTTTAGCTTCCTCAGCGCGCTAGGAGCAATTCCAACCCGTCCTGCAATCGACCAATCTGTATCACCATTACGAATGGCGTAAGACCGAGTGGCTTGTGGGCCATCTGCCTTGGGCTGATTCTGCTTTGCCAGACTGGCCAGTGCTTCCTTAGGAACCCTAGCGGGAACAACAACAACCATTCCCGGTCTAATTTTTGAAGGATTCAAATCAGGATTGGCTGCCATCAACCGTTCGTAGCCAGTTGAATTCAGCTGGGCGACTTTAGCAAGCGTGTCACCCTCCTTAAATCTATATAGCTTGGCAGGCACGTACCCCGGCTGATTCATCAGCAGGGCAGCCGCCAAAGCGCCTGAGATCACCATGTGTTCGCGTTCCTCTTCCTCATGCTCTCCTTCGTCAGGTCGGCATGCCCATCCTTGGGCGGCCACTCAGGAGCGATAAACACCGCTTCCAAGGTCCACACTACCCGTTAAGATCAACCTTTTCAACCCTCTTTTTCATGCTTTAGGCCCCTCATGTGGAAAAAGGGTCCTAAAACCTGCACAAAGGGCTGAAGATTTTCAGTAGGCAGGGGACTCCTAACAAAGACTCCCCGATGACCCGCATGTTCAGTCAGCTGCCAAAAACTGGGCAGGTTGATTCCTATAGATCAGCTGCATAAGGGGTCGAATGCTAAACTCTGGCTAGTCTCGTGCTGCTCTCTATTCTCATTGTTAATTGGAATACGTGCGAGAAGCTTGATGCCTGTCTTGCCTCGATAGCCGCCTACCCTCCAAGCCAAAAATGGGAGGCAATTGTTGTTGACAACAACTCGAAGGATGGCAGTGAGGAAATGACAAGGACCAAACATCCCTGGGCAAAACTGATTCAGACCGGGGCCAATACTGGCTACGCCATGGGCAACAACATTGCCTGCCAGGCTGCTCAGGGCAGCCTTCTCCTCACCCTAAACCCAGATACAGAATTCTTCGATGACAGCCTTCAGAAAGCCATTGACTTTTTGCAGGCAAAGCCGAAGGCGGCGGCAGTTGGCATCAAGCTGATCCTGCCAGATGGGTCAGTGCAGAAGAGTGTCCGAGGCTTCCCAACCATTCTTGGGCTGATCGGCGCAGGTCTCAAACTTGACCGATTGTTTCCTAAATCTGCCTTAGCAGGCTACACACTTCCCCTTTTCAATCACCTTCAAACCCAGCCAGCTCAGCAGCCCATGGGAACATTTATTCTTTTTAAGAAAGAAGCATTGGCATCTGTCGGAGACCCAAATGCACCTTTCGATCCTGCCTTTCCCATTTTCTTCAATGAAGTCGATCTGCTTTGGAGAATCCACCAGAAGGGGTGGGAAGTCTGGCATTTAGCCGAAGCAGAATGTCGCCATCACCACGGCGCAAGCACCAGACAGGTGAGGCCTCAAATGGCTTGGGAAAGCCACTACTCATTGGTTCGCTACCTAAGAAAGAACGCTGTAGGCCCGGAAAGGCTCTTTTTGCCCCTGACTACTGTTCTATCCTATGGGACCGCATTCGTGCGGGCTCGCGGATTCCATGGCGGATTTCAACCTGAGCATCACCATCTGCAGCTGGAACACCCTAAATGATTTAAGGGCGTGCCTTCAGTCGCTGCGCGAAGTGCGTGATGAAGCCGACTTTGAAGTAATTGTTGTCGATAACAACAGTGAAGATGGTTCACCAGATATGGTCGAAAAGGAGTTCCCTGAGTTCACTCTCTTAAAACAGAGCAGAAACCTGGGCTTTGTGGGAGGGCACAATCTCGCCGTTGAATCTCGCCGGGGTCGGCATGCGGCGCTGCTAAACTCAGATACTGTGGTTCACAAAGGGGCAATAGCCAAGCTCTCAGCGGCACTTGACAATAACCCTGATTGGGGAATCATTGGGCCAAAGCTGCTTAACTCTGATGGCAGTCTTCAATACTCCTGCCGCCGCTTCCCTATCCCTATGGCCGCGGCATTCAGAAACACATTTCTTGGAAAGCTTTTTCCCAACAACAAGCAGACCAGCGATTACCTTCTAAAGTCATGGGATCACGAAGACACAAGAGAAGTCGACTGGGTGAGTGGAGCCGCCCTGTTTATGAGCGAAAACGCCATTAAGAAAGTTGGACTTCTTGACCCCCTTTACCCATGGAGCTGCGAGGATGTAGACCTCTGCAAGCGCACCTGGGATGCTGGCTTAAAAGTCGTTTACCTGCATGATGCCATCATCACTCACGCGATAGGCCGAAGCAGCGATAAAGCCCCCAACAGGATGATTTACAAAGTCCATCAATCCATGTTCCGCTACTTTAAGCGGCATATCCTGCCCGATTCGCCTTTGCTCGTGAGGCCCTTTTACACTGCCTTCACACTAGGCGGACTGGCGGCCAGAGCAGGATTGTTTTTAACCAAAAACAAAATTGATGTCATTAAAAGGAAGCTAGGAAAATGAAGCACTTGAAGCGTCGAGAGTTTCTGCTCCTTGGCATAGGGCTTGCCTGGGCCATTCTTTTCTGTGGTCAGCCTCTTATTGATGCCCAGGCAGGAGGCGGACTGGGGGCTATTTTTGCTGGAAGCTTGGAAGTGATCCGGCTTAATAGAGCTCTCTGTGCCTTCTTTATCTTCGGGGGTTTGGCCGTATTCTTCCTCACGCAGAACTCTCCCGTTCTGCCGAAGCCAAAAATGCAGATCGCCTTGGTGGTGCTGCTGGCTGTCTTAGGCTTTTCTGTGGCTCTCAGCCCCTACATCTCTCAAGGAATCGACAACTGGCTCAACTGGGCGCTTGCCATTGGCGCCATGCTGCTGGCCATAGGAGCAATAGGAAGAAAAGAAGGGCCAGAGCTCGCCCTAGCTCTTATCCTTGGCGCCGGTTCTTTAACAGCTTTGAAAGGGGTCTGGGAATACATGGCCATAAGGGACATTGAACCCACCTACAGAATATTTGCAGGTTGGAGCAACCCCAACGCCGCTGCTGGAGTTTTTGTCATCCTTATTCCTGCCGCCATAGCAATGGCTTGGAACCTTACAGCCTGGCATAAGTGGCTGGCTGCTGGTTCCGCAGCCCTTCTCACCACAGCGCTCCTTCTCACTCAATCCAAAGGCGGCTGGCTGGCTGGCTTCATAGGAATTGCCGTTTTTCTGGTTTTGACAGTGGTTTGGAAAATTGACTTCAAAAAAGCGGCCGCTCCGGTTCTGGGGCTCTTAGTTGGGCTGGCTCTTTTTGGCGTCCTTGTCTACGGACCTCGTCCTTCTGGCGCGGCGGCAGGGGGCGGAATCGCCCGCATCACAGGCGGGGGTGCCGAAGCAGAGCAGTCAGCTGGTTTTCGCACTCTGCTTTGGAAGACATCTATCGAGCTGACCAAAGAAAAGCCACAAGGGTGGGGTCTGGGTTCGTTTAGGTTTGTCAGCGGCAGGCCAGGAATGGTCACCCAGACAGTCACACCCCACCACAACTATCTTGGCCTCGCCGCCGAAGGAGGACTGCTCAGTCTTTTAGTATTTGGTGCGGCAGCTTTTTACTGGTTCATTCGTGTTCTGCCAGGCGCTAAGGCAATGACAGAACCCCAAAACCTCCTAAGGGCCGGAATCGTGGCTGGAATCATTGGGGCAGGAGCACACGGCATGGTGGAAAGCACCTTTGCCTACCCAGGCTTTCTGGTTTTATTTTTCGGGCTTCTTGGCATTGGCCTGCAGTTGTCAGCCGATGGCTCTGCTCCTGAACTGATGCCAAAACCAGTCAGGCAAGCAGCTGTTTTGGCAGTATGTGTCGCTCCCCTGCTGGCTGTTTTTTGGTTCGCCCGTGCCGAATCTGCCAAGGTCGCATTGCTGAACGCCCTTGAGACCAGAGAACAGTCCACAGTAACGGCCGCTCTGGCTGGGGTCCAAAGCATGGCTGGCTTCGATGGCGAGGCTGCCTACATGTCCGGCCAATACGCCATGAACCCAGATGAGAGGCTGGCCGGCCTCTTGAACGCATCACGAAAAATGCCTTCCAGCCGAGTCTATAGAGCTCTTGCGAGGGCTCAAGAACAAACAGGAGACTCTGCTGGAGCTTTGAGTTCGCTCAATCGCGCTCTCGAAATTGACCCGGCAAACCTTCCCTCCCTGCTTTTGGTTATGAAGATGAACGAAGCAGAGGGTGACGCTGCAGAAGCCGAAAAAGCAGCCAGAAGGCTCGTCAGCTTGGAATCCTCAACAGTCTTCACTGTCAGATCATTAGCCGAACTGGTTCCGACTGAAACCTACCAAGCTAGACTCATGCTTGCCAAATCAGCGCGTACCCCCCAGGAGAAGAACGACCTTCTCATCCCTGCCCTCAGCGGCTGGGCGGATTACTTTAGGCTGACTCTCCCAAAAGTTGTTGAATTCGGCAAAGCTGGCATGCCCTACGGAGGTCAGTCCCTCGATTCAGCTAAAGAGAATCTGGAGTTGGCAGAAACAGCCATCGGCCTCTTTGATGAAAAAGCTGCAGATCAGAAAGGACGCGATGCGCTTGTTCGAGCCCGTGAAGCAACAGCAGCCGCTGCATCTGAACTCGGTTCTTGAGGCTTCTTCTCCAAAGATTCCAGGTACCTGCGGACAACTCCTGCAGCAATGGGGGCGGCAATGTCGCCTCCATGCCCTGCTTCTTCAGCAAGAACAGCAATCACGATCTTTGGCTTATCCAAAGGCGCCATTCCTACAAACCAGCTATGGGTTTTGCTTGAGCTAGAGTGTTCGGTAGAACCTGTCTTTCCACCCCAGACAACACCCGGAATTTGAGCTTTGCGGGCGGTGCCGCTTGCCACGACGGTGCCCATAGCCTGGCGCAGCATTGACCAGTATTCTGGTGGAGCAGTCAAATCGGATGATAGCTGCACAGGCAGCAGCTCTGGTTCGGCCTGCTCGGTGGTCTGCCTTGCGCGGACAAGGCGTGGAATCGGCGCAGCTCCTTCTCTAGCTACTCTCATCATCAGCTGAGCCATTTGAAGCGGAGTCACCAGCGTGCTGCCCTGACCGATTCCCATATTGGCTGTATCGCCTTGATACCAAGGGCGAACCTTGCCGCCCATTTCTTTCACCTGACTGCCATCTGGTATCACCCCGCCCCATTCGCTGGGCAGATCGATGCCTGTTTTCTCCCCCAATCCAAGATCATGGGAAGCTTCGGCAAGGGCTTGAGGGCCTACCTCTAAAGCCAGATCAATAAAGTATGTGTTGCAGGAAGTACGAAAAGCCGAGGCGAAATTCTGGGTCACTCCTGGACTATGATTTTGGCATTTAACCGTTCTGTTGCCAACTTTTTTATAGCCGGGGCAATACTCCGAATGTCCGCGGAGCATTCCTTTTCTGGCGGCTGCCAGGGCTGTTACAATCTTAAATGTCGAACCAGGAGAGTAAAGTCCTTGGCTTGGTCTTCTTTGAAATGGCTTTCTGGGATCATCCTGAAGCTGCTTGAATTTAGCTCTGCTGATACCCCCTTCAAAAAGACTGAGATCATACGTGGGGCTGCTGACAAAGGCAAGGACATCGCCCGTTTCTGGATCCAAGGCAGCCACGGCTCCTTTCCTTGTTCCCAAAAGCTTCAAAGCTTCTTCCTGAAGATCGAGATCCAAACTTAAAAACAGCCGATCACCAGGTATGGGGGCCTGGCTGCTCATCTGCTGAACAGGACGGCCTCGACTGTCTACGGCCATGCGGCTTGCCCCTTCTTTGCCCATCAAGTCAGCTTCATAAATTTTTTCAAGACCATCTCGACCCACATATTCAGCCGGCTTGATTCCATGCTCCTTAAGGTCTTTAACAATGCCTTCGCTTGGCCTTCCCACGTAGCCCAAAACATGGGTCACAGCAAAGGACTGCACGATTTTTCGAATTGACCTGACCTGTACATCAAACCCGGGGACGAGGCTGGGCTGCTCGGCGATTTTAATGGCCTGAGCTGCTGTTGCATCAATCAGCACATCGGCAGGCAGGCTTTTAATCTCAGCCGAGTTCAGTTTATCTTGTATATCAACAGGCGACATCCCTAAAATCCGCCCGGCGTGAACCAAGCTCTCTGGGTGCTTCTTAACCTCGGCAGGAGTTGCCCTAACAACCCAGGCAGATTTGACTCCGGCCAAAAGCCTGCCTTGACGATCATAAATCTCTCCCCTTGGAGCCAGAGTATTGATCTGAATCTCGCCTGCCCTTCTCGCCTTGGCCCGGTACTGTTCACCCTGCACAATCTGAAGCTGCCACAGCCTTGTTACAAAGATGGCGATAGCGCCCAAAATCACCAAAGGCACGATCAGCTGCCTTAGTTCCAGAGGCGTTTCAGAAGGTGTATGAAAAGCTGGCATTTGCTCTCAGATTCCTGCCGTGTCAGCGGTGTCCCAATGGGCATCGTCCTTTTGGCTCGCGCCCCCGGGGGAAGGTGCGTGTCACCCTTTCGGGGCAGTAAACCGTAGCTCTCTGGCCAGACTCAGCACATATTTCAACCGTCACGGTTTCTGTTCGAGTTCCCTCTTCCCTTGCCGGTGGCGTGCCTGCCCCTGTGTTTGGCTTAGGCGCTTCGGTCGGAGCGGCGGCCGCTCCTCCAGTTGAAGCTGGGTCGTTTTCTGGCAGAGTTGGATCTGCGGCAGGAGGATCGGGCTGAGCAGTCGGACGCGCTGGCTGAACAGTATCGTCAGGGTCTGGCGATCTCTCTCGCCGTTCCCTTGCTTCGTCTCGTTCCTCCTGTTCATCACGATCTCGGGTTCGGCTGCGATCGCGGTCGTCGGTCGTGCTTTCACCCAAAATATCCTGCGTGGCCTTCATGATTTGGGCCCAAGTTGGCGCGCTTACTTTGCCCCCCATCACAGAACTGGGCATGACTTGGTACACCACTCTCTTGCCAGTTTTTACTGGGTTGGCAAACCAGACAATGCCAACATATTCGTTGGTATAGCCCGCAAACCAGGCGTCCTTATTGTCGTTGGTCGTGCCTGTCTTGCCTCTTGCGTGCTTGACTCCGGCGGCGGCGCGACCTGTGCCAGAAGTGACGACAGCTCTAAGACATTCATCAATAACATCAACTGTTCTTTCGCTGAACTTTGTCTGCTTCAAAGAAGCATCAGCAGCATAAACAGGAAAGCCATTGGGGCCGATAATTCTCTCTACACCAAAGACAGTTGCCCTGCGGCCGCGCAGCGGAAACACTGTATAGGCCTGAGCCATTTCTAGTGGTGAAACAGAGCCTGACCCAAGAGCCAAGGAAGGCACTGAAGGAAGATCGCTGACAAAGCCTAACTCGTCATGCAGAGTCTTAACCAAATTGCCAGGGCCAACTCTGGCTAAGGTATTCCAGGCTGCGTTGTTGTAAGAACTGGCGATAGCCGTCCGCATCGCCACCATTCCCTGGGGTCCGCCCCCCTTAATCACCTTGGTTCGACCGCCTTCTTTCACTACAACTGAGGAATTGTCAACCGTGCCGTAAGGAGAGCGGACAATGCCGTTCTGCACTGCGGCCAGATAAACAAATGACTTGAAGGATGATCCTGGCTGTCTGCGGCCCTGGCTGGCTCCATTAAACTGGTCAGCCTTATAACTCGGTCCGCCAAACATGGCCTTTACACGGCCAGATCGGTCGATGATGATAGCCGCGCCGGTTCGAATCGATCGATAGCCGGTGATCGTCCGATTCATCTCCCTTTCAACGCGGCCTTGAAGCTGCTGATTTATAGTAGTTTCAATGCGATAACCACCCTTCTTTAAATCAACATCCGGAAGAACGCGCCGCACTTCTTTCAGCACATAGTCAACAAAATAAGGGCTTACCTTTCCGGTTGTGCCATCAAACCGAATACGCTCGGGAACCAGTTTGACTTCTTCGTTCACAGCCTCGTCATATTCTTCTTTTGTGATCTGGTCTGCATCAAGAAGAATCTTTAGAACAACGTTGCGGTTGCGAATAGCGATATCAAGATTCGCACGAGGATTTTCGTCGCTGGGGCGTCTGACCGCACGACTCAAGAGAGCCGCTTCGGCAAGTGTCAGCTGATCAAGCTTCTTTCCAAAATAAACATCAGCGGCGGCTCCGACTCCATAGGCTCCTTCGCCGTAGTAAACAGTGTTCAGATAGAATTCTAGAATCTGATCTTTAGTCAGCAGTTTTTCCATCTGAATGGCCAAAGCCATATCTTTCAGTTTTCGATCCATGCTGCGTTCTGATGATGTGTACATCAGCTTTGCAAGCTGCATGGTAAGGGTCGAACCGCCAGTCGTCTTTCCACGGCTGAAGGATTCAATCAGCAGAATTCGGCCAACAGCTATGGCGTCAACGCCACGGTGTTCGTAAAACCTAATGTCCTCTGCGCCAAGCGTTGTCTTTTTTACAGTGTCAGGAACGTCAGCAATGTTGACTTCCTTCCTGTACTCCACAGCCAGCCTAAGAAGCACCTTGTTGTCAGCACTGACTATGGATGTGGGTTCACCCCGAGCCTGCTGCACCAGTTCAGGAAGATTCTGAACAGTCTTCGAGGCTTCATTCAGGTACGAGTTAAGGAAAAATGTGCCTGCCAAGACTCCTGTGGCAAGCAGAAAGAAGAGGATCAGAAAAGTATTTCTGATCACTTTCTTCCAAGTGGAGAGCGGTTTGGGCCGACTTTTTGCTGACTTAGTTGGCAAGGATATTTAAGCCTCAGCCTATTCTGACGACTGAGAGGTCAATACAGATGCCTGGACCGGGCCTTATCGGCATCAATGAGTCGGCTCAGCTGCTTCAGAACCGATTCGTCCATGCCGCCCATGAGCACAAGGTTGACTCCATCGTCCTTCCAAATGTAGACCTTGGTTCTATCCCCTGCAAGCTGCTCCAGCCTTTCTCTATCCACGCCTTCTGGTGTGACAAACAAAGTGACTCGCCGGCCATCTCGTGTATAAGTTAGAGCCACAAACTTCAGACGTTCACCTGACATTTTGCGGACGCTTGTCAGCTTCCAGCCAGATCCTTTTTCGAACCCAAAGTAAGGAAGTTTAGAATCCCTAAAAGCCTTCTCTGCTTCATCTTCAAGCTGAATTCTTTTAGCGCCTGGCACATTGAGCACAAAGGCACTTGCCGGAATGACCGGATCAAATTTGATGGCAACGTACTGAAAGCCGCCAACCACCTTTCCGGCTGGGTCGTAAACCTGAGCCTTCAAAACAGCTTTCCGCTTAGGCTCAATCCACATGCGGCTAAAAACTCTCTTATCTCTGCCGTTAAACGACAAAACTGTTGTGGATATGCCTGCGACCTTTTGGCTCTTTGCCTCTTTTACAATTTCGGTTACCCAGCCTTGGCCCTCAGGCGGCCTGCGGTTTTCAGAGAGCCGTTCGGTTGGAGGTGCCCCGCCGCCACGAGGAGCCTGTCCGCCAGAACTGCTTCGGCGGCCAAACATCATCCATGGCTGTCCAAAAGATGGCCTTTCACGAATCTCATTTTTCTCAGGGACGTAATGGTATTGAACAGCACCATTGTCGACAATAATCTGCCCCTCGTAAGGCCCCCCAGCAGAAAACTCAATTCGGACCTTGAGACCATCTTGAAGCACTCTTTCACGAAACTTGCTTGGCCCGCCGTTGGTGCGGACCATGATAACCTCTCTTACGCCAGCAAGTTTAACACTAGCTCCTGCCTTTCTCACTTCTTCAAGAAGCGGATGGGTGGGGCTCCCTCCCCCAGGCTGTCGCCCGGAGGATTGCGCTGAGGCGAGGGCCAGCATAAATGCCACCCCCAGCCAGACTAAAATGAACCGAGATCGCTCCATTCAAAGTACCTGCCATCCTCCGCCGGAGGCGTTGAGGCAGTAAAAACTCGTGCTTCTTCGGTGCGGTGAACAAGCAGAAGCGCAGACTCAAGATCCTTCGGCGTAGATTCAGCAACCGCCCTTGTTTCTGGCAGTGACTGCACCGGAGTAGAACTAGGTTTAACCAGAAAGACAGCCAAAGCCACTGCCGCCATGGCCGGAACGAGCACTGTTCCTAAAAATACAAAAGGACTGCGTTTCTTGACAGCAGGTTCTGGCCGTTTTGCAGCCAAGGCCTGATTTAAAGAACTCCTCCAGGCAAGGCTGGGTTCATCAGATGGCGTCCTTCGGACTAAATGAGACAAGCCCATTTCCTTCTGCCTATCCAGCAGCTGATCGAGTTCATGAGCCTCGGGTGCAGTCAAGGCTTCATCCTTAACAAGCCTGCCCAACAGTTCCTTATTCACTACTTCACCTTCTCCTGATTCCAATAGGTTTGTACAGCTTTCTGGACGTGTGCTCTTGCCAGAAAGAGACGTGACTTTACTGTGCCAACAGGCAGATCCAGCGCTGTGGCAATTTCTTCATAGGCTAATCCTTCTTTATCATGAAGAATCAAAACTGATCTAAGCTTCTCACTCATGGCCTCGATGGATATTTCAACGATTCCAACGAGTTCATCATTTAAGAGAATCTCTTCAGGACTCCATCTGGTGTCAGAAAGGTCCATCTCTTCCTCACCATCCTCCCCTAAGGTCATGCTAACGACCTGCCCCTGCCTTTCGTGGCGGCGGGCTTTATCGATGCAGAGGTTTGCGGCGATTCTGAAAAGCCAGGTTCTTAAGCTGGATCGGCCATCGAACCGATGAAGAGCTTGATAGGCTCGGATAAAGACTTCCTGAGAAATATCCTGCGCCTCCTCGTCGTTCTTCACCATTCGACGAACAAAGCCATAAATGCGGGCTTGGTAGGCATCAACAATCTTCGAAAAGGCCTCGAAGTCGTGCCTTTTCACTCGATCAATCAGCGCTTCTTCAGCAGCTGAGTCCATAGGCAGACGTCCGGCCAAGTTCGCCTCCAACGCGATATGGCTCATCTTGGCAGGTAGGACGCGATTTTTCAACTGAGGTTCACTGGCCGGCCAATATGACTAGGCCCAGCGGGCAGGTTTTTGACATGGGCTTATCCATTGGCAGTCCTATCTGCTGGCAGGCATCTATCAATAACCCTTCCACATCAGCCGCCCTGTCGCTGAGCTGTCTTCAAAGCAAAAAATGACAGGCGGCCAGCAGCCGCCTGTCATTAATTCTGATTATCAGTCTGGGATTCTAGAACCGAATTCCGCCGTAGACTCCAAAGCCTGTGTGCTGAGCGCTGCTGCCGCCCCAATAGCGCAGCTCAGCAAAGTAGGGCTGATTCTGCTTCACAAAATCGTAGCCTACATTGAGCTGAAAAGCGAAGCGGCTGGTGGTATCAGTCCCTACGAGTTCAGGCTTTCGCTGAAAAGCAATGCCTGCGCCAGCTCCGGCATAAAGTGAATCCTGACGAAAAGTGTAGTTGAACATGACCGGAAGACTTGAGTAGCTTCCGCTGCCAAACCAGTCGACTGAAATGCTGGTGAAAGCGCTTACGTCTCTATCAGCAATTGTCTTCTGACCCACGTAGCCAAGCCTGTAGTCAAGGCCGGCAGCCAGCCAAGTTGCAGACTGATCTCTCGCCGCACCATTGCTGGGGAAGAGGATGCCAACTCTGGCGGATAGTCCCTTGGGCTGAGAAGCCTGGGCGAAAACCGTGGCGGAAGCGCCAGTCAATGCAGCGACGGCAAAAGAAAGCAGGGCAAATCGGCTCAAGTTCATAATCGTACAGTTCTAGGACGAACGAGGCCCAAGTGTGGATTCTCAATGCATCCTTTGAAACCCATTTCCGTTATACTTATATGCAACTCGGGCCAAAAAATGGGACTCTTTGACAAGCTGCGCGGCGAATTTATCGACATCATCGAGTGGACGGATGACTCGCGAGACACTATGGTCTGGCGATTTGAACGCCACAACAACGAAATCAAGAACGGGGCGAAGCTCACTGTTCGTGAATCTCAGGTTGCTGTCTTCGTCAACGAAGGCCAGATTGCCGATGTCTTCCCTCCTGGGATGCACACCCTGGATACCCAGAACCTGCCGATTCTTTCCACGCTTCAAGGCTGGAAGTACGGCTTCAACAGTCCCTTTAAAGCGGAGGTTTACTTTGTCAACACAAGGAGGTTTACCGACTTAAAGTGGGGCACCCCAAACCCCATCATGATGAGGGACCAGGATTTTGGCCTGGTGAGAGTCCGTGCCTTTGGAAGCTACTCCATGAAAGTTTCCGATGCTGGCCTCTTTCTGAAAGAAGTGGTCGGAACCAACTGGGAGTTCACCACTGACGACATCAGCGAGCAATGCCGAAGCTTTTTGATCTCCGGCTTTGCCGATGCTCTAGGCACGGCCAAGATTCCTGTTCTTGACCTTGTTGGAAAGTACGGCGAAATGGGCGCGGCACTCACCACCCAGATCAACCCTAAGTTTGCCGAGCATGGACTCCAGCTCATCAACCTGACGATCGAAAACGTTACAGTGCCGCCGGAAGTCGAACAGGCAATCGACAAGAGGTCCAGCATGGGTGCAATTGGCAATCTCAATGCCTACATGCAGTACCAGGCCGCCGAATCTCTTACCGAGAATCCTGGCGGCATGGGAGCCATGGGCGCCCAGATGGCGGCGGGAATGGCTGTTGGTCAGCAGCTTGCAGGATCTATGGCGGGAGCCCCACCGGTACAGGGTGGAGCGGCCGTGCCTCCCCCCGTCCCCACCATTGCCATCCACGTAGCCGTCGATGGTGCTTCGGCTGGTCCTTTTGATGCAGCAGGGCTCAAGGGCTTGGCAGCTTCTGGCAGGCTGACTGCTGAGACTCTGGTGTGGCAGGCTGGCATGGCAGGATGGACTGCGGCTAAGGATGTACCGGCAGTCGCTTCTCTGCTTGGTTCTGTCCCTCCGCCCATTCCAGGCGCGTAAGGCTAATGCTTCAGATTTGGGGGCGGGTCAGACCTTGCCCCCAATCTGAATACTCTATTGCAGGTGGGTGCGAATCCACCTAAAGCACCTCGACTGCTGGACAGTCAGCCAAGATAGAAAGGATTCTGAGTGAGCGGACCACAAACACTTCCCTGCCCATCATGTTCAGCCTCGCTTGAATTCAAGCCGGGGAGCACTCACCTTAAATGTCCCTACTGTGGGTACGAACAGGCCATTGCCCCGCCCCATGTTGAAGGACTGCAGGAGCTCGATTTTGAGACCTTCCGACACAAGGCGTCAATGGATGCCAGCCTGGAACAGGAAAAAGTTCTTCACTGCAGCTCCTGTGCAGCTGAATACACGCTTGGCCCCTACAAGGAATCGGGAGAGTGTCCCTTCTGCGGCAGCAAAGTTGTTGTGCCTGCAGACCCAGAAACACGCATTCCACCTGGCGGAGTCCTGCCTTTTCAGATCGATGCCCGCAAAGCAAGGGATTCCTACCGCAATTGGATTGGAAGCCGTTTTTGGGCTCCCAACGACCTAAAGAAAAGAGCCGAGCAGGAATCGACGCTTCATGCCATGTATGTCCCTTACTGGACCTACGATTCGTTTACCGTAAATCACTACACGGGCATGAGGGGCGAAGATTACTACGAGACAGAAACCTATTACGAAAATGGCGAGGCCAAAACACGCACCGTCACCAAAACCCGCTGGTATCCCGCAGCAGGAACCGTCGAAGTGCCCTTCGATGATGTTCTTGTTATGGCCACTGAAACTCTCCCCAGACAGTACACCCAGCACATGCAGAGCTGGGATCTTTCAAAAGTAGCCAGCTACCAAACCTCGTACCTCTCTGGCTACCAAGCCATGCGTTACGATATCGATCTCGTCAAGGGTTTTAACATTGCCGAAGGCCAAATGCGTCCTGATATCGAAAGGGCCATTCGATACGACATTGGCGGAGATAGGCAGCAGATTACTGGCTATAACATCAACCATTTTGATGTGACTTTCAAGCACATTCTCCTGCCTATCTATTCAGGAGCTTATCGGTATAAAGGCAGAATCTGGAGGTTCTTTATCAATGGCCAGACTGGAAACGTGGCTGGCGAAGCTCCTGTCTCTGCATGGAAAGTGGCCCTTGCCATTCTGCTTGGCCTCATTATTATCGGAGCGATACTCTTCTTCACATCACAGGATGGCGGGTCGTCATCCAGTACCGCCTCTGCAAGCTTTTCGGTGCGATAATGCCCTGTGCTCTTGGCTTGTCTCAAGCAAAAGTTGGCGCCAAAAAGTGGCAGGCCAGGGCCGAGACTGCCTCTCTGCTTGAGACCGCCCGAATCAGGCTGGAATCTAGGCTCGACCAACCCCTTACCACCAGGCAGCTGGCAAGAGATATCGGGCTCTCTGAGCATCACTTTATACGCTGCTTTACTCGGCAGTATGGTCGTCCTCCAAGAGATCATAGAGCTGTTGTCAGGATGCAGGTGGCGCAGGCTCTTGTTGAACAGACCTCTCTGCCTCTCAACCAAGTGGCGGCAGAAGTCGGGCTAATCAGCGCCAGCACCTTTTCCCGCCAGTTCAGACTCTTTTTCGGGCAGACTCCATCCCAAGCGCGGCTTCTCGCTCAGCCATCCGAATCTGGGTCTGATATCTTGTGAAGAACGCCGCCCGCTGCCGCCCATAACTGACCATCAACACGGGCTAAATCATAAACATCCGGCTCAATCAGGCTGTTCCACTTGGGTTTCTGCAGGGTTCCCCCCTGATAAAGAAACACTCCTTCCAGGCTGCCAACCCAGACCCTGCCTTCATCAGCAAGAAGCCTGTTCACACACCCTCCTGGCAGGCCGATTCTGCTGACCCTTGAGCCATCCCACTGCAGCAGGCCGCCAACAAAGGTTCCTATCAGCAGACCGCCCTGTGAATCTGGGGCAATGGCAGTCACCCAGTCATCCGTCATGCCGTGAGATTCATGCAGATGCGTGATCACATCACCCTGCCTAGAGGCCAAAACCAGACCATTGTTCTGCGTTCCTACAGCAACATGGTTTTTGTCCGCCCAGATGGCAGTGGCAGGGCAGCCCTTTAAAACCTCAACATCAAACCGATGCCGAGGCTGCTCTCCTGGTGTGAACTCGCTCCAGCCTCCTGGCTGAGCGACAAATAGCGTTTCGCCATAGACAAAAATAGAGGTCGCATTGACCCGAGGAAGAATCACCCCCGCCGAAGCCTCATTCCCCTCATCATCAATCGCAGCAAGCCGTCCATCCGCCCTCCGGACAAGGGTCAGGCCATTCCACTTCACCGACTGCCGCCAAGGAGCTCCTTTTGCGCGGGCGGTTTTTCCCTGAAACGTAAAAGCCGAGCCTTCTCTCGGCACAATCCAGATTCCTTTGGTGCCAACTACCAAAGCCGAAGCATCAAATCCCTTTAAGCTGAGCGAAGGCAAGGGCAAGGCGGACCACTTTCCACCTTCAAGCTTTAAAACTCCCTTGTCAGCTGTCCCTAGGTAGATTCGGCCTTCTGGATCACTGGCCATGCTGGTCAGTTTTCGCGTCGGAGGCTGGGGGCTAAACTCGGCAGACTGACCTCCCCGCAGAGTCCAAAGGCCAGATTCCGGAATCGCCCATACCCGGGCTCCCTTGACGAGCGCCGTACCTACGGGCCGCCCCGGAAGCCCTTGGACTGTGAGAAGGGCTCCAAGCCCTTTTGCCGGAAAAGAGGCTTCTACCTTAATGCCTGCCGAAGTGAGGCGAAAGGGCTTTTCTGCAAGTCCCCATAACCCTCCATCCACGGCGGCCAGAGTCCTAATTCTCACACCGGGCAGCCCCTCTTTTCTGGTCCAGTGCCTCACCTCTCCTTTTGAAGACCAGCTCAAAAGGCCGCCAGGAGTACCGGCCCAAACCTGGCCCTGATAAACGGCAAGCCCCGTTATGGAATCCAGGCAGGCTGCCGCCTCCACTTTGGGTGAACCTGCGGCTGCCTGTGTCAGTATTAGGGCGAGAAAGATCTCCTCACCTCAGTCCTGTTATGAGCAGAGTCTGTGGCGATCACAACTGCTTCACCTAAAATCGGCCCAGCTATCTCTACTGCCCAGATCACGCGTCCACCTGTAGTTGAAATCTTGGCCAAAGCAAGCCTTCGGCCATCAGCAAGAGCCAAGTTCACACGGGCCGTCTCTGTTTCCGTGACAGCCTCCAGCCTCCAGCCCCTACCCGTCTCAATCCATGAAACCTTTAAGCTTGGGGATGACTGATCAACATGCAGTCTTACCTCACGAGATTCAGTCTGCCCCTTGCTATGCCTTATCCATACAGGGATATGCACTTCCCCTTCCTTTGAGCCTGGGGGCAGATCGAACCGATGCTCCCATCTCAAAGCATGACTATTCCAGGCCAAGCTGACGATTCGTCCATCGGGCAGAAGAGCGCTGACTGAGGCATCTTTGGGAGCCACCACAATAAGCAGAGGATCGCCCATCCGGGCAAAGAGCTCATTTCTCTTTTTTTCCAAATCTGCCCGCTTCGCTTCCTCTTCAGGAGTCAGCTGCTTCCACATCAGCTTGTCAAGCTCAAGTTCTGTCAACAGCACGTCCGCGCGATACATGCCTCTTGGGCTGTTCACACCATCTGCCTCTTCCATTTTCCTGCGGGCCGCAAGGGTATTCGGGTGGTTGGGACCGTATTTTCGGGCAGCAGCAACAAACTCATCACGAACTGACATATGCTGGTAATCGTTATCCCCCATGCCATTCAAGTTTGGCTTGGGCAGGTTCAACAGTTTCGACCACGCCTCAATTCTCTCCTCATAGTCTTTCATCTTGTTGGGGTCACGACGGGTAAGTGTCTGCAGATAGAACCAATTTCTTGTGTCACTGGTGAAGTCATATCGAAACTGCTGCCTTAAAATCTGCAGCCTCTCAAGTCCATAGTGCTTTGCAAACTCTTTTTGATCTGGAGTAAGGTCTATGCGTCGAGGATCATCTTCGACAGCTTCCTCCCTGCCCCTGCTGTCGATTCTCGTTAAAGAAAAGGCTGCCATTTCAGTCAAGTTTGGCTTGGCATGCTGTTTTGGTACCTTAAGCTTGGCCAGGATACTGTCGATTCCAGCAATCAATTCACCGATAGGAGCTTTAGGTTTTCGGTCAGGTTCAACCAGTCTCCATGCTCGAGTCAGGTCTGCAATCGTCTGTTCAGAAGCCTCTAGTCGGGCCAATGATCTCAGTTCTGCTGGATTTCCGAAGTAAGGCAGCAGCCCATTAACCACTTTGCCTTCTTTCACAATCTCAGCGTAAGATCTCCCTCTATAGTCCCCAGTCTTCGAAGCTTCAACTCCAACCAAAGCTTCGCGTAGGTTCCATGGAAGATCATCAAGACTATGCCTGTCTCCACCTGATGCCTTTGTCAAGCGTGAGATTTCCTGAGTGACACGCCGATACTCTTTGCCGCCTAATGGACCTGATTCTTCATCAAGCAGGCTGGCAACTCTTTCATCCACTGCGTATTTTATATATCTTTCAAGTATAAGTTTGACTGAATCAAAATAAGCGTATCGAGGCTTAAAGGTAAACAGCCTAGTGATTCCCGCTGCAAAAACTTTTGGCGTGCTGGATTTATTGCCCTTAACAGCAATATGCTTGGCATACTGCTGACCTAAAAGATGCATGGCCTCATACCAGCCCCGAGACATGCGCCAATCATTATCACTGAACGACCTCGCCCCCAGTGCCTTAAATCCAGCATCCACTTTTGATTTGAGAGCCAAGGCTTGAGCCGAGTTCTTTCCACCTCTAGATACAGCAAGCCAGTATTGACCTATATCAAAACTCACCCTGGCTTCCTTCAGGGCGGCTTCTTCGGCCTTGGGCACAGCCAGCCAGGAAGTCTCTGTGGTTGGAATGCTTAACCACATTCCCCAACGCATGATTTCAGCCTTGTTAGTGAGAACTGAAACATGCCTGGCTCCCCAGACAACCGTGGCTGCTTTATCTGCAAAAACCACCTTCGGCAGAGCCTGCTTCCACCTTGTAGAACCAGAAGCGGTGACTATGGCCAGGTCAGCCGAATCTGGGGCTCCCGCCTGGATTCTAGCAGCAAAGGTGACCGATTCACCCTGTTTCAATGACTTGACTCCGGACGGATAGAGATGTTTGACCACCCCTTTGGGAGCGGTGAGCTTGACATTCGTGACGCCACGCGGAGCAGTGTATGAAACCAAAATGGTTCCCTCGCCTTGTTCTGGCCGGCCAGTTGAGACCACAACGGGACCTGGCGAAAAGGAACATCGCCAGTCTGATTTAGCCTTGTAGGGCTTAGATTCAAACCTGTAGACCCTTCTCCCATCCTTGACGACATAGGGACGCCCCCAGTTTTCCTTCCAGCCCGCTTGGTCTGGAGTAGTCAGAGTGAGGTCTGCGCTTTGAAGCTGAGAGGGGAACAGTGAAGTGAGGGGCAGTGAGAGCCCGCCCTTATCGTGAGTCATTACAAGGTTAATCTCGACCCTCAAATCTCTTGATGGGTCGATGGGAGCTATCCTCACACGAAACTGTCTGCGGCCCACAAGCTCAATAAGGGCAGGATCTCTTTGCCGCGAAGTGATGAACTCATAAATCGCCGCAGCTCTTTGTTTTTCTACCGTTTTGGCCTTAACATACTCATCTCCAAACCAGTAGGCAAACCCTGTGGCCTCGCAGCTGTCGGGAAGCTTCATCATAAAATCGACTTCGTTGCTCCAGTTTGGATCTGTGGCAAAAGTCATTTCAATTCGAGCCGTGGCGTAGGCGCCATAGGCGTGCATCTCTGCCTTAACTGACTTAGCCGAAACACTGCCTGCCCTCTCTCCCTTAGGGACAATAAGAAACTGTGCCTGAACTGCCACTGCCCATGCCAAAAGACAAAACGAGACTGCCGCCTTAAGAAAACTATTCAATTGCCCTGGCACCCCCTGATGCCAATTTTCTGACGTACTGAAGATGCGGGTGGCACGTTTGTTGGGACTGCTACAGAAATTTTTCAGCAGTCTGAGAACAGTCCCTCCATAAAGGTGGTGCAAAAATGACGTGTGCAAAACAACACTCTTTGTCATGTTGAAATCGAGACCCTAGACATGGACAGAGCTCAGGCTTTTTATCAGGGCCTCTTCGACTGGAACTTTCAGGATTTTATGGGAGGTGAAATGAGAATCTTCGGTACGGGTGAAACCCACATCGGAGGCTTGATGCTGGTGAAAGAAGTCAATCCGGGGCGAAGTCCTTCTTTATGGTTCAAGGTCGCCAGCCTTCAGGCAGCAATGGAAAAAGTGATCGCCTTGGGCGGTGAAGAAGCTTCACCAGCCACACCTGTTCCTGGAGTGGGCTTCAGCTGCCAAGCTAAGGATCCAGACGGCAACTATGTTGGGTTGGTTGAATACACAGAGTAATCAGCCGGGTTACACAGACAAAAAAGGTTCAGGACATAGTCCTGAACCTTTTTATTTTCTGCCTTGCGACAGCTTAAATGCCGTAAGAAGCCTTTTGAAGCCAAGACTTGGGAATAGGCTTCAATCCACAGAGCACGCGTGCGAACTCTGGGCTCTTAAGGACGCTGGTGGCGACAGTGATCTTCCTCTTGCCGTGAGGAGTGTTGATCGTCACGGTCTGGAGGTTGGCCTGCTGCCAGCGGTTCTTGTGGGGAGCGCGGAACTTCCACGCAGAGTGGCGGTGACGAACGTGCTTTGCAGCATTCGCAGACTTTCCGCTCACTTGACAAATCTTGGCCATGATGGTCTTCCTCCGGACGCGCGCCTGCTCTCGCTGGCGCATCGCGGCCTTACATAGTGGCTCATCCCAAGCCTGCCTGTCCACTGGGTCCCTTAAACTCTGGTTCAAAGGACCCGCAGAACCAGGCCCTATTCCTTGGCTTTCAGGCCAGCCGGAAGAACAACCCGCGAAGTGCGCCCAATGCTCAGCTTTCTAAAGATCCCTGCCCTCAGTTCAATAACAACATCACTGGGGCCATAGGATGAATAGTCTCCCACTTCATCCAGAGCTTTCATTGTATAGGTGCTGTTGATTTTTCGATCCTTGCTGACATAGGCGATATCCAAGGGAACCAATGTGTTTCGCATCCAGAACCTTTGGTACTCGGGCTCTTTGAAAAGAAAAATCATGCCTTCGTTATCTTTAAAATCAGAGTTCTCGACAAACATCATTCCTTCCATGCGCTTATCGAAGGTATCCATTACCCAAAGGCTGAACTTGTGGTCGTCGATCTTTATCTCGGCTTTCTTAAGGTCGTTAAGCTGAAACTTACGCTGGGGAATGTTCCTGCGCTTGTCCTCCAGCTTCTGCTTTTCGTCAGATTTGGCCCCAGTTCCGCCCGTACCGCCAGACTGCTGACTGCTGGACCTCTCTGCTGAACCGGTCTGACCTGCCACGGGAAGAGTGTTCGAAGTTTCCGACTTTGTAACGGCAGGAGACACGCTGACCGGAGCGCTTTGACAGGCAGCGAAAAATAGAAGTGAAGCTGTGAACATGATTGACCCCCAACGAGAGCTTGACTGCAGCATGGGCTCTACCCTTTTTAGACGCATAACAGCCCTACTAGCTGCCAGCCCCTGTTGATGTGGCGAATGAATCCCATTTCGCCTCAAACTGACCAATCTCAGAATCCATCTGACTTGTCATGCCAACAAGATCATGGCCTGACAAAATCTGAGACTTAGTGGCAGGAGCAATATCAAACCCAATTGCCAAATCTCCCGATGAAATGGTTTGGCCTTCGAGATCAAGATCAACCATTGCGCCCTGGCCCAAGGCCTGCAAAGATTCATGCTCACCCTGGCTGATTTCAATAAGCAGAAGGCCGCAGTTCATTGAGTTTTGTCTAAAAATGTCAGCATAACCTGGCTTTTCTGGCGAGCTATAGGAGATGAGCGCGGCGAATCCTGCCTGTTGGACTCCCCAGACAGCATGTTCGCGGCTGGAGCCGCAGCCAAAGTTTGGCCCAACCAGAAGAATGGTGGCTCCGGCGGCCGCGGGCTGGTCCAGCGGAAAGTCTCCCCCCCTCGACTGATCGAAAAGCAGTTCACCATAGCCAGACCTTTCCACCCTCTGCAGATGCTTGGCCGGCATGATGCGATCAGTATCGACATCAGATTCAATGAAGATGGCAAGGCTTCCCTTGTGCCGCTTCAGTCCGCTCATAGTTCCTCTATTGTGGCGGTTCTTGGCCTGCAGTTTGTGACGCCAAGATCATTTTCGATTGCGGGCAGAACGATCTGTGCCAAGCTGGCAGGAAAAAAGGCTCACTCCAGACCATGAAGTGAGCCAATGTTGCGAGCTTTTGGAGGTCGGCCGTAGGCCATGACATCCTTGGTTTTTCGGGGTCGAGCTGTACTCGGCTCCCTTTGTGTTCTTAAACTGTGCGCTTCTTTTTAGTTGAAGCGGGTTTCCTTTCTTCCACGGGGAGCTTCAGTCTGATTGACATCAGCCGAGGCTGGGCAGATCATCCAGACATGCTCGCCCAATTCGACCATTTCACCCTCAGCGTTGTAGGCAACACCCTGCAGAAAATCTTTAATTCTTTCGCGGGCATCTGGCTGACAGTTAACCAGGTTGAGAATCTGCTGTTCGCCAGCTTTCAAGCCGTCTGCAGCCAGCACTGCATCCTGAAAATTGACAGCATTCTTTCGCAGAGAAACCTTATACTGCTTGACTGCCTGAGCTGAGGTGAACTTAACTTCGTGGGTGTGCTTGCCCTCAGGAATATCGTCGTATTCGAACTCTTCCTCAACAGATCGGCCTGTCAGCCATCCCCACAGCTTCCCTCGACTCTTCGTTTGCGTGCCTTCCATTTGCCTGTCGCCTTCCTCTTCTTAAGTAGACAGGCTCAGGGGTTGAAAAGAAGAGACCCGACCCGGATGAAGGTTGCCCCTTCACGAATCGCCAAACGGTAATCGCCAGACATGCCCATGCTTAGGACATCCAGTCCCTTTACATAGGCCAGAGTTCTGAGCTCCCGAAAGACGATCCTTGTCTCTTCCACTCCCGCATCTTCACGACCTATTGTCATGAGTCCACGGACCTGAACCTGCGGACATTCTATAACTTTTTCTAGGAATTCGTCAAGGCCCTCTGGAAAAATTCCTGATTTCTGCAGCTCTTTAGTAAGATTAACCTGCACACAGCAATTACACTTTCGTCCTGATTTGTGCAGCTCTTTTGCAGAACTCAAAGAATCCAGAGAATGAACCCAAGTAAAAGATTCTGCAATTTTCTTGGCTTTATTACTTTGGAGGGGTCCGATAAAGTGCCAAACGATATCTTTCGGCAAGGAATCCATCTTTGGCAGGGCATTCTGAAGCCGACTTTCCCCGAAATGTCTAATTCCAATGTCATAAGCTTCATGAATCATGTCGATATTCGTATACTTCGATACTGCGACAACTGTGACTTCATCAGGTGATCGGCCAGAATCCTTGCAGGCCGAGGCAATGTCGTTCATCAGCCATTCCCACCTCTGCTTCAAGCTCATTTCATTCATTGTGCCTCCCCGTACGAAATCTGTATGAAGACCTCATAATGATGATAATGTTCAGCCCGACTCGTGAAGCCTTTTTGGGGCAGAGAGGAAGCGGAGGCTTGGTGCCTTTGGTAGCCACACTTCTGGCCGATATGGAAACTCCTCTCAGCGCCTACTGGAAGCTGGCCCACGATGATCCTTACAGCTTTCTTCTTGAAAGCGTAACAGGTGGTGAAGCTCTTGCCCGATATTCCATGATAGGCTGTCGGCCAAAGCATGTTGTGTCAGGAAGAGGATGCAGACTGACTCTTGACGGAATCACTCGGGATCTGGAAAGCGAAAACGGCCTGCTGGAGGAAGTTCTTAAACTTATTCCGCAGCTGGGCCCAGAAGAAGCGGCTGGCCTGCCCCGGCTGTGCGGTGGAGCAGTCGGGTGGATTGCCTACGACTATGTGCGAAGCATAGAAAAGCTGCCCCTCGATACCCTTGACGACCTGGATCTGCCAGACATTGGCTTTATGGTTCTAGACCAGGCGGTAGTTTTTGATCATGCACGCAATGTAATCCAGGTAATTGTCCTTTCAGAACCCACCGAAGAAGGCTACTTAACCGCCAAATCAAGAATTGAAGAAATGGTAAAGGTGCTTAAGGGACCATTGCCCAATCTCCCCTCTTCGCCAGGGACAACTCCCACCTTCACCAGCAACAGAGAGCCGGAAGACTATAAGAAAGCGGTCGAAAAATGTGTCGATTACATTTTTGCTGGCGATGCCTTCCAAATTGTTCCGAGTCAAAGGCAGGAGGCAGAATGCACCGCCCATCCCCTGCTTGTTTACCGAGCCTTAAGGTCGCTTAACCCTAGTCCCTATATGTTTCTTTTTAGAATGGATGGGACTGATATTGTCGGGGCTTCACCAGAAATTCTGGTGGCATTGACGGGCAGAAATGCTCTTGTACGCCCCATTGCCGGCACAAGGCCCCGCGGTTCAAGCCTTGTAGAAGACAGCGAACTGGCGGATGATCTGCTTAAGGATGAGAAAGAAAGAGCTGAACATATCATGCTCGTCGATTTGGGAAGGAACGACTTAGGGCGTGTCTGCGAATACGGGTCAATCAAGGTCAAAGACCTGATGGTTGTAGAACACTACAGCCACGTAATGCACATTGTCAGCGAAGTTGAAGGAACCCTGAGACCAGAAATCACCGCTATTGATCTGATACGTGCCGCCTTCCCTGCCGGAACCCTGACAGGCGCCCCTAAGGTCCGGGCCATGGAGATCATAGAAGAGCTGGAGCCCACTCGCAGGGGTCTTTACGGCGGGGCGGTAGGGTTCATTTCCTCTACTGGCGATATGGACCTCGCTATTGCCATAAGGTCTGCTCTCATTAAAAATGGCAGATGCTATGTACAGGCTGGAGCCGGAGTCGTATATGATTCAAACCCAGACAAGGAACACCAGGAATGCCTGAACAAAGCCATGGCAGTTGTCAGGGCTGTGATTCAGGCTCACGAAGGCCTGCCGGGATAGAGGCACTAAGGAAGCCGAAGGAACCTTTTTACAACTACATTCCTAAATCGCCAGATGGGGTTCTTTTTAACTTCTTTGCTCGAAGCTTCAATGACCATATCTCCCCCAACATAAACAGCTACGTGCCCCGGAACGCAGATGACATCTCCTGGCCTAAGGCCATCCGTTACTATAGTTCCCATTGGAGCCGTGGCCAAAGTCGCTGAGGTTCGCGGAAGCTTCATGCCGAGTTTCAGATAGATCTGTACAACTAAACCGGAACAATCTACTCCTTTTCTGTCGTTTCCTCCCAACCGATATGGAACACCAATCCAGCTCTCCAACTCCTTCACCAGAGTGTCCTGCTCGGTAGTCAGGGCTTGGGGAGCCATATCGAACCTAAAGAATGGTTCTTTGGGGCCAGAACTGGCAGGGTTAAGACTCAGGGGGCCATTTTTTTCAAGAACGTAGAGACGGCCATTGGCAGAAGTTAGGCCCTGAGGAACAAAGCTCTTGCCCGCCGGAAGCCAGCCTTCAAGCCCCCCCGTGTCGAGATTGTGTGAAATAAGCCGTCCCTGACTCAGCCTAAACAATCTTCCCCCAGCAGCGGCAATGGGCTCGGTCCAGCTGGGAGAGGGTCCGTTAAGTGGAACCCTCTGCGGCTGCCAAATCGGCTGAAGCATGGGCACTTTTAACAAGCCGTCCTCTTCCAAAGCAACGACCCCTGCTTCATCCAAGGTCAGCCTCAGACTAGACATTGAAAAGCGCGAACTGATATACCTGCCTTGTCCGTCGAACTTGGCTTCTGTAATGGCTCGATAACGCGGAGCCATAGTCAGCGTGCGGCCCAACGGCCTCCAAGATGTGCCGCTTGTTTGAAAAAGGCTGACGAGGCTGGTAGTTCTGCGCCCCCCTTCCACATCGGTCAGCCCATAGGGTCTGACAAAGGCAACCATGCCGTCCGAGCCTGCTTCGATAAAGCTGGACTCGAAATGAACAGCTATATCATTAGGCAGAATTTTTGACGGATCTTGAACAGAACCCGTGACTGGCTCCAAAAGGCTGCCACCTTGATCAGAAAGCACTGCCAGCCATTGCCCCACCCACGCTATCCTTTCAGTCCCAGATGGAACCGGATAAGAGGCAACCGTGCCTGTGGGCAGACGCATTTCAACTGAACGTCCCAAGGGAGTCTTGACAAGCCAGGCTGCGCCAATTTGTGAGGCTGCCGCATCCACAGGAGTGCCTGTCACAGGCCTATCCATCAAAAGGGATCCTGTCGCAGTCTCATGAAGCTGCAGTCGGCCAGGCTGACCCGAAGCGGCCAAGCCAGCGCCAACGCAGAAGACGGCGCTTGTCGACTGAACAGCCATTGAAGCGCCAGCCAAACCTAAAAACACTAAAACCCACGCATCCCTGCGCATAACTTAACTGCTCTATGCCATTCCTTGGCTTCGAGCCCCTCCTAAATCTTACCCGTCTTTACATCCAATCTCTCCCCACCTGCCTCCCCTCTTCCCCGCCAGTCACTCTCTGCCTTTTCGCCAGGCGACACAATGATGGCCTGTGATTACTGTTGTTGGAGCAGGTTTTGCCGGTGTGGAAACAGCATGGGCCTTGGCTCGCCGAGGCATTTCCTGCCAGCTGGTCGAAATGAGGCCAAAGCAGATGACCCCTGCCCACCAAACCGGTCTTTACAGCGAGCTTGTCTGCAGCAACAGCTTTAAATCACAAGACCCCGCCACCCCCGCTGGACAGCTAAAGGCAGAAATGAAAGCTCTGGGTTCTTTGGTGATCACCACCGGAGAAGCCAACAGCGTGCCTGGGGGTTCTGCGCTTGCCGTTGACAGAAACCTCTACGCACAAGCCATAACAGAAACTATAAAAGCAGAACCCCTTATTACTGTTATTGAAGATGTAATGACCCCGGAATGGGCGGAAGAAATACTCTCTCGCGGCGAAAAGTTAGTCCTGGCCACTGGTCCTCTTACTACCGACCCCTTAGGGCAATGGCTCGCAAAACAGACAGGCCAAGAACACCTTTATTTCTACGATGCCGTCAGCCCAACAGTCGAAGCATCAAGCCTGAATCGTGATGTTATATTTGCTCAGTCTCGCTACGATAAAGGCGAAGGAGACGACTACCTCAACTGCCCATTGAATCAAGAAGAATACGAAGCATTTATCGATTTTCTTTTAGCATCAGAAAAAGCACCTATTAAAGAATTCGAAGTTCCAAAGTACTTCGAATCCTGCAAGCCAATTGAAGAGATAGCAGTTAAAGGCAGAGATTCATTAAGATTTGGAAACTTTAAACCAGTGGGGCTGCGAGATCCTAGAACAGGAAAAAGGCCCTGGGCTGTTATTCAGTTAAGGCCAGAGAATAAAGAGAAGTCTCTCTACTCCCTTGTCGCTTTTCAAACACGCCTTAAGTGGGGTCCCCAGCTACAGCTTCTTAAAATGATTCCCGGATTGGAAGGTGGTGAGTTTGTCCGCATGGGAGTCATCCATCGCAACACTTACCTAGAAGCGCCCAAAGCTCTGACTCCTTGGTTTGAATTAAGGAATCGCCCTAATCTTTATGTCGCTGGGCAGATCACTGGTGTGGAGGGCTACGTCGAATCTGCCGCTGTCGGAGTTCTTCTCGGGGCACATCTCGCTGCCCTCGCCAAAGGTTCTGAACTAGCTCCGCCTCCCCGAGCCAGCGCCTACGGCTCCCTCCTGACGCATCTTCAGGAAGAGATAGACCGCGACTTCGCCCCTATGAATATCAACTGGGGTCTCTTCCCAGACCCTGACCTGCCCCCTAAGGCAAAAACCGAGAGAAAAGCGAAAAAGCTGGAGAACGCTCGCGCTGCATTTAGTGGCTGGTTAGAAAGCAAAAGCTAAGCCTTTTGTGGCTAATAAAAAAGGCCGAATCAGCCACCCTAGGGTTGGCTGATTCGGCCTAAAAGAAGCGGTAAAGAACCAGCCTGCTTCAATAGCCGTTTGCCATAAGAAACTCGTTAAGGTTCCCCATAGATTCTTCAAAATGAAGCCCCACTAATCCGGCAGCTTCAGCCGCCAGCATATCCGTTCCCTTATCTCCCACCAAAAAGCTTCCCTTCAGCGTCCCAGGAAGAATCTGGAGTGCCGATTCTATCATTCCTGTGCCTGGCTTTCGGGCAGGACAATCATTAAGGTGTGGGCAGTAAAGAATAAGATCAATTGGAGTATGATCCACCATTCTTTCACTAAGCATTAAGAAATCTGCTTCTGTGTAGTAGTCTCTCTCAATGCCAGATTGATTGGTTACCACCACAACCCACCAGCCTTCTTTCTTAAATCTTGCAAGGGCATCCATTGCGCCTTCAATCCACACGAATTTTTCTATAGTGTGTACGTAGCCATGGTCCTCGTTAAGAACGCCATCTCTATCAAAGAAGGCGATCCTTTTTGGATCGCCTTCGGCCAAAGGAGTTTTGTCTCCATTTGGACAGCCTCTTCTAATTTTCAACGGGGAAGGCATGGTCAACAGCTTCGCACAAAACATGGATCAAAAGAATATGCATTTCCTGAATTCTTGGTGTCTGCTTAGAAGGCACGTTGAGAAGAACATCGCTGATCTCCTTCATTTTGCCCCCTCCCTCGCCTGTCATGCCAATCACCTTGGCTCCGGCAGCCTGTGCAGCTTCGGCAGCAGCAACAATGTTTCCGCTGTTTCCGCTGGTGGTGATTCCAATAAAGATGTCGCCAGGACGAGCATAGGCGCGCACCTGACGGCTGTACCCCTGCTCGTAGCTGTAATCGTTGGCAATTGCGGTAAGGGCCGCCTCAGATCCACCCAAGGCAATCGCTGGCAGTGGCCTTCTTTCGGTCAAAAACCTTCCAACAAGTTCACCCACAAGGTGCTGAGCATCCGAACTGCTGCCCCCGTTGCCGCAGACCAAAACCTGTCCTCCCTTCTGCAGCGAATCAATTATCAGTTCCGCCGCGGCTTCCACCTGAGGCTGCATTTTTGGCATGGCCGAAAGTGTCTCTTGGTGTGCCTGAAGGGTCTGGTTTAAGATGGCAGCCGCTTTCATTAGTTCTATTTTATCTTTCGGACCACTCTAGACGCCTGCCATCGGTTAAACTGCCAGCCTTCTATGCTGAAACTTACCGGTCTCAGTGTCTTTTACGGAGCGATCCAGGCACTGAATCAGGTCACGCTCCAGGTGAACCAAGGCGAAATCGTCTCGATCATCGGTTCTAACGGGGCGGGTAAAAGCACCCTGCTCCGCTCCATCAGTGGGCTGGTACGGCCCCGCTCAGGCAGTATCGAGTTTCTTGGTCAAGATATCACCCAGACTCCAGCCGACAGAATTGTTAAGGCCGGAATCAGCCATTCTCCTGAGGGCAGAAGAATTTTCACCAACATGACAGTCAAGGAAAACCTTTCCCTTGGCGCTCACATTCGGCACGATGACGAGATCGCATCGGATATGGAGAAGGTCATGCTGCGCTTCCCACGCGTGAAAGAAAGGCTCTGGCAGAGCGCGGGCACTATGTCTGGAGGCGAACAGCAGATGCTTGCCATCTGCCGTGCCATGATGTCTCGTCCCAAACTGCTGCTTCTAGATGAACCCTCGATGGGTCTGGCTCCTAACTTAGTGACAGAAATCTTCAACATCATCAAGGATCTTAAAAAAGAAGGAACCACTATTCTTCTTGTCGAGCAGAACGCGCACAGAGCCCTAGAAATCGCAGACCGAGCCTATGTACTGGAAACTGGCGTTCTGCAGCTGGAAGGCCCAGGGCCAGAACTTCTGCATGACCCCCGGGTTAAAGAGTTCTATTTAGGTGGCTAATCTTGCTTAAAACTCAGCGGTTTGAATCACTCAGCGAATCACATATCGAGAGCATTCTTCAGATTGAAAAGGCAAGCCATTCTGCCCCGTGGTCCGAAATGAGCTTTCGTGCCGAGCTGACCCACCCCCAAAGCGTTTTCTGTGTTCTTATCGGAGATGGAAAGGTGGCTGGCTATGGAGGCGCATGGGTGCTTATCGACGAGATTCACATCACCAATGTTGCTGTGGCCCCAGAACTGCGCGGCTTAGGTTTAGGGAGGAAAATTGTTATGGAGCTTCTTGCCCGTGGGCAGGAAAGAGATGCCGTCTGCGCCACCTTAGAAGTCCGTGCCAGCAATGCGCCGGCCCTGGGGCTCTACAAATCCATGGGCTTCATAGAAGCCGGCCTGAGAAAAAAGTATTATCCCGACAACAAAGAAGATGCTGTCGTCATGTGGCTTCACGAACTGCCCTAGAAAGCTAGTAGGGATCAGGAATTTCGGCCATAAGCCGAGCCCTCTGGGCTCGCTCAATCACTTCAAGCGCATCTCTTGCGGCCAGCTGCTCTCCATCTTTCTTGCTGCGGCCTCTCCCCACGCCCATAACTTCGCCGTCAAAACTCACTTCAACTGTAAAGCGCTGTTCGACTGATGACGAATCCTCTCTTGCCACATGGTAGCTGGGAGCTTTGCGCCATATTGCCTGGGCAGTTTCCTGCAGGCGCGATTTGTAGTCGTGTGGGCTGACGTTGCCTGTGCCGATCTCCATCAGGTTGGGGTGAAGCTGTTCCAGCACAAACCAGCGTGCCTTCTCCATCCCGGATTCTATGTAAACGGCGCCGACCACTGCCTCAAAAAGATCGCAGAGAACGCTTGGACGCGTGCGGCCGCCAGTCAGTTCTTCACCAGGGCCCAGAATCAAACATTGGTCAAGCCCAAGCTGTTTGGCCGTATCTGCCAAAGGCTGTTCCTGC
>CAZSIM010000014.1:0-53869 GCA_964607175.1 uncultured Fimbriimonadaceae bacterium
AGCTACGCTGAAGCAGAGAAGCCTTGCGTTAGCTGGCAAATCTTTCAGCGTAGCTTGATCGGGAGCTTCTCGAACATAGACATTCCTGGGGTACGTGATCGGATCACTCATACCTCTCTGAGAGACGACTGCCTGACCATCGAAATCTAGTTCCCAAACTTCAGCGGGCACTTCGCCCTCTCTAAGTCGGCGCAGCTCATTTGTATTGCCGACCGCCTCGTACTCGGGCGTAACCTGCACTTTGGAGAAGTCCATTTGAAAGGTCTTTCCCGACCGCATTTTGTAGGGAATCTTCATCGCTGGAATCAAAACGCCATACGGATACTTCACGAACTGCTCGCGATACTCCTCTGCTGTTTGTTGCCTTGTAAATGTTCCGTCGGGCTTTTTGGTGAGTGGCGCGTCGATTTGAACCCACCTTGTCGCAGTGGTTGCATCAAAGGTAATCCTGCCTGCGATTCCCTCTTTGGAAATGGAACCGGCTCCTTTTTGAACGGAACGAACGACGGCGAAGGATTGACCTCCCAGCGATGGAAGCGTTGCCCGACCGGCCTTTTGTGAACCAACGCCTTCAGTCTTTGCTGGGGCCTCGCAGCCCGGACTTGCCGCCAAACTGACAGCCGCGCAGAGGAGAATGGCTACTCTCATACAGAGTAGCTTACCTAGAATTACTCTAATTTAGATTAGCTCTCTACTCCAACTTAGAGTGTGCGAAGATCACTCACCAATGTTGCGCGGGCCGAGTGGCTCTTCTTGGTTGAGGCCCTCGTTCAAATGCGCGAAACGGCTGGGCTCTCGCAATCTGAGCTTGCACGACGTCTCGGGCGGCGTCAGAGCTATGTCTGGAAGGTTGAGAATGCCCAGCAGAGGATCGACGTGCTTGAACTCATTGAAATCTGCCGCTTGTGCGGAGCGAGTCCAGAAGCGGTGTTTGGTCAGTTTCTGAAAAGGATGACCGAGCGACGCTTCGATGATGTCGATTCTTGAGGAAATCAATGGTGCAGAAATGAGAAAGGGTGTTCGCAGTGCGAACACCCTCAGTAGTCTCCTGGCATCAAAACGGTTGTCGCAGAGCGATCAGCTTCTGTGATGATCCAGAAGGTAGTTTCCGATTCGTCTCGGTACACCGACAAGAGTCGGAATCCGCGTTCCAGCGAGAATTCGTTCTCGCGCCGGTCATCTTCGCATACATCGCCCCAGTCGCCATTTGCATGACGGGCCAGAGATGCCAGAACCGACTTCTCGCTCAGTCGAGTGTGGGCATTAGCCGTAATCACGACTCGTCCCAAGGGAAAGAGATTGGTCTGCATCGCTGTCGCCTCCTCATGCGGCCCATCACACGTCGTGACGAGCCGTTCAAAGAGGCGACTGGAGCTTCGCCATGATCTCACGGCCAGACCGGACCTCCAATTTGTGATCCATTCGCGCACTCATTGCACCCGTGGATTCACTTTTGGAGCGGCAACAGGTGGCTGAGATAGTTGAGTCATGAGTGAATTGACTCGAATCTACAGGCGGTGGAAACTTGATTCCCAACCATGACCGGCAGAACTTTGACGAACTCTCGCGAGCATTCGTCGCGGGCGATGTCGCCCTGATGGAGGTCCGACGAGTAGCTGACCAAGCGGTCGTCGCTGCGATCTGTGCCGTTAGTTTCATCGACGGAGAGTACGGGTTCACTCCCTTCGCCGTCATGGTGGAGGGTAACCCGTTCGATCTCTTCGACCCGCCTGTCCCAGGCGGCGGATTCCATCATCTGGTGGACGCAGGATGAGCTTTCGCGACTGGATGAAGGAGCTGGACCTGATTTGTTACTCGAACTACGGTATGTCGATCCATGACCTGCCCGACATGTGCTTCCGGGACGCTTACGACTGCGACAGCACCCCGCTTGAGTTCTTTCACAACGAACTCGGCACTCTCGATGACCTAGCACGGTGCTTGGTCTGATTTGTATGCCTCCGCAATGAACCTGCGGGGGCTTCCTCTTTGTCAGCAAGTCATCTAACGACTGCCCTGTCCAATTACAAGGGCTAACACGAGACAAATCAGAAACACCCCACCTCCACCGAGAGCTGCGAAGCCAGCCTTTCTGACAAAAACGGTGTCGATCCAGGACAAACGTGCTTGCAACGGGCTGCTGAGCTTCCCGCTTGGTGCAATCCCGGCCACGATCCGTTGATAGAAGACAGCGACTAGAGTAAGGCCAAGAACACCCGCGCACATTGATAGGAAGATGTTCAAGCCAGCTCGGTTCACCAGAACGCTGCCTCCAGCAGCAATGAACCCTACGGCAAGTGCGGAGGAGATTGAAGTCGTCTTCTCCAGTTGGCCTGGGTCTGCTCCAACCACTGGAGGAACTCCCAGTGAAGCCACGCGCTGCCGTATGACTGAGTATCGACAAGCTGCAACCATGCCACCCCAGATCAGGACCGTGCTCAACATTGCACTCGCGACAACAGACAACAAGCCCATTGCGAGGAGCAAAATTATCGGAGAAATCGCAATTAGGAACAGGATTTCACCGCAACCAAGTGGTCCAAGTGAGGGCTTCTCAACGCCCGGAGTCGGTGGTGGCGCTACCTTGACGGGTCTGTTTACAACCTTCTGAGCATCCGAAGACTCCACATGGTCTTCGACAAGGCGAAAAAGGAACGCTGCTCCAACTTCGGGTGAATGCTCACCTGTGACGCTGGCGACTGCAAATTTGTGTCTGTCTAGGACAGCGCCTTCGTTTACGAACCCGATAACATGGTTGAAGGAGTTTAGAACGGCTCCCGTTTCATCGACTTTGCACGCACGGCCGTCGAACATCGAAATCTGCCCCGGCTCTACGATCACGGCATAGACATTGCCGTCGCAGTCCAAGATTTTGCCATCACCTTGGGAAACAAAGTCAGTTTTCCCATGGCTCGAAGCTTCTGTTCGCCCCACAACCTGAAGAGAATACTTGACACTGTGGTGAGCCAGCAAGGGATCAACGTGGATCACGTGTGAGCCGGTGAAGAACTTCGAACTGCCTTGCCTCAAACTCGATGGCCTGGCAGTATATAGCCATGCCATATTCACCAGAATCCGTGAGTTGGGAAGTCGATGTCCCCCTTACCGCTGAGTCTGCAACAACGTTTGAGCCGTACATTGACGCCAGCGAGCAACTATTCTATGTTCGGCCCGATTTTGCGTATCAAATTGATGATTTAGATCGCTGGCAGAGCATGCTTGATAGGGTCAAGGTCCTCAACTGCGATCATGCAAAACTCATCGAGTGCATGCTTGGGCCAGGAACAGAAAGGACTTGGGCAGAGCTCAACATTGAACATGCCGAGCTACTCGAGCAGCTTCGACCAGGTAGCGTCGCCTTACTCCAGACCAAGTTCAATCTTGAACACTTTGCTCGGTATCCTATGTCCGTCCTACTCGAACTCTATGATTCCCGCATGGATCGCGGCCCCTGGGGACTGATTGTGTATGCCAAATCGGATCACAATGATGCTCTCTACCATCAGCCTGAGCAGCTCACCGAAATGCATGAGAAGTTGTCTGGAAAGCTCAATCTGAGAATTGTAGAATCGGATAACACACAGGAACTCACAAAACACCTGAGCGAACTGAAAGAAGAGTTTGGAGAAGCGTCCTTCCTCGTAGTTTGCGGCCACGGAACCAAAGACGGATTAACGCTTGGCGGCGGGGGCGAAGATCATGAAAGCCTGCAGAAGGAGAGCCCCTCAACGATGGCTTTCGCTGATTCAACCCGCTCGTTCCTGACTGAAGGCGCGGAAATTTGCATGCTTTCATGTTCCACCGGCAAGGCCGACGGTATTGGCCAGAGTCTCTCAGAGCAAACGGGAGCAACTGTGAGCGCCCCCGAGAGCGACACCGCGCTCGATAGCTTTGGGGTTGAACTCAATGGTGACAAGGTGTCCTTCAAGCCCGTGTACACCTCAGGCAATGCTGCGCGTTTCCAAGAAGAGGGTTCCCACAAACCCGATGAGGAGAGCACAGGGATCGGGGGCCAGTTACCAGCGCAACCGCAGTTCTTCATCCTGTAGCTGCCCTTCAGGTTGATTGGCTCAAAGCATGCCCAAGCAAACGCCCCAATCAGGTTCAGACTGGCCCCTCCTGATCGTGCTTGACGGTCTTATGTTCATGCTGATGATTGCGGGAATTGGATGGCCCTAGCGGGACAATGCAGTTCTAAGCGCGTCCACTTCGGTGTACCAGCCCATTTTGAACCTAAATTTGCCCTGACACCGGGCGGGATTCGAACTGTTCGGCCCCTGTGAGCCGATCTGTTTTACGCACCAAGCCTTACTCTACGGAGGCGCAGTGCGTTTCCGATCACTGAGACCGAACTGAGGCTCATAGCTAGCGCGGCAATCATTGGACTGAGGAGAAGCCCGGTGAATGGATACAGCACTCCCGCTGCAATAGGCACGCCCGCCACGTTATAAGCGAAGGCGAAAAACAAGTTCTGGCGGATGTTGCTCATTGTTGCGCGGCTGAGCTTTCTTGCGCGTACCAACCCGGTGAGGTCCCCTTTTAGAAGGGTGATTCCTGCACTTTCTATTGCAACATCAGTGCCCGTGCCCATTGCGATACCGACTTGTGACTGAGCGAGTGCGGGCGCATCGTTTATCCCGTCGCCCGCCATTGCCACGATTCGCCCTTCCGACTGCAATCGTTTGATGATTGCGATTTTGCCTTCTGGGAGAACGTCGGCGTGAACCTCATCTATCCCGAGTTTCCTAGCAACAGACTCTGCCGTGGTTTTGCTGTCGCCGGTGACCATTACAACTTTTATGTGCTCGGCGTGCAGGGCCTTGAGGGCATCGGAGGCCGTCGCTTTGATCGGATCGGATACGCCTATGAGGCCGACGAGATCTTTGCCAACGGCTACAAACATAACTGTCTGACCCTCACTTCGCATCGTCTCGGCCCGTTTAGCGGAGTCACCAACTGCCACTCCCACCGACTCCATTAGAGAAAGATTCCCGAGCGAAACTTCATCCCCGGCAATTTTGCCGCGAACGCCTTTGCCCGTCACCGATTCAAATTCCTGTACTTTGCTCGGTTCGATCTTCCGTTCCAAGAGCCAGGCTATGATTGCTGCGGCCAAAGGATGTTCACTGCCCTGCTCTAGCCCGCCAGCAATCTTCAGGACTTCTTCTTCTGAAACTTTAGCCAGGGGCACAATTTCGGTGAGCTTGGGCTTTCCCTCAGTGAGCGTTCCCGTCTTGTCTACGACCAAGGTATCAACCTTCTCAAGTGACTCAAGGGCTTCCGCGCTCTTAATTAAAACTCCCGCCTGAGCGCCGCGCCCAGTGCCGACCATAATCGACATTGGCGTGGCTAGGCCAAGCGCACATGGACAAGCGATGATGAGCACCGCAACTGCGTTAATCACAGCATATGCCATCGCGGGAGGCGGGCCAAACGTCGCCCAGACAATAAATGAAATGGCGGCTATAGCTACCACGATTGGAACGAAGTAACCGGCGACTGTATCTGCTAACTTCTGAATAGGCGCTCTTGACCGTTGCGCCTCGCTCACCATCTTCACAATTTGAGACAGCAATGTTTCACTACCGACCCGCTCCACTTGCATCAGAAACCCGCCCGTTCCGTTAACAGTAGCGCCGGTTACTTTGTCGCCTTCCTTCTTTTGCACTGGCATTGGCTCGCCGCTAATCATGGATTCGTCCACGGAACTTCGACCCTCGACCACTATGCCGTCTACGGGAATCTTCTCGCCTGGCCGCACTCGAAGCGAGTCTCCGATGCGAACATGTTCTAAAGGAATGTCTTCCTCTTTACCGTCTCGCACCACCCGCGCTTGCTTTGGTGAGAGGTCTAGGAGCGCACGAATGGCACTACTTGTTGCACTCCGAGCCCGGAGTTCCAAAACTTGTCCGAGTAGGACAAGTGTGGTGATTACGGCAGCTGCCTCAAAATAGAGATCCACCCCGCCCATCTTGTTACGGAAGGAGGGAGGAAAAGCCTGCGGAGCGACCACGCCGATAACACTGTAGACCCAAGCAACGCCTGTCCCTAGAACAATCAATGTGAACATGTTCGGACTGCGGTTGACGAGGGATGCCCAACCTCTTTGGAAAAACGGCCATCCCCCCCAAAGCACAACAGGGGTAGCTAAGGCAAACTGGGTCCAACCAAGGATTCCATGTGGAATCCAGGCCGCAACGTCGTAGCCGAATAAATGCGGCATGACCGCCAAGAGAAGTGGAATCGAAAGGACGGTTGAAATCCAGAACCGCCGCGTCATGTCCACCAGTTCGGGATTCTCGTCGTCGAGACTGACTTCCATCGGTTCAAGGGCCATCCCGCAAATTGGGCAGCTTCCCGGTTTGTCCTGCACGATCTGTGGATGCATTGGGCAGGTCCATTGAGTTTTCTTGGCCGTCGCCACCGGATGGAGTGGCTCAAGTGCCATTCCGCATTTCGGGCAACTGCCCGGGCCCTTCTGCAATATCTCAGGATGCATTGGGCAGGTGTACTCGGCCAGCATGTCTTGTGGCTTCACCGCTTCCATGGGCCGTGGAGTCAGAAACATCTCAGGATTTGTCTTGAACCGCTCCAGGCAGCTCTTGCCGCAGAAATAATATGTCGTCCCCGCGTGATCAAACGAACCTGCTGCATCGGCGGGATCTACTGTCATCCCGCAAACCGGATCGATCTGCTGTTCCTTCACGCTATCCACTAGAAACTCACCGAATAGCCGATGGAAAGTCGGAAAGGGCTTCGCTCCGCGCCCTTAGTTGAAAAGATGTCGGACGTGACGCCGATATCGAAAACCGCCCGGGGATTGATTTGGCGGCGCAAGCCAAGACCCACTGACCCAACATAGCCCTCCCCTTGAGTCTTGCTCTGCTGGATAGCAAAATCAGCGACTAGGGTCTGATCAAAACGGCGTGGGTAGCCCAGCGGTTTAGAGTAGCCCAGCACGACTCCCACGGTGTGGCGACGTTCGCCAATGCCGGGGCTAGTCATCATATTCAGGTCAAGATTGAGATGAATCTTGTCGTATTGCCCCAATGCCTTCGTCGCGACTCCACGAAAGCGAAGATCAAGCCCCCGCGCTCCACGACCAGTAGGAAGACCGACGTCCACGCGGTAGGCAAGAGCTGGCGCGTTGTTGATTTCTCGCCGAAGTCCGTTGAAATAGCCAATCTCGACATTTCCAACATCGCCCATTCGATTCAAACTCGAATAACTGGGTTCAAATGCAATCGAAATGTCCTGGTTCTTTGCAAAGCCATACTTCATCTCGGTTTTGCCGCCATAGTTGGGACCACGACGTCGAAACGTATCTAGCGACAAGCCGAACTCTAAGGCCCGCTCTCGAAAGGCAATCGAATATGCATCGTCGAAGCGAAGTGGACGGCCCGCTTCGATATTGTTGTGGTCGCTTGCGAACGCTAACGAACTCGACAATAGGGCGGAGGAAAAGAGTATTAGTTTCATCGACCTCCTCCAGTCGCGGGCGGAGGTCCAGGTTTGTAAGGATTTGGCTTGTCAATCTTTCGGTAGGTATCAGGGGTTCCGTGGTTGAGCGCGGCCCATTCCGCCAGTTTGAGCGGCTTTGTGTCCTTGTACTCAGGGTTCTCAGCCACGTACTTCTCTAGCGCAGCCAACGTCGTGAACGCCCGCGACCAACCAGAGCATTCAGGATGCTCGCCGTATTTCTCTAAGAACACTACGCCGTCGATGTTTGATGTCCAGTTGCCTTCTTCGTCGGAAACCAGCACGAGCAAGCGCTTCGGGTCGTTCGTTGCAGCACGAATAATCGCGCGGCCAGGCGTTTCCCCCGCCATATCGCGGGCGCACATAAGGCAACGGACCATCATCGTCCATCCTTCGGCGGAAACGGTTGCGCCCCAGGAGTTACCTTCGGGCATCGGGATTGAGCAATGGGAGCATGCGCTCATATCCATCCAACCCATGCCCGACATCCACATGATGTCGTCCTCGCTCCCTTTCATCCATCCCATTCCCGGCATGCTCGGCGGGTGGCGATGGTCGTGGAGGGTGTTCTCTTTGCCTTCGCTGTCGCCGGGCGTTTCGCCCTTGTGGCTCGTGGCGAGGACGCGGTAGATGGCGATTTTGACCTGCTCCTGCTTCTGGGCTTCTGTCAACTCCGGCTGAGCAAGGATGTCGTTCACGTTGTCGTGAAGCATGTGGAGGTTGTCGAAAGCATTTGCAATCTGCGGAAACCGCTTGGCGAAGCGCGGGCTCATTTCAGCGGCCATTGGCATGAAGTCGCGGTCGGTCTTGTAGAGTTCGGTTTCGTGGTATCTCGCACCGAGCACCTCGTATTGGGGTGCTTGATCCTTCACAGGAACCATGTAAAGCATGTCATAGTTGACCGTCTGCAACCAGTGATAGCCCCAGAACAGCCCGTTCACTTTCGGGTAATCAGTACGGAACTTCATCGAGTAGGAGAAGCTGTCGAGGTAATCCATATTCATGGGTAACCCAGTGATCGCGTACGGCTGAGACTCGTAGAACGCCCACAGCCGCTCGATTTCTACTTCCTTTTGTTCGTCAGTCCAGCCCGGATGGGCGAAAACATCGATGGTCTGGAAGTGAAGCGTATGCGCCCAATCAAAGACCTTCTCCAGATAGCCATACTTGCGCAGAAATGTCGGCGAAATTGCTCCTTCGTCGACGGGCATGGCTGGCTGGTGCTTCAGAACCCAGTTAATCTCATTGAAGGTCTTCGTTTCCAGCGTCGAAGTTTGGCCCCGCACAAGTGCTTCGTAAGCCATCGCATGCCCAACACCCGTTGCATACATGTCCTTGGCGAACTTGGGAATGCGGTTGATTGCCCAGTTATAAGGGGCGGCTTTGTAAAAGAGATGGTCAGCTCCGGGCGAACCGAGCCAGCCTGGCATGTCCTTGGGCATGGTCGGAAGATCGGTTTGCCTCTTCATTCCGGTCATTTGGTGACCGGAATGATCTTGCGCCCCGCTGGTCGTAGCAATGGCCGCGGCGCATAAGAAAATGATGGATTTCATGGTTCTCACTTGGCGGGCTTGGTTACGGCCTCTTCGAATTCAGCGAACGTAAGCGCCTTCGCACCTTCGATTTTATGCTTGGCAACATAAACGTTGAAAGCGGTCTTGCTCGAAAACGCACGGGACAATTCGGCGCAATCCACGTGCTTCTTGAAAGTGTTGAGGAAGACTGCGCCTTCGGGAGCTGTCCACTTTCCACCTGTCCGCTTTAGAACCACGGGCTCACCGACTTTTTCGCTCGGCGCGTACACAACGAGATCGCCTTTGTAGCGATTCTGATCTTTGATGACGCAGTACATGCAACGATATTCGATGCGCTTGTTGCCGGTCTTCAGGACGACTTCATTGTCTTGTTCTTTTGTGTTTTGTACGAGCTTGAGTTTGCAGTAAGGGCAATCGCCCTCATGCGCGGAAGCGATTGGGGCTAGGCCAAGCGCACCGATTACGGCGAAAAAGGCGAGGGCTTTTGAGATTGTGTTGAAGAGTTTCATATTTCTTTTCCTGTGATTTACTTGACGACAATCTTGCCGTCGTACATGCCCATGCCGCAGGTGAATGGGATGTCACCCGCTTGGCTGGGGGTAAAGGCGAACGTCACGGACTTGCCGGATTCAACCTCCTTGGATTGGTTGAGGGATTTGAAGACGACCGTGCCTCCGCAGCCAAGCTGTTGACCGCCCTTGAACATTAACTCTACGGGCTTGACCCTCTCGACGGTAATGACGTTCGGCGTGTATTTACCTCCGTCGATGATGATGGTGGCTCTTTGAATTCCGTCTGCGGTTGTGCTTGTCATGGGTTCTGGATTCTCCGTCTGAATTGTCTCGGCCCTGGTCGAGCAGCCTGTAAGTGCCGTGCCTAGGACAGCGCCTATAACGATCATGCCTAACAGTTTCTTGTCCATTACTTCACCTCGATGGCAAAGCCAAGCGTTCGAACCGCGCCCCGCCAATCAAACTGGGCATAGACCTTGTATAGCCCCGGCTTAGGGAATCGCCCCGTGAAGTGGACCATGCCTTGCTTGACCTGGCCTTCACTGTCGGCATCCTCGGCGGGATGGCTATGGACGACCGTCTGACCATCCTGATGGAAGATCATCATGTGACCAGCTGCTCCAAGCCATTTGACTGTATCCCCGGCAGGCAGGTCAGTCTTCTCATCAGAGAGCTTCACCATTAACGTGGTATTTCTACCGACTTCAATGCCGCGTGTCATCAGCTCACCTTTCAGCCCGCCGTCCGTCGCGAAGTTCATGAGTTTCAGCTTGGTGTCCCACGTGGGCTTGTCGCCGTGGACGCTCACTTTGGCGATGAGCACTCGGGAGCCCTTTCCGCTAGGAGCAACGTCGCCGTAGACCCAGTAGTCGCCTCCAGCGGGAAAGGTGATCGGGATAGACCATGTACCGTCCGAAGCCATCACTGGATGCTCGTGCAAAAACCAGTTGAGATCCTTGCTAGCGAGCAAGAGGTGGAACTGCTTTTCGTGCGCGACATCAAAGCTGCTCTGAACCTTCCCGGTCTTCGTATCAACGACCTGCATCTTCAGATTGCTCGGTTGGCCAGCCATAGCATTTGCTGGCCAGTCGATGACTTTGAGTTGGAACGGCTGCGGCTTTGCCAAGTTCGCAGGGCGCTCGTCGTTGACGTCCACTAAGAACGCGATGTTATGTTTGCCTTTGCCCGGAATGTTCAGGGTAAGGGCGATCTTGTAGTCTCCACCGTGGGGAAAGTACAGGACGACGCCATAGTCACCGGGCACACCTTCACGGTGCACTTCGGGTTTGACTTCTGGCATTCCCGCCATGCTCGGCATGGTCATAACCGCAGTTGCTTCAATTGCTCCAACGCCCTTGAACCCGTCCTCGACTGGGTCTTTGGCGGTCGTGTCTACGACGCGGAATTCCACATCAACTTCTTCTTGAGCGAACAGCCCTTCCTCGGGAATGCGAAGAACAGCCTCGTACTTGTCGAACTTGACCTTAGTGACGACCTTTACGTCGGAAGTTGCAGGGTGATGTGAGCCGTCGTGCTTGATCGCCTTCGCGACTTGAATGTTCTTTTCGATTCCTGCGAAGAGATACTTCTTAGGGTCTTTCTCGAAGGGGCCTCCGCAACCGGCGCAACACATATACCAGCGCACGCCCTCGTGATCGACGTAGTCGCTCGCTTTGGAATACGAAGGAACTGCTTCCTTGCCTACCGGGCAATAAAGGGCTTCTTTGGACGGAACCGTTGCAAATTTCTTAGACGAAGCTAAGAATGCTTTTTTGTTCGCTTCGCTTTCGAACGGGTAACGAACCGACTCAAAGTCGGTAGTGACCTTTGCCTTGTCAACGTCGAGGCGCTGGCGGCTAACAGGATCAAATAGAAAGACTCCTACTGTGTTTTTTGCAGTCCGCTGAGTCTTCATATAAGCCTCTGGTGACTTGCTGAAGTTCGCGTCGCAACCGGCGCAACAGAACTGATAACGTGAGCCATTGTATTCGACGACTGGCGAGTTGGCCGCGACGGCACTGCCCATGACCGGGCATTTGAGTGCCGATCCTTGACCGAGTGCCACCGCCGCAAGGGCGATGATGGTGTTTAACATTGAATTTTCCTGTGTGTGAAAGAGGACTTGCGTCAACGACGAATCCCGCGCGACTAGATGTCGAGCAGGTGGTTACGCAAAGAGCACAGGAGGAGCGCGGCCTAAAGAGACGTAGTTGGGCCTTGAAGCTGGAGGACCGGAATCACTGCCAAAAATTCCTGGCTTTGATTCGAGCTCCGCAAAAGTCGGAGCGAGGCTCTGTTCGACGGGGATGTCCGCAACTACCTGCTGAATCTGGAGCCCAGAGCTAGCCTGAGCAGCGATGTCAGGTTGGGGAGAACTCGGCGCAGAACCGATGCTGCATTTACAACCGTCGGCCTCTTTCTCTTTAAATGTGGAAAACGACTTTGAAGATTGACCCTTCGCGGATTCGCATCCTTTGAGACAAACTAGATCAGCAGTTTCGTGCGCCGGTTTGCCGACACAACAGGCCATTTTGCAGTTTGCGGCGAATAGCGAAGCGATCGCGCTCGTGGGAATGAAACCCAGCAACAGCGCGAGCAGTGCGACCATATTGATCCAGGTCCTCTGCCTTAGCATCTCTATCAGTATAACTCCCAATGTCGACACAGCGTTCCCAACGGTGGCCCTGCCAGAAGTAGTCAGCGCCAGAGACGCACGAGAAAAGTTCTAAGCGCGTACACTTCGGTGTACCAGCCCCTTTAGGTTCAAACTGGGTTTTGCTTAGGTTCAAACTCGGAACCAACCAGGCAGGATTCTAACTCCCGTCGCACATATGGGTTTCATATCGCTGCTGGATAGCGTCACAGGGCATGACTGGAACACCATCTAGCCGAGTTTGAACGAATACTTAGTAGGGATTCCTGCTAATGCGGGGTATGGACGTTGCCTTCTCTCAACGGATGGTAGGTAGGCGGGCATAGCCCGCGGCCAACTCCACGCGCCGCATCGAACGCGAAGGATCTCAGTGATCCTTTACTATTTTGAACTCAGAAGTGACCGGATTGAACATGATCAGTCGAACTCCCCCACTCACTCTGGGCATTCTGAACACGGAATACGTCAACCAGTCTCCATCGGAGCCGAATCTGATCCCGAACGGCAGCTTCCAGTTCTCCTTCAACACAGCTTTTATCGCCTTCTGTGCCCCTTCGGTTCCTTTAGGCGAAGGGTTCTCCTTTACCATGCCTGAAACGATGAGCTTAATCTCGTCTACGAACTCAAGCTGAATTTTCCAGTCTTGGCCATTCACCGGTCGAGCACAAAGTGAACTCGTCCCTTTCACCAGTTCTATAACAACCGGCTCGTTCTGCGGGATATACCTCAGCATATAGTGGATCGCGTTCTCTTGGGTCATTGCTTGAGGTGTTTGTTGAAGCACTAGAAATGCTAGTATTATTGATGTCATGGGTAATACCTACAGTTAGAAGGAATCTTGTTAGAGGGACAGTGATATTCGTTCTTCATGAGGCTGCATACTTGACAAATCCACTGCCGGTACTCATCCTCACAGGCTTTTCGCTGAGCTCCCGAAAGTCGTCCACACTCCTTCTTTCTGTTTCTCACTAGGCACGCTATTCCAATAGCATGGGCATTGCGCTCCTTTCGCTGAACGTCACGTGACGGAGATGTGCCTCGGAAGAACCAGGACGGTGGGCAAGTCACGTCGGGCAAATGCTTTGGCTCGTGCTCGATCACGCATTGCTTGATGCCGAGACGTGGGGCCACCCAGGCACACGGCCCACCGGAAAATGTTGCGCAAGGACTCGCAACACAAGGAGCCAAGCCGCTTGGATTGGTATACGTCACCGGATTGTTCATTGCGTAGGCATAGGGATGCTCGCAACCGAGCCATACGGCTTATGTAGAATGGGCGCAGCTGGCCGGGGAAGTTCCGCATTCCCGTAGCTGGCTTTTGTTTCATTTGTCGCTCTCTGTTTTGGTTGTTTATCTCGCTGATTCGTTGAATGCCACTGATAAGTGTGCTGAAGGCGCACTTATAAAGAATTATGCTTATAATTCGATCGGTCAGGTGACTTCCGAGAGGAAATCTTCGGGCTATGCTGCTTCTTATACATTTGATGCGAATGGAAAGCGGCTAACTCGCACAATAAATGGAGTTGCAGAGTCTAATTTTTTGTGATCCTGTTCGCAGTAAGAAACCTCCTTATGCCCAGAATTAGCATCTTCCCATAAGGGATTTTAGTTAGAGTAAGCTTCACTCTAGCCTTTAAAAATGATGGATGCAGCTTGGCACTCTATCAAAGTGCTGCTGCCGGATAGTCTTCTAGATAGATTTCTCCTGCGATGCCGTAGTACGTCACGGTGCGAGCCTCAAAATCGACATCATAACCTACACATCCGGCCTCCCAGGCTGCTGCGAGGAACTCCGGAAATGTCGTTTCACCAGCCTGGTCGGCCCTGAGCGCTTTGATGAGAGCGTCGCGGTCAAAGGGTGGAATCTCACTTGTTTCAGCCACCAGTGGCTGCCCTAGCATGACCACATTGCCGAGATTTGTTATGAAGACGCTTTGGCAGGATGGCAGCGACCATAGATTCTTTGTGACTCCCGCCGACCGAAGGGTTTCGGCAAAATGAGGGAAACCACCAATTTGGGGGCGTGTCTCCGCAGCGTTTTTCATGGCGTCTTGAAGGTTTTGTATAGGGCTTTTCATTAGCGTTTGTTTAGTTTCTAGTTAGTGGGGACCTCGTCCCAATGGTGAGTTTTAGCGAGACATTCCATAATCCTCTTAAGTTCTGATTTTTCTTCCTTAGTAAGCACCCCAAAAAAGTGTTCTTCGTTCTCGTCGGCGATGGCGGCGAGTTGGGGCAGGAAGACACGACCCGCTTCAGTCAGGTGAATAAACCTCCCACGACGATCAGCCGCGTTTCCGTTAATCTCGACCCATCCCTTGGCAGCCAGCTTATCGGCTACCTTAGAAATGGCTCCCTGCGTCATTCCCATCGCCTTTGCCATCTCGCTGGGGGAGACTGCTGCATGGTCGTACAACAGCCGGAGTGCTGCCCACTCGGCAACTGAGACACCTTGGGCGGCTAGTTTGCTTGAGAACTCACCCGAGATTCGGTTCGATACCAATCGCAGCCAATAACCGAGATGGGAGTCCAACGACGAAGGGGGGCGAGAGTTCACTATTGCATGATACTTTCCATGGAAATAAAAGTCAAGCCGTAGTCTTTTAAGCGGCTATAAACCAGGCAGCTACGGAGCTGGTGCTATCGGACCAGTGAGCAGTCACATAAATATTTGGACCCCCAAGGATCGGTAAAGCGATCAAGTTTTGAAGCTTAAGCTGCAGGCTGAACCCCTGTTTGACCGCTGTCACGCCATCGTTGAACTGAATTCGCGATCGGCACGTGAACGTGGCTCTCAGCAACGAACTCCATTCCGTAGCGGTTGACCAGTTTTGATCCGACGGTGGGAAGCCCTGAACGGACTGCGGAGAGATTGTTCTTCTCACAGCGGGCGGCAGCCGTAAGCGCAAGTCCGGGATTATTGATTCGTTTGAATTGCTTCGGCTAACTGTGATAGGAACAATGAAGCCCGGTTACATCTGGCAGAAGTTATCTGCTATAAAAAACGTGAAATCTTTATATATAGCTGGATCTTTGGCTAGTTTGTCAGAAGAGTTCAAAGTACGGATAGCTCTGTATGTAAACAGATGATCATGCCCGCTCATTTAGTGAAAGGGGCGTATCTCCACTGAGCATTGGCAGGCCTCGGCGGCTTTGCTGCCCCACTCTTGGGCCTCTTCCGAGCTTGAACATTCAAGAACCCAAAAGCCGCCGACATGTTCATTGGTCTCTAGGTAAGGTCCATCCGTGACACTGGCAATCCCGCTGATGCCTCGCCGGACAGCTTTGGCCTTAGCTTCGGACTGGAGACCTCCGACAAAGACACGAATTCCCTTTGCGACCATTTCGTCATTAACCTTATCAATGGCTTTGGCCATTTCAGGTCCTTCTAAAGAGCCGTCGTAGCCAGAAGGGCGGTAAATTGCGACCAGATATCTCATCTTCTTTCCCGTCGATGCGCTGCTCGTGGCAGACAATTTGGATTATGGATGGTGAGGTTAAATGTGTGCAAAAATCTTGAAAAAGCTGTGTTCAAACAAACATTCCAGCAGGTGATCTCGCATAGCTCTGACTGCACCTTTACCAAGCTTTTTGAGTAAGCAATAATAGCGAGGAGAGAAAGCTGCTATATGAAACGAGCCAGCCTGCATGTCTGCCAAATAAAGTGTAAAGTCCTCCGGATATAGCTTTCAATGAGTCAATCAGAACCTGCAATTGGGCCTGCCTCAAAGCCTGCCGTTGTCCTTGGGCTTGTGTTCCTAATAATTGGCCTGGCTTTTGCTCTGCCAGTCTATTTGGTTCCAGAAGGCTATAATGCCTTTTTTGGCGGCCTGCTTTCTCCAGAAGCTTCAAATGTTTATGCGGTAACAGCATGGGCTGGGTGGGCACATTTTCTTTTTGCGTTTAGGGGTCAGACAGCTTCATTGTCAAAATCTAAGCAGGATGGCAGGCTGCCTAGATACGCCGCTTATCTCTTTGCAGTGATAGCCTCGATAGCTCTGCTGTATTTTGCACGCTCATTGGCAGGTTTATCGGTATTTGGCGCTGTCGTTTGGCTGTATTTTATTGATCACTTTTTAAAGGCTGAAAGGACCTTTCAGGATAAATATAGTGACGGTGCAGCATCATCTGCACTTATGTGGATTAAGAACTGGCAGCTTCTAATTAGTTTTGCTTGGCTCAGCATTGTTCTGCTGGATGTTGGGCAAGTGAACTCAATGCCATGGGTTCTTTGGGGCGTATCACTTGCATTGGGAGCCTTGCTTCTGGCGATTGGTGGAGGCAAGAGTTTAGCAAAAGGCAGCTTTGGTGAGCCTTTGCTGGCCCTATTTTTTGTTGCGGAGGCACTTGTTTGGGGAACCTATAGCCGTTATGGCGGACCTAGCTTTCTGACTGGTGTTTACGTTTTTCATGTAGCAGCAGGCAGCTTTTTTCATTACTTAGGAAGCTATTTTTACGCCCAGGCAAGAATAAAAATAAAAGACTTTGTTCTGGCATCACCAACTGTTGTGGCAGTGAATATTTTAACTGCGGTATTAGGATTCTTAACTATTCATATCGCAGGATTTGCATGGATGACTCCTGTTTTTGGGTTAGAATGGTTTACCTTATGGGTCGGAGTGCATTTAGTGATGAGCGATATTTTTCCGCATATTAAGAATCTAGGAACCAAAAAAGTCTCGCTGCAAAATCAGTGAAGTTAAGACAGTTTATTTCTCTTTCGAAAATCTCTAGGAGTGACCCCAAAATGCTGCTTGAACCTTTGGGAAAGCTCGGCAGGATCCATGCCAATGACGCTTGCTGCTTCTGAGATGCTGAGTGATGTCCGGTCAAGAAGGTGGCATACATGCTGCAGCTTTCTTTGCATTACGTACTGATGCGGAGCTATGCCAATCTCAGTCTTGAACAGATGAGAAAATCTAGAAACTGATAGACCTGCGATATCACTAAGATCTTTGGCAGAATGGTGAGTTGTGGGGTTCGAGCTTATATGGTCTATCACAGACTGAATCCTGGCATCCAGTGGCAGCCCACCTGTTTTGTTCTGTGAGGCACAGATAAGCAGCAGATGTTCTAGCGCATTCATTGCAAACTGAAGCCGAAGGGGTTTTGAACTTTTAAAGTGATTAAGCACCTGGCGGAAAGTGTTTTCTGTAATGTCAGGTTCAAGCGGAACAAGGCAGAAGTGGCCAGGTGCTGCCTCTTCCCAGTGCAGCAGATCAAGCCAAGTTTGTGCGGGAAAAAAGTGCACCCATATCAGCTCCCATTCCTGGCTGCCAGGTGCTGTTCCATAGTCGTGAGTTGTGCCTGGCGCGATCAGATGAAGTGAGGGGGGGACTGCTGGAATATCTCCATTCCTGCTGCCAAACCTGCCTTCGCCAGCTAAAGTCATCACTAAAAGCCAGTCGTCGGTGCCCCCCAGCCGCTTTCTTTCGTAACCCTTTCCACGGCTGTAATGACCGGCAAGGAGGCCGGTATAGGCAGGAAGATCGAAAGCAGCACGGTCTTTTATCATGGCAGCAGAATATATAAAGATTTTGACCGACTCCACCCAATATAAGCAGGCTCTGTTCGATTCAGAATAGTGCCATGACCCATGCTGTTCAGGTTCGTAGGGAAAAGATTGTGATCCCTACCTATCATCCTGCTTCACCAGATAAAAACCCGATGTTTCTTGAAAAGAGGGTTTATCAAGGCAGCAGCGGCCGAGTTTATCCTCTGCCAATTTATAACAGAATCGAGGAAGAGTCACGAGATAAGGAGTGGGATTCTGTTGTTATCAGCAATGGCCTTGTGGAAGTTGTGCTTCTGCCAGAAATTGGTGGCCGCGTTCATGCAATCAAAGACTTAACCAATGAATTCGACATTATCTACAGGCAAAATGTTATTAAGCCAGCTTTGGTCAGCTTGAGTGGTCCTTGGGCTTCGGGAGGAATTGAGTTTAACTGGCCCCAGCATCATAGGCCCTCAACTTTTATGCCAACCCAAGTGGCTATTGAGAAAGGGGATGATGGGTCGATCACCGTCTGGATGGGCGAACATGAGCCTATGGATAGAACAAAGGGCATGCATGGCATCTGCCTTTATCCAGATAGAAATATTGTTGAAATCAAAGCGCGACTATACAATAGAACACCCTATACACAGACATTTTTATGGTGGGCAAACATTGGTGTAGCAGTTCATGAAGGCTACAAATCATTCTTCCCACCCGATGCTCATCTTGTTGCAGATCATGCCAAGAGGGCGATAAGCACATACCCTCTTTGTGAGGATTATTACTACGGGGTTGACTACGGAACAAGGGCCCAGGATGGCGTGCATGAAACACAGGTTCCCTCCGAGTTTGTTCCAGCTCACCTTGGCGGGGTCGGGCCAGATTATTCAGCAAATGATTTAAGCTGGTATGCAAACATTCCCGTTCCAACTTCCTACATGTGTCTTGGAACTAAAGAAGATTTTCTGGGAGGCTATGATTTTTTTAACAAGGCGGGCATGATCGTTGCTGCCAATCATCATATTGCTCCCGGAAAGAAACAGTGGACCTGGGGGAATCATGATTTTGGCTATGCTTGGGATAGAAACCTAACAGATTCTGACGGGCCATACATTGAACTGATGGCTGGGGTTTATACAGATAATCAGCCTGATTTTTCCTATATTGCTCCTGGCGAGACAAAAACGTTTAGTCAGTTTATCTACCCTTATCAATCAATTGGCACAGTAAAGTATGCGAATCTCGATGCTGCTATTTCACTGGAGGATGATTGTGTTGGGGCAGCAGTCACTAGAGAGATTACTGGCAGGATTTCTGTTGCGGTTGAAGCGGAGGTTCTTGAGTTTGAAGTTCAGTTAGGGCCAGATGCTCCGTGGGTTTACAATCTTCAGGGAGCAAAAAGCCTTTCGCTGGAATCAGGTGGAAGGATAATCGCCTTCTATCAGCCGGTTGAAAGTCAGCCTGCTGAACTGCAGGCTGCGACAGAGCCTCCCCTCCCCACAGAAGTAAGCTCAAATGATGAGCTTTTTGTTATAGGGCAGCACCTAATGCAGTATCGCCACGCCACTCGCTGCCCATCTTTGTACTGGAAAGAAGCTCTTAGGCGCGACCCTGGCGATTCAAGGTGCGCCAACGGACTTGGCCTTTGGCACTTTAGGCGAGGTGAGTTTGCAGAGGCAAGGGATCTTTTTAGTGCTGCCATTTCGCGTTTGATTTCCCGCAATCCCAACCCTTACGATGGTGAGCCTTATTACAACCTTGGTCTCGCGCTTCGGTTCTTAGGACAAGATGACGCAGCAAAGGATGCCTTTTGGAAATCTTCTTGGAATGCAGCCTGGCAGTCAGCCGCTTTTCATTGCTTGGGAGAATTGGCGGCAAAGCAGGGTGATTTTAAGGCGGCTGTTGATCTGCTTGATAAATCCTTAAGGAAGGACCAGGATAATCTGCGCGCAGCAAACCTAAAAAACATGCTGCAGCAGAAGCTAGGTCTGCCGGTATCGGAATCAGAAGCCCTGAAGTTGGACATGCTTGATTCTTGGGCTCTGTGGCTGAAAGATTCTTCTTATGTTATGGATAACCAGACGAGGATTGATCTTGCAATTGATTTGATGAGGGCTGGCTTGAACCAGGATGCTTTATCCGTACTTGAGCCTGCCGATATTGAGGCTTGCGATGGCACTGTTCCGATGGTTTTTTACTACCGGGCCTATCTTTTAGACAAGCTGGGACAAGATTCAGCCAGCACTTGGCAGGCAGCAGGGTCAGCTTCGCCTGATTACTGCTTCCCGGCGAGGCTTGAAGATATTGATGTTCTGTTGTCTGCCCCGGAAGATGATGCGCGAGCAGCCTTTTATCTCGGGTGCCTGCTTTACGATAAGCGCCGTCACCACGAGGCAGTCGCTTTGTGGAAAAAAGCATCTGAGTTGGAGCCAGGCAATGCGGTCGCTCATAGGTGCTTAGGCATCGCCTGCTTCAACATTCTTGGCGAGGTGGATAAAGCAAAAGCCTGTTATCAGGCAGCCATCAATGCAGATCCTAATGACAGCCGGCTTCTTTATGAAAGAGATCAGCTTTGGAAGAGAACGAGTACAGCCCCTGATGTGAGACTCAAGGAACTAGAACCTCGGCTCGATTTGGTAAATCAGAGAGACGACCTGACAATAGAGTACTGCTCCCTGCTTAACGATCAGAAAAGGTCAGAAGAAGCAGCTGAAATCCTTTCTTCCAGAAGGTTTCAGCCTTGGGAAGGAGGAGAAGGAATGGCCCTTGGCATTTACACGCGAACCCAGCTGGCTCTAGTAAAAAATGCTCTTGAGGAGGGACGATTGAGCGATGCCGAAACCCATTGTCGGAGTCTGGTTGTTCTGCCACAGAATCTGGGCGAAGCCAGGCATGTTTTGGCTAATGCCAGCGATGTTTGGCTGATGATGGGCGATGTTCTTGATGCACAAGGCAGGCGTGCAGATGCCGAAGCCTGGTGGCGGAAGGCGGCAGAGTTTAGGGGAGATTTTCAGGGGATGGCCGTTCAGCCCTTTTCGGAATACACATTCTTCCAGGCTCAAGCTCGGCAGCGTTTGGGGCGCAATACGGAAGCGGAAGAGCTTTTGACAGATCTCGTCGCCTATGCCGAAGCGCAGCTGGAAGCGCCAGCAAAGATCGATTACTTTGCGACATCTCTGCCTACCATGCTGCTGTTTGAAGATGATTTGAAGGCAAGGCAGGATAACAGAGCGAGGCTTATCTTGGCTCAAGCGGCATTTGCCATGGGAGATAAAGCATCGGCGAAAAGTCTGTTAAGCCAGGTTTTGGCTGCCGACCCTAACTATGCTATGGCGGCTGACCTCTTAGCCAGCCTCTAGACTATTGAGTCTTGAACAGACAAGAACCAGGCCTGACTTAACTCGGGCCTGGTTCTTGTTCTGCTTCTCATTTTGCAGGCTTGTTAGTTCTTGCCGCCTGTTGTGGCTATGCCTTGAATAAAGGTCTTTTGAGCAAAGAAGAAGAGAACGATGATGGGCAGAGTAAAGACAATTGAGGCAGCCATCAGCTGAGTCCACTGGCCGCCATAGGCGCTCATAAACTGCTGAAGTCCGTAAGCAAGGGTGTATTTGCTGGGGTCATTAACATAAATCAGCGGACCCATAAAGTCGTTCCATGTGCCTAAAAACTGGAACAGCGCGCAGGTTGCCAAAGCAGGTTTTGCCAAGTGAAGGGCAATCTGGACAAATATTCTCAGCTCGCTGGCGCCATCAAGTCTTGCCGATTCTGTAATGTCTTCTGGGATTGTCCTAAAGAACTGAGTCAGCAGGAAAATGTAGAAAGGCACCCCAACAAAAGCAGGGACGGTAAGCGGCAGATAGGTTCCGTACCATCCAAGACTTCGAAAGAGCTCGAAGACAGGAATCATCGTTACCTGGCCGGGCAGGGCCATGGTTGCGACAAGCAGGCCAAACAGAACGGCGCGGCCTTTAAAGTCGATTCGGGCAAACCCATAGGCAACGCAGGCGCTAGAAACTACAGCACCGAAAACGGTGATAAGCCCAAGCAGCAAAGTATTGCGAAGATAAACATCAAAGGGCACAGTGGAGAGTGCCTTCGGATAGTTGCTCCACACTGGCGGATTGGGTATGAGGCTAAGAATGCTCTGGGCGGCTGATGCACCAGCATAAACTTGGTCATCTGCCTTTAATGATGTTGAAAGCATCCAAAGGAGGGGGAGCGCCGCCGGAATGCAGAGCAGAAGGAGCACTGCGTGGACTGAAAATTTAGATAACTTACTCATCGTAGCCTAGCCTCCTGCGTCGTGCGAGCTCTTCCCTAACTTGACTTTGAACCCGTTCAAAAGCCTGTTTCGGGGTGATCTTTCCTCTAAGGGCAAGGTCTTCTGCTTTGGTGATGGTGTCGTTGATGAAAACCTGGTAGGCGACTGGCGGTTGAGCCTGAATATTCTTTCCCTTAATCGCTTCAACAAAGGTTCCAAACTGGGGGTGAGTGCGAATGTACTCCTTGTAGATTGGGGCGTTGGCAACTTTATCGTTAGGAGGCAGCCATCCACCCCATACATAAAACTCTGCGGCAGCTAGGGGGTCTGTTAAGCCTGACCAATACTTGATAAAATCCCACGCTCCTTCTTTGTGTTTGGCGCTGGTTGGGACGATCATAAAATTGCCGCTGCCCAGGCCAGCTCCGGGCCTGCCGCCTTTCGGAGCAGGGATAAGGGCCGTTTTGTACTTAAGCTTTGGAGCGTACTTAGCAATCTGCTCCACCCTCCAAGGACCATCAACTGTTGCGGCAAAGGCGCCACCGATAAAAGGCCAGCCCCCTGAAAAGGATGAGGTGTTGAGTCCCGATTGAAAGCGGTTGATGGCATCGTAGCCATCTCTGGTTCTTAGGTTGACCAGGGCTGTCAGGCATTCCAGGTTCTTTGGGTCATCCAGTGAAAGGCGGCTGTTTTCAAAGTCATAAATTCCTCCTCCAAAAAGGGAGGCTGTTTCAGCCCAGCTTGCAGGGAGGAGTCCGAGACGAGTGATCTCTCCTGAACTGTCTTTCTTTGTCAGCTTTTCGCTGATCTTCACCATTTCCTCCCATGTTTCTGGGAAGGTTTTTATCCCCGCTTCCTCAAATGCTTCGGGCAGGTAGAAGACGCCTTTTACCTGAAGGCCAATAGGGAAGCCGTAGGTTTTGTCTTTGTACTGTCCAACTCTTTTTACAATGGGATAGGATTCCGTTTCAAAAAGATTCCTCTCTTCAGGAGACATAAGGTCTTCAAAAGGAGTCAGCAGTCCGCCTTCGGCCCAAGTTGGGATGACGGGGTTCCACTGCGCCATGACATCGGGTGGATCTCCACCCATGGCGCCCAGCAGAAACTTAGTATCCGCGCTGCCAGGCACTGAAAGGGCAATAACTTCGTATTTGTCTTGGCTTTGATTGTAGCGGTCAACAATTCGGTCGACAACTTCCTTCCACTCTGCCGACCACATGTGCCAAAACCTTACGGCAGTTCGATTGGGATACCTGCGGGCAGAAGATTCTTTAGCAGGTCTTCCGGGAAGGGTAAGGGCAATGAGGCAGCAGGCAAAAAGGGCCAAGCCTCCCCAGCGTGCAAGAGTTTTAACCTCCATAGTGGACCCACTTTTTCTGCGTGCCAAAGAGCACCGCGGTTAAGGCGACTATGGCAAGGAAAAGCACCCAAGCCATGGCGCTGGCGTAGCCCATATCGGCGTACCGCCACGCACGATCAAAGAGATAGAGGGCGTAGAACCGTGTGGAATCTTCCGGTCCTCCTCCGGTCATGATGTAGGCTTGGGTGAAGTACTGAAGCGACCCGATAACCCCCATGACGAGGTTGAAAAAGATGACAGGTGTCAGCATGGGAAGTGTGATTTTTGTCAGCCTTTTCAGGGGGCCAGCGCCATCTACTATAGCGGCCTCGTAGAGATAGGCAGGAATATCTTTCAGTCCCGCCAGGTAGATCACCATAGAGTTTCCCACTCCCCACAGGCCCATAAAGATAAGGCTCCATAGAGCCCATTTAGGGTCGCCCAGCCATGCTGGTCCGACAACACCAAGCTGCTTAAGAAGACCATTCACCAGGCCGATTTGAGGATTGAGCAGCCAGAGGAAAATAGCGCTTGAAGCGACGGTTGGAACGATTGAGGGAAGGAAGAAAACCGTCCGATAAACCGTGATTCCTCGGACATTTGCGTTCAAAAGCAGGGCCAGTCCAACTCCGGCAATGATGCCAAGGGGCACAGCAAAGGCTGCGTACTTAACTGTTATCCAGCAGGCGGTCCTAAATGTCTCGTCATTGGTGAAAAGGCTTTGATAGTTTGCCAAACCTACCCACTTTGGGGGACGAACAATATCGTAGCGAGTGAATGAAAGATGCAGGCTTCTGGCAAAAGGCCATAGGGTAAAGAGAAGAAATCCGATCAGCCATGGTGAGATAAAAGCGTATCCCACCAGGCTGCGACGGGTGCTGGCCTTCACGGGACCCTCGTAAGGCGGAGCAGGGAACAATCTGTCGGGGGCAGCAGGAACCTAATGCTGCCGATATGAGTTTCAACCTTGCCAGACCAGAGGTCACGGCTCGTCCAAGTGCCAGATAATCCCAGCCTGGCTAGGTCAACTTTATCCAGCTTGGTTCGCCTGCTGTCGAAGTTAAAAGCAGCCAGATAAACGACACCTGGACTTTCTTGATAGATAAAGAGGTCTCCTGCTTTTTCTGCCGTGGTGCCCCGAACAGGGAGGAACTTTGGAGTTTTTTCGGCGAGCTTGAGGGCTTCTTTGTTAGAGAAAATCTTCAGGACCCTTTCTCGGGCTTTAGGATCGGTGAGGTTGTCGCCTTCAATCATCATGCCTCCGCCGATGACCGAGGCGGTGAATCTTGTTCTGGCTTCAGCTTCGGTCGTGGGGTCTTCGCCAGAAGCTTGGTAGACACAGGCACTATCTGGATCGTTGAAGCGATAGAGGTGCCCCATCGCCCACCATCCATAGTTTTGTGAGTTCAAAAAGTACTCGCTGGCTCCAATGTTGCTGAAAATATCACAGGATATTCGTCGACTATGGCCATATCCGTGAGGGAATAGGGGAGCTATGCTGAGGCTGATAAAAAAGGGTTTGCCGATTTTCTTCTCATCAAGCTGGTCCACCAGGTACTTCATGCCAAAGTTGTATGCCTGGGTGCCGGTGGTGATTTTAGGGTTGTGGTGAATTCCTTCAAGAGCGCCGTGAGTGGTGAAATCCAGCTTAATGTAGTCAAAACCTTGGGCGAGAAACTCCTTAATGTTCTCATCAATTCTCAAAAGGGTTCCTGGATGAGTTGGGTCCAGGGGCCATCCGCCATCGAGCTTCGGCAGGAGGTTCCCTTTCGAATCTTTCAGCTGCAGGTCCCTAAATTTATAGCCTCCGACAGTGTCCCAATCTGGTTCGCCCCAGTTCACAAAAGGAGTCCAGTAGATTCCGGCTTTTAGGCCAGAGGTATGAGCCTTGTTGACGAAGTCAACTCTCTGTTCTCGGGTGAGGTTGTCCCAGAATGAATCGAAATTGATGTAGGCGGTGCCGCCAGTTCTCAGCCAGGGCAGCTTGTCTCGAACGAACTCCAGGGCGGCATCGGCATCGGCAGCCTGGACCTTAGATTTGTGTCCAGACCAAGAGTTCCAGCCGAAGGGAACAGGGCCTTTCCACTCCAGAGGGGGCTTGACCTTGGCGTTCAGTTCGGCATAGCGTTCCAGGCCTGTTCTCCAGTCTGGAGTGCTGCTCATGACGAAGCGAGGTGAATTAACCACTTGCCCAGGAACTGTGCCGTGAACATCGTGATCGTGGGTGTATTTGCTGACTGCCCCGGCCTGGACCCTTAGGCCGCCATCACGCCAAAACCTGACAGCCGATTTCCATGTATCGTGGTCAATTGATCCAACGATAAGCCCATTCCTGGTCACATCATCGTAGAGCGCACCAACCTCGTAGCTGCCCAGTTCGTTGCCTTCTCCCTCGCCGAACCCTTGGCTGCTAAACCGAAAATAGTTGTCGTTGTCGTAAGGAACAAAAAGCGACTGAAGAGGTCCTTCTGCTTTAAGCTCGACTTTGGATTCAGTCAGCACTGGGATGAGCAGATTGGTCCCTTTTGCTGTGGGATCGATCAAGGTCATCTGCACGATGACTTCTCGGCGCGATCCGTAAATCCAAAAAGTGTGATGAAGTTCTGGTGAACCAGGCTGCCAGTGTCGAACCTTGACTTTTACAGCTCTGCCCCAAGAATCTCTTACATTTTCTGAAGTGATTTCGTGGTTTTTAAGGTCGCTGCTTTTCAGCAGCTGTCCATCTGCAAGCTTCGTTTCGCCGTGTGCGTTCTGCAGTTTTGCCTGGCTGCCCCACTTTATGTCAAACCTTCCATCGGACCTGCGGATATCCAGAGTGACTTGGTTTTCACTATAAGTGAAGGATCCAGAATCTTGTGAGAAGGGAACAGAGATCAACAGGGGCAAAAGGGGGAGCAGCATGTTTATTGGGGTTTGATTACTTTCGTGGTGGAGGCTTTGGGGCCGGTGATCTTGTAGTCAACAAGCTTTCCGTCTTTCCAGAAAATATCCACGGTGAGATTTCCTTGGGCTTTAAGGCCACGAACATGACCATCTCGCCATGCTCTTGGCAGCGCGGGCAAAAGGCGAACTTCGCCTGGCCTGCTTTGCAGCAGCATTTCGGCTATAGCGGCGGTACCGCCAAAGTTGCCATCAATTTGGAAGGGAGGGCAGGCATCCAGCAGATTCGGATAAGCTCCGCCGCCCTTGTCATAGCGAATATCTGTATCGACTACTGGGTTCAGCAGCTTCTTAACTGCCTTGTAGGCTTCTTCGCCCTCGTAAAGCCTTGCCCAAAAGGCAGCTTTCCATGCCAGCGCCCAGCCTACCGAGTCGGGTCCGCGCCTTTCCATAGTCACCCGAGCCGCCTGGGCAAGCGCCGGAGTTCTGTCGGGTGAAATCTCTTGTCCGGGGTGCAGTCCGTATAGATGCGACATGTGCCGGTGGTGCGGGTCAGCTTCTTCGTAATCTTCAAGCCATTCCATCAGCTGGCCATGTCTGCCGATTTGGTTGGGGGCCAGCTTTGGACGAAGTGCTTCAAGTTCCTGCCGAAAATCCGCATCAATTCCTAAAATTTTTGATGCTTCAATGACATTTCCAAACAGCTCGCGGGCTATCTGCTGGTCCATTGTGGGACCCATGCAGTTGGCGACTCCCTCACCTGTTTTGGGATCTTTAAATGAATTTTCAGGAGAATTTGATGGGGCTGTCACCAGCCATCCATTCTTGGGCTCTGCGATAAGGACATCCTGAAAGAATTCTGCTGCTCCCTTAAGGGTTGGATAGATTCTCTTGAGGTAGTTTTTATCCAGTGTGTAGGCGTAGTGGTTCCACAAATGCTGGCAGAGCCAGGCTCCACCGGCCAGATTTGCGCCCCAGTTAGATGATTCACCAGGCGAGGTGAAGTGCCAGGGGTTGGTGATGACGTGGGCCACCCAGCCATTGGCTTGGTAATAGGCTTTGGCTGTTTTTCTGCCGTTGGGCACCAGACCTTCGACAAAGCGGATCAATGGCTTGTGGCAGTCTGAAAGATTTGTTGATTCTGCAGGCCAATAGTTCATCTGAACATTGATGTCGAGATGAAAATCTCCGTTCCACGGAGTCCGCAGTTCCTCGGCCCAGATTCCCTGGAGGTTGGCTGGCCAAGGACTGTCTGGCCTTGAGCTGGAAATCAGAAGGTAACGGCCAAAGTTAAAGTAAAGGGCGGCGAGTGAGGGATCTTCTTCACCCTGCGCCACGGCGATCATCCGGGGCAGAGTTGGCTTGTCGGCAGATGGTCCTTGAGGCAGATTAAGATCGACGCGGCGGAAATATTTTTGATGGTCTTTTGCCGCTGCTTTCGAAAGCTGGCTGAAGCTTTTTTGTGAAGCAAGAAGAATCTGTTTTTTTGATGTTTCGACAAAATTTGGATCGTTTAGGCTGGTGCCAGCAGAGAAGAGGATTGTCGCTTCATCAGCGTTGGCGACATGAACTCCTTTGCTGTCTGTTGTGACCCTGCCGCCTTTTGCCAAAACCTTCAGCCTGCCCATGTAGCGGACACCTTGTACTTTTGTGTTTCCGCTATCCAACTCGCCAGAAATGATGAACTCATCACCTTCGGTTGAGAACTTTGCTCTTTCGGCTCGGTCCAGTTTGGCTGTAAAAGAGATCTGACCTTTTCTGCTCGATGTCCATCGGTAGGCCATAACTTGGTCCGGTCCGGAGGTGAGCGCTTCTCTTGTATGGCGTACATCGCCCGCCAGATACTCTACTTTTGCGGCTGCTGAATCGAGGTCAAGCCACCGACGATAGCCGGTGGCTTTTGTCTGCTGAGAGTCAATCAGAAGATCGCAGAAAATCTGATAGCAGCCGTACTCCGGACCGCCGCTTCCTGGCCCCTTTGACACAAAGTTTTTTTGAATCAGGGCCTGAGCCGCTGTGTTTTGGCCGTTCAGAAGAAGCTGTCGGATTTCAGGAAGGCTCTTGTGGGCATCTTCACGGTCAGCATCGTGCTGAGACCCGGACCACATGCCGGATTCATTAAGCACAACGCGTTCTTTGTCAATTCCGCCAAAGACCATGGCCCCCAAGCGTCCGTTTCCCAGTACAGAAGACTCGTAGAAACGGGCCGCAGGACCATCTGTCCAGATCACCCTGCTGGGGTTGAACTGATTGGATTGCAGGAGGGCCATAGCTATGACGAGAGACATTGGTGCTTGAACTTATTTCGGTGTAGAACTTTCCTCAGTCATTGGGGCATTCATAGGAGGCGGCCCGCTGCCAGGCTGCTTTACCGCAATGTCATCTGGATTAAATGATTCGCCTTCTGCTGGGCCGCAGCCTGTCAGAGACAGGACTGCAGCCACACAGAACAGCACCACAGGAATGCTGCGCTTGACCATCATCACTTCCACTCGTTGAACTGACGCATCCAGTAGGTGACTGCTGGAGCGCCGGGCCAGTCGTTTCCAGGAACGCGAGTTTTGTACATGCCGTAGACGTCATCGGCAAAGGCTTTAAAGCCGTTGATCGATTTAACGTGGCCATCGAAGAAGGAGAGTCCTACCTGCTTGTTGCCAATGCCGCGGGCATAGGTGACCTGGTTGTTGCCAGTTCCGCACCAGTTCATGTCGCAGCCATAGGCAAAGTAGCGGGAGTAGATGTTGGGGTAGGGCGTTCTGGTTCCCATGATCATTGCCGTTCCTGCAATGTTTTCAAGGGAGTTCACCTGACTGCCGCCGCCTCGAACATAGATGTTGGGGTCGCCATCCCACGTATAAGCTCTGGTCCAGATTCCGGCATCTTCGCTTTCAACATCGGCGTCACCCAGGTTCTCGTTTTTGCCGGCATCGCCGTTTAGAGCCCAAGCTCGGGGGAACCTGCTGCTCGTGTCGCCACGGTAGGTGCTGCCGCCATCGGTGTACTGAGCCCAGTTGCCATCATAGGTTGGTGCGCCAAAAATGCCGCCATCGCCCTGTTCGGCTGCCGTGTAGTAGCCGCCATCGTTTTTGGGCAGCTTTCCGCCATTCTTAATGTAGGGGTAAATGGAGTCCTTCCACAGAAAGATTCTGTGCCTGGGTTGGCTCCAGTTGGCTTGGTAAATGGGCATGAGAGCATCGTCGTAGTCACTTTGGTAAATGATCACGCCGAGGGTCATATTTTTTAGGTTGGTGATCTCACCAGTTCTCTTGGCAGCCGCTTTGGCCTGTGCAAAAACAGGGAAGAGGATGGCCGCAAGAATGGCGATGATCGCAATAACGACCAGGAGTTCAATGAGTGTAAATGCTCGTTTCATGGAAGGTCTCTTCTTTGAGGAGGCTGACTCCCGCTTGGGAGTCCTTTTGAGCCTGTGCCCGATGGCACCGTGGACTCGCGGATAACAAGTTCGGGAACTAAAACTTTCTGCTGCAGGGGAGCGGTTGGGTCATCCATCTGTGCTGCCAGGAACTGCCATGCAAGGCTGCACATTTCTGAAACTGGCTGACGGACCGTGGTGATGGGAACGGGGGTATGGGCAGTTTCTTCGATGCCGTTGAAGCCGAGGATGGCCACATCGTGCCCTACCTTGACTCCCAGCTGCTGAAGGACAAGAGAGGCTGTTACGGCCGCCTCATCGTTCATGCACACAATAGCTTCGGGAAGTGTTTTGCTTCGGACAATTTCTTCGATGGCGTCGCTGATTGGCTTAAAGCTGAAAGTTTCGACGGCAAGTGTTCGCGCTTCAAGGCCAGCTGATTTCATTGCTGCCGCATAGCTTTCGAAGCGGGGACCAGTGTTGATCAGTTCTGAAGTCCATGGAGCCAGATAGGCAATGCTTCTGCGCCCGGTTTCCAAGAGATGATTCATGGCCAGATCAGCGCCTGCCCTTAGGTCGATGCCCACATAGCTTTTAGTTTCAGACCAATAAGCTCCCATGCTGACAAAAGGAACTTGGGGGGCGATTCTGTCTGAATCTCTGGCAAAGGCATCGACAGAAGCAGAAGTATCGAATGCGATGATTCCATCAACTGGGATTCGCAGAGCACGATCGAAGGTATGAGCGAAGTTGTACTCCTCGTCGATATCAGTGACGGCAGCCACGAATTCTGTGCCGCGGAGCAGAGTCCGCATGGAATCAAGAACCTGTCCTCTATAGCATGAGTATTCAAGGCTCATCCAAAAGCCGATGATTCCGGTTCGGCCTTGGTTGAGGGCGCGGGCCGACATATTGGGCAGGTAGCCCAAGGATCGTGCTGCTTCCAGCACTCTTTCTCTGGTCTCAGGAAGGATGGCCAGATCGGTGCGTCCGCTGAGGACTCGCGACACGGTTGCGCCGCTGATGTTCGCTGCCTTTGCGACATCGTCCCTCGTTGGACGGCGTGGATGAACACGCGTTCTGTACACGCGTTCATTGTAACACGAGGCACAGGGTTTCAAGGTGTTTTCCTTAAAATTTTGTGAAAACTACTGAGGGTAGATTTCGAAGATCTGGCTTGCAAAGGCCCCTAGCGAGCCTATGGCGAGCCCAGAATCAAGCAGATTTCTTCCTGAAGTGACTCCAAGGTCAAGGTTTTCTCCATGTCGATTGATCTCCTTGACTTGGTAATTTAGCTGTGGGTCTAAAGCCTTGAGGGCAAGGTTCTGGCTGGGCGCCCCTTCGGGTGCATAGACAAAAACAATGCTTGTGCTGCCGTGAATCATTTGGAGCGATGTTCTCGCTCCAGCATAGGGTGACTCTAGTCTGTAGAGATCCCCCATCTGAACGATCTGTCGAATCTGCTTGTAGGTTTCTATGGATTTTTTGGCAAAATCATAGTCTTCAGGCGAGAGTTTTGCCACGTCAACATCCATTCCCAAGCGGCAGCTCATGGCGACATCAAAGGCAAACTTGATCGGCCTGTTTCCCCATTTCGTCACATGGGCAGCCATGGCAATGGCAGGGATGAAGTATGAGAATCCCCACTGAATCAGGATTCGCCGACAGGGGTCTGTCATGTCGCTAGGCCAAAGTTCGTGGGCAAAACTCAGCGAGGCATAGTCAACTCTTCCGCCGCCGCCGGAGCACATCATGATTTCGACATCGGGATGCGCTGTCTTGATTCGCTCCATCACTTCGTAAAGAGCCTGCACATATTCCACCTGCAAGTGAGTTTGGTTTTTGGCTGAAAGATAGGTTGATCCGGGCTGGGTGAAATATCGGTTGCAGTCCCACTTTATGTAAGAAATGCCGGGGGTTTCTTTAAGCGCCGAATCAAGAATGTTGAAAGCGAACTCCTTAACTTCTGGATTGGTGAGGTCTAGAGTCAGCTGGCTGCGCTGCAGCTCCAGTTCTCGGCCAGGCTGCTGAACAGCCCATTCTGGGTGCCTGTCAAACAAAGCGCTTTTGGGGTTCACCATCTCTGGTTCAAACCAAAGGCCAAACCTCAGGCCCTTCTCGTCAGCCTTTTCTGCAAGAATCCCGATCCCGTTCGGGAGTTTTTCTTTGTTGGGCTCCCAGTCGCCAAGGCCTTGAGTGTCGCCGCTGCGAGGGTGCTTGTTGGCAAACCATCCGTCATCAAGCAGGAACAGCTCCATGCCGAGTTCTTTGGCGCCATCGAAAAGCGAGATGACTTTTGCTTCATCAAAATCGAAGTAAGTGGCCTCCCAGTTATTGAGCAGAATGGCTCTTTCTGTGCCACCTTCCCTCAGGGCCGCGCTTCTCACATATCGATGGAGGTTTCTTGTTAGTGAACCAGCTCCTTCACTGCTCCAGGCCCAGGTCATTTTGGGAGCAGTAAATATAGTGCCGGGTTCTAGGTTGATGGCAGAACCAAAAGGATTTATCCCCGCATTGACTCTGACCGAGTTTTTGGGGAGCTTTTCTGCCGAGAATTTGAAGCTGCCTGACCACCAAAGCGAACCTGCCAGGACCTCCCCTTTTTCTTCTTGAACTGGCCCTAGGCTTACCATGAACCACGGAGCGCTGAACTGGTGGGCTCTGACTCCCAGCTTTGAATCAATGATTTTGATGCCCCGGTTGATCGGCTCTTCGATCACATGGGCTTCGTCTGCCCAGTCGCCGCTAAACTGGGTGAGGCGAAAATCGCCTGTACCTAAGTCCAGCGATGATGAAGCGTAGGCTTCCAGCGTGATAGTGCCTGGTTCTTGGTGCTGAATCTCTGTCCAGGTTTCGATGAGGCTGAATTCGGGGAAAGCTTTGAACTTTAGATTCAGGAAAAAAGCGTACTGAGGATCGAAGAGATGAATTGTGGTCAGGGAGCCATCATGTTCTACTGACTTGACCCTCAGGTCAGTAGACCGATTGCCGTCGTGGTGGACGACTGACAAAGCAGGTTCAAAAACCCAGCCATCACCGCTGGCAGGGTATGCCCATCCATCTGTGCCAGGGGCAGAGTTCCATGCCCCGCACGAAACGATGAAGAGGCGGCCAAACTCATCTGTTTTGAGGTGAAGCTCAAAGCTGCCAGCCGTGATTTTCACCGTAGCATCAGCGGCTAAAGCAGCGCTGCCGTTCCCCTTTTTGGCGGAAATCTGACCGCTGACGGAGGGCGTTGAGCTAGGCATGGCACCCAAGTCTACCGATGAACGCTTGTACATACAGGTCCTGCCCGGACTGCGTTTTATGCCAGGCAGTGGACCCAGTCAGTAGAGGTCAGAGTTGACAGCTGCTTCTGACGAAAACGCTGAAAAGTTTAGATATTTTGCCAAAATTTACATAAAATATCGCTGTCGGCTAGCCAAGCGTTGGCAGAGTGATTGTGAGCGTAACTGTGTCGCCCAGCCCTACGTCTTCGGATTTTTGAACCAGCACCTTCATGGGCACCAAGTAGATGCCTTGTCTCGGAAAAAGAGATGTGGTGAAGGTGGTTTCACCTAGCTTTGCTGTTACAGGTATGCATCCCCACCCATACGTTAAACGAGACGAAAGTGCTTTTATCTCATCAGAAATATCCTGAGGTATTGGGGCAAAAATGAAAGGAGCCGGGCCGCGCCATTCGATAGTTTTGCAGGTGAAGGAGTATTCCAAAACAATCTCCCTTTAACTCTCAATTCTTTCGTGCATGGTGCTTAAAAAAACAGCCTGACCAAAGTGATAACTTTCGTGCTGCACGATATGAGATAAAACCCAGCGAAATGTCAAGTCATCACCGTGCCCTGGCACTACCTGGGCTGGATCTGGATATTGCTTAACAGCTTCCAAGGTCTGCAGTCGCACTTCTGACAGAAGTTCTATGTACCATGTTGTGTGGAGTCGGCCATATTCCTCCATCGACATCTCTCAGCTCATCCATGAAGAGGATTGACTGTTCCTTTGTCTTGGGAGTGCCGAGGCAATAGTGCTGCAGCCACCCAACCTCGACGCTGGCGATATGCAGCATCTGTCCACCGATGCTGCTGCCGTTTGGCCATGGCTGCCAAATGATTGCTTCCTCGGTCGGTTCACCAATCTCCATCAGCCATTCTGTAGTTCCATCCTGTAATGCCCCGAGCAGGGCGCCGTATGTTGGATGGACTCCCTGAACTGGAGCAGCGTCTCTGATTGACATGGTAGTATAAATTATTCTACTATTTTCTGGCAAATGTCAAGATTTTTACTTTGAATCCTTCTGCATGTGTGTCGTCATCGAGATCTGCTTGGGACTGGGGTATGGAAGGGGGTCTAGGCCAAGGCTCAGATTTATAAGTCTGTGAAAGAGCTGCAGAATCTGCTGCTTTTGAGCATCAGATTTTAGCGCTTTATTTTTGATAACTTGAAGCATAAGCTGTGAAATTCTATCGAACTCCTGCAGAAGTTGTGTCGAGTTAAAGCCTCCTTTTCTTTTATTGAATAATTCGATCTTGTTTTTGTTTCTCTGATGAATTTCTCTGGCGTTTTTGAGGATTTTTTTCAACGAATCTGGCGAGGTTTTAGTAAGAGGCGGCCTATTAGCTAGAACATCCTTTAGAGTGATGGCAGAAAGGCTTTCTGATTTGGCAATATAGAGATGATCGTATGGTTTATCAAGCATCATGTAATCACCGATAATATAAGAAGATTTAGTGATGTCTGCAATATAGATATGCAGTCGCTGCAGTTCTTCCTTATCCGGTCTAGAGGCAATAACCCTTTCATTTTCTAGAGTTTGAGCCCATGCATACCGACGCTCTGCTTCTTCTAACTGATCTAAGGAATGACCAGGATAAGCTAATGTAAGTTGAATCCATCTGCTGTACCCCATTGCCATAATCTGGCTGTCAGTTTGAGAATCGATCTGTCTAGAAAATGATGACGACCCAAGAAAGGCAATGCCAGCATAGGTGAATGCAGATATTAAGAGGATCTTTGTAGTGTTCATCGCATATCCAGCATCATTTTGCTCAAGACCTTACGGCATCTATGATGCTTCTATTCTGGTCTCTTGTAGAATAGAATAGGAGGGTGAAAGCCTACTACCTTTGGGCTCTGCTCTCAGCGCTCTTTGCTGGCTTGACAGCCATTTTAGCAAAAAAGGGCATTGAGAGTGTTCCTTCAAACCTTGCCATGGCGGTTCGTGTTGCAGTCGTTTTGGTTTTGGCGGCTGCCGTAGCAATAGCATCAAAGCAGACTAAGCTGGCAGAAATTGATGGCAAAGCATGGGTATTTCTATGTCTTTCTGGCCTTGCTACGGGCGCTTCGTGGCTCTGCTATTTCAAGGCTCTTGCCTTAGGGCCAGTATCGGCTGTGGCTCCGATAGATAAACTGAGCTTCGTTATCGCAATGATCCTCGGAATTCTTATCTTTAAAGAACAGCTGACATGGAACATAGGAGTTGGTGGAGCCTTGATTCTTGTTGGCGTGCTTGTGACAGTAATGAAGTAACAAGACTGAGCTGTATTAAAGATGCTGATCCAGCAGAATCATGTTTCCATCAGGGTCAACTAGTGTGAGAGAAGCCGGGCCTGTAGTTGTTTCGTCTGCTTCGCTGGCAAGCTGAAGTCCTGCTGCCCTAAACTCTTTTTGCAGATTGCGAATATCAGTAAATCCTGCAACTGCCTGTGCATCACTGTCCCATCCTGGATTGAATGTAAGAATGTTTGATTCAAACATTCCTTCAAAGAGGCCAATGACGGTATTGCCGTTTTTGAGAATCAGCCATTTCTGTTCAATATCTCCATGAAACTGAACAAAGCCCAGTTTTTGATAAAAGCTGAATGAGAGATTAATGTCTCTGACGGTTAAGCTGACTGAAAAAGCGCCAAGTTCCATAACTAAACATTACCCTACCATGTCCTGCGCTGATCTGGGTAGTTGATGCTTGGCCGCGCTGAGTTACATATTTGCTTTACTCAGTAATTGGCGCCGCTAAAGTCTATGTGTCTGCTTAGCCATATGTCGGTTTCTGAGGCCAACCTGAAGGAGAGTCTTCAAAATCTTCCTGTCTGCCATAGGGAGTTAAATCGAGAAGTCGATAGGAGTCGCAGATCGCTTCTCCACCCCGGCCGAAAGTTGAATATGTATGAAAAACATCGTCTCCAATTCGGAAAAAGATGCTTGCTCCGGCGGTCTCTTCAACTTCATCTTTCAAGCCTAATCTCTGAACCGTTTCTTCATGACTCTTATAGTTAAACGTGACAGGACCACGGGAAAGCTCAAATGAAACATGAAAATCAAAGTTAAAATCGGAATCGCTTGATGAGTACCAGGGCCATGTCCATCCTCGTTCGCTTCTATATTCAAGCAGCTTAGGCAGGGGGGCGCGCGAGACCAAAGCGAAACTTGTGTCTCTTTCGGCCAGCAGCGAAAGATCACCCAAGGCATCCACCCAGCCGGTACAGCCAGGACAGCCCTTCTGCCAATCGGGACCAAACATAAAGTGATAAATAATCAGCTGGGTGCAGCCATCAAACAGCTCAAGCAGAGTCTTTTCCCCATCTTCACCCGCAAAACTGTAGGTCTTGTCAACCTTAACCATCGAAAGGCGGCGGCGCTTGGCATTAATAGCATCGTAGGCACGGGTGTGTGCCTTTTCTTCTGCTAAGAGCTGCATTCTTTGCCTCAGCCATTCTTCACGAGAGGCGATTGGCGGATGAGCGGAGAGAGAGGCTGGATCGATCATAGTGCGTGTAGCGTACCAGTTGGTATGTAAAAACGCAATATCTTGCTTCTTCAGTTAGTTGAATTTTTGTGCTGCCTGACGTAGAACATCTAGCGAGTGACAGATTATGAATAAGCTGAGTATTTTTAACATCACTGCCTTTTCATTGGTTTTGGCCACATCTTCCAGTGTATTGGCTCAGGCTCCCAGTCGAGGCTCTATTGCTGTGTTTCCTGTTGTCTACGACCAATCAGGCACCGCAACTTCTAAATCCAAGGCTAAAGAAGCCATGATTGAAATTTTTAAGAAAGGCGGCTTTAGAGTCCTAGATGATTCGGCTGCGGCAAAAGGCTGGCGAAGCAAAGGCTACAGGACTCCGACTTCGGCCCGTCCTCCCACGGCTGCTCAGCTTGCTTCGTTTGGCCGAACTGCTGGAGTCAAATATGTGAGCACAGCAAATGTAGCCTTTCACACTCGGTCAATTTGGGTGAATCTCGGACCAAAAACCATTTCAAACAGCTTAATTGCCATTACTATTGTTGAATCAAGCACAGGAAAAGTGGTCTACGAAGGCGATGGAGAAGGGCGGAGTGATGAAAAGACTGAAAGCCTAAAGGTTGCTGGCGCCCTGCTGATATCTCCATTGGTCACAGCCGTTAGTGGAGGACCCAAAACCCCCCAAGAAGTTCGTGCTGCTCAGATTGCAGCTTCGAGGGCCCTGGAAAAGTTTGTCGTTGTTGACAAATCGTAAGCGCTCCTTTTACCTGCATCAGCCTGGCAGCATCGTACTAGGCTGATGCAGAAAATCTATATAAGTCAGTCTGCTTGCGATTGGATCAATGCGACAAGCTGGTCAAGGGCGGCGCCCCAGCCTTCACGAAAGCCCATTTCTTCATGCTGCTTTCTGCCTGCTTCTGTCGAGTGAATTACAAGCGCCTTGTACTTTGTGCCTTCGTCTGTAGGGGCAAAAGTAAGGACAGCAGTAAATTGAAAGGCACCTTCGCCTTCTATCTCTTGGGGGCGGAATCCTGGCCCAAGAGCGTTTGTCCATACAAGCTTTCGGTTTTCGATGATCTCAAGATAGCAGCCTGATCCACCGCCTTCTTCGCCAGATGGGCCAGCCATTTTTGTCCTGAAAATGCCGCCCGGTTTTAGGTCAATTTCACATTCGGTTGTTTTCCAAGGAAGGGGACAAAACCAGTGAACGAGGATTTCTGGATTGGTCCAGCCATCCCAAATTTTTTCAACAGGCACGGGGACGACGCGTTCGAAAACCAAGTCGTACTGTGGATTTGGTGTGAACTCAGCGGATTCATTCATCTTTCTGCTCTACTGCACTTGATGGCGGATTTTACTTGGTCCAGCCTAACCTGATGCGTCGGAAAATACTGTGCATCTCAGGGATTTTCAGAAGAAAGATTATCCGATGTTGAAGTGCTTTGATTATTTGGCTGCATCAACTGCATTATAAAGACCCGCTATGGCTGTCAGCACATAACAAAAATGCGGGGCCAACAGGCAAATTGTCTACCGATTTTCATGAATGAACAGTGGATAATATGACTTAAAAGCATCTGCAGGCTGTACCGCACCGCATCACATTTTCAAGATCGCATTGATTTGTAGAAATAATAAAAAAAGCTGGGTATTCTTTTTTAGATGAATCGGGCAGCCCTCATTGGTGAAGGTGCCAAAGCGAAAAGATTTGTCTACCTTTTGTGGGGAAGCGCACGAATCGCGTTGGTGTATGTGGGCTTTGCTGGCTTATGGATTCTCCTGTCAGATGCAGTTTTTTTAGCGGTTACTGGCAATGTTGGGTTAAAGCACTACACCTCTGTTAAAGGCATTCTGTTTGTCGCTTTTTCAACTCTACTGTTCTTTCTGCTAATTAAAAGGTTTGCCGACTCAATTGAAAGGGAAAGGAAGGCTGCCGAAGCTCTTGCGTTGAAGTACGCAGAATCTGAGCACAAAATCTCCAGCATACTTAACTCGATTCCTGGCTATATCTATCTTAAGGATCAAAACTACAACTACGTGTTTGCCAATCAGCTTCTATGCAGCTTTACGGGCGAAACGCAGGAAGCGATGGTTGGCAAATCGGATTTCGATTTTCTAGGTGAAGATGTCGCTAAAAATGTAAGAGAAGCTGACAAAGAGGTCATTCTGCACGGAAAGACCGTCGTACTGGAAGAAAGCACTCTCAACCAATCAGGTGACGCCAATTTTGCCCTGTTGACTGTTAAAATTCCACTTTATGATCTTGACGGGAAAGTAACAGGGCTCTGCGGCATATCAACAGAGATCACAGACACATACAGGCAAAAGCAGGCTTTGGCCAGAAGCGAAGCAAGGCTGCAGCTGGCGGTTAATGCAGCGAGGCTTGTTGTTCTTGAATACAGTCCGCTTGATAGAACCTTGGCGAGAGGCGGCTTATGTCAAGAGATTTTAGGAATTCCGCCAGGAGATGGGCCGATTGACGATGTCCTAGCAAACATTTATCCAGAAGACAGGGAACTGCTGTTGACCGCACTTGATCGGGCAGCGGCTAATGGTGAGCAGTTTGAAGTTCAGATAAGGATTGCACGCATAGACGATATCTCTCATATTAAGCTGACAGGCTCTGCCCAAGAGAAAGAAGATGGAGCCAAGGTTCTTATGGGAGTCGCCTTTGATGTTACTGAATCTATTAGAGAAGCTCATGAATCCGCCCGTGCTCAGTTGAGACGAAGTGCCTTGTTTGAACATGCTGTCGATGGGGTGGTGATGTTTGATACTAACGGCATTATCATTGAAGTGAATGATAGTTTTTCCAAGATCCTTGCTATCGATTCGCATCATTTAGTTGGCCGTCCCATTGGCCTTTGGTTTGCAGAGATTACGCCAGCTGCTTTGAGGAAATCTCGCAAAGAAGGTCAAGATTCGTTAGTGTTTGAGTTCGAACGGCTAATCCCAGAAAAAGGAGTCGCTGATATAGAAGTCAAAGCGCAGATTGGCGAAATTGATTCGGAAGAAATCTATATTTGCACCTGTCGTGACATAACAGTAAGGCGGGATCACGAGCGAAGTTTGGTGCAAAGCAAAGATCAGTTTAGAAGCTTAATTGAATCATCTCCCAACGGGATAGTTCTGCTTGATATTGACGGCATAGTGACTCAGGTCAATAGGGAAACAGAACGTCTGTTAGGCTGCAGTCGTGAGGAGTTGATTGGCCGGACAGGTGATGACGTTCTGCTAGGGAGCAGCTGGCTGAGCAATGGAGGCTCGCTGGATCACTATTGGTCAGATCTTAGTGCAGTAGAGTTTGGGGAGCGAAGACAGCTTGTGGCTCTATCTCGTACAGGAGAATCTGTTCATATTGAGCTAGGAATCACTAAAATTGCTGATTCATCTGGCAGGAACCAGACTCTGGTTACACTGGTTGACTCATCAGAAAGATGGAAAGCGCAGGAACAGATTAGGAAGCTGGCATTTTATGACGAATTAACGGGGCTGCCCAACAGACACTCACTTATTGTTACTTTGGAAAAGATGATAGAAGCAGCTTTGGTTTCCGGTCAAGAATTTGGATTGCTGCTCCTCGATATCGATAAGTTCCGTGATCTTAATGATGCGCTAGGACATGGTGTAGGTGATATGATACTTAGAATTGTCTCTGATCGCTTAAAGGATGCCATTGAAAGCTCTTTTGTTTTAGCGAGGGTAGGGGGAGATGATTTTGCTTTGATTTTGTGGGATGGACCGAATCAGGCTCTTAATATAGATGCTAAGGCAGAGGCGGTACGCAATGCGTTTCACGATCCAATTTCTGCTCAGGGTATTCAGGTCCATATTTCAATCAGTACAGGAGCATGTGTCTGTCCTTCTGATGGCACAACCATACAAGCACTCTTTGGATGCCTAGAATCAAGTCTGTATCAGGCCAAGAGACTAGGACGTGGCAAATACGTTAGATACACGAGTGAGCTTGGTGAAAAGACCAGGGCCAAACATTTGGCAGAGTTGGATATTCGCAGAGCACTGCAGAAGCAGGAGTTTATTCTTTACTATCAGCCGATTATTCATCTTTCAACAGGAAAAATTATTGGTGCTGAAGCCTTAGTAAGGTGGCAGCATCCCGAAAAGGGCTTGATTGGACCATACGATTTTATTGAGACCTGTGAAGAATCAAACCTAATTATTCCTTTGGGTAGGTGGGTAATGATGGAGGCTTGCCACCAGGCTAAGGAGTGGCAGGATTCTTTCGAAAAAAGTCTACGGATTTCTATTAATTTTTCACCTAAGCAGTTTGTCGATGCCAGTCTTATAGAGGATGTAGGATATGCTGTTAGGAATTCTGGCATTGTGCAGGGAACACTTCAGGCAGAAATCACAGAAAGCCACTTGATGGATGATCCTGATGCCGCATTAGCTGTCTTAAGACAGCTTAAAGAACTTGGTGTGAGTTTAGCAATTGATGATTTTGGCACAGGCTATTCGTCATTTGGCCGTTTGAAAACTTATCCGATAGACTGTTTGAAAGTTGAGAAGGCATTTGTTCAGAGTATCTTTGAAGATGAGGAGTCAGAGGCTATCTGCCGATCGATTATTGGGCTGGCACATAATCTGAAGCTTGCTGTCGTTGCAGAGGGTGTTGAGACTAAAGAGCAGGAGGATTTTCTCAAGGAGTTGGACTGCGAAATGTCTCAAGGCTACTACCGCGGTCGGCCGCTTAGTGCCTCTGGTTTTACAGAACTCTTAGCATCTTCTGTTCTGTCATAAAATTGTTAATTATTATATCAATATAGATCTATTTGTACTTGTAGTGCGGACATTAGTGAGCAGTAAAAATCGGCCTGCTCCAGAGCTTCTTTTCATTTCATCCGGAAATCTAAGAATAGACTTTGACTTGGGTCTGGGGCGGCCCATGGCAGAGAGGAAGCGTTGGGCCTGAGCTGGACTGTAAAGGGGGCCATACTATTCAAAGACGATGTCAAAGTTCAGCCATGGATTTCGAGCCCTAAGAACTCGAAACTACCGGCTGTTTTGGACTGGACATACAATTTCTCAAGTCGGATCATGGATGCAGATGACAGCTCAAGGCTGGCTGGTGCTGCAGCTCAGCAGGTCCCCATTTGAAGTCGGACTCGTCACTGCTCTTCAGTTCACGCCGGCTATGCTGCTGAGCCTTTTTGGAGGTGCATTAGCTGACAGAGTAGATAGGCACAAGCTGCTGTTTATCACTCAAGCGTTAGCGGCACTGCAGGCATTTCTATTTGCGCTTCTGGTGAGTTCAGATTCAATGCAGATAAGCCACGTTTTCGCCTTGGCTTTTTTTCTTGGACTCATTAACTCGTTCGATAACCCAGCTAGGCAGTCATTTGTTCCCAGTCTTGTGCCAAGAGAGGATCTGCCTAATGCCATAGCCATGAACTCGCTGGTTATCAATGTCGCAAGAATCATTGGACCTTCCTTAGCCGGAATTCTTATAGCCACTATCGGAATGTCTTTCGCATTTTGGCTTAACTTTGCCAGCTACTTTGCTGTTATTGCCGCTTTGGCAATGATGGATAGAAGCCAGTTGGAGCCAAAGCGCGAACAGACTAAACAGTCGGTGTTTGCGGGCATCAAGGAAGTTTTAGTGGTTATATGGAAGTCACCCCCTGTCATGCTGCCTCTGCTTATCATGGGATTTTTAGGCACTTTTGGCTACAACTTCAACACTTTTATTCCGCTTATTGGTGGTTTTATTCTAAAAGTCGAGCCTATTCAGTATGGAGGCATCACATCGGCGCAAGGAATCGGAGCGGTTATCGGGGCAATGGCTGTGGGATATATGGGCAAGCCAAGCCCACAAAGACTTCTTGCGGCTGGCTTAGGGTTCTCTTTAGTGCTAGGGAGCCTTTCTTTTTTCGGACTTTACTGGCCTGTAGTCGGTCTTTTTGGACTTCTAGGTTTTGGGGCTGTGCTTTTAGCCGCTTCGTGCAACACCACTATTCAGCTTGGGGTTCCAGATGAACTGCGGGGCAGAGCAATGTCAGTTTATTGGATGATCTTTGCTGGCTCTACGCCCGTAGGGGCACTGGCTGTTGGTTTTACGGCCAAGCAGTATGGAGTTCCTGTTTCCCTGTTAATCTGCTCATTTCTCTGTCTTGTGGGGCTGGCCGCCTCTTTATGCTATTGGCTTAAACACCGCTCTGCCTGGCTGGGCTGGGTTTCAGGAAAGACTTTGGATTAAGGCTGTTTTCTGCAGAAGCAGGTTAACTCACTGGGAAAAGGGGCCCTTGGTGTAGTCAGCAGTCAGCGATTCGATCATAGCCTGCAGGCCTGCATGTGAGTTGAACTTTAAGCCAAGCTGATCTTCTAAGCGGCTGCAGTCAAAATGGCAGGGCTGGCTGAGACTGCTGGGAACAACGATGCTGCTTTTGGAACCCAGCTGCTCAAGAAACATTCTGGCAATTGATTCCCAAGTGGTGTAGTTGGAAGATGCTGCCAAGTAGGTGCCAGGTGGTGAGTCTGGCTGCATGGCCCGCCAAAATGTTTGAGCCAGATCATCGCGGCTTATGAACTGGCGGCCTGGCTCGTATGGCAGATGAATAGTGGCGTTGTCGAGGGCGGCGTTGAAAATGTCTTTCATTGTCGAAAGCATTTTCATTTTTTCACCTTCATATTCAGGAGGGCCAATAACGGGGGCCGCTCTAATAATTGTTGTCTTAATTCCTGCTTGAAGAGCAAAATCTTTTGCCGCAAGTTCGCCCTTCAGTTTGGTTTCGGCGTAATCATCGGCTGGCTGCAGATCATCGACTTCTGTCATTAGGGGCGTAAATGGCCTGTGAACCGCGGTGGAAGAAGTGTAGAGAATGTGTCCTACGCCTTGTGATGCTGCCCACTGAAAAAGGTTGATCGAAACAAACTTGTCTAGCGTGTTTGTATGAAGGGGCTTTTCATCCCAGACTATTGCGTTGTGAATAAGGCAGTCCGCACCCTTTAGAAATGGGGATAAGTCAGAAAGCTCTCGGAGGTCGCACACATGGCTTTCAAGGCTGGGATGCTTGGCCAAACGGTCAGCCAGGGGTCTGTTGTGGATCAGGGCAGTTACCTGACAGCCCTTTGAAAGAAGCAGGTTGATTAGGCTGGTGCCTATATAGCCTGATCCACCTGTAACACACACCCGCATGATTCTATTGTGACTCATACTGTATAGAGCTTCTTTTTGCTTTCTTGGCTTCTACCCGTGCCGTCCAAAAACAGTGAGGCAAACCTTGTGTTTTTTTGCGTAAACTCTTTTTTACATGCATTCTGATTTCCTGCCTACGGGCCGTCCGACAGTTGGCGTAAAGCGTGAATGGGGTTGGCTGCCTGATGAGGAGCGGCTGGGAGTCGGTGTGGTTGGGCTTCATGAAGGCCATACCATGCTGGTGGCTCTCAGGTCATCTGGACTCTGCAGGGCGATAGCTGGCTGTGATCTATCGACGGAAAAGCGTTCATTGGCCGAAGCCGCCTCGCCGGGTTTATGGACAACAGACAGGTACGAAGAGCTCTTGGCTAGAGAGGATGTTAAGATCGTGGCCATCTACACGCCCGATCCTCTTCATGCTCCTCAGATAGAGCAGGCATTTCTGGCGGGCAAGCATGTTATCTGCACAAAGCCGCTTGTCAACGATCTATCTGTCGCAGAACGGCTAAGGCAGGCGGCGGCGGTGCATGGCTGCCGTCTGCAGGTGGGACAAAGCACACGATTCTACGAACCTTTTCAAAGGCAGAGAGAAGATTTTCTGGCGGGGAAGTTTGGCGAGGTTGAAGCCCTTGATGCTCATTACCATCACAGAATGGATTGGTACTACGAGAAGAGCCCTTGGACACTGGACCAAACTCACTGGATTTATCTGGGAATGAGCCATCCATTGGATTATCTGCGCTGGTATATGGGATCGATAAAAAAGGTTCAGGCTATGGGATCAACCTCTGCCTTGGCTCGAAGGTTTGGGCTAAAGACGCCAGACGTAATAACAGTTCAGGTGACTGATGAAGAAGGAAGAGTCGGCAGAGCCTTCAGTCACTTTGGCTGCCATGAGCTTCCTAAAGGGCGAAGCTTAATTGAAGGCTTCTTGATGGGGTCTGATGGGACTTCTTTGGCCCGCTATCCCGATCTGCGCTACAGCCATCACGATGAAAGAGGAGTCGAGATTGAGGAAGACTTTCACCATGCCATGGCTGGTTATTACTACCGACATGAGTTGAAGGGCATGCATTACGGGGAGTTCTGCAGCATAGCAGATTCGTTTGCCGCTTCACTTCTTTCTGGCAGGTCAAACTCGCCTGATCTTGAAGAAGGGCTTGGGACAGTAGCCTTGATGGATGCGGCTTTTAGGGCCTTGGAAACAGGCAGAACTGTTGACCTGTAAATGACACTGAGGAGGCAGACTCTATATCTGCCTCCTCAGTCATTTCTGCTTTACGGGATCTTACTATCCGCCATCTGCTGCACGGCGAGCGTCATCCTGTGCTTTTTGGGCATCCAGTTCAGCGCCTCGACCAGCCTTTCTCATGGCGTCTTCGTAGGTTTCCTGACTCATTTCCTTGCGCATAGATTCCTGATCACCCTGGCTGACTGTGCCGGGGTCACACCCCATTACCGAAAGACCGAGAGCGGCAAGGATTCCGAATGCAAAGATCTGCTTCATTTTAGCCGCCAAAGTTCCACATGGGGTAGTTGATGCTGGTGTTCATGCCTGCATCAGTGATTCCGATGTTTCCGCCAGTTGAAGTGATAGTGCAGAAGGAGGCAGCATTGAAGTTGACCGTTGCACCGGTTTCAGCTTGAGTTGGAGTTCGGGCCAAGAAGGCAGCTGCTGGCATTGATTTAGCAGAGCTGTCCATGAAGCCAAGAACGACCTGACCGTTGCTGGTCTTGCGGCTGTCGGGCTGAGTTCCCAGAGTTCCACCAACGCAGTCGGCGGCAGTACCCTGCATCAGACGATAGCGCCAGTACTCGCGGAAGGCGATGGGGTAGCTGGTCTGCTGGTAGATAAATGGATCCCGGGTTGCGTGAGGAACGTGAGGTGCGCCTGCGCCGCCGATTTCCATAAGGATGAAAGCTTCAGAAGGGCTGACGATAGCAGTGCTGCTGCCGCCGAACCATGAATCGCGGAGGCTGCCGCCAGCGGTTGCGCTTCTATTGTGGGTGTTCAGGGCGCCAGTCAGTCCGGTGTTGATTCCAAACTGGTCGGTGATCTGGCCGTTGGTGTTCCAGTCGTTTCCTCTCTGTCTCAGCGGGTTCCAGAAAATTTCAACGTTCTTGGTATAAGGCATCACCCATTTCTGCCAGGAGAAGTGGTTGGTTCGGTAGACAAAGCTGCCGGTTGTGCAGCCGTTGCCAACGCCATTGGCTGGGAATGGAATTGTGGAAGCCAGGGTCTTATTGAGAGCGGAGCCAGCTTCGCAGCCATCCTGTCGGGGCAGCAGATCGTCGTAGTCGCCCATATAAAGCTGAATGGCTGTGCCAACGTTCTTTACATTGCTGAGAGTCTGGGTTCGCTTGGCAGCCTGCTTGGCCTGGGCGAAGACGGGAAAGAGGATAGCAGCCAGGATTGCGATAATCGCAATGACCACCAAAAGCTCAATGAGAGTAAATGCTTTTCGCATAAGTGCACCAGCAGGGCCGGATGCGTGGCCAGCCCCATCCGATTGGAAAGTATATGTCCTGATCCCGGGGGTTTATACAGCCCAGCAGGACCATGATCTCGGGGGATAAGCCTTAAATCTTTCTTTGGAAAGAAAGGCAGATTCCTTATCTCAACTTCATTTGGACTCAAAGAGGGGTGTGTGCGTGCCAAAAATGAGGCATGGAAACTTTTCCACAAAATTTCAGTAATCACCTGCATGCCTGCTTTTTTGTAGGTCTTTGTGCTTTTTTTGTGACATGGACAGTGCCAAAGTTCAGTCTACTATTTAATTAGAACAGCAGTCTGTATTGCAGATCAGAGCGATGCTAAATGTTAAGATTCCTTAACATTTAGCATCGCTCTCCTTCATGTGCGTGTTAACTGTCTTGGTTTTCCTGCAATAGGCGAATGAGCAGCTCTGGGCGTGAGTTCACCCTAAAGGCTTTGTAAAGCTCCTTGATGTAGCCATGGACTGTGTGGCTGCTGAGGCCCAGCTTTTGAGCTGCCTGCTTTTCTGTATCGCCTGCCACCAGGCATCCGGCAACCTTTCTTAATCTGATTGGCTGCTGAGAAAGCAGAACTCCTCCTTGAGTCGCAGGTTCGCGCCACATATCGTACAAGAGGTTTGAAAGTCCAAAAAAACAGGAGGCTGCAAATGCAAGGTCCTTCTGCGTAAACTGCTGGTCTTCAGTCGCACGATTGAAATTGATGGTCCAAATCAGGCCTGGTTCAATGGCGGCTCCTCGCGGATCTATTGCTGGCATTGACACATAAAAACATGAGTCCTGTCGGGCCTTTAATCTTAGCTGCTTATAGTGCTGCGATCCGTACCAGTCACCGTCAGAAACGACCTGCTGTCTAAGCACTGCGGATCGGCCACGGTGGTACCCCTTTAAAATGTACTGCCACACAAATGGGTCGGGATACTGATTTATGTTCGCATAGTAGGCGTTCCTTGCTGCCCTTTCAGGAGGAGTCCATTCTCCAAACCCAGCAATGCGCCTGATGCTTAATGATTCGGGGCCAGAGGAAACATGGCTCAGGGTCATAAATCCTGCCACGCTGTTTAGCTCTCTTCGCAGAGCATCAGCAATCAAGTGGACTCTTGTTGTAGGGTCGGGGGTTTCGCTGACTGTCTTCAGGAGAATTTCAGTCCATCGAGTGAGCTGCCTAGGAGATATAGCGGCCGGTTCCAAGTGCTCGGACGAAAATGATGAATCTGCAACAGTCTCAAAGTGAGAATCCGCCATTGGCTGCTCGATGTTCTCTGCAGATGCCCCCTGAAAAGGGGGTCTACAAATCTGCTAATGCCCTTTATACTCGCTACCCAATGCGTTTGGTTAGGAGGCGTGGAGGTGTTTTTTTGTCGCTCGGTTTTATTCTGGCTTTGGGCGGCTGTGGAGGGCTCTCCTGCGGAGGGGATTCTGATGGCTCGTCATCCGGTGGAGGCGGTGGAGCTGGCGCGCCGATCAGCCGAGGAGTTTCGATCACTGATGCCTTTCTCAGGCCTGTGACCTCTAGTTTGGCCTCAGGTTCTGACTTGGTTTTTAGTGCGTCTGGCCTCTCAGAACATGCGGCTATCGAGGCTCTGGTATTTGGGCCGGGTGAAAAGGTAACCCTGCCAACCGGGGAATCGGTCTGTGGCTACTCAAAGCTTTACACAAGCAAAACAGGGACTCTTCCCGCCACCGTATTGATGCGGCGGCCCATGGATGGCACCTATCAGGTCAAGTTTCGCTATGCGGGTACAAGATCAGAAGAAGGGATTTCTACGATTACTGTAGCTCCATATACGGGCAGGCCCTCCTTAAAGGCAGGTTCATTTGAAGGCGGAGCTGTCACTGAGTCGCAGGTGGTTCAGGTTGGACAGAACCTTGGCGTTGCCGGTACGGGCTTCACCGCAGGCCAGGTTGACTTGTACGTAATCGAGTTTGATCCGAACGGCACTTTGGGGGGAACACTTTTTGATATTTCTGGCTTTGTCTCTGATGGAACTGTTCCCTCAGGCAGAGGACTTCAGGGCACCGCAGAAACAGTGACAATCGGAGCAGATGGAAATCTTTTAGCCAGGGAAGTGTGGCGAAGTGTCTCGCCTCAATCGGCTGGCAAGGTTCTAGAACTTGTTGTTGATGTGAACAGAGATGGCAGATACGATTCGACTCTCGATGTCAGACATTCCCCTATGCTCGGTTCGGTGGCTGTTGTCCCCGCTGCTGACCGAGCCACAGGAGCGAAGGATTACGATCTGGCATCTGATGGAGCCAATCCCAAAACTCTGTTCCAGTTTAATGATACGGTTTGGAGCCCTGGCCTTGTTGGAGATGCGGCAGAGATAAATGCTTTAGTTGGGGCTTACATCATCAAGCTGGCCCAAGCCAATACAGATCAGTCCACCTTGGTCGATGTTTCAGGTCCGGCAGGTTCTTCTCAGCCAGAAACCTGGTATCGGCCAAAGGGCAGCAATTTTCTATTTAACAAAGCTCCAATTTACATGCCAGATATCAAGGCTGGCGAGTATGCGATCGTTTTTGACATGGATGGGGACGGCATTCTCGATCGAAACACGGATGTGATTGATGGTTTCGATGGTTCGGCTGCTTTTGAAACATTTACAGCTACAACAAGACAGAAATGGACTGTTATGGTTTATGTAGATGCTGACAATGACCTTGAAGACGAACTGTTGGTGGACCTTGATGAAATGGAGATGCCTCAGTATCTGAATGCTCAAGGGGAGTCTGATGTGACGGTGTGCGTTCAGTTCGATCGAACACCGGGCAATGACACAAGCAATGGGGACTGGACAACCACCCGCCGTTTTATCATGGCAACAGACCAGCAGCCTGGAATTATTGCGACCAACCATATTGAGGACTTAGGCGAGCAGGATATGGGGGATCCCAACACTCTGCGAAGCTTTATCAACTGGGCAAAGGGCGCTGCTCCGGCAGATAACTTCATGCTAATCATCAACAGCCACGGAAACGGTCCGAGATCACGATCGGTCGGTTCTTCTATCACAAGAGGTGTTGGCTTCGATATGAGCTCTGGCAACAGCCTGCTGACTCCGTCAGAGGTTTCTAGTGTGCTTCGAAGCATAGGTGGAGTTGATGTTGTTGGATTCGATGCCTGCCTGATGGCCAGCACAGAGATACTGGCTCAGCTGCAGGGATTGACAGATTATGTCGTGGCATCAGAACTGCTTTTCCCTGGCCTTTCCTATGACTACGAGACTCTGCTCAAGGGGCTTGTTGCTGACCCAGATATGACGCCAAGGGAACTTGCGGCTTTTACTGTGAGTTCAAACAGAGGACAGTACGCCAGCACAGACGATGTGATATTAAGCGCGTTTGATATGGCAATGGTGCCAGACCTTATAGATACGATCAGGTTCATGACAACCTCTTACTACGATCCTATCCAGGGCCGCGAAAGATCTCCTTTGTACTATGAAGGGGGACTTTGGTATTCACTCTTGACTGCAAGAGAATCAACAGATGTGGGCAGGCTGCTTGAGTTCGATACGGGAATCTACAGATCAGAATATGACGACTTAGTTGATCTGGGAAGACTTATGGACTTTGTTCGCAAGGAAAGCACGAAGGAGCTTTATGGTTCCATGGCGACTCAGGTCAAGCTGGCAATGGAAAAAACAATCATTTCTCAGCTGATGTCACCAAACAGGGCCTCAACCCACACTGGCCTTTCAATCTGGCTGCCAGACATTAACGACCATCTAGATGGCAAAGAAGCCTACAGGCAGCTGACCCTCTCTCGTGAAACGAAATGGGATGAGCTCATAGAAAGAGTCATTCAGTCAAGAGGCGTGGTAACTATAGCGACGGCTCCGGTTTCTGGACCATACAATGGACTTAAGTTCTTTGCCGCACCAATGAGCGAAATGCCAGAAGATTCATCGACGGCAGGTCAGCCTTCGGAGTTCGATATCGAACTCGTTGTGCCGGGTGGAACTGGGTTCGTCATTACCGACCTGCCAATTACTGAAGACTTTGCCCTGGGGCTAAAACTCAATCCGCCTTCAGATTGGGTGAGCCCTCCGAGGTGGCGCATTGAAGTTGGAAAAACTTTTGCCCACTTCAGGGATATCTTTTCACCTAGCTTTAATGATCAGACTGAAAGGGCGGGTTGGTATGACAGAGACAATATCAATTACAACTGGTGGTTCCCGTTTAGGGTGACAAAGGATGGTGAGGTCGGCGTTATCAACAAATCCTTTTTTCATGGGCTCTAGGGAGTCTGCCTTGAGGAGAACTGTCAGATGGGTGAGAATGGGGGAATATGGCGCAAAGCCTGCCCCCTATTCTGCTGGTCAGCGGCCCTCCCGCGGCTGGAAAGTCTGCCTTCTGCGAAGCCTGGGCTAAGAGGCAGGAGAAAGGAGTCGTGATCCCTGTAGATGTTCTACGGTTTTGGGTTGTTTCAGGGAGAAAAGACACACTGGGCGGGTGGAGCGACGAGACAGAACGGCAGTTTGTACTTGCCGAGAATGCGGCTGTCGATGTCGCTCTTGCCTACCAAGCTGCTGGCTTTGCCGTGGCAGTAGACCACTGCCGACGACCACAGGTGATGGATGATCTTTTTGCTTCGCGTCTTTACACCGTCCCAGCGGCGAAAGTGGCTATCCTTCCTGCTTTGGAGCTCTGCCTCCATCGGGGCGAAACAAGAACGAACAAGGATTTTCATCATTCGGCTTTGACCGATGTCATCATCGGTGTCCATAAGGGCTATTGCGAGTGGGATTTGGAGGGAAAGGGCTGGATAACAGCAGCGAATGAAGGCAGTTTGGAATCGACACTTGATGAAGTGGAACAGCAGCTTGCCAAACTGCTGACTCGACCGGAACCGTAACTGAGGCAATACGATAACCCCCAAAGATAGAAGAGTAGAAAAGAAGGGTTTTCGACTGGTTTCTAGTTCACTTCATAAGCTCGCCCTGGCATAGATATTCAGTCTGGAGCCTTGTCCAATCGTTCTGGTATTTCTGTATCATTGCGCTCCTGGCATCGCGCTGGAAGGGGGAGAGACGTTTTTTTCAGCGCCGTATAAGGCTGGCGCAGGATGCTGAATTGAAGGCGGGCTAAAGCAGGTTTTGAAAGAAGTATATAAAGTCTAGTCACAAATAGAAATGAATCATCAGCCTTTAGATTTCTGCAGGGGATCGAGTGAAGCCGAAAAGAGCCTTAACATGGTGGTGGCACTTTTTGGGTTTGCCGGGATGGCCCATCTATTGGTGGGGCTCCTTGAAACATTCGTAGGGGTGCTGCTCATTGTTACGGATGGAAGGCTTGAAACTCATCGGGTGCTTTTTCAGATCATGTCAAAATACGGAGTTCCCATCACTGCAGAACAGCTTGGAGGCATCATGACTGCCTATGGGGGAGCACTGCTTATAATGGCTGCTTTGCTGCTTCTGGCATGCTCTTTTATGTTGAAAAGAAAACACCATTTCTACGTCTCAGCTGTTGCGGCTCTCCTCTCAATACATCTGCCAATTGGGACAATGTTTGGAGTGTGGAGTCTTGTAAACCTTAACAAAAAGCCTGTCAAGGCGCTTTTTATAAGCTGAAGCGAAGGGAGACTGGTCCCTTATCGGCAGGGACCCCGGCCATCTGCCTTGTGATTGCGTTCCTACAGCAGTCATGCTTTGGCAATGGACTTTCAGAATATTGGTCAGACTGGCCTTGAGTCATCTGTTCTCAGCTATGGATGTATGAGGATTGCTGGAACATGGAACCCAGCCGAGATCACTCCGGCCCATCGTGAAAAAGCCCACAAGGCTCTGCTGACAGCTTATGAGTGCGGCTACACGCTTTTCGATCATGCCGATATTTACGCTCAGACTGCCTGCGAAAGTCTGCATGGCGAACTCTTAAAAGATTCACCCGATCTGCGCAGGAACACTATCATTGCTACAAAATGCGGAATTAGGTTTGGCGGCAGTCCAAACGCCGATTCGCCTCATCGTTTTGACTTTAGTTTTCAGCACATTATTGAATCCTGTGAAGGTTCGCTTTCGAGGCTGAATGTTGAGACTATCGATATCTATCAGCTGCATAGGCCGGACTACTTGATGAACCCGGATGAGGTGGCTGAGGCGTTCGAACAGCTTCATGCCCAGGGCAAGGTTCGGTACTTTGGGGTCAGCAATTTCGTGCCAAGCAAGGTCGCGGCTCTTCAGGCAAGCCTGTCTTTTCCGTTGATAGTCAATCAAGTGGAAATCCATCTTGGCCGGCTTGATCCATTTGAGGATGGCACTCTTGACCAGTGTTTAGAACTGGGGATCACTCCCCTTTCCTGGAGTCCCCTGGCAGGAGGCTGGCTTGGCGAGGGAGGAACAGCGCCGGAGGGCAGACCACACCTGGCCGAGCTTCTGGAATTGATGGACAGGCTGGCCAAACAGCATGGAGTATCGAGAACTGAGATCGCTTTGTCTTGGCTGCTGCAGCATCCGGCTGGGATTATTCCTATTGTTGGTTCGACAAACCCAGAAAGAATTAGGGCGGCTGTAAAGGCGACCGAAGTTGAACTGGGTAGGGAAGAGTGGTATCGCCTGATGGTGGCGGCAAGAGGAGCCAAGCTGCCTTAAGCTGGTGACCCTAAATTCGCCCTAGAAATCTGCGGTTAATGAACTGCCTGGGTTGTGAATGGGGCTGCTGGAACGGCATGTTCTGGTTGGCCCCTTTCTTTTCAGCGAAAACAGTGCCGCAAGCCGAGTGATTTACGAGGGAGAGATCGTCACTGTTTAGGTGGTCCTGAGCAGGAGCGTAGTTGAGTTGAGGAACTGCAAATAGTCAAAGTACAACCTGCACAGTGAAAGCTAACTTTTTGGAAGGCTGCGCCAGCAGATAAATAAAATCAATCCACTAGACGGGTGGATAATTTTGGCTTCAAAATGGAACACTCTGTCGTCAGGAAACGTTGTGATAGGAGGGACTAAGGTCCCTGCAGCTAATGACTCTACTTGTGAAAGAAAAGAACTCTCTACTTGAGGCCGTGCATCTAGCAACACGGAAGCTTTCTGGGGTCCAGGATGCCAATACGGTGCTCCTGGATGTCCTGAATATCTGTGTCGAAGCGGCACAGGCAGAAGGAGGGACAATATTTCTACACGAGGCGGCTTCAAAGCGGCTGCGCTTTCTTCACGTATTGCCAGAAGAAGTTGCCAGCAAGCTGGGAAGGCTGGATATTCCTGATGATTTTGGTGTGGCTGGAGAAGCCTTTCAAACAGGCGAGACAATCATCAGTCAGTTCTCTACGGCTGGCGACCCTTCAAGCAGCGAGATTAAAGAAAAAAGCGGCATTACTGTCCGCACCATGATTACCGTGCCCCTCCGAATTGCCGGAGCTGCCCCAATAGGCGTTGTTCAGCTGGTCAATAAAATTGACGGCGTCTTTACTGAAGATGACATGGCTGTTCTTGACACTGTGGGCGATGTATGTGCCTTTGCAGTCACAACAAGCCGGCTTATGGAGCAGCGCCAGTCTGTTGCTGCATTGGAAGGAATGGGGCGCACAGCACACGATCTGGCCAACAAAGCCGGGGTCCTCATCACCTTTCTGCCGGAGTTTGAACGCAATCTTGATGGGTTGAAAATAATCCAATGTGGCCTGGCCGACTTTGGTAGCCCAATCCGCATATGTTCCCGGCGGAGTCAGTTGATTCAGAGGAAAATAACGGCTGTCGACCGATTGTGACTGTTGCGCGACGACGTTACCGGCAGGCAGCGTGAGCGCCGTAATCAGCGACATCCAGAGGATTGTCGATAATCGAATCACGATGAAGTGCCTTTTTGGAAAATGCCGCAGAAGTCGTGAGACTGAAACAGACGCTTGATTCGCGTTTTCAAGGCCCTCAGCCCGTATGCAGCGAGGCATCCGGGCTGAGGGGGAAAATCGTGTCAATCAACATCATTCCTGACCGGGTGGACAATACTGTCCCTGACCT
>CAZSIM010000015.1:0-43759 GCA_964607175.1 uncultured Fimbriimonadaceae bacterium
CGGTGACAGACCTTACCGACCTCGACCCGAAGGCGGCGGCGGAGGCTACCAGGATCGAGGTGACAGAGCTTACCGACCTCGCCCCGAAGGCGGTGGCGGAGGCTACCAGGATCGCGGCGATAGACCTTTCCGACCTCGACCCGAAGGCGGCGGTGGAGGCTACCAGGATCGCGGTGACAGACCTTACCGACCTCGACCCGAAGGCGGCGGCGGAGGCTACCAGGATAGAGGCGATAGGCCTTATCGGCCTCGACCCGAAGGCGGTGGAGGCTACCAAGGCAGAAACGATGGGCCAAAGCCATGGCAGAACCGCGACCGAGGCACCGAGGGTCCCACTTCAGGTTCTGGCCCTGATGCTCCGCGAGGAGATGGACCTCCTCCCCGAAAAAGACCTTCTCCCCCAGATTGGGTCAAGAAAAAGAAGGGTCACTGATGACCGAAGGCGCTGGCTTCATTAAGGGTCAGCGCCTCTCTTTTTTTGCCTTTGCAGCTGACTGCACAAGGGGCAGACTGGAACTTGCTCGGGTAACGTCCTAGGGTGAGAATCAAAGCCGCTTCGGCCCTCGGAGTTCTGGCCGCCCTCGCCGCCGGAATCGCTATCGGACAGGGAGTCAAAACCGAGAACCCCGACGCCCACTATCAGCTTGGGCCAGATTCTTTAGTGAAACCGGGGGTGCCACAGGGCGAGATTCAGGGCCCCTTTGTCGTTAAAAGCAGCATCTATCCTGGCACTCAGCGCACTTATTGGGTTTACGTACCGGCTCAATACGATCCCCAAAAAGCAGCCGCCCTTATGGTCTTTCAGGATGGTCAGGCCTTTAAACAGGAAAACGGCGGCCTGCGAGCTCAAAACGTTATGGACAACCTTATCTATCGTCGCGAGATTCCTGTCATGATTGGCGTCTTTATCAATCCTGGCCGAACTCCAGAACAGGATGAGCCCTCTCCGCAGCGAGGCTGGGGTGATGGCTTTACCAACCGTGGAGTTGAATACAACGCCACAGATGACAAGTACTCGCGGGTTATTACCGAAGAACTGCTGCCAGAGCTTGAAAAAAACTACAACATTTCAAAAGATCCTGAAATGCGTGGGATCGGAGGAGCCAGTTCGGGAGCCATCGCCGCTTTTAAAGTTGCCTGGGACAGGCCAAGCTCTTTTAGGAAAGTGCTGAGCATCATCGGCAGCTTTACCAACATCCGTGGCGGAGACACCTACACAGACCTCGTGCTGAAGAATCCCAAAAAGCCAATCCGAGTATTTCTATGCGATGGCCGAAACGACAATCGTGGGATGAGAAACGGAGTCTATGACCCTCGGTGGGATTGGTACCTTCAGAATGTTCGCCTTCAAAAAGCTCTATCAACCAAGGGCTACGACCTAAACTACACCTGGGGAATGAATAGTCACGGACAGAGCTTTGGCGGACAGATCATGCCGGAAATGATGCGCTGGCTATGGCGGGACGCACAGCCCGTAAACACAGACCCGAACGACATGGTGGAAAGAAGCTTCAATCAGCCAAGCATCAAAAAGCCTGACTGATTGACTGCCCTAGACCTGCTTTGGTGGAACCTGCCAGTTCATGCAGCATACCCACGATAAAAAAGTAATCGAGGTTTGAGCCTTGGGGCGGGAGTTAGGTACAACGCATGCAGGCAAGACAGGCTAAAGAGAAAGTTCTGAACACAGTTTTCTGATAAAAAACCAGGGAAGTTAACCGACGATAGAACTAGAAAATGATGTGATGTTACAGGCTAAGCAGAATGCTATTGCGAAGCCAGACGACAATAAGGATGCTGCGGTATGTAACGCATTGGTCTGCCGCACGCTGGCATCAAACTGAACGTATATTGACTATGCCCCTACGCAGTGAAGCATTTGTTATTGACCCAGTCGTGGCTAACGAAGCCAAAGGAGTCGACATCAAACGCAGCGTGGGAACAGACCGCATGGTCTATCTCGATCCCATTCTTCTGGTCGATCACCTGCACCTCCCCCACACTCCGGGCATCGGCAGACTGGGCTTTCCTCGCCACCCCCATCGAGGCATCGAAACCTTCACTATCGTCCTACAAGGAACCATGCACCACAAGGATTCGATTGGCAATGTAAGCGCCATTGGCCCGGGTGGAGTGCAGTGGATGACAGCAGGACGAGGGATTTTTCATGAAGAAATGATGGAATCGCACGGCCTGGGAGTTGAAGTGCTGCAGCTATGGTTTAACCTCCCTGCTGCAGGCAAGAGAGCAGCCCCTGGCTACCTTGGAGTTTCTGCCGATACAGTGCCTCAAATCGGCCCAGTAAGAATACTGGCTGGTACATACCAAAACACTGATGGGGCAGCAATGGGCATCGCCTGCCGCCCAAATGTACTGGATATTGCTCTTGCCGGCAGCGAATCAATCTCTATTCCGGTCGCCGAAGGCCACACTGCCGCCGCATATCTCATGAGCGGAAATGGCATCGTGACCGATCACCCCAGCATGGTCGTTTTTTCTGATCACGGTGATGAGGTTGAACTCAAATCAGGTCCAGAAGGGGCAAGGTGGATATTCCTCAGCGCCCCCAAACTCAACGAACCAATCATGCAGTACCGATCTTTTGTCATGAACAGCGCTGATGACATTAGCGAAACTCTCAAACTTATCGAATCTGGCGATTTCGGCACCTAAAGACTCGCTTCTTGGGGATCTTACATGCGCTCTTGCAGCTGCCTGGCCGCCCACAGAATCCAATTCATAAAGCCACTCGATGAACAGCGCTGTTTTCCTGTTCGGCTGCTTGGCCATTGCTCAACTCGCCAGTCTGCTGGGAAAAACAGGACACTGTTGTTAAAAGATCAAGATTCACTCTGTCGAAGACAGAAATGAATAAGAAAATATCGGCACCTTCTTTAGTAATGTAATAAAGTTTTACCACAGAAGTTGGACAATGATACATGCTGACGATTTAAGGGCTGAAGCCGCAATTGGAAAAGACCTCGCAAGGGAACAAATTGAGCGTCAGAAGGCGTAGGAATTTCCTGGCGCTTTCCCACACAGCCCAAAAGCGTCTGCGATTTGAATGGGCAGCAAAAAGCCAGGCAACGGATTGAGTGGACAGCGGCTGCTATTTCCAGCTCATTGCTGTCAGAGAAATATTGCATGATAAGAATTTCTTGTCAGGATTCTTTTTTGCTAAGGCTGTATAGTGGCAGCAGCATCGTTGGAAACTAGAACAACACGAGAAGAGGAATTTTTCAGCGGCATGTTATCTGCACTATGAAATTTGAAATTATGGATTCCTTAGTCTTCATTCACAGGGTTTATCGAGGCTAAAAATGATATTTACACGATTAGGAAACAGCGGATTAAAGGTCTCAAGAATTTGTCTTGGATGCATGGGGTTTGGCGAGTTAAGCCGAAGTTCGCACAAATGGGTTTTGAACGAAGAGGACAGCCGAGGTGTCGTTAAAAAGGCGCTTGACCTTGGGATCAATTTTTTCGACACGGCAAACATCTACGCGAACGGATCAAGCGAGGAATTCCTCGGTCGTGCCCTACAGGATTTCGCAAAACGTGACGAGATCGTACTCGCTACTAAAGTCTGGGGGAAGATGAACGAAGACCCCAATGGGGGTGGCCTTTCCCGTAAGGCGATCTTCCGCGAAATCGACAACAGTTTGACTCGGTTAAAAACAGATTATGTCGATCTTTACCAAATCCATCGATGGGATTTTGAGACACCCATAGAAGAAACGATGGAAGCATTGCACGATATAGTTAAGTCTGGCAAGGCGCGTTATATTGGTGCTTCCGCGATGTATGCATTCCAATTCCATCGTGCTCTTCATGTCGCCGAAAAGCACGGATGGACTAAATTCGTATCAATGCAAAATCATTTGAACTTGATATATCGCGAAGAGGAAAGGGAAATGCTGCCTCTCTGCAATGAAGAAGGGATAGGAGTCATTCCATACAGTCCTTTAGCTTCTGGAAAACTAACAAGAGACTGGACGAAAGACAGTTCTGAACGTTCAAGAACAGACCGTGTCTTAGCTAGCAAATATGATGCATCCGAGGAGGCCGACAGCAAAGTTATTCATCGCGTTGCGGAATTGGCTGAGCAGCACGAAGTATCACGAGTGAATATCGCTTTGGCATGGCTGCTTCAAAAGAAGGGGATTGCTGCTCCAATTGTCGGAGCTACCAAAGACTCACATTTGGAAGCAGCTGTTGGGTCTCTAGATGTGACTTTAAGTGCCGAAGAGACTGCCTATCTAGAGGAACCTTACGTGCCACACCCAGTCGTTGGAGCACTGCCATTAGCCGGTAAATAATGCCACTTCTTAACCTATTGCTTCGTTTACAGCACATATAATCGAGGCGATAGGTCGAAAAATTCTGATTTCCAGTCTACAATCGTCACTGCAGAACCTCCAAAGTTTGTGATTAGCTGTGATTTTCACAGAGATCCGGCCCAGGTCTTTTGAAAGGTCTCTAATTGTTTAATAGTTGTTCTCTTTTGACGGTGAATGATAAGAAATGATTATTTAACGGCATCCAGAAATTGGACAATATTGCTAAGATTACAGGCAGTCTTGAATTTTCTTGAAAAAATGTTGCTGCTCAGCTCCGTAAAAACTTGTTTAGTAGCGGCACTAGGGTAACCTCGCGGAAAGCGACCTTAAAAACACAGACATAGATAGAACTAGATAACGAAAGGCGCAAGATAGTGATCGTCCGTTTAACGGTCAAGGGATAAGCATGGACAAAATTGATTTTAAGAAATCACTAGACAGCTACAAGGCAAAACACGGCGAATATCGTATCCTTGAAGTGCCACAAACGCAGTACCTGATGGTCGACGGACTCGGCGATCCGAATACCAGCCCAGAATTTCAAAATGCTATTCAAGCGTTATATCCTACAGCATATAAATTAAAATTTTCCAGCAAGCTGGACTTAGGCAAAGATTATACGGTAATGCCACTTGAAGGCTTGTGGTGGGCGGATGACATGTCGTCCTTTACATCTGCACGAGATAAATCACAATGGAAATTCACCCTGATGATTATGCAGCCAGACTGGATAACCGATGATATGTTCCAAGCAGCCCTTGCTAAAGCAACTGAAAAGGAAGACGCACCTGAGAGCTTAAGAAAAATACGTCTGGCAACACTTAATGAGGGCAAGTGCGTACAGACATTACATATTGGTTCGTTTGACAGCGAGGCTGCTGTATTAGATGAACTGCATCACAAGTTTGTGCCATCCAACAACCTCAAATTATCTGGCAAGCACCACGAGATATACTTAAGCGACTTCCGCAAGACAGCGCCAGAAAAGCTGCGAACTATTTTGCGGCAGCCTGTTGAAAATCTCTGACGCCAAAGCGTTGCGTGATTGATGTACTTTGCTTTTTACAAACTATATAATGTGCATCTTAGTGTGAACAGTAGCTGCAAAGTTGAGATGTGGCGCCAGCAACAGTAAATGGTTGATGCAGTCTTCCTTATTTTTCAGAAGCTCGTACTTTACATCTTTACCGCAGATCAAAAACTGCTTCTTTGACTATCAAGCCATTCTCGGATACTGCCACCAAGTGCACTAAGAGGCTAATACTGGAGGTGGAAATCAAATGGCGGCCTCGGAGGGACTCGAACCCCCGACGCCCTCCTTAGGACGGAGGCGCTCTATCCTCTGAGCTACGAGGCCGCTAGAGGTTGAAAAGGATACCCCAGCCTGTGAAGATCAGCGATTGACGGGGACCAAACAAGCCAGGACTCGGTGGGGCCTCAGGCAGAAGAGTGCTTCGTTCAAACCAACAGACATTCAGCCTCTCCCAGGCCAAGACAGACAAAAACAAGCCATCAAGTCACTTCAACCGCTGACAGGAAAGTGCCTCATACCAAACCAACAGACATTCAGCCTCTCCCTGACCAAGCCGGACAGAAAAAGCCATAGAACCATTTCAGCCTCAGGCAAAAGAGTCCCCCTACTAAACCCTCCCCCTGCCAAGCCAGACAGAAAAAGCCATAGAACCACTTAAAAAGGTCTCTTCAAACCAACAGGCAGCCGCCTCCACCTGACTTAGCCAGTCAGAGAAAGGCCATTAAGTCATTTCAACCGCAGACAGGAAAGTGCCTCGTTCAAGCTTGCGACAAAGAGCTTGTCTCCTTCTGCTGCCGGGGAAGAGAGCCCGAGGTGAGGACCGAGGCGGTGCTGCCCCAAAACCTTTCCATCGGCGAGGTCGGCCAAAGTGACAAGACCTGAAACAGAAATCACGGCGACGCCTTTGCCGACAACACAGGGCGAGGAATCATAGATCACATCACCTGTGGCGCAGCACCACAGCTCTCGGCCAGTAACAGAATCCAAAGACCGGAACTCACCCTTATCGCCCAAACAACCAATATAGATTTTGCCCTCGTGCCACGTCGGCGAAGAATAGCCAAACTTATCGCCTGGACTTGAGGCGATCCAGACGCCAGAGCCCCGCTTGGTTTCAAAACAGTAAAGACGGTTGCCGTTTGCGGGGACTGCCACCCTATCCTTCCAAACCGCCGGGCCGCCGATAGCAGGGGAGTAAAGAAAGCTCATATCAGCGCAGCAGCCCTGACCCCAAAGACGGGTTCCATCGGCAGCAATGGCATAGAGAGTGCTGTCCCATGCTCCAACATAAAAGCGTTCTCCATCGGTGGCGACAGGGCTTTGACTGTAAACTCCCTGAGCATCGCTCAGCTTCACCTTCCACTTTATTTCTCCAGTGGACGAGTCGATGCCGAAAAAGTCGCCTTCGCCTGCGGCTACTCCTATCACTCCCTTGGCAGCAGTCGGACTTGAGTACACGGGCCCGGAGAGCTTAACCTTTCGCACTGGAGTTCCGGTTTTTCGGTCAACTCCGTAAAGGTATTCGTCGCTGCTGCCCACCCAAATCAGGTCCTTGGTGACCAAGGGTGAAGAATGGCAGGCATCCCCCATCTGCAAAACCCAATTTTTAGTGCCGTCAGCCGATGAAAAACATTCAAGCGTGCCGGAAAGGGTCGAGGCAAAAACCTGGCCGCCATCCGCCTTAAGGTGGCTGATAACTCCCCCTTTCAAAGGAGCTTCCCATTCCGAAACTAAACCTGTGGCGCTCTTTATTAAAACTGTAAATCGGCCCAGCCTGCCGTCAGGCGATGTCACAGTCAGTTCGCTGCGCCCTGGCACCAGGCTGGCCGTTTCAGCAGGACCGCCAAGCACCTTGGCCCCCCGGTTCCAAGAATGAGATTCTGCTGCTGAAGGCAGAGCCAGTTCCTGACCTTTGTTCACAGGCCCAAGCGAAGCTGGCCACAAGGGTTTTTTGCTTTTATCCGGAGCTAGGCTTATCTCTGCCTTTTGAACAAGACGTCCTTGGCTGGAATCGCCGCGTCGGCTGATAAATAGCTTTCCGCCCTTGAGTTCCTGCATCTGCCAGCTCTTTTGGTAGAGCCCGCGGCACATAGTGGTGTGAATTCCATCCCACTGCCAGTCGTCATCAGTGTGGCCGTGGCCCGTCATGATGAGCTTGACATTGTAAGGCTCCACCAGGCGGCGCAGCGCCTCTTCATTATCTGTCACAGGCTTGTCTCGACCAACCCAATGGTGCATTCCCAGAATAACAGGAGCTTCTCGCCCCACCTTTTTCAGCTCTGTTTCCAGCCAATCCAGCTGAGTGCGGCTAAAGGTGCCCCAATGGCTTAAGGGAACAGTCGTATCCATCAGCAGCACCCGGACAGGCCCCCAATCGAGGGCAGAATGGGTTCCGCCCAGGCGTCTTTTAAACAGAGCCGGCCCCATAGGAGACCACCTAACATCGTGATTGCCAGGCACATGCCGCACAGGGGCTGGGCAGGCTTTCAGCACTGCCTGGTAGTCATCTACCTCGCCGTTCCAGCCGTAATCGGTCACGTCTCCGCCATTGACAATAAAGGCGGGGGTCACAATTCCTGAAATTTCTTGAACCATCTCAAGACATTCCCTGCCATTTCTGCCCAAACTGACGTGGGTATCGCTGAACCAAACAAATTTGTTGGGGTCAGGCGCAAGTCTCGGAACAGTGTTTTCTGCAGCAGCAGGCAGACCCAAACCAACTGCGCCACCAATTGCCAGACCTCCGACCAATACGTCACGACGCGAGAATGATTGGGCCATAGCCATAGTTTGACCCACAAAGCAGATGAATGCTGGCGTCACCAGAGTCAAGCCAGAATTATGTTAGAGGTCCTGCCTGCCCTGCAGTTTAGGGAAAATAGAAGAGTGTTCTTTCTTCTCGCCACCCAAGCTGTGACAGGGGCCGACCTGCACCATGATCTTGGAGAGTACAAGCAGACTTCCTGCTGTCCTCTTCATAGCTTCATGCCAGAGCACCAGGGCCTTGCTGCCTCAACTGGGTTTCAGCCTCAGGCCGTGTTTGCGGGATGGCCAGACAACAAGCCCCTGCAGTCTCACCCGCTTGAAAGCCACCTGACCGGAATCAAGCAGGTGACTTTTGGCGGTCAGAACGCCGAAGCCTATTGGGATGTGACGGGAAACAAAATTGTGTGGCAGTCCACTCAGCCCGGATTTCCTGATGAACAGATCTTTACGATGAACGCTGATGGCAGCGGCCGCAGACTGATTTCCACCGGACTCGGACGCACGACCTGCAGCTATTTTTCGCCAGATGGAAAGGAAATCTACTTCAGCTCGACCCATCATAAAAATGTCGGTCCCCAGGTAAAGCTGGATATGTCGAAAGGCTATGTCTGGAAGGTCAACCCACAGTTCGGCTTGTGGAAGGCGAACGCAGATGGCACAAACCTAAAGCCAGTCATCCTCAAGCGAGGCTATGTCGCCGAAACCACCATTTCACCTGATGGCAGCTATATGACCTTTACAGGAGGCTTCGAAGGCGATCTTGACATTTACCGCGCCAGCCTTGATGGCAGCGGAATCACCCGGCTTACCAATGAATTTGGCTACGACGGAGGCCCATTTGTCAGCTGGGATGGCACAAAAATCACCTACCGACGAGCCCCCAGCTTTACAACCCCTGCCGAGCAGAAGGAGTACCTTGACCTCTGGAAGCAGAACCTCGTCCGCCCCAGCCGCATGGATGTTTGGATTATGGATGCGGATGGGAAGAACAAAAAACAGGTGACCAAGCTGCCAGGCGCCAGTTTTGCCCCCTTCATCCACCCCAACGGACGCCAGATTATTTTCTGCAGCAACTTTCATGATCCCAAAGGCCGCGAATTCGATCTGTTCTTAATCAACACCGATGGATCTGGGTTAAAGCAGATCACTCACACGCCTGATTTTGATGGATTCCCAATGTTTTCTAAAGATGGCAGAAAGCTGATTTGGGCCAGCAATCGAAACGGCGCAGTACGAGGCGAGACGAACGTTTTTGTCACTGACTGGAAGGACTGAAGCAGGATATTGTTTTTTCCAACTGGCCCGTGGCTGCTCTTATCAGGCAGCGGCGGGCCTGAGTTTTATAGGCACCCAAAAGAGGACCAAATAAACTTTATGGAACCAAGCAAAAACCAACAGAGGTAGTGATCTGCATCAGCCCCAGGCTGCGGCTAGGGCTGATAAAGGTAGAGAGATGAAGCCATATAAATTTGTCCTGCCCGTTTTGGCCGTCGCTGCTCTGGGCCTCTCTTTTCCAGCCTTAGCTGGTCAGGCAGAAACCAGCAAAGAGGCAAGGAAATCTGAAGTTAAAGTTGGGCCTATCAGCGTCACGACCTTGGCGCAGAACCCGCCAGCATCAAGCGTCCCTGCTGTCCCTGTTCCTCCACGTGAGTCCAATACCCTCGCTCTCCCCAGCATCACCATTGATGGCATCAAACGCAGCGATCTCCAGACCGTTCTAAACGAGGCGCTCAGCTTCAAAGGTTCCGATGCCGAATTTGCCAAGAAGGCTGAGGAATGGAAGCGGAAGTACGGCATGACAGTAACCAGAAAAGGCCAAGGTCACATCACGCTGGCAAAGGGTGAAGGCAGCCAGACAACCCACATCGAGATTCATCGCTCAAACGATTCATCTTCTGTTAGGAAATCAGTTGCCCCAAAGTCAAGGACACTTGAATCTACCGATGGGATAAAAATTTTAAGATCCGACGCAAAATCATTTTCAATCTCCCCCAGATCAGACCTGAAAATTGAGCTGAAAGAATTGGCTGACGTAAAAGCTATGTCAGCCAAGGAGCGAGCTGAGTTTGAAAAGACCATTCTGGAAATCAAGAAAGACCTTAAAGAAAGTGAAAAGTACAAAATCTTAGAGCTTTCGGACAGAGAAAGGATCTCGGTAAAGACAAGAGCAGGGCTGGAGAAAGAACGGAACAGCATCACGATTCGGCCTGGCGATGCGGGATCGGATGTCGTTATTCTACGGCGAGGAGCCGAGGTGAAAGGCCTCTCAGAAGCTGACCGTAAGAACATGGATAAGGAGCTTGCCAAGGTGCGAGCAGAAGCGGATAAGAAAATCGAGGCTATTATGAAAAAGTACTCGGACAAAGCAAAGAAATCGGCCAAATAGCTCCTTGAATACAAATAAAACAGCCCCCTGATGTCTTCATCAGGGGGCTGTTTTATTGTTCTAGAGTCTTCAGAAAAGGCCCTGCAGCTTGCCGGTTGAGTCTCCCAGTTTTTCAACTTCTACTCCCATCGCATCCAGCATGGAGATAAAGAGATTGTTCATTGGGGTGTGAGGATCATAGATTCTATGCAGACCGCCCTTAAGCCTGCCTCCTCCACCGCCCGCCAAAAGGATGGGAAGATCGTCGTGATTGTGTCTGTCACCATCAGAGATGCCTCCCCCGTAAACCACCAAAGAATTATCCAAAAGCGAGCCGTTCGGCTCCTTGACTTCAGACATTCTTTTTAGAATATAAGCAAGCTGAGTAGTGTGATAAATGTCGATCTTCTGCTTGTCAGAAAGCTTATCGGCATTGTGCCCGTGGTGAGAAATATCATGATGTCCGTCGCCCACCTGAATTTCGCGATAGGGACGGTTTGAGCCTTCGTTGGCAAACATAAAGGTGCAGACCCTTGTCAGGTCAGCTTCAAAAGCCAGAACCATCATATCGCCCATCAAACGAACATGAGCTCCCCGGTCCATCGGAATCCCAGGAGCAGGAATCACCACGCCATCAAGAGCAGCCTGAGCGGTTCTCGATTCTTCAGCCATCAGCCTCTGCTCAATATCTCTAATCGATGTGAAATACTCATCCAGCTTGACCTTATCTCGACCAGAAAGGGCGGCGGTAAGTGATTTGGCTTCCTCTGCAACAAAATCCAGGATTGACGCTCGGTTTTGAGCACGCATGGCTCGGGCCTGAGCATCTTCCACATCGGCTCCCGCACCAAAAAGTCTTTCAAAAACCAATCGTGGCGAAACTTCCTTGGCGACAGGGTTGGATTCTGACCGCCAGGATATGGATGAGGAATAAGCGCATGAATAGCCAGAGTCACAATCGCCAGCCATAGCCCCCCTTTCACACCCTATTTCAAGACTGGCAAACTTAGAGCTTCTGCCGACTTTTGATAAGGCAGCAACCTGATCCGCACTAATTCCTGCCCTAATATCGGCTCCTGCCGTCTTTTTAGGGTGGACTCCGGTCAGCCAGGCGGCAGCGCTTCTCGCATGGTCACCCGGACCATCTCCCAGGGCATTGGCGTTTCTTTGAGCCAAGCCAGTCATAACGTTCAGGTGCTTTTTTACACCTTCTAAGGGCCGCAGAGTCTCAGGAAGCTCACCCAGCGCGCCAGCGGCACCCGGCGTCCAGTGCTTCATATTGATGCCGTTTGGCACAAAAAGGTAGGCGAGACGAACCGGTTTGGCCGCAGGGGTCTGAGCCAAAGCTGTCGTTGGCAGCATGGCTTCCAGTGTTGGCAGGGCCACGGCTGTGCCGATCCCTTTAAGCAGTGTTCGTCTATCAATCTTCATCGTTTTGACTCCATTGCCGTTCGGCGTCTAAAGGCGTCGCTTAAGACAACTCCCTGAACATAGGCAGAAAATGAATAGCCCGATGCCATGCCAGCATTAGAGACTTCTTCCACAAACCTTCGATCAGGGTTCCTCAAGCCTCTGCCCAAACCATAGGTGAGCAGTCTTGAGGTGAAAGTTCGAGAAAACTCTTCCCCCCTTCCCTTCAAAATTTTCTTCAGTTCAACTGGCCCTTCAAAATCAACTCCGCCAGGAAGGCTGCCAGTAGTATCAACCTTTTGGCCATTTTCCTGGTCCCGCCAAACACCTACACCATCAAAGTTTTCCAATCCAAAACCAAGAGGGTCCATTTTAGCGTGACAGTTGGCGCAGGCCGGATCTTCACGGTGCATCTCAATCTTCTCGCGGATCGTCAAGGTGACGTTCGCATTGACCGAGGGAGGGATCACGTCGGCTCCAGGCGGTGGAGGAGGAGGAGGACTTCCCAAAATCGCGTCAAGAACCCACTTGCCACGTTTTACGGGGGAGGTGCGGGTGGGATTGCTGGTTGCCGTTAAGACACTGCCATGAGTCAAAACCCCTCCACGGGGTGTGCCTGCCAAGCTGACCTTTCTAAACTCTGGACCACGAACTCCTGAAATTCCGTAATGCCCTGCCAGCCTTTCATTTAAGTAGGTGTAGGGACCATCAATGAAATCCAAAATAGACCGGTTGTTCATCATGATGTCCATCACAAACAGCCGAGTCTCCTGGATCATGTCCTGCTTAATATCATCGCTCCAGGTAGGGTAAAGCTGAGGGTCAGGAAGCCTGGTGGTCAGCCTTTCCAGCTCCAGCCACTGCATGGCAAAAGAATCTGCCAGAGCTTCTGCTTTGGGGTCCTTCAGCATCCTAGAAACTTCGGCCTTCAGCACTTCTGGCTTAAGAAGGCTGCCATCCGCCGCCCTGCTAGTCAAAGCCTCATCCGGCATCGATGCCCATAAAAAGTAGCTGAGCCTGCTTGCCAGCTGATAGGCGGTAAGGTCTTTAGCTGGACCAGGCTGTGGCCTGTCATCAAGCTCGACCCTAAAAAGAAAATTAGGCGAAGTCAAAACTCCCTGAACCGCAAGACGCATGGCTTGTTCCATGCTTCGGCCACGCTGGAATCCAACATCCCACAGCTTCATCAGCTTTTCCAGCTCAGCTTCGGCAGCTGGACGACGATAAGCCCGTGACATGAATCTCCTCAGAGAATCTTTAGCCATGGCTCTTTCCTGCCCTGGCACAGCCGTTCGTGGAATCAGCTCGCGATGAGATCGAGGCAGCACGCCCCCACCGCTGCCCGCAGGTGGAGAAACTTTCATTGAGATGACGACAAGGTTTCTATCTCTGCGCCGTGGATCAGGGTCATTGGCATTGTAGTAATCGTTGGTAAACCTGAGGCCGATTGACCTTTTGCCAGCCGCGAAATCTAAGGGCATTTCATAGACAGCTGGCTTTCCCTGCTCGGCAGCTACTGTAAATGTAGTCATCACCCTGCCATCTACAATCAGATCCATTTTGCAGGGCTCTGGCCCTGCCTGTTGACCATAAGCGGTGACGACAACTCTGTGGGTTCCAGCCGCTTTGGCATCGTAGCTTGCCGATGCTGTTCCCTGACTATAGAAAAGAATCCCATCTTCGGCCATTGAGATATTGCCTGTAAAGGTGAAATTCCCGGCGTCGTAGCTTGCCACCTTCGTTTCTGGCACCAAAATCGCGGCCGAAGCAAGCTGCTCAGCTGCCCGCAGATATCCTTCTAGATGAAGAGGCGAAAGAGTGAGAACCTCGCCAATGTTGTCAAAGCCTTCTCCTACATTGTCGCTTGGGAAATCTGCGGCAGGATTGAGATCGACATACAGCAGGTCGCGGACGGTGCGTGAGTATTCGTATCGATTGAGACGACGAATAGTCACTCGACCAGGATTATCTTTACTGCCTTCTGACAGCAGAACATCGTGGACTCCGGCAATCAGCTTCTTTCTGTCGCCTTCAGACATGGGCTTAAACCCTACAGGCGGCATGGTCTTGTTGCGAAGGTTCACCAGAACCCTATCCCAAAGGTCAGGGTCTTTTATCAAATCAGCCGCAGATTTCGCCAGATCAAACCTGACTCCTCCGGCTCCCTGTTCTCCCGTATGGCAGCCCATACAGCTTGCTTTGATAAGCGGCAGAGATTCCTTGACAAATTTCGCCTCTAATGCAGCCGGAACCTTTGCCTCTACTGAAGGTGCTTGAGGCGCGGCAAGAAGTCCGGCAGCCATGACAGCGCCCGAGGAGGCCAGCAGCAGGCCGCTTGAACCAAAAAACGGGACGCGCATGATCAATCAGGGGTCTTAGCGAACTCCTGGTGCATTGTAGTGCCAAAGTGCGCCAAATTTCTGAACTTTTTTTGTATAATGTAGAGATGGTAGAAATTTGTCTATCTAAAAGTAAAGAAAGCTGGGCTAGAGACAAGCCGCTTAGGTGGCTGTACCTTGATATGAATTCTTTCTTTGCATCGGTCCAGCAGGCTGAAGACCCGAGTTTGGTCGGGAAACCAGTGGCTGTCGTTCCAATGGTGGCCGACTCAACCTTTGTTATTGCCGCATCAAAGGAATGCAAGAAGCTGGGGGTTAAAACGGGCATGCGAGTAGGGGACGCCAAGCAGATCATCCCTGACATTGTCTTAATTTCTGGCAGCCACGCTCTTTATGGTCACTATCACAAGCGAATTCAGGAGGTGACACAACAGGTGCTTCCGATCAACAAAGTCTGCAGCATCGATGAAATGAAGTTTCGCCTTTTGGGGGACGAAAGAGAGCCAGATGAGGCAATAAAAATTGCCAAACGCATGAAGCAGGCTTTGGCCGATGACGTTTCGCCAATTGTCACCGCTTCAATAGGCTTGGCTCCCAACGCATTTTTAGCCAAGCTGGCTACCGACCTGCAGAAGCCAGACGGGCTGGTAGTAATTGAATCGAAAGATCTGCCTGAGAAGATTAAGGGGCTTCGACTCACAGAATTTGCCGGCATCAATCGAAAAATGGAAGCCCGCCTTATGGCAGCCGGAATTTTCAGCTCAGATGATATGACAGCTAGAACAGAAGCAGAGCTTCAGCAGGCGTTTAGGTCTGTACTGGGGGCAAGATGGTGGCACCTGATAAGAGGTGAAGAACTGACTGACATTGAAAAACCAAGAAAATCTGTGAGCCACAGCCATGTTCTCCCACCCGAGTTGAGAACTCATCAGGGAGCCAGAGATGTGCTGCTGCGCCTGACTCACAAAATAGCGGCCCGACTAAGATCATACGGCCTTGAGGCAGGCCACCTTCACATTTATGCTGCCGACCAAAGCAGGGGATGGGAAGCCCAGACGCCGCTAGACGGCTGCCAAGACACTATGAGCTTGGTCAGTGAAGTTTTACGTCTTTGGAAAGATGCCAGCTTTGGCACTCCGCGACAGGTTGGGCTTAACCTAACCGACTTAACCCCATTTGGAACTCGTACCCCCAGCCTTTTCTCCGACTTCGAGAAAAAACAGGAAGCAGTAAAGGCCAGTCATGCAATGGATATGATCAACCATAAGTACAGAAAAAATGCGATCTTTTTGGCCAGCCTTGAAAAGGTTAAAAGCTCTGCTGATGAAAAAATAGCCTTCAATAAAACCTGGCTCTTTGCTGAAGGCAAGGGAGACAACGAATGGCCAAACACCTTCACAGGCATGGCGCATAGTTAATTGTCGCCAGATTTAGGAGACTTCTAGAACCCGGCATCGTGGTGCAGGCTTGTCAAATGTCGTTCTAGATATCCTGGTGATCGAAGATGCTTGACTTAATGAGATCTTGGCTTCACAAGATGTCGGAGTCCTCTTTGCTGTTCGTTTGCTGACCTGAATGGGGCCCCTCTTTGGAGGGAACGAAAGAGGAGGACGGGAAACCTGGCAGCTTCAAACATTCGGTCCGTGATGGATGTGTGACGATCCGATAGAGCCAAAAGCTGAGCAGCACTCGCGCTACTCAGCATCCTCCCTTGGCGAGTATTCAAAAATGCTGAAAATCATCATTCCAGCGGCAAGAAAGAACAAACTCAAGCCGATAAGAACCAGCCAGCCAAGCAGGGCAGGAGTTTCTGCCACAACCATATCACCGGAGAAAAAGGTCATCAAGCCGTCAGCCCTCTTAGCCTGGTGGAGGCCAATAGAGTTCAGATAAGTCATGATCGAAATCGGCCTCATGCCAGGAAGGTTCTGGGCAAAGGTTTCCCACCCAAAAGCAAACAGCAGGGACCAAACCATAGCCCTGTTAAGCAGAAGCGAGATGAGGACAAAGAGAGGCACATAGACAGCGGCGGCCATGCTGACAACCACGCAATCCATTAAGACTTCTGGTGTCGATAAAGCTTTAAAGCCCATGACACCTAAGCCAGCGAACAGCACGATGATGATGCCGAAAATACTGACTGTGGCAATCGCGGCCAGGGTTCGACCCAGCAGAAGAGACCACCGAGGCTGGCTTCTGGTTAAAAGATAAACGATCGTTTTCTGCTCAATTTCCTGGGCGATTACCCCCATGGCAAAGATAACCGAAGCCAAAGCGACGACACGGTAAACCAGAATTTGAGAATAGGTTCCATAGGCCACCAAAAGCCCATCTCCCCCTTGAAAGTTCCTCCAAAAAAGAGCGATACCAAACAGGGCTGCTCCGGCAAGAAGCCAAGGAATCAGACGACTAAGGCGAAGGGAATCTTGAAAATGGGTCGTGAAGATTGCCGGGTTCATGTTTATCCCTCCACCAGATAGCTGAAAACAGCTTCCAAAGAGTTGTCTGGGCTGTCCAGGCGTTCGACTGCCAAACCTTCTTCCAATACCAGCTTGGCGATGGCATCATAAAGAAGGTCGGGCTTTCTCGTCCTCACTTCCAGTTCATCCACCCCTGGTCCAATTGAAAGGGAATCTATAGGAGCCTCTCTCGCCAAAATAGCAGCGGCATGGCGCGGGTCCGAGCAGACTATTCTGATTCGGTGAGGGTGGGCATCAATCAAGTCACGGATTGTGCGAATATTGCCCGAAGCCAGAAGCCGGCCCCTGTGCATCAGCAGCATCGAGTTCGTCATCTGTTCGACTTCAAAAAGAATGTGGCTGGAAACTAAAATTGTCCTCCCTCCTTTGGCAAGGTCATGAAGCACGTTCATAAACTCCCTTCTCCCAAGTGGGTCAAGACCATTCAAGGGCTCGTCCAAAAGAATAATCTGAGGATCATGAAAAAGGGCCGAGGCCAGCTTGATTCTCTGCCTCATGCCTTTTGAATAGCCTCTTAGGGGCCTGTCACATCGGTCAGACATGCCAACCTGATCCATTAAGACATTGGTCTTCTCTATCGCTTCCTTGGCAGAACTTCCCATCAGCCTTCCCATGCGATTCACAAACTGGCGGCCTGTCAAATGCTCAGGAAACGAATCGATGTCGGGGCAGAAGCCAATCTTTCTCATCGCCTCGGGGTTGGCAAAGGGGTCCACCCCTCCTACCAAAACTTCCCCTGTTGTCGGCCTCAGCTGACCCGTTACCAGCCGCATCAGGGTAGATTTCCCGGCTCCGTTCTGTCCCAACAGCGCCGTAACGCCAGAAGGCAGAGTGCAGGAAATATCGTTGACTCCGATAACAGGCCCGTACCACCGAGAAACAGATCTCAGCTCGATCACTTGACAACCTCAACGGCTCGAATACGGCTGGCTGCCACAGCCAGACAGACCAAAATCAACGTTCCTGCGAGGCCAAAAATCAGCCAGCTCTCTGGGATCGGAATGGGAGCCGGTGCAGAACTGCCACGCGGACCAGCACTAAATCCAAACTGAGTTCCGCCAGATGTATTCAGCATAATCTTGCCTGCGCCCTGCATCAGGCCATTGATGCTCATATAACTGACCTTTTCAGCCATTGTCCTCAGCGCTTCGGGAATGCTCTGTGAAGATGAAGAAGCAAGGCCCCTGAACAAAAGAGTGACAAAGTAGCTGATAAAGTAAAGGCCCGCCATAGTGGCGCCCGCCATTCTTGGCTGACGGAAAAGACTGCTTATGCCAACAGCCAGGCTGGCCAATAGGCAGGCATTAAAGGCGGCAATCCCTGTGATTCTCAAAATCAAAAAGGGATCATCAGATAGAAAACCGTAGGGTCGATAGTTAAGAGCGCCGTAGACCCAAAAAACCAAGGCCGGAAGAAGCGAAGCTACAAAAAGCGCTGCAAAGACCCCAAGCCACTTTCCAAAAAGGTAAGTGCCCCTTGTACAGGGCCGGGAAAGATAGATCAGCAGAGCATTGGATCTATTGTCGTTGGCAATGACCCCCGTCCCCACGATTAGGCTGACAATAAACAAAAGAAGATGGGTGCTGTTGTAGCCCCAATAAAATTGGTCCTGCCAGACGATTCGGCTAAAAACCTCTTTCATAGGGTCCAGCCCGCCGCCCCTGCCCCCGGCCAGCTGAGACTGCAGCGACTGCTCGGTGACATAGAGCACAGCCAAAATGACGGCGTAGTACCAGCCAGTAATGGAAGTAAGAATCCAGAAGGCTCTGTTAGAAAATGCCTTCTTCGCTGTTTCGCGGCAGATCACCTTCCAAGCGCCAGCAGCCTTTTTAAGGCCGCCGCCGTAGTGGCGATAGCTCAGGTCAGCAATTCCTTCAGGCATTTCCGACCACCTCCAAAAAGGCCTCTTCCAATGATCTCTCGGCGGGTGCTATCGCACGAATCTGCACTCCAGCTCTGCCTGCCGCCGCAAAGGCTGACCGGGCATTTTCAGCCCTTGTCCCTGCCCCTGTGATCCTTGCCTTCATGCCGATAACTCCGACCACTGTAAGGCCCTCTTCAATAAGTGCCGGAGCAAAAGCAGGAGTCATTTCCTTCACTTCCAAGTCAAGTGGTTCGCCTTGAATCAGCTTCATATCCTTTATCGGTCCCTGGGCGATAAGTGTTCCTCTGCTGACAACAACCACATGATCGCAGGTGCGTTCGATATCTTTTAGAAGGTGGCTGGATACCACGACGCTGATTCCTTTGCCGTGACTAACGCTCTTAACCAGCTGCAGCATGTCTTCCCTTCCTCGGGGGTCAAGCCCGTTTGTCGGCTCATCAAGCAGAAGAAGCTTGGGGCCATGAACCAGGGCCTGAGCGAGCTTTATCCTCTGCTTCATCCCCATGGAATAAGTTTCCATCTGACGGTATCGGGCTTCACCCAAACCGCAGTACTCAATCACCTCATGGGCTCGGCGAATAGCCTGAGCCTTTGGCATGCCAGAAAGCTCGCCTGCATAAGAAACGAACTCAACAGCCGACATTCCAGGAATGTGGCAGTCCTGCTCGGGCATGTAGCCGACAACCTGGCGGATTTCCATTCCTTCGCGGCCAATATCAAACCCAAGGACAGAACCGGCCCCTTCGGCTGGCTTGACAAAGCCGAGAAAAGTTTTTAGGAGGGTGGATTTTCCCGCTCCGTTGGGGCCAAGCAGCCCGATGCAGCCTTCGGGAAGATCAAAAGTCACTCCTCTGAGGGCTTCGAACCGGCCAAACCTGACCGTCAATCCTTGTATGGAAGCAATGGACACAAGTGTCTGGACTTTACTCCCAGCAATAGGAAGGGGTGGCATAGGGCTGGCTATCGCCTGCCGGAAGGCCCACAGGTACAGTCGTTTCGATCATGTCCGAGACCACCCTTGTCCTTATCAAACCCGGCGGAGTAAGCCGAAACCTCATTGGTGAAGTCCTTCGACGCATCGAAGCCCGTGGCCTCGTTGTTGCCTCGCTCAAGCTCGTCCAGGCAGACCGATCCACCGTTGAGGCCCATTACGATGAGCACAGGGAACGCCCCTTCTTTGGCTCGGTTGTGGATTACCTGACCAGCGGCCCGATCGTCGCTCTTGCCGTTTCTGGTGATAACGCAGTCAAGGCAATCCGCACCATGATGGGAGCCACAAACCCCATCGAAGCCACACCCGGAACGATTCGAGGCGATTTTGCCCTGACCATCGAAGACAACCTGACCCACTCCTCAAGCGATCCTGAAGCTGCCGCCCGAGAACTGGCGCTCTGGTTCCCTGAAGGAATTGTTCGCTAAGGAAAGCATCAGCTGCAGAGCTCGATCTCTGCTAAAAAAATATAAAGGGCGCGGCATCCGCCGCGCCCTTTATATTGTCTGTCTCTCAGCCCTAAGAGAGCTTAACTTTCGGCTTATCTGCCGCCCAGGCCGGAAAGCTGCACACCTTCGATAAACCACTTTTGAGCCACAAAGAAGAGCAGAATCACTGGAACAGTTGCCATGGTGGCAAAGGCCATCATCAAGCCAAATGATCCCCCTTTCTCACTATTAAACAGCTGCAAAGCGTAGGCCAAGGGCATGTTTTCTGGCGAACTAATATAGATCAGGGGTCCCATAAAGTTATTCCAGGTTCCCATAAAGGTCCAAATCGCAATAGCCGCGAGAACCGGCTTGATCTGAGGAAGCATGACCTGCCAAAAAGTTCTAAAGTAGGTGCATCCGTCAATCTTCGCCGCATCCTCCAGTTCCATAGGAATTGTCTGGAAGAACTGGTTGATAAGAAAGACATTAAAGGCTCCTGCAAAAAAGGCAGGCACCCATAAAGGTTTAAGGGTATCAATCCACCCCAAGGATCTAAAGATCAAAAAGCTGGGAAGCATGGTGACTGCCCCGGGCAGCATCATGGTTGCCAGCATCACCAAAAACAGCTGCTGCCGTCCGGGAAAACTAAGGCGGCTGAAGCCATAGGCTACAAAGGAACAGCTAAGAAGGGTGCCTATGGTGCTGAGAACCACTAAGATCATAGTGTTCTGCAGGTATTTAAGCCCGTAGTTGGCCTCAAATGGCATCCATTCAATAGCCTCAAGATAGTTCTGCCACCTCAGGCCAGTAACCCGAACAGGTTCTTCTGTTCCTGCCACAACTTCAAACCTTTCTCCCTTCAACGTTTCTGGCCGCAGAACCTCAACAAGGCGATCGCCGCTGTCCAGTTCCTTAAAGACATAAGCCTCAACCTTTTGACCTTTGTATTGAGTGCTGACAATGGGTCCTTGGCGCGGAACCGGCTTAAAGTCGCTTTGATTCACCTCAAACCGTCTGCCTCTCAGGCCATAAGGACGGTCCACTTCCATCAAAACCCTGCCGTTGGGCTGCACTTCCAGCACGTCTGCCTGAACGCTTCTGCCCTGGTACTTGGTGACAGCCAAAGGCCGCTCAGGATCAGTGAAAGGGTGTTCCAGCTGGACCATAGGCAGCCACATAATGCCATCGGTCATAGAGAGGTCGCGTTCTTCCTTAAAGCTGGTAAGCAGCAGCCAGACAAACGGAAAGCCAAAAACGATAGATCCTACTAAGAGAGCACCGACCGAGGCGATTTTTGCGGCAAGGCCTCGACTTTTTATGGCTCTTTCTGCCGCAGTCATGGCCAGAATAGCGCCAAGCGCCAAGGCTGCCATGACGGCAAGCTGCAGCGGCTGAACAACAATAACGCCCCGCAGAATTGCTATGGGCTCTTTAAGCATGCTGTGCCAAACCAGGCACATGACAGCAGACAAGGCTAAAACTCCAGCGGTCGCAAGCTTGTCCTTTGTCTCTTCCTCGGTCATGGCAATCGCTCCCTGAATCCCCTTGCCCAAGGCAAAAGCGAACAGAACAAGCGAGACCCAGCCGGGGAATGAGAGCATCAGCCAGGCAACAGGAATGTGCAGCCCCTGCTCTTTAATCTCTCTGCCAATCTCACGCGGCATAAATGTCGCGATCAGCACAAGAACCGCCCCAATAATCAAAGAGTTTCTCAGGGAAGCGGTCAGGGCCACCCTTTCAGTTTTAGGCGAAATCCATAGCCTTGCGCCCTTGACAGCCGCGTTGATGAGGAAGCCGAAGCCAGCCCACATACAGAGGGTGGCAATGAGATAAAGGATTTCTGCGTTCACTTGCCTGCCTCCGAATAAACCCAGCGCTTAGATAAGAAGAACTGAACAGCTGTAATGGCCAAAATGACTGCGAAAATCAGCCATGCCAAAGCAGAAGCGTAGCCCATTCTAAAGTAAGTAAAGGCATTGATAAAAAGGTGATAAACCGGCACCATCAGGGAGTCATCTGGGCCAGCTCCCTGCCCCTTTGTGATGATAAAAATCGAGTCAAAAACCTGCACCGACCCGATAAGGCCCATGACAAGGTTAAAGAAGATCAAGGGGCTGAGCATGGGCAGAGTGATTCCGCCAAACTGCTGAACCGGGGTGGCTCCATCTATCGAAGCGGCTTCATACAAAGTGCTTGGTATGCCTTTCAGTCCTGCCAGCCATAAAATCATGCCGCTGCCTGCTCCCCACAAGCCCATCAATACCAATGCTGGCTTCGTCCAGTAAGCATCTCCCATCCAGTTAGGCGGCTGAGTTCCAAACCACACAGAGAAAGTGTTGGACCAAAGCATGTTAAAAATGCCCCGACTCGGATCGGTATTCAAGATCCAAAGCCATAAGATAATTGAGGCAACCGCAGGAACGATCGAAGGCAGATAAAAAGCTGTTCGATAGAATCTCATGCCCCGAATGTCTTGGTTCAAAAGCAGAGCAATGGATAACCCGGCCACCAATCCCAAGGGAATCCCTACCCCCGCCAGGTAAACAATGTTGAAAAAAGCCTTCAGCAGAAGCTGCTTGTCTTCGTTGAGAAGCATGGCGTAGTTATTGGCGCCAACCCACCTTGCCTCTGTCAACACATTGTATTGGGTGAAGCTAAAAAAGAAGCTGGCCACCATTGGACCAAGGGTGAAAACCAAAAATCCAACAAGCCAGGGACTGATAAAAATGTAGCCCCACCTCATTTCATGCTTTGCCATAGGGCGAAGCTTTTTGGATCTGATCCAAAGCACTGTACCAACGACCGAAGCGGCGACAAATCCAAGCGAAAGGTACAAGGGAATCAGAGGATCAACGACAGGAAAATCATCCTTCTTCAGTTCTTCATCTAAAACCCTTTGAACGGCATTTTGACCTTCCTGCAGGGCGTCTTCTGGCGTATCTAAGCCGCGCACCGCCCTATCAGCCGCCCTGACGTGACTATCCCAAAGCACCTGGGCCGCAAAGGTGGCAGGGCGGATCCGGGCAAAATCCATCATGGAAATGTGGCCTTGAATCGCCTTGTCGTAGTTCGATGTGCCACCAGCAAAAAGCGCTATCGCCCGCTTATTGGTTTCCTTGTGTCCCTGAATTCGTGGGATGTACCTTCTGCCTCTGGCCTGCTCAAACTTCTGCTGAGCCGTCATATCGAGCAGACGGCCTTCCAGACTCGTCATCCATTTAATGAACTTCCAGGCTGCTTCTTCGTGTTTTGCCCCTCGAGGAATGGCATAAGAAAAACCTCCGGCCCAGGTAATGAACTTATCCTTTTCATCTGCAAAAGCTCCCCTTTGGTAAAAGCGATCATCAGGAACAGGCGCCGGATAAACGGCGAAATTCAGATTTGGCTTATAGCGAAAATAGCCGGAAAGCACCCAGTCGCCATTGATGACCATAGCCACCTGCCCGGCTAAAAAGGGGTCGTTTTCTGCTCCCTTGAATGTGGATTGGAAGCGGTCGGCCTGATCCATTCCCCCGACCACATCGTAGCCATCCTTCATAAACTGAACTGCGGCTATAGCTTCGGGGCTGTTGAGGGTGCATTTGGTTCCATCTGGGCTCAAAAACTGAGCGTTCATCTGGAAGCCAAACATGTAAAGCCACGAGTTTCCGTAGTTAGGGAGAAAACCTGCCACCTTCAAAGTTCCGTCAGGATTTTTTTCTGTCAGAACCTTGGAGTAAGCCAAGGTTTCGCTCCACGTTCTTGGCGCTCGATCAGGATCAAGTCCGGCGGCCCTTAGTTCATTCGCCTTTCTGCGAAAAACATCTTTGTTAATATAAAGAACCCTGTTGTCGGCACCAAGAGGGATGCCATAAACCTTGCCTTCATAAGAGGCTTCTGACCAGACAGCAGGGTAATACTGCTCGGGAGTCGCCACCTGGTCAGGATCAAGCTCCCTATCCCGTTCAATCAGGTCATCCAGGCTTCTAAAAGCTCCCCGCGCCGCCCAGTCGCTGATAGAAAACCTATCCTGGCGAACGACATCCGGAGGCACTCCCCCAACTATCGCCGTCATCAGCTTTTGGGGGTTCATTTCCCCCGCGCCCATGCTGAGGGCACGCACACGAATATCCGGGTTCCGCCGTTCAAACTCTCGAATCGAATCTGCCATGCCCTTGTCGTCAGGACTCTGGCCGATTCCCCATACGTTGAGGACAGTCTGCTCCGAAGCCTTCTGCCCCATGCCAAAAGCCGGCATCAAGACACATGCTAGGAGAGATGCCGCATAGAGGGCCATATTCGAAAGCTTCATAAAAGGCTCAACTCTGCGCCCCGGGAACTCACCCCAAAGGAGCTTCTTCACTTCACTGTACTTGATCGGACTGTAGAATGCTCCCTGCACAAGATCATGAATCAAACGATTCTTGTCCATGTTCGTCACGGCCTTCCCCAAACAGCGGTCAACAGCGATTGAACTTGATTTTCTAGAATGAAACGATTCTCAAGTCATCTTTATAGAAATCTAGCGGTAGAATAAAAGCAATCGCAGGCAACTGCTGATTCCTGGCTTAATTCTAGGCAACTAGAAACGGGGGAACCGATTCTGGGGTGAATCATCCGCGAGGATGAAGGGTAGTTCTTGGCCCTAACCCGACAGCTAACCTCGTAGGCCGATGCAAGGACTGACCCCTGAATGGTCAGAGGAGGAATCGAGGATGATGACTCTTTATCACTCGTCCCCTCTTTCGGGCGCAGAGTCGCGTGCCGGGAGCCAGCGTTGGTTGGGGGACCACGACGAGGAAAGCTGCTGTGTCGGCAGCCATTACCCTTCCCTGCTTGATGGCTGATTCGTGCCAAAAAGCAAGGGCATTTCTGCAAATGAACTTGGCACGGTCGGGCCTCGCCAGCGTTGGATGAGGTCCGACTTCTTTTGCGCCCTTGTGCCCAAGCCCTGACTTCTTGGCGTAAGTATTAACCAGGAGGCCGCCGGGCGGTATTATAGAATCAAGGTGAAGCGAGTTACAGGAGATTGGGGCAGTCCCCTGCTTGGCGCTCTTGCCTTTTTAATCGGGCTTGGCCTTATTGTTTTAACTTTTCAGCAGGCGTGGCTTCTGTTTCAAACTCCTCCCGCTCAAGTTCTAGAAATCAAGCCAGGAACTGAACTTGATGTCAATGCCACAGTCAGCCGCCTGACTGGAATTCTCTTCAGGCTTTTAATGCTGACGATGATGGGCTGGGCAGGAAGCCTCGTAGCAAAATGGGGTCTTAGAATGTACGGAATCCGCTTCAACTTTAAGCCGGAGAAAGAAGCAAAAAACAGCTCTGCTCAAGAGCCTTGATAAGCCCGCCCTCATCTGCCTCGCTGCCATCTGCTGAAAAGCCAGGACCACTCGGCCCCGTTCCCAGCTGCGACTGGCCACAAAAAGGGAAACTTTCAGTTCGATGAGCGATGCCATTGCCACAGCACCCCCCTTTTCCCTAAAAGATGCTGTCCGCATGGGCATTAAAAGTATTCAAGCCAGCCTGGCTCCCATTCTGCTCCTTCAGTTTGGAGCCGTGGCTCTGGTTATCGCCTATTACAGTTCTCCCTCTGTCCGCGAATCGCTGCAGGGGCTGGAGCAGGTCAAACGTCAAGGAGGCGTTTTCTTTGCCTTGGCAGCCGGGTTCGCGGCCGGCGCCATTGTGCCAGAAGTCGCCAAGCTTTTAACTGGCAAGGTCAAGCCGCCTTACGACAAGTGGCTAAAAGATGCCTTCTACACTGGCCTCGTCATTGCCATTGTCGCCTTGGGTGTTTATCTGTTTTACGAATACATTCAGGCGCCCTTGTTCGGCACCAAAGCTGATGTGCCAACAGTCCTCAAAAAAACACTTCTAGACATGGGCGCAGCTTCACCCTTCTGTTTTGTCTACTTTACAACCTTTGCTTTCGCTTTCAAAAACGAAGGCTTCAGCCTCCGACGAATGATTCCCCACTTTCAGAACCAGTTCTTCAGACGAAGAGTTCTGGCTCTCATGGTGCCCTGCTGGATGGTATGGATTCCTGTTCTCCTCTGCGTTTACTCTCTGCCGCAAGACCTGCAGTTTCCCATCTCACAGGTCGCCGAAGCAGCCTGGTGCCTTATGCTCGCTCTTCTCACCAAGCCAGGAGACACAACAGGTCATTGATGAAAGGCATTTCGTGGAGTGACACGATCCGGCCCGGGCTCGACTCTATTCGTGCCATGTGGGCCCCTCTGCTCGTCATCCAGGCGGCAGGAGCCCTTTTGGTGGCCTCTTACTACATCCTCCCTCAAATGCAGAGCGGACTAAAGGTTGTCGAATCGGCAAAACAAGGTGGGGGGATCTTTTTCGCCATCTGTGCCGGAGCCTTTGCCGGAGGAATTTTTCCCGAGTTCGCAAAAGCCCTTGTCGGTCGAGTCGACAAAACAGATAAGAACTGGCTTTTGACCACCCTCTACCAGTGCTTTTGTTTTGGCGTTTTTGGCTTTCTGGCCTTTCACTTTTACAGCTTTCAGACGGTGCTGTTCGGCCCCGAAGCCACTCCGCTTAATGTGCTTAAAAAAGTCCTCTTCGATCTTTTCGTTTATGTCCCGCTAATTGGGGCTCCGGCCAACGCTCTGCTGCTTGGGTTTCGTGGCTTAAACTACCAGTTCACTGCGGTTCCTGGTTTTCTCAAAGATCAGTTCATAGTAAAGAGACTTCTCCCCCTCTTTGTGCCTAACATCCTCTTTTGGGGACCTATGCTCTTCTGCGTTTATGCTCTGCCCGTAGATCTGCAGTTTGCTTTTGCCCAAACCTGCGCTGCCGCGTGGAGTCTTTTAGTGACTTTTATAGCGGCTAAACCTGGGGACGCAAGTTCAAAAACTTGAAGTAATTTCTTATCTTTGGTCTCAAGAAGCTGCTAAAATCTGCCAAACTTATAACAGCACAAGGAGAACTACTGGCTGGCAAGGCTGCTGACAGCACCCTTGCCAGATCATTTCTCCAAAGCTGTTTTCCGCCATTCTTAACAGGAAACAGAACCGCCTATGACGCCAAGGATGAGGACTGTTGTGAGGTTCTCAGGGTTCTTGATTGGAGCCCTGGTGGCGGCATCTGCGTCGTCCCAGGCTCAAATCTATTTTTCGCAGGAGGAGCGGGCTCAAGTGCTTGAGTATTGGTCAAGCCAAGACCGCTACAGCACTTCTCCACTTTCAGATGCCAATGTTAAAGGCACTTGGCGGGTGAGGCTGACCCCAGAAGGCAGTCAGTGGCTGTTAAGCTACAGCCGCTTGATTCAGCCAGAAAAAGTCAGTCCATCACAGGATGTCAAGCCCCTTACTGCCCAGCAGAAGAGGTGGGAAGCATGGGTGAACGGCAGGGTTGCATGGGATAACTGGAAGGCAGCAAAGGACGCTTTTGAAAAGAATAGGGCAGAAGGAGCCCCCGCTCCAGATCCCGCTGGGGCTGAACCCCAAAGGCCAGGCGCCAAGCCTTCTGATCTGAGGCTGCCCATGCCTCCCGCTTTTGCCAACATTGTCCAGCCCCTCATGCACCAGGTGCAGTACGAGGATGGCACTAAGCTGACCTACCAAGACAACGTAGGAATGCGCCAAAGGTTTGCCTACTACCGGTTTGCAGAAGGCGTTCAGAGCTTTGGTCAAAAGGTCAAAGAGCTTAACCCCGGCGAACTAGCAAGCCTTGCACGGGAAGCTGGTGTCAGCGACAGCGACCTAAAGGTGCTTAACTCAGTTTCCCTGCTCGAAGGCGGCTTCGACAGCCTTAACACCTACGATACCGGCTACGTCTCTGTCGGAATGATTCAGTTTGCTGCCCTTCAAGCAGGTTCAGGGTCGCTCGGCCGTGTTCTGCTTCGCATGAAGCAGAGATCTCCAATAGAGTTTGCTCAGAACTTCAGCCGGTTCGGGCTGGAAGTCACTCCTCATGCTGAACTGGCAGCCCTTTGCCCCACATCAGGAGCAGAGTTCATCGGCGCCCACGCAGTGCAAAAGATCATCATGGATAAGAGGCTTGCCTCTGTTTTCCAGAGGGCTGGCCGCGCAAGCCGTGAGTTCAAAGTCGCTCAGCTGATGATCGCAAAAGAGCTTTATCACCCCGCCACTGACACTATTAGGGTTAAAGCAGGCAGCCGGTCATGGAATGTGAGAGTTTCTGAAGTTTTCAAGTCAGAAGCAGGCATAGCCACTCTCATGGACCGAAAGGTCAACACAGGCAAGCTGGGATCTTTAGATTCAGTCGCAAGCACCCTCGCCAGCCGGGCTGGTTTGGACCGCCCCGAAGACCTTTCCAAGCTGGAGTACGATCTTATTCAGGCCATGAAGTATCGAAAGGACTACCTTTCAGACCCCAGCCTAACCAAGCCACGAGACTCTGGCATTGATTACCTGGCACAGCGTTCCGGCCTTGTCAGGGGAACAGAAGCAAGCCGATCTGGCACGAGGTCTGGCAGAAGCTCTGCTCAGCCAAAAACTAAAAAGCCACCTGTCAAAAAAGCTTCAAAGTAAGCAGCCTTGCCCTCACAATAATCTGCAGGCAGCGCCTGTAAAAACAGCTTCCATCTACGATGGAAGCTGTTTTTTTTGGAAGCCCCAGCAGGGTTCTCGTCAGCCTGTCAAGCCCAAGAGCTTTCCTTCCCTCAGCCTCGGTGAGACTGGGGAATAACGGGCTCGGTCTGTGTTCTTGCTGGAACATCAATGACTGTTTCGCCATAAGCTTCAGCCGCCTTTCGCGCCTTTTTGTGCCTCATAAAGCCAATGAAAGCAAAAATCAGCAGAAGAGGCACCAGAAGGGCATCATCCAATAGACCAATCAAAGGAATAAGGTCAGGAATCAAGTCAATAGGAGAGACTCCATAGGCAATGGAGCCAAGCAGCGAGATAACGGCTCCCCAAGGGAAGCCCGGTTTCACCATCGGGGGGCGAGGAGTACTCACAAAGTGTCTGACTGAAAGACCTTGTCTCAGGTTTCAAAGTCCCTATACTGCTTCCCTGTTAAGGTCCCAGATTTGGCGCTCAGAATCCTATCGGCAGGAACCTGCGTCTCAAGTGAATGATAGGCGAGCAGGATGCTGCCTAGACCAGGAAAGCTAAGGATGGCGAATGGTGGGGTGAGCTCCGGTGTGGCAGTTTGGTGCCCAACACTTTGGGGACAGACAAGGGCTGCTGGCCTTGCCACAAGAGCAAGCAAAACCGAGCCCATTTATCATTTCGCTGGCCCTACTTGGACTAGCCGCCTCGCTCTTTGGCTTGACCAGGCAGGCACAGAAACTAGAGCCCTCTGTCGAGCCAGTCTGCTGGAACATAGGTTCGACCCCTGGACCGCTCCCAGCCTTGAAGATGTCCTGATTCAACTTGAAACAGCCTGGCTGCCTCCCCTGCTTAATTCTGGCAGGCTCGTGATGCACATGCAGCCCCTTCTCTGGCTGGAAAACCTGACAGTGGTCGCTTTTGAAGCCCTCGCTAGAGCAGAGGATCAGGGAAGGCTAAGGTCTGGCGGAGAAGTCGTAAGAGCCGCTACAGCCCACAGGATGATGGAAGATTTCCAAAGCAAAGCCTTTCACGCAGCCCTGGACCAATGTCTTCCTCAGCTTCAGCCTGGCGAATCACTCTTCCTTAACATTCAGCCAGAACTCCTTGCCGACCCTGACGCTTTTGAACATCAGGTTATAAAGCCTCTGCTGAAAATCAACGCTGATCCCACTCAAGTCGTTTTTGAGCTGGTCGAAACCAGCCAGCTTCCACCCCTGCGAGACTTGATGGTCACAGTTGGCCGCTTGAGAGCCTATGGAAGCCTAATTGCGATTGATGACCTGGGCGCAGGCTGCGCCTCCTTCACCTGCATTCAAGAAATAGAGCCAGATATTGTCAAACTTGATAAATCTCTTGTGATGCTGGAAGAAGCTGGCCCCTGCGGATTAATCAACTCTCTCACCGCTGCTGCCCACGCAGTGGGCGCATTGGTTGTTGCCGAAGGCATTGAAACAGAAGATCAGCTTGGCATGGTAACTCAGGCAGGGGTCGATATGGCTCAAGGCTGGTTTATCGGCAGACCCGCCCAAGAAGCGGCAAGAAATTTTGGTGCAAGACCCTTCTTAGGCTGATACTCTGCTTAACTCCTCTGCATGGGCAAGGTACAAACAGCAGGAAAGCCATGAAGAAGATGATTCTCAAGTGGGTGCTGGCCGCCATTGCCCTTGCTGCCAGTGTCTTCTTGGCGGGCCTCGTTTTTTCTGGCAGGCAGATTTACGTTGAAACCCAATCGGTCGGCGAAGTGCTTGGACTCTTTATTGGGACTGCGCTTCTCTCTTTGGTCAACGCGACATTAGGAAGGCTTCTTAAGCTCCTATTTCTGCCTCTCAACTGCCTGACTCTCGGCCTCTTGTCAGTTGTCATCAATGGTCTTCTTTTCTGGATGGTAGGCAGCTGGGGATTTGGATTCCATGTCACCACTTTTTGGGCTGGCCTTGTAGGATCAGTCCTCTATTCCTCGCTTAACGCCCTTCTGGGCATCTTCCTGCCCGATGAAGAAAAGAGCTAGTACTGGCCGCAGGACTCCCTGGTGGCGTAGAAGGCTCGGCACTGCCTGGCCCCTGATCCGACATGGATTTTCAGCCCTTCTGGGCCTAGTTATTCTTGTTCTCGGCATCAGCCTCTCCTTTAGGACGATTATTGGCCCTCTCGTTGAGGAGCTGGTTTTAATCTACAAGATTCAGGGTGAACAGGTTTTTGGCTCTGACAACATCGAGGTCATCACCCACATTTTGGGAGGCTTTCTCCTTTTCTCTGGAGGCTGGCTGCTTTACCGTGGAGTCCGAAGGTCAGCCCGAGCCCTTTTTGATACCTTGAACCCCAAGAACGCCGTGACGGGTGTCGTTGACACCTATCGACGACGCCTTCAGCTGGCACAAGGGCCCAAAATTGTTTCTATCGGTGGGGGCACTGGCCTTTCCACCCTTCTCCGTGGGCTAAAAATTCACAGTTCCAACATTACGGCAATCGTCTGCGTCAGCGACGATGGGGGAAGCAGCGGCCGCATCGTTCAAGAGCTGGGCCAGCTGCCGCCAGGCGACTTAAGAGCCTGCCTCGTCGCTTTGGCCGATGCAGAAAAGCTGATGACAGACCTCTTCCAGTACCGCTTTGCCGGCACGGGCGGGGGCTTAAGCGGCCATTCATTAGGCAACCTGCTTCTGGCTGGCCTGGTAGATCAGGCAGCCGGCGACCTGGATGAAGCCATCAAGCTGGCCAGCGAGGTTCTTAACGTCCGTGGAAGGGTTATTCCCGCGACAAAAAGCCACATTAGGCTTCGCGCCATCATGGAAGACGATTCTGAGATTGTTGGTGAAACAGCCATCGCCGAATCGCACCTCAAAATTCGCAGGCTCTTTCTTCAGCCGGAAAAAACCGAGCCCCATCCCGAAGCGCTCAAGGCTATCTCAGAGGCAGACATCATCGTTATTGGGCCAGGAAGCGTCTATACCAGCGTGATTCCAAACCTTCTGGTTGATGGAATTGCTGAGCAGATCGCCAAAGCAGACTGCCCCAAAGCCTACATCTGCAACGTCATGACCCAGCCGGGTGAATCGGAATCCTATACAGCAACTGAGCATGTTGTGGCTATTGAAGCCAACCTTCCCTGCCGAGTCTTTGATTACGTGCTGGTCAATACAGGACTTCCCAGCCCCCAGATTCTTGAACGCTACCGGCACAGCCGACAGGAATATGTGGTTCCTGATACCGATAGGCTGAGGCACATGGGGCTAAAAGTGGTGACAGGCAACTTTATGAGCGAAACAGATACTGTTCGACACGACCCCTTCTCCTTAGCTTCCAAGCTGATGGATTTGATTCGGTACTAAGCCATGCCAGACACCCACAGGTTCGGCCCAGGCCGAGTGATGATTCTTTCCGGACCTTCTGGCGTGGGCAAAGACACAGTGCTCCTAGAGTGGCAGAAGCTCAATCCATCAATTATCAGGGTCGTAGCGGCCACAACCCGGCAGCCCAGACCTGGCGAAATTGATGGAAATGACTACCACTTTTTATCCCGGGATGTCTTTATTGAAAAGGCAGATAAAGGGGGATTTTTAGAGCATAAAGAGTACGGAACGGACTTCTACGGCACCCCTCTGGATCAAGTGCAGGACATCACCAGCCGGGGCAAGGTCGCCCTGTTAAAAATTGAAGTTCAAGGAGCCGCAGAGGTGAGAAAAACTCTGCCAGATATCCTTTCAATTTTCCTTCTCCCCCCCAGTTTTGATGAGCTTGAAAGAAGAATTCGATCCAGAGGCACCGAGACAGAAGCGCAGATTCAGCGCAGGCTGGAAAGAGCCAAGCAGGAGATTGTGGAATCTGCCTGCTATACCCACAGGGTTGTGAATGATGATCTATCTTTGTGCGTGGAAAAGCTGGAGAAACTGCTGAATGGCTAAGGTTCTGCTCGGAGTGACAGGGAGTGTCAGCGCCTACCGCGCCGCCGACCTTGCCCGTGACCTCATGCGGGAAGGACACCAAGTCAGAGTCTGCCTAACCCGCAGTGGCGCCAAGTTTGTCACCCCGCATCTCTTCGAAGCCCTAACGGGACAGCCCTGCCTGGTTGATGCCTTTGAAGAGCCAGAAGCTGGCCGCATGGCTCATATTGACTGGGCGAGATGGGCTGATTTTGTCATCATTGCCCCCGCCACCGCCCATGCCCTTAATGTCGCCGCATCGGGCCAGGCAGTGGATATGCTGTCAACCATCATCCTTGCCACAGAAGCGCCTTTAATGGTCGCTCCCGCCATGAACCCAGTCATGTGGGGGAATGATGTGACCCAGGCTTCACTGCTGACTCTTGCTGCTAGGGGAGTTGAAATAGTTCAGCCACAAACTGGCGAAGTTGCCTGCGGTGAATCGGGAGCAGGCAAGCTTGCACCAAACTCGGAAATCCTAGAAAGGGTGAAGGAAGCCCTGGGATTGAGCAGAATCCTCGCGGGGAAAAGAATTCTTATCACATCTGGTCCAACCCGCGAACCTTTAGATGATGTTCGGTATCTCACCAACAGGTCCAGCGGCCAGATGGGTTCTGCCTTGGCAAAAGCTGCCCAAAGAATGGGTGCAAAAACAACAATGATCGCGGGGCCCCAAACAGCGCCTATCCCCCAGAAGGTCGATGTCGTGAGAGTTCAGACAGCCCTGGAGATGGCAGAAGCAGCCACAAGACTGGCCGCATCCGCCGACCTGATTATTGGCGCGGCAGCTGTCGCTGACTACCGCCCAAAAGAAAAGCAGAGCGGCAAGATACGAAGCGGCGGCGGAGAATGGCATCTTGACCTAGTTCCCAACCCCGATGTCCTTGCCGGTGCAGTAAAAGCCAACCCTAAGGCAGCAGCCATCGCTTTTGCAGCTGAACCTGACGAGAGCCTCGAAGTCGCAAGAGCAAAAATCATCCGCAAAGGTGTTACGGCCATAGCAGTCAACGATATAAGCCGCGGGGAAATCGGCTTCGATTCACCCAATAATGAGCTGACTCTGCTGTGGAAAGACGGGCACACTGAAAAAAGCGGACTTAAAAGCAAGTACGAATGTGCTGTCTGGCTGCTTACCCGCCTCGCTCCCTATATCGAGTGAGCTTGAACTTAAAACTGCCTCCCTGCTTCATTCCGCCAAGTTGAGAAAGATCAGAAGTCATGGATTCAGGAATCCCGGTAGCTGGGTCCACCATCCAGGTTCCCTTGGCAGAAAAGGCTTCCTTGCCCTTGTCATCATCGTTCAAGGTATAGGTGATTCTGGCCTGGCTGCCTGACCTCATCTGAATCAAACCTTCAAATTTGCCAGTCCATGTAGCGGCCTTTACTCCAAGCTCCGGCTCTGCGGCAAAGCTGAAGGTCCAGGTTTCACCAGCCTTCACGGCTTGAGGCGGAGAGACAAATTTGGTAGCCCTGCCCAGTTCATAGGCGCCACGGTCCTTGGTGCCCTCCAAAATCTCTATCAGATCGCCGCGCATCCCAAACCGGGCGGTGACCGGGTTCGGTCGATTATCACGAACCTCGTTGCCCCCCATGCTGATCAAGGCACCTCGGCTGACAGTGCGGGTGGTAAATCCGGCATCACCAGCCTGAGTGACTAGAACATCGAGATAGGCAGTCACGCTCATAGCCTGGGTTCCCACCGCCTCCAGCGAGTACTCGTAGGTAAGACGGTCATTAACCTTGGGCTTCCATCTCAGCTCAGGGTCAGGCGTCTGCAGCCCAAGCAGTCCAACAACACAAGCAGAGATAAGCATTACAATAGGGACGGTTGGCGGGGCAAGAGGATTTCTGTGGAATCAAAGTAGTCCTGTTTCGTCATAGAATGAAGTTTATGGTCTGGCCGCTGCTTTTTGGCATCTGTCTGGCAGGAGGGGGTGATTCTCCCGCCGAAGCTGCTATTTCAGGTTCAACTGCCTACATTCCTGCCCCGCCTCAGGTGCTTGGTCAGGCAGCGGAAGAAAAGTTTTCACTTTCCCCAACGGGCGACTTTGTGGTCTGGAGCTCGACCAGGGTCCCAGGTCAAAGCGGAGGCAGGCCGAGCCGGCATCTCGTCCTTACGGATCTTGTCTCTGGCTCCACCCAAGGGCTCGCTCTGGACCTCAAGGATGAATGGACAGCCTACTGGGGTCTTTCTCGCAGGCTTTGGGTGCTGTTGGAGCCAGTCGAAGATCCAGAAGCCCCCCGAACCCTTCTCACTATGCAGGCGGGAAGGCCAGATTCCTTGAAGATGATTCGGCTGAACCCTGCTGACTACGGCGAAGCTCTCAGTCTCTTCACCCTCCCCAATCAGAGGGGAGCGGTTCTGCTGGGACAAAAAGTGACAGAACTTCAAGGCGGCAGCTTAAAAGAAGAGTGGATTCTTTCTCGGCTCAACGAAGAAGGACTGGTTCTGGCTTCAGCCATCCACCAAAGACAGTCAACCGGACCCCTGAGCCACTTTTTCACCCCCGATGGCAAGGCTTTGATTCTCAAGGTGAATCGCCGAGGCGGAGGAGGAGTTCTGGCGCAGATCGGCGTTGACGATCTGGCTCTTTCCTTTGTGCCCCCCAACACTTTTCCTGATGCCCCAGCTGGACCCGACCCAATTTTGAGTTTAGAGAAAAAAGAAGATTGGCAATGGCTCAAGGGTGGCAGTGCTTCTGCCCGCCTGACACCTTCCATCGGCCCCTCTCAACTCGCTTCAACTTTCGATCGAGTGCTTTACCTCTCTGAAGGTCACCTTTTCAGCCGCGAGATTATGACTACCACAGCGGACAGACTGCTGACCCAAAGATACGCCTCTTCAAGAGCAAAAACAGAACGAAGCGCCAGAGATATCGGACGCGCCGTTAGGCTGGCCTGGGCTGAAGGAGGCATGACCTATCCTGCCAAAGAAGATGCCATGAAGACTCTGAGCAGACTGGTGAGATGGGACGAATCTCTGGATGACTTGGTGATCGAATTTCCCGGCGGACCACTCCCTCGTGGAGTAGATGCCGCCAGGACACCCTACGGTTCGATCACCAGCCTTTACGGCAAAGCAGTCATCTTTTTAGATGGCACTGTTTCTTGGACAGATGGACGAAGAAGCTGAAGCTTAATCTTCTACGGCAAACCAGCCCGGAGTTGAATAAGCTCTTTTTTCCAGCCCTTTGGGCCAGGTAAAAAGTTCTCCAGCCCCAGTCTTAGGCACGGTTGTGCGAACAGCTTCGCCCCTCTGAACAGCCAAAGGAAAGTCAGGCTGTGTGAGAGCCGTTCTGGCTAGAGCGACCATATCGGCTCCCATATCAAGACAGTTCTCTGCGTCTTCTTTGGACTTAACCGCTCCAACCCCGATCAGCATTTTTCGTCCTGCTGTGTAATCGGCAATTCGCTTCAGCGTAGGCTCTTCTTCATCCCCTTTAAGCCCTTTCATTTTGTAGTCATAAAGCGAAACATGAATGAAATCAAGATCAGTGGAGCAAAGGTAGTCGATCAAAGCCGAGGTATCTGACCACCTGATCCCTGGCTCTTCCAGCTCCTCGGGCGAAAATCTGTAGCCGACGAAAGCTCGCCCATCAACCTGCTTCAAAACTTCCTCTACAACTCTCTTGGTAAAAAGAAGCCTATCCTGCCCCCATTTGTCTTCCCTTCTATTGGAATGAGGAGAAACAAACTGCTGGATGAGATAAGTGTTGGCCCCATGAATCTCTATGCCCTCATAGCCTGCTTCAATCGCCCGCCGAGCTGTCTGTCCAAAGCTGTAAACAGCTTCTTCGATTTCATCATCAGTCATGGCTCTAGGGACCTCGGCGCCAGGCCGGTCATGAGGGACAGCCGATGCCGACAGAGGCGGATCACCGCAGAGCCTTGCCGGGGCAGACCTGCCTCCGTGATGAATCTGCAGAACTGCCAGGGCTCCTTCTGCCCTGATGGCATCGGCCACGAGCTTCATCGAAGGAATAAAAGAGTCATCCCAGCCCGCCCACTGCCCATCAAAAGCTTTTCCCCGAGGGTGAACACAGATGCAGGCGGTCATTACAATTCCAAAGCCACCCGCTGCACGTCTCGCCAAGTAAGGAATTTCGTCGGCAGAAATGTTTCCGTCATCCTGAGATGAGTAGGTGGTCATGGGGGCGACAGCCAGACGATTCCGCGACTTCCACCTGCCTATTGAAACAGGGTCGAACAGTGACCGAGACACACCTGATTTTAGCAGAGGACAAGACAAAGGCTTCCCTCCAGGTTCCCCCGAGACTTTGATAGAACCGTATCTTGACAAGCCAGACAGCTAAACCAGACAAGAACTGATACAGAGCTTCTGAAAATTGATTAACTCAAAGGTTAATCATCTTGCGATGAATCTGAACAGAAGCTTTCAGCCGTAAAAAAAGCTGCTTATATGAGAACCTTTTCCCGCCCTAGTGCATCTAGATAGGTAGAGCCGATACGGAACCTCCTTTATTTGGCATGCTCTCATTCCTTCCGTTCGGCTCTCAGCTTTACTCAGCCAATCTTGAGGACTTATGCTCGCATTTGGATTAGGACTGGGAACTGGACAAAAAAGTAAGTAGTTCTGATATTCATAGACGGGGTGAAACAACCCCAAACAAGGAGAAGAGAGATGACTGAAAGCACCCTTACTCGTGATCAGGAAACTCGGTTTCAGAGCCTGATGGACAATTCCTACAAGAAGGTCTTCAGCTTGGCCTACCGCCTTTCTGGCAGCAGGACTGAAGCAGAAGACTTGACCCAGGAAGCATTCCTTCGTGCCTACAGGGGCTTCGATCGATACCAGGGAGACAGACCTTTTGAGAACTGGATTTTCAGAATTGTCACCCGCCTTTATCTGGACCTGCGAAGACGCACGAACAGGCGAGTGCAGACGGTTTCGTATGATGCTCCCCTACGACCTGATGGATCAGACGATGGAGTCTATTTTGAATCCGCTGACCAATCCCCCAGCCCCGAATCAAGGCTGGTTGAGCAGCACCTAAGCCAGGAGCTCGAAGCTTCTCTGAGTCAGTTGACTCCGGAGCAGCAGAACTTGATCCTTATGGCCGACGTTCATCAGATCCCCTACGCAGAGATTGCCGAAAAGCTGAACACGCCTGTCGGAACAATTCGAAGCCGCCTGCACCGAGCTCATCGACAGCTCCGACAGGCGATTGAAGAGTTCCGCAGAACCATGCAGCCCTGCACGACCTGCTAAACATTTGTCACTTCCGCCCGCCTAAACCTTGGGTTCAGTCTGCTAAACAAAGCGGCTGAACCCTTTTTCTTTTTAGAGGGTGCCTGCCCGCGTCAGGGGCTCTGCGGCTCAGCTTCTGGCATGGCAGATGGAAGGAATCGGGCGAGAAATGGAAACTTTCTTCCAACTCCCGCCAAGAAGACCTCGACTTCCTCTCCGCGATAAAAAGCGATGTAGCCAGTGCAGATAATAAAGGCAAACAGCGGAATGTTCATCGAATACTCAATCCCGGCATGCAGCATAAGGCCGCCCAGCAGAATCCATTTTCTCAAGGGCTTAAAAAAGACCAAAGTCGCCAGGGCAAATTCCAACGCAAGGGTCCCGTAAGTCTGCATGGCAACAGCGGGCATCGCATCCCACCAGCTGGGCAGAGGAAACCTCTGGAGTTCCCGCAGATGCGATGAAGTAAAAGTCGCTGTCCCATTCCACCAAGTTTCGCCGTAGACCTTGTGCCAAAAAGTGGTGCCATAGACTACCGCCAGCTGAATTTGAATCAAACGCAGGGGCCAGGAAGATGTTTGTGGGATCTGCCAATCCCCTCCTTTTCGCTTCACCAGCAGTTTGTCGAGAGAAAAAGCCTGGCCGCTGGGCGCCACCATTAAGATAAAAATCCACTGGCGAATAAGCGTGTCGCCCGAGTTAAGATGATCTGGACTGCGATGATAAAGACTGATGAGAGTGACGAAGAGAACGACAAGCGATGCTTTTGTAAAAAGCCCAAGAGTGGAAAGCAGCGCGGCAATGATACAGATAAAGTAGAGAGCCCAGGCGACCCTATCATCCACAACTCCGGCCAGGAGATTGAGGCGAGGAGTATTGCCGCCCCACCTTTCAAGAAACTCAATGGGATAAAAACCTTTGGCTGAATAAAAAGCTTCGAAAACAACCCCAATGGTGATGAGGTTTAGAAAACAAAGCCCGCAGGCCAAAATTCTAAACAATCCCAAGGCAGCTGCCGATTGCGGCCCAAAAAACCAATCGTTTAGCTTTTTCACCACCCCTTATCCCGCCTCAGCTTTTCCTGATCCACCTGTAGAGCCAGCATGACTTCTGTCCGCTCTTCTTGTGGCACAGGCTCGCCGTACTTTGGAATCCACCTAAAGTGGCGTCGAAACTCTACGAATACAGGGGGATTATTTGGATCATGCGCCGCCTGTAAAGCCAGCCATTGAGCCACTGCTGGCTTCTTCCAATCTGCGTAATCGGGGTTGACCCTCTCTGTGTACTTTCGATACCGCTCTTTTACATACCTTTCTGGAATGCTCATTGAAGCCATTCTTGGGTAGGGCTGAACTTTGCGGCTCCCATCCTTAAAGGTCACTTCGGCATCAAACCAGTGGTCCAGCGAAAGAGGGTTGGGAGCAAACATGTCCCAGTACTGCCACAGACCCGTTGATTCCATGTACCACTTAAGCGGCAGCCAATCGGCAGTTTTTACCGCCATGTTTAAGGTTAAAAACCACGGAACAGGGTCGGCTAACACCCTGCCAAAAGTCGGCTGAATATCCCCACGTCTCAAAACATCGGGCGGAGCAGGCAGGCTCCAAGCTGTCATGGCGTAAACATGCCATAACACGAAGATCTTGACAGCCATGGATGGCTGAACAAAAGGCTTCGCCGGAGTTTTAGATTCTGAGCCGAGCTTTTTCAAGCAGTCTCATATTATCTGGTTTTTAGCCTCAGTGAACGGACCCATGTAAGAGACATGACACAGACAATCTGCTGAATTCTCTCCAGGAAGAAAGGATGCCTCATCGTAAGGCAGATCCTTCCTCTACGCCTGACTCAGATACCACTGATAAACCGAGCGAATCCCATCTTCCAATCCAATCTTTGCCTTCCAGCCATAAGATGTCATGCGGGAAACATCCATCAGTTTTCTAGGAGTTCCATCCGGTTTAGTCGAATCCCATTCAACTTCTCCGCTATAGCCGACCACTTGTGCAATAAGTTCGGCCAGTTCTCTAATCGAAACATCCTCTCCAACTCCGACGTTGACCAGTTCGGCATCTTCGAAGTTATTCATTAAGTAGAGGGCTGCATCGGCAAGATCATCTGAGTGAAGAAACTCGCGCTTTGGAGTGCCAGAACCCCACAGCACCACAGGCCCGCCATTTTTCTTTGCTTCGTGAAACTTGCGGATCATGGCAGGCAGCACATGACTTGAATTTAAGTCGAAGTTATCACCCGGTCCGTAAAGATTTGTCGGCATGAGACAGACCGACTTCATCCCATACTGCCTGCGATAGCTGCGGCACATTTCAATGCCCGCGATTTTGGCAATGGCGTAGGGCTGATTGGTGGGCTCCAGAGGGCCAGTCAGAAGACAGTCTTCCGGCATGGGCTGAGGAGCCAGCTTGGGATAAATGCAGGAGCTGCCAAGAAAAAGCAGCTTTTCTGCCCCATGCTTATGGCAGGCTTCGATTACATTGTTTTGAATAGCCAGATTATCGAAAATGAACTCAGCTGGGCGAGTTGAGTTGGCCAAGATTCCCCCGACCTTTGCCGCAGCGAGAAAGACATACTCTGGCTTTTCTGATGCAAAAAAGGAATCGACAGCTAAAGGATCTCTCAAATCGAGTTCTTGTGAAGTCCTCTGAATCAGGGAATGACAGCCCTCTGCCTTCAAGCGACGAACAATGGCCGAGCCCACCAAGCCCCGGTGGCCCGCCACAAAAACTCGAGAATCTGGCTTCAGGTTCAAACCCGCTCCAGACCCGCCTCTCGGATCGCAAGCTCCTGCTTGGCCTTGTGCATATCGCTTTCCACCATCATCTGCACCAGTTGATCAAAGGTGACTTCCGGTGCCCAGCCCAGAATCTGCCTGGCCTTTGTCGAATCACCCAAAAGATAATCGACTTCTGCCGGACGCAGGTAGCGTGGATCAAATTCCACCACCTTCTGCCAATCCATATCCAAGTGGCCGGCAGCTCTATCTAAAAACTCTCGAATCGAATAAGCTTCGTTGGTTGCCACCACAAAGTCGCCAGGCTCATTGTGCTGCAGCATCATCCACATGGCGCGCACATAGTCTCCGGCAAAACCCCAGTCACGGCGTGAATCTAGGTTGCCCAAATAAAGCTTATCCTGCAGCCCCATTTTAATGCGGGTCAAGGCTCTGGTTATCTTTCTGGTTACGAATGTTTCGCCTCGGCGAGGAGATTCGTGGTTAAACAGAATTCCATTGCTTATAAACAGGCCGTAGCTTTCCCGATAATTTATGCAGTACCAGTGCCCTGCCACCTTGCTGACCGCGTAAGGACTGCGAGGATGAAAGGGCGTGGCTTCGCTTTGAGGGGGAGCGGCTGCGCCAAACATTTCGCTTGAGCCTGCTTGGTACATGCGAATCTCCTTGCCCATATCCTGCACGCAGTCTCTCATGGCTTCAAGAAGACGCAGAACTCCGCTTGCAACAATATCCGCTGTGTACTCGGGCTGATCAAAACTGACCCGCACATGACTCTGCGCCGCCAGGTTGTAGATTTCATCCGGCTGAGTTTGAGCAATGATCTTTCTCAGACCCGTTCCGTCGCTGAGGTCTCCGTAATGGAGATGCAGCGAGGTGGCCTGGTGCGGATCAGCATAAACATGCTCGATTCTTTCTGTCGCAAAGGTGCTGGATCGCCGGACGATTCCATGAACCTCGTAACCCTTGCTCAGTAGGAGCTCGGTCAGATAAGAGCCATCCTGGCCCGTAATTCCGGTGATCAAAGCAGTCTTTGCCATGAGATGAGTAAGTTACCCCTCCCTATTCTCGGCTGAATCCGGCAGCAAGCTCAGTAAACCATGACCAGTAAAGATAAAGGATCTACTTGATCTTTTTACGTGCTTCTCTTTCGACTAATCAGGCAGGGGACCCGCCCCAGACAGCAGGTATTCTCTTACCTCGCTCCGCTTTGGAGCTCATGGGGATGTAGCTCAGCTGGGAGAGCGCTGCAATCGCACTGCAGAGGTCGAGGGTTCGAATCCCTTCATCTCCACCACTCAATTAGGTTCAAAATGACCCAATAAAGCGGCTTTCCCTCTCAGGCATAACATAAAAACCCCCAAAAAACGCCGAATTCAAAGGGATTCAATTAGGGCACAAAATGAAAGATTTTGTGCCCTAATTTTGTGCCGCCGTCAGCCAACACCAAGCAGGGGCAGATAGCGCCTTCGCACCTCACCCCCAGCGTTGTATTCTAAGCCCAGCTCACAGACATCAAATCGAGCTGACCGTTCTTTCCCGTTCCCGTATGTTCCGCGCCGTGTCTTTTTTATGGCTGCGACCATGACCTACAGCGCGTCGGCGGCGGGTTTGAAGGCTCTGGCGCTAAGCACGGTCGAACTGAGTTCTCAGGTTTTACGGGGACGGGCTCCCCACTTCACAGAAAAGCCGACAAAGGTGTTCCGCGGTGACAATCCGCGCCGGGATGCCTTGCGGTCAAGCTGGTGGACGCCTAGACTCCAACGCGACCTGGAGAAGGCTGAGTTCTCACGTGAGATTGACCAGGCGGGATTCTCCTAGAACTGCGTTTACGACTCGAACCGCAACCTCGCTAGCCTCACCGACAAACGGGGCAAAGTGTGGCAGTTCACCTACGATGCGAGGGGGAATCGCCTCACCCCGAAGAACCCTCTGAGCGGGACTTGGACTTACATTTACAACTCCACGAACGCCTGACGAGCAAAACTGACCCTCTGAATAACACGACAGCCTACGTCTACAACGGGCTAGACACACGAGTGGGGTCAATAACAAATGCGCTTCTCGAACACTCCAGCGAGACTGTGCATCTGTCACGGCCCCTGTTTTCGCGGATGGTGCGGCGACTTATACGCCCGGTGTTTCCGAGCGACTAGGGGCGTCCACAACGTCCCATCACTCGGGGATCAATAACGCCGACGCCCAAAGCGGAACGGCCCGTTCGGCTACGCGGGCGGCTTCGGCTACCAAGAAGATGCCACCGGACATCGACTCGTCCACGGGGCGTTTCCTGACCCGCAACCCTATCAAAGATGGGCGCTATTGGTATAGCTGCTGTGAGAATGATCCTGTAAATGGGGCATATCTAGATGGCCTTAACGTTATCGACATTATCAACAGAGGAATCGCGCGGGGCGACCTGCCGCCTGGTACCGCTGATCGGTACCACAAAGACCCTGGATTCCGGGAATGTATCCATCGCAAGATTGGAGAGCGCAAGAAAGGAGGCTTTGTGACCGCAAAAACCCGGATATCCCTGAAGAAGAGGCAATAGATGTCGTTCAAGAGCAACTGGAGTATCACGCTGCGCCTCAGCCATCGCCTTCCTCTGGAGTCGATTGGGAGTTGGTGGAAGGAGGAGCACTAGTTGCTGATGTAGTCATTGTAGGTGGACTTATCATCGTTAGCAGTGGTAGAACTGCAACGGAGCCCGTTTTGGCTGGTGGTGCGGCGGCTGTCGGAGCAACTCTGGTGACACGCCAAATCAAACCTAGTGGTGGAGCATGAGATGTGTTCTTAAGGGGCAAGCCTTAGACTCCTTCGTCGTTGAAAAGGACCATGAGGGGCTGAGTATCGTATTCGAATATCAGGGTGACAAGTTTTCGTATGCTTCTAGTGATCAAATGTCGATGAAGTTATTTATCCAGGACCTATCAGCATGTTTCGCAACCATTGCTGAGATAGACAATCGACTGGCACTAGATGTTAGACAGGATTTGTTCGACCGCATATACGTTAATGCTGTCGATACGCCTATTGCCTTAAAATACAATTCAGTAGAACTTTTGTTGTTTTTCAAGCCCAAAAGTTTTGATAATCTTCCGATAACTTTTCAGGCTTCAATCTTGGACTCAGATTGGTTAACGATTAGAACAGAACAAGCGAGCGCGAGGCATTTTTCACAGCAGTTAGCTTGTCTGCTGAACGATGGGACCTAGCTTTTGCTTCTTGGAAAGAACGGCGCAATGTGCTCCGACAACGCCACCTTCAATGCTTCGGGTGATAACGCCTTGGCCTCGATAGAACGCCTCTCGGTTCAGAACTCGCAAGACTTGGACGT
>CAZSIM010000016.1:0-41965 GCA_964607175.1 uncultured Fimbriimonadaceae bacterium
CAACCCTGTCATCAACGATGGCGACAAGATCACTGTCTTCAGCATCCGTCCCATCGTCCGCAACCAGGTTGAGATCTTGGGGGCGGTTGAACAGCCACGATACTATGCCTTTAGGCCAGGCATGAAGGTTTCTGACCTTGTTGAGACTGCCCTTGGTTTAAGGCCAGAAGCTGATAAAAGCATTGCTGAGTTAAGGCGAATCAACGCCGATGGTTCTACCGAGCTGATCCGGGTCAGCCTGGCAGATGCCATTTCCAAGCTCCCTGCCGCAGATATTGACCTTAAGGCAGACGACAAGCTGACTGTTTACGACGTCAACGATGTTTCTTGGCGCGGAGATAGAAAGGTTGTCCTTGCCGGAGCAGTCAGGGCTCCTGGCGATTTTTACCGAGCTGACAATATGAGGGTCGGCGACCTGATTCGTCAGGGCCGCGGACTTGATCCATCCGCCTATGTTCAGGAAGCTCATCTGCAGAGATTTAATCCAGATGGAACCCCTGGACCCATGGTGAAGATCAGCCCCATGAAGGCAGCTTTGGGCGATCCTCAGCACGATATTCTTCTTAATGATAGAGATGTGCTGACTGTCTATTCTCTGCAGGAGTTCTCTGCTGTTCCAGAATTGACCGTTGAAGTGGAAGGCGCCGTACTGCGGCCTGGCCCCTACACTTTATCGCAGGGGATGAAGCTGAGGGACCTTTTAAGCGTTTCTGGCGGCCCTGCATTGGATGCCCACCTGACCACTGCTTTTCTGCAGAGGACCAACATTAACGGCACCTTGGGCAAGCTGGAAATTGTCAATCTCTCCAAGGCTATGGCAGGCGATGTGTCTGACAATCTTGAGCTGCAGTCTAAGGATAAACTATCGGTTTATACGCTGAAAGATGCACAGTATCTTATCGAGCGCACCGTTACCATTGTTGGCGGAGTTCAGAGGCCAGGCACTTTCCCCCGCGGCGAAGGCATGACCCTCAAGAACCTGATTGACCTTGCTGGCGGACTTCTGCCCAACTCAGAAGCCTTTGCTCTTATCGCGGCTGCCAATGCTCCCGAAGGAACCAATGTTCAGCGTGTGGCTGTCGAGCAGGCAGGGTCTTGGCAGATTAAAGATAAGGATACAGTTACGGTTCCGCTGGATGCTTCGATTTTGGCCGAGCCGATTCAGGTCATTATCAATGGAGCTGTTGCCAACCCTGGCGTCTACTTCTTTACCCGTCGCGATCAAAAGATCACCGACCTTATTGCTGCTGCTGGCGGGTTGAGAAATGAAGCTTGGATTCAGGGAGCCCAGATGGCCCGCAAGCCAGAGTTTCTTAAAACGGATGCTCAAAAGAACCATGGCCCCCGCTTGATGCAGATTATGAATCTGATTCAGGAGGATGAATACAAGAGAGCAATCGCCAAGGCAGAGGCAGATAGACTTATCTTTATCACTTCTAGCCTGCAGGGCAGCTCGACAAACGCCACCCTGCCTATGGGTGGAGGTTCTTCAACTGAAGTGGGGGGGGTGACAACTCTTCCCGAATCGACTGTCGCTTCCGCTCAGCTTGTCACCAAGGCGAGAACGGGAGAAGATTCCATTATGACTCTGCTTGGCGGAAACATGGAGCTGAAGCTGGCTTTGGCTCTTAGGAGCGCCAATTCTCCTCATAACGTGGCTCTTAAGCAGGGCGACGTGCTGACCATTCCAGAGAGGCCTTCGACGATTCTTGTTGATGGCCCTGGAGTTGTTCTGCCACGAGCCTTTGTTTTCGAGCCGGGCAGAAGCCTTCGGCATTACCTGGATATGGCCGGCGGCTTTACCAATGATGCCGATGCCAGCGCAGTTTTGATCATCAGGCCAAGCGGATCTCTGTTTAAGGCCAGGCCAAGCACTAGAATTGAGCTGGGTGACATGATCTTTGTTCCAACCAGGGTCATGACCGTTAAGCTAGGCAGCGACCGCGAAGCCTTTGACCGCACAGTGAGAAGTATTTCTAATGCGGCTCTCGTTTACGGATTCTTCCGATCTCTAACACGGTAAGCCTCCCTTCTGCAGCCCCTTCTTGATTCATCGTCATGAAGGGGCTTTTTATTGAATCAGCCCATGAAAGTAGTTCTTGTCGGAAGCTTTGCCCCTTCTCTGCTCAACTTCAGAGGCCCGCTGCTAAAGGATATCGTGGCGGCAGGTCATGAGGTTTGGGGGATGGCGCCAGGAAGCGACCCAGAAACAGCCGCAAAGCTGAAAGAAATGGGGGTCACCTATGTTGAAAGCAGCTTTAAGCCAACATCTATGAACCCTATAGATGACCTGAAGGGCGCCAAAATTTTGGCCAAGCAGCTGGAAGAAATAAAGCCAGATATCGTGCTTTCTTATACAATTCGCATGGCAATTTGGGTGACTGCCGCTGCTTCTTGGGCAGGGGTCCCCCACCGAGCGGCCATGGTGACGGGTTTGGGCACCGCCTTTTTAACCAAGGGAATCAAGGGCAGGGCCATGAAGCTGGCGGCGGAAAACCTTTTAAGATGGTCTATGAAAAAAGCCACCACCGTTATCGTTCAAAATCCTGATGACGGCAAGGCTCTTATAGATATTGGCGCAGCTTCGATGGATAAGGTCAAGGTCGTTAACGGCTCGGGAGTGGACCTTTCTAGGTTCGCTGAAAAGCCCCTGCCCCCCAAACCGGTCAAGTTCTTAATGATCGCCCGGCTGCTGGTGGAAAAGGGTGTAAAGGAATATGCCGAAGCGGCCAAGATTGTAAAAGCCAAGCACCCTGAAGCAGAGTTTGACCTTGTTGGCCCTCATGAAGAACACCCGGCCAGCGTCAGCCGCGCTGATCTTGATTCCTGGGTGGCTTCGGGCGCAGTCAAGTGGCATGGCCAGCAGGATGACGTAAGGCCCTGGCTGGAAGCCTGTCATATCTTTGTTCTTCCCAGCTACCGCGAAGGCACTCCACGCACCGTTCTAGAGGCTTTGGCTACGGGCCGCCCTATCATCACCACCGATGTCCCCGGCTGCCGCTCCACCATTGAGCATGGCGTTCAGGGCCTCTTGACAGCAGACAAGGATTCTAGTGCCCTTGCCGAAAGCATGTTGAAGATGCTGGAGACTCCTGGACTCATAGAGCAGATGGCCTCGGTCGCTCGGCAGCGTGCCTTGGATAAGTACGAGGTCAGCCGTGTGAACCAGGACATGATGAAGTATATGAACCTTCTATGACAAATTATGAGAGGCCCAGGCTGCTGTTCTCGCATCTGCAGCAATAAAGCAGTCTGTCGAACCCTTAACGGCCTCAAAATGATCCGTGTAAGGTATCTTTTTAACCTATGAATCGGCCTCTCCTTAGTCTGGCGGCGATCGGCATTACTTTCGCTTGTGCAGCAATGAGTTCTGCACAAGCAGAACTCAGCGGACCAGACCGATTTCCTCAGCTTCGTGGATTAAGCGGCCTTTCTGGCTCTGGCTTCGGGGTGACCAAAGAGGGCAGGGTCACTTTTTCTGGAGCTATGGCATACACAACCCCTATCGGCCATACCATGGGCGGATTCAGCCTGGCGGCAGGAGCGGGCCTTATCAGCATCGATCGGACCCTTCGTTTTGGCTCTTTAAGCGATAAAGGCACAATAGATGGCAACGGCACAGGTTTTGTCGTTGGGGGAGCAGACCTTGGCTCATCTGGCCGGCTGGCATTAGGTTTTACTTTTCTCAGCGGGTTTGGAGATAACATCAGCACCCTGCAGTACTCACCCAACACAGAAGGCAGATTTCAGTTTTCAGTTGGCTGTCAGGACCTTGGCGGATCTGCCGGTTCATCAGGTGAAGGAAGACCAGGAGACACTAAGACAAGTCGAAGCTTTTTTGGAGTTGTGACGACAGAAGTCACTGAAGGGGTGTTTGTGACAGCAGGCGCAGGCACCCGCAGATTCCAAAAGGGTTTTGGCAGCATCAGCGGGCAAATCACTCCACGGTTTAAGGCCTTGGTCGAGCATGATGGCTGGAACTTTAACTACGGCATTGCCTACAACCCAGGCCCCATGAAAAGGATTGATTCATGGGATGAAAACAAGGTGAGAACCGCAGAAGTGACAATGTTTGTGGGTGTAATTCAGAGTCGATATGCTGGATGGTCAGTAGCATTTAGCTTCTAAATCTTTAACGCTTCTTCAAATATTAAGTGAAAGACATCAGCATGCCAGAGTCTGCGTCCCTTTTGACCATCAGCATTCTTATTGCTACCTACAACCGAGAAGATCTGCTTCAGCCCCTGTTTGACTCTATAGACAAAGCGGCCAAACAGGCGCCAGGAGTCGCAGCCGAGATCGTGGTTGTTGATGATGGTTCAAGCGATGGCACTTGGAAGAGGCTTGAGTCTGAAAAGGAAAAGCGCTCAAACCTGGTTATATATCGCCAGGAAAACGCTGGGCGGGCGGCAGCGCTTAATCAGACCTTTATTCACGCTTCGGGAGAGGTCGGGTTCATTCTAGACTCTGACGACCTTCTGACTGAAAACAGTCTTAAACTTATACACGAAGCCTGGAAGAAAGTTGAGAAAGATTCAAAAATTGCCGGAATTATTGGCCATTGCCTTTATCTAAACGGCGACAAAGAAGGGCAGATTATGGGGGATGCCTTTCCTGAAGGCATCGATGCTTCTGACCCAGAAGAACTGAGAGTTCATTACAAGGTGAAAGGAGACAAGAAGGAGGTGCTTAGAATGCAGCTTTTAAAAGAAAACCTCTTTCCTTTGACTCCAGGAGAAAGAAGGGTCGCAACAAGCCTGATTCTTAATCGAATCGGGATGACTCAAAAGCTGATTTTGATTCATGAGGCTTTAATCCACAAAACCTATCTTGAAGGTGGAATGAGTCTGACAATAGACCGCACTCGAGCCAAGTCACCTCAGGGTTCTAGGCTTGTCTATAAAGAGGGCCTTCACCGAAAAAGATTTAAGGACCCTAAAACCACTTTAAGAAACGCCACCAACCTTGTCCGGTACAACCTGCATGCGGGCGAACCAGCACTAAAAGATTTTATTGCTGCTCCGCCTTTTTATTCTTCGCTGGCTGGGCTGATAATGGGAGTGGTGCTTTACCGAAGAGACCTTAAAAACTACCCAGAGCTTAAGCAGAGGCGCCCTTAGCCCCTTTTGTCTCCTAGACAAAAGGGGGTAACCTGAATCTTCGCCCGACGCGCACCCTAACCTGCCGTGACCAAGTTCAAACCTACTCCAAGTTTCTGGCGCATATGCCTCATCCCGGGTGCCATAGCAGCAGCAGCAGTCCTTATTCTGCTGCTGACTCGTCCCACTAAGTACGAAGCTAGGGCCTTTCTTATGGTGCCTATTCAGGCTCCTAGTGCTGAATCAACTCTTCTTGGCACAAGCCAGGCAAGGTCAAATCTAGCCAGGATTCAGGGCGTCGCCGCCAGCTACCCAGTGACAAGCAAAGTCGCTTTGGCTCATGGTGTTGAAGTAAAAGTTGTTCGAAAGGGCCTGAACTTCGATATTGATTCTGACACTTCTCAGCTCAGAGTCAGCATGGAGTACACAGACAAGGAAAAAGTCTTGGCCATGTTGACTGATATTATTAAAGAAACAAGGCTGATCTTTAACGATATTGTCGCTGCAACGAGCAATCAGACTCTTGCTTCTCTTGAAAAAAGGCGTGATGAAATCCAGGCCAGAATCAATGTCAACGAAGCCTTAAGAAGCCAGGCTCTTTCAAAATCTTCTTCGGGAGGCGATGATAGAACCGGCATCCCTGTTATTGAAAACCTGAGGATGACCGAATCAAAAATCAAAGAACTAGAAGCCGAAATGGCGGAAGTTCAAAAGAAGGAGCTGGCCTCACTAGAAGCTGAAAAATCAGCGATGGCCAGCACAAACAGGATTTTTGAAGGGAAAACTCTCCTGGAAATAAGAGCGGAAGCTCAGCTTGCTGCGGCTCGGTTTGCGCCAGCATCAGTAGAGTATCAAACCAAGCACAAAGCTCTATCTATTGCTCAGAATCTTGTTGATACCGCTATTGAAAGCAGGCGAAAGGCAATTCAGGATTACGCAACCCCTGGATTAAAAGACATCTCAGGAAAGCTAAGCGGACTGCGTATTTTGATGCAGACACTAAAAGCCGCTGCCGGAAACTTTACCGACAGCAGACAGATGATGATTGAACTAATCCGGCAGATTGAAGGCGATGCTGCCGCATTAAATCAGCTGAGGATCGGCATTGAAGATGCCCGCACCAAATCTATCATTGCTTCAATTGGCTGGGCCACACTGCAGGAACCAAAGCTTGAAGATGAACCGGTAAAGAAGCCCTTAGTTGAAGTGCCGATTTTGGCCTTTATGCTTGTTGCCGCGCTTTCTGCTGGACTGCAGATAGTCTGGCCATTTGGCAGAAGGTAGCCCATGAGCCTTCCCCAGTGGTTTCTGTTAGCCACCATGGGTTTTGCCCTGGTTGTGCTTGCGCTTAAACCACTGGATGCCCCGAGATCTCTGCTGGTTGGCCTGCTGGCTTATCTATCGCCTGGATTAGAAAACAGCACCAACTATGTCTATGGCATTTCGACAACCAATCCTCTTACGGTCTACGTTTCTGGAGCCATTATTTTGGCGACCTGTATTGTTGGCCTTGTTTGGCCAGTGGCTCCGGCCTCGACTCAGAGACTGCTAAGAAGCAACCCAGGTGGTAAAGATTTCAGCCGCTTTATGGGCTGGAGCGCCCTGCTCTTTCTGCTTTTTATCATGGCGAGGCATGGCCCTATGTTTTTTGCAAATGTAAGGTCAGAAACTGTCTTAAGCGGCTATGAGCAGGTTGTCTTCCGCACCTTGTCCAGCTTGACCTTGATTGTGGGAATTGTTGAACGCAACCGCTTTCCCATCATCATATCCTGCGTTATGCTTACCATCTACACCATCATGGGTGATAGAACAGCTGTCGCTATGGGTGCAGTTGCCTGGTTTGTACATATCAGCTATTCTAAAGGCTGGCCTGGCTACAAAATTGTTCTAAATAATCTGCTTATTGTTTTGGCTGGGGTTATTTTTGTTATTCAAGGAAAGATTTATTACGTTGCTCTTAACGCCTTGGTAAGAGGTGAAACAGAGATAGCGATGAGCGCCTTTGGCGCCCAGGCTGGCGTGCCAGAACCAGTGTTGGTATTTCAGCATCTTAACCAGACGATTATCAACGGGTGGACTTTGGAATTCCAGTCTTTACAAGGCGGACTTCCCGGCCTGCTTCCCTTCTCTTCGAGTATCGGCTTTAGGTCAGATCAGTTTAATAAACTGATGCAGAGTGAGCTATATCCTTCAGTCAAGCCCTACTCGCTAGCTTATAATCCTTGGGCAGAAGGCTGGGCTATGGGAGGCTGGTTTGGCATTTTTGTGGTCTGGCTGATTCTTATGGTGGGGCTGGCCTGCATTCATTATCTGGCTTCCAGACGCTCTGGAGTGATGCACGCATTGGCCTGTTCTATGACAGCCTACGTTGGCTTTTACAGTCAAAGAAACACGATTAGAACCGAGATTGCCTTTGTAAGCCAGCTCTGCTTGGCTATCGCAGTTCTGTTCTTTATTTATAAGGGCTGGAAGTGGTTTAAGGAGGTTTATCTGCCTCAGAGCCGCTATTTTGAAAAGGTTTCTGACCTGCCCGATGGTCAGCCTGAATAACCTGATGTTAAGGTGTTCAGACATCTGAACACCTGACTCAGCTGAACTAAGCCAGGCTGCCAGATTATTCAGCAATTACGCTGCGGAAGTATTCGATAGTCTTGGTCAAGCCCTCTTCAATTCCGGTTGTAGGGTGCCAATCAAGAATGGTGTTTGCCCGGGTGAGGTCGGGGTGGCGCTGCTTGGGGTCATCTTCAAGAGCTTCTCTAAAAACTATCTCCGAGGAAGATCCAGTCAGGCGCAGGACGATTTGAGCAAACTCAAGAATCGTTCTTTCTTCATGACTTCCTATGTTTACAGGCTCGTGATAATCGCTCATGGCCAGCCTATAAACGCCATCTAAAATATCGTGACAAAAGCCAAAGCTGCGGGTTTGTTGGCCAGAGCCATAAATGGTCAGGGGCTCTCCCTTTAGGGCCTGACTGACGAGGTTAGGCACTACTCTGCCGTCATCCAGCCTCATTCTGGGGCCGTAGGTGTTAAAGAATCTGACAATTCTTGTATCGACCCCGTGAAAATTGTGGTAGGCCATGGTCATGGCTTCGGCGTAGCGCTTGGCTTCATCGTAAACACCGCGGGGGCCAATAGGGTTCACGTTGCCCCAATAGGTTTCTGGCTGAGGGTGAACATGGGGGTCGCCATAGACCTCGCTGGTGCTGGCTAAAAAGAACTTCGCTCCCTTGGCCTTGGCTAATCCCAGGGCTTTATGGGTGCCCAGTGCCCCGACCTTGAGGACAGGAATAGGCATCCGAACAAAATCCAGGGGTGATGCGGGTGAAGCAAAGTGGAACACGTAATCTACCGCGCCATCAATAAAAAGAAACTCTGTTACATCCTGCCGAATAAACTTAACCTTGTCGCTGCCTGCCAGGTGGGCAATGTTCTTAAGCGACCCGGTAACAAGGTTGTCGATTATGACTACCTCGTGCCCCTTTGACAAGAGAAGATCGGTCAGGTGAGATCCTAAGAAGCCTGCCCCGCCAGTCACCACGCATCTCATAGGTTCATCTTAGCCTACTTGCTCATCTTCCCGAGCGGCGAACCAGGCAGGATGATAAACTAACTTTTAGTGCGGATTGCAGTTGTTGGAACAGGTTATGTCGGACTTGTGACCGGTGTTGTGCTTGCCGATTTGGGGAACTCTGTTCTCTGCATCGACAAAGACCCCGCGAAAGTGGAGATGCTGAAGAAAGGGATCAGCCCCATTTACGAGCCAGGCATTGAAGAAATGCTGCAGCGCACCCTTGGCAGTGGACGCCTGGTTATTGGAACTTCAATTCCAGAAGCTGTACGAACCTGCGATATTATCTTTATTGCTGTGGGCACCCCTCCCGCCGAAGATGGCACGCCTGACATGACAGCAGTTAAGGCAGTAGCCGCCGAAATTGGCCGCAGTCTTGACCACCCAATCATCGTTGTCAACAAATCCACCGTCCCTGTGGGTTCTGGCGACCTGGTGGCCAGCATCATTGCAGAAAACGGAGCTGATCCTGCCATCTTTGATGTGGTCAGCAATCCAGAATTTCTGCGTGAGGGCAGCGCCATCAGCGATACCCTCAACCCTGATCGAGTGGTCATCGGGGCGAGATCCAAAGAAGCCGCCGACAAGCTGGCTAAAATCTACGAACCCTTGGGCGCAGAAGTTCTCATTACAGATCTGGAATCGGCTGAGCTTATCAAATACGGAGCCAATTCTTTTCTTGCCGCTAAAATCAGTTTTATCAATGCCATGAGCAGAATCTGCGAACTGGCTGGCGCAAACATTGCCGATGTTTCTAAAGGAATTGGCATGGATAAGCGCATTGGACACCAGTTCCTTTCCGCTGGTCTCGGGTGGGGCGGAAGCTGCTTTCCCAAAGATGTTCAGGGACTGGTAAAAGTTTCTGAAAAGCTGGGCTACGATTTTTCATTTCTGAAAGAAGTAGAAAAAATCAATACAGAACAGACTCTGCACTTTATTGAGAGAATGAGAGCCGCCATGGGCGGATTTTCTGGCAGACAGGTTGGGCTGCTGGGCTTGGCATTTAAGCCTAACACCGATGATATTAGAGATGCAAAGTCTTTGGTTATTATCGAAGAACTGCTTAAAGAAGGCGCGACAGTTGTTGCTTATGATCCTGTGGCAGAAAGCCATGTTAAAGCTCTCTTCCCTAACATCACCTATGCCAAGAGCGCCAAGGATGTGGCAGCAGGCTGTGACTGCTTGGTGCTGGTGACAGAGTGGAACGAATTCCGCCAGGCCGACCTTAAAGAGCTGGCCGGAGTGATGAAGACCCCTCTTCTCTTTGATGGCCGACGAGTCTACTCAAGATCTCAAGCTGAATCTGCTGGCTTTGAGTATCATGTTGTTGGCAGTTAAGCCTTGAAAACTAAGCCTTTATTGGGCGATAGAGTGAAATCGGCTGTCCAATAAAGGCTTAGTTTTTTCCCTGCAGGCTAGCCATAGCGAATTCTTTCAATTTCGCTTTGTGTGGCAGTTCTATCCCGTCGATCGTATATTTTTGTCGTGCGGGAATCTGCATGTCCAGCGATGAATTGAGCTGTTTCTAGGCTTCCTCCGTTTTCAAGAAAAGTGGTTATGCCTGTTGCTCTAAATGTATGGCAGCCAAATCGACCCTGAATTCCTGCTCCTTTGGTTCGTCTATAAATCATTTCCAGCGCAGCACGAGGGCCAAGTGGCTTTGTAGAGAGGCATCCTTTTCTGCCCTGGATTGATCTAAAAAGGGGCGAATCTGGCTGTTCAAAAAGTCCACAGCTGTTAATGTATTCATTAAGAGCATCGGCAAGAAGATGGTGGCACGGCAGCTGTCTGTCTTTCCCGCCTTTTTCGTGGAGTCTTATGTACCAGGCTGCTCCTAAAGGATAAAAGTCTTTAACCTTCATCTGCAGCGCTGCGCCAATGCGGGCAAAGGAGTAAGCCAAAAGTGAAACAAGGGCCCTATCTCTTAATCCGATAGCAGAAGATGATTCGATAGAATCTAGCAGGAGTTTAACTTCTTCTGGCCTCAGTGCGGGAGTTTTTCCTTCTCCTCTATAAGCCTGAAGTTTTACTTCCCTTACCGGATTACGGTCGATAATTCCTTTTTCGACCAGAGCGCTAAAAACTGTCCTTAACGCGCTGAAGTGACGCTTCACAGAAGGAAGAGTCATTTCCTTCATCAAGACTTCTCTATAGGCCGCGAAGTGTAGTGTTGTCAGCTGCTCTAAAGCAAAGCCTCTTTCATCGCACCATCTGCTGAACCTAGAAAAGTCGGTCATATAGGCTTTTCTCGTGCGGGGGTTCGGAATCGCTTCAGCAAAAAAAGTGAAGTAGGCGTCAAAAGCTCTTCTTCCTGCCCTCTCTATCAGGCTGGGAGTCCATAAAATCAGCCCCTCTTCTTCCATTTTTGCCTCTGTGCGCCTCACAGAGAAAATCGAGCAGCGCAGGCCGCTCCTTCTCTGCCATTTACAGCGCAATTTAATTGTAGCCGATAAAGGGTGTTATCGGCTGCAAAAAGCTTGATCCAGAAAGGCTGTAGAGAAACACTCTATTTTCTATAGAGTGATACATAGAAAGGGGAGAAGTGGCAGCGAGATCTCTCCTAGACCTGCAGGCACAAATAAGAGATATAGATGTTAGGTGAATAGCGGTTGAGGCCAAGATCTGAAGTTGAACGAAAACTACCTAGCCATATTTTGCTGGGAGCTCAAGCGTCTATCGCAGGTCATACATAATCTGCTTTAAGTTCAAATGGGGCTGACACTTTTCGGGGCGGGTGGACACGCCAAGGTAGTAATCGCTGCAGCAAGAGCCATGGGGCTGAAAGTCACCAGAATTTTGGATGATCGATCAGAAGCTCAAGGCACAGAAATCATGGGAGTCCCTGTGACTGGGGTCATGAGTGAATACCAGTTTGGGGCTGCCTTTATTGGCATCGGCAGCAATCAGGTGAGAAAGCGTTTAGATGCAGCCTATCCAAATGCCGAATGGGTCAGCATCGTTCACCCCGCTGCCTATGTTGATCCTACTGTAGTCATTGCTCCCGGAGTTTTGATCTGTGCCGGAGCTGTAATTCAGCCGGAATCCGTTTTAGGGCGTCATGTTATTGTCAATACTTCCGCCTCCATCGATCACGAATGTATCCTGGAAGACTACACACAGGTTGGACCTGGCGCCCATTTAGGGGGAAGAGTCACTTTAGAAGAAGGTTCGATGGCGGGCATTGGCAGCGCGATTCATCAAGGTTATTCCATGGGACCTTGGTCAATGCTTGGAGGCTGTGCTTTCCTTAAAGATGATCTTCCTTGGGGTGTGGTCGCAGTCGGAATTCCAGCCAAACCCTTGGTCAAGGGCTGACCTTGCAAAGCCCGCACTGAATTTATGCTAAAGGCGTAAACTAGATGCTGGTCAGCATGAAAGTGCTTGGACTGAAGCGAGTTCTATAAATGAAGCAGGGAATATATAGGAGATGGGGGAAGAGAGTCTTTGATCTCTGTCTTGTTATTCCCGGACTTATTATTCTCCTCCCCCTGCTGCTGATTCTCTGCATCGTTTCATATTTCAACATTGGCTATCCTGTGTTTTTTAGGCAGAGAAGGCCAGGGCTGAATGGAAATATCTTCGAGATGATCAAATTTCGAAGCATGAGAAACGATCTTGGTCCAGATGGTCAGCTGCTGCCAGATGAAGTGCGGCTTACCAAATATGGAAAGCTTTTAAGAGCGACTAGTCTGGATGAACTCCCTGAACTTTGGAATGTTTTAATAGGTCAAATGAGCCTGGTTGGCCCCCGTCCTCTGCTGGAAAGATATCTAGAACGCTATTCGCCAGAACAGCTTAAAAGGCACGAGGCACCCCCTGGCATTACTGGCTGGGCTCAGGTAAACGGCCGCAACGCTATTAGCTGGGATCAAAAATTTAAGCTCGATGTTTGGTATGTAGAAAACATGAGCTTAATGCTGGATATTAAAATACTTTTCATGACTCTAAAGAAGGTTCTCGTGCGATCTGGAGTCAGCGCAGAAGGGCATGCTACTATGCCAGAGTTTATGGGAACTCTAGAAGCTCCGATAAGCACAAACAGCAAGGATTAGTCTCCTTCAGAATTTTTTCATTTTTTCCAAGCATCTACTTGTCTGTAAAGCGAGGCATAGGTTAAGATACCTCTGCATGAGAGCTACGAGTAGAAACAAAGTCTTCTATCATAAAGAAGCCGGAAGACTTGTCTATATCGGCACAGCTGCAACATCAGAATACTGGGATGATTCGTGGATTAAAGAGGCCACCCATTTAAAGAAAAAAGATACTTTTGTGCTTAGAATTACACGAAAATACCTCGATCCTCCAGCGAGCGTTCTTGATGCAGGCTGCGGGCAGGCCCATACTGTCTATAGTCTTCACCATGCTGGCTATACAGCATCTGGCATTGATTGGGCGCCAAAAACTGTCGCCTTCATCAACCAAACTGCGCCAGAACTCAATGTCTCAATATGCGATGTGAGAAAGCTGGAGGCCTTTGCCGATGGCTCTCTGGATGGTGTTTGGTCCTTGGGAGTTATCGAGCATTTTGAAGAAGGCTTTGATGTTATTCTCGCTGAAATGAATCGTGTCACGCGCATAGGAGGCTATGCTTTTGTCACAGTTCCTTCTTTGTCTCCACTGCGAAAAATGAAGGCAGAAATGGGTCGGTATCCCATCTTCTGCGGCGATTACACCAACTTTTATCAGTTTGTCTATGCCCCTTCATTTCTAGTTAAAGAGTTTAAAAAACATGGCTATGACTTGGCTGCGGCCAAGCCAAGAGGTGGCCTGAAGGGATTTAAGGATGAAGTGGTTTTCTTGTCCAAGCCCCTGCAGATGCTGTTCGATAATCCATCAAAACTAGCCAAGGCATTAAAACTGCTGCTCGAAATAGTGCTAAACCCTATTTCGTATCATACAAGACTCTACGTGTTTAAAAAAACTGCAGCAGGATAGCAGTCTAGATTAGCCAGGCAGATTAGTTGATTTCATTTTGAACAAGGCGCGCCACCTCTTCTCCAATTGCCAAAGAAGCGGTGGCTGCTGGTGAAGGAGCATTGACAACATGCAGAGATCTACGGCTTTGGTGCAGTGAAAAGTCTTCAACCAGCTTTCCATCTGGTGTCACAGCCTGGGCGCGAACGCCTGCAGGGGCAGGGTGAAGGTGTTCAACCCTAATTTCTGGAACCAGCTTCTGAAGTGCTTTTACAAAGGCCCTGCGGCTGACAGAACGCCACATTTCGCCGGAACCTGTCTTCCAATACTTGGCGGCAAGCCGTAAAAAGCCAGGGTAGGAAAGTGTTTCGGCCAGTTCACCAAGGTTTATCGTTTTAAGGTCGTAGCCTTCGCGGGCAAAGGCAAGCACAGCGTTCGGGCCACATTCCACCCCTCCCAGCACCATGCGGGTGAAATGGACGCCCAAAAAAGGAAAGCGGGCATCCGGCACAGGATAGATAAGAGTTTGGCAGAACTTTTCTGCTTCGGGGGTGAGTTCAAAGTATTCGCCCCTAAAAGGAACAATCTTGGCTTCTGGCTTCGCGCCGGCAAGCTGCACCACCTTGTCAGAATAAAGTCCGGCGCAGTTGATAAGCAGCCCGGCTTGAATTGTGCGTCTGGGTGTCGCCACCTCAATCGAATCGGTAGTTTCTTTAATCGAGGTCACAGCCTCGCCCAAAATCACTTCGTGGCCTGCCTCTCTTAGCTTTTCAACCAGCTTTCGGCAGAAGCCCACATAGTCGATGATTGCCGTTTCTGTCACATGCAGGGCCGCTATTCCTGCCACATGGGGCTCAAGTTCCAGCAGCCTTTCCCGTCCTATGGCTTCGCAGGCGACTCCATTGGCTTTGCCTCTTCGTTCCAGCTCATTAAGGGCAGGCAGCTCCGACTCTTCACAGGCGACAATCACCTTGCCGCATTGGTCATAGGCAATGCCTTCTTCTGCGGCAAAGGCGGTCAGCAGTTCAATGCCGCGGCGGCAGGTTGTGGCTTTTAAAGAACCTGGCTTGTAGTAAATGCCGCTGTGGATGACGCCAGAGTTTCGGCCTGTTTGGTGGGCTGCCACTTCGGCTTCTTTTTCAATGACCACCAGCTTTGCAGAGGGGTTTTTCTGAGCAATGGCGTAGGCAGAAGCCAATCCTACAATTCCTGCTCCAATGACTGCCGCATCTGCCTTCTGCATTAAGTCATCAGATTACTTGCTGCGGCATTGGACTGGGTGATTGAGGCCCAGGCTTTATAGGCGTTCAGACGTCTGAACAAAAAGGCAGACACAGCCTGAACTTAATCTTAACAAGTTCAAATTAAACCCATTTGGGGAACATTCGGCATTGATTATCGTCTTAAATTGCGGTGCAGCATAGATGCCTAACATTGATGATTGCTGTGAAATAGAACTCTTGCAATTTAGCTGAATGACAGCCATAAGAGACATGCATCTAGTCTGCAGCTGAAACAGAATCTGCGGCTAATAAAAAGAAAGTTAAGCTGTCCTTAGGCAAAAAGGAACAGGCTTAATTAGGCCACGTTCCTATTTCTTCAGCACTCCCTCTAGCTGTTAATTTTTGGTTAAGAGATCATCTGTACTTTTGCTGAAGTCTGGGTCTTTTGAACCTGATACTGCCAAAGTTATCTAGGTCCTTTAAGAATTTTTAACAATAAACTTGTAGCCTGCCTACGCTTCTGGTAGGATTTGTCCCTGAAAAAGTATTTTTTTGATTCATGCAGGGCGATGACAAAATCGCTTAACGGTTACAAATTGGAGAACTCACACCATGCTTGCCACAAAGGCTAGAACCTTCGCCGTATTGATTCGTGTTGCAGCTGACTTTATTCTGCTCACAGCGGCATTCCTTGTTTCAGCTCTGATTCACGATGTCTCAATTGCCAGCCCGGTAGGAGAAATCACACCAGTTCGATCAGATTTCTGGATTATCTCTCTCCTTCTTACTGCATCCTGTATCACAGTATTTGCCGCTGGCGGCTTTTACACAAGAGGGCGCACCTACAGCAGCCGCTACAAGGCAGGGATGATTGCCCTGCTGACTGCCTGCGTGTTTGCGCTTTTTGCAGTAGGCGCCACCCTGCTTAACGCATACGAAGTTTTTAGAATCCCGACGATTCTTCTCACAGCAGCTGTTGCTATTGCCTTTCTTGTTGGCTCTCGGCTCTGGTCTGCCATGTGGCGCCAGGTTGTTCACTCAGAAACCAGGTTCAACCCTAAAACTCAGGATGCTCCCATCCAGACAGTTTTGGTCATCGGTGGCGGCGGCTATGTCGGTTCTGGCCTTCTTGAAAAGCTTTTGAAGTCAGGCTACAAGGTGCGCCTGCTCGACCTTTTCATGTTCGGCAAAGAGCCGATTCGCGGGGTGCTGAATCACAAGAATCTTGAAGTCATTGATGGCGATTTCCGCCACGTTGACAAGGTGGTTCGTGCCATGCACGGAGTCGATGCGGTTGTTCACCTGGGCGGCATTGTAGGAGACCCTGCCTGCGCCCTGGATGAAGAGCTGACTTTGGAGATGAACCTTTACGCCACCAGGCTTATAGCCGAATGTGCCAAAGGCAATGGAATCAGCCGCTTTGTTTTTGCCAGCAGCTGTTCAGTCTACGGAGCCAGCGATGATGTTCTAGACGAACATTCAAGCCTCAACCCCGTTTCGCTTTACGCCCGCAGCAAGATCGGATCTGAAAGAATTCTGACCCACCTGTCAGACGACCACTTTAAGCCGACTATTCTGCGCTTCGGAACAATCTACGGACTTTCTGGCCGAACACGCTTTGACCTGGTTGTCAACCTTTTGGCTGCCAAGGCTGTTAAAGAAGGCAAGATCACCGTTTTTGGCGCAGACCAATGGCGCCCCTTTGTCCATGTAGATGACGTGGCAGAAGCTGTCTATTTGATGCTTAAAAGCCCCGGTGAAGCTGTCTGCGGTCAGGTTTTTAACGTGGGCAGCGATGCTCAGAACTGCACCTTGGGCGATGTTGGCCGAATGGTTAAAAAGGTTGTCCCTTCTGCCGAGCTTATCGAAAGCGGAGCCGATGGAGACCGACGCAACTACCGAGTCAACTTTAGCAAAATCAACCTTGCGGTTGGATTCAAGCCACAGTGGACCCTTGAAGAAGGCGTCCGCCAAGTGGTTGGAAAGCTGGAATCTGGTGAAGTGGTTGACTATATGGATTCCCGCTACAGCAACGTTAAATTCCTTATGGAAGTTGCTGGCCAAGAGGGCTTCCGTGCAGAAAATGAATGGGTTCGATCTCTTGCTGATGAGCAGGCAATCGGCGCCACAATGGAATAAGGCTGGTTTAGTCAACCGTTAGGTGAAGTTTAGCCGGGTCAAATTTTGGCCCGGCTTTTCTTGTGTTTAAATGCTGCTGTTCAAAGGCAGTGTGCGCCTAAATCAGCAGCTTAATCAGACATGATCAGCTCGCACCACTGCTTGGCAATGACACTTGGCGCGCAGTGCTTGGCAATAAAAGTCTGACCCCTGGTCGCTAGGTTGTCTCTCTCTGCCATATCCATAGCCATCATTTTTTCCATGGCCTGGCTGAGGGCTGCCGGGTCTTCGGGTGGAACCATCAAGCCATTTTTGCCCCCTTCTAAAACCTCTGCTACTCCTCCAACTTGAGTAGAAACGCAGGGAAGCCCGCAGTTCATAGCTTCGAGCAGACCGTTCGGCATGCCTTCCCATTTGCTGGAAAGAACAAAGGCATCCATCGCAGAACACCAGTCGCTGATGTTGGACTGGCGGCCAGGCAGAAGCACCCTGTCCTGCAGACCCAGCCTTTTAACAAGAGCAGAGATATCGTCAGCCAAAGGCCCATAGCCGACAATCACAAGCCGGCTGCTTTTAAGCCAGGTATCGACACCAGAGTTAATCAGCATCAAATGATCTTTGACTGCCTCCATCCGGCCGATAGTGCCCCACAAAAACTCTCCCTGCTGCACGCCAAGCGATTCCCTAATCTTCTCTCTGGCGGCAGGGTCAGCCGGAGGCATTGAGACCGCGTTAAAGACAACCTTTACTTTCTTATCACTAACAATTCCATCAGCTAAATGCTTGTCAGCAACCGTCTGCGAATTATAAACGGTCCACTTGTCCCACTTTCGGCCAAACCTGATGATGCGGCGGTTTACGCCAATCACCTTTTGGGTTCGTATCGAAGTGATAAGCCTCATAGAAGGCACAAACAGCTTTATAAGACGTCCTGCAAAGTTGGCAGGCAGCCCAAACGAAACAGCTGCGCGCGGAGGCTGTGCGATGGCATGCTTTATCAGCCTAAAAATGTTTCCCGGCAGATCTCCGCCTGTCATATTCAGCTGAAAACGCTGAGCATCTGGCGGCATGGGATATTCGTCAATCGATTTGGCAAGAGCAATAAACTTGACTTCCTGCCCCTGCTGAAGCAGAAACTTGCCGACCTCAACCGCCTGCCTTTCTGCTCCACCACGGCCAAAAGAACCTGTGATGACCCAAAAAATCCTCCGCTTCTTCATCGATTAGCCCTACATCCTTCAGGTGGGGGATATTCCCAAGAGGCAGATATATAAATCATCGGCATGGTGGTGCTTAAGAAGCCCGCTTTTTAAGCACGATACAAAAAGTCTCGCAGGCCTGCTCCTGAATCAAAAGCCAAAGCAGACCCTGATACATTCGCCAAAGAATAAAAGCAGGGAAAAAGATAGTGAAGTAAGAGCTGATCCAGTAAAGCTGCTTTTCTTCCACATCCATGCCGTGGGCATCAGCCAGAGCTTTTATCTGCTTGGGTGTGCAGTGGTCGTAAAATGCCTCGAAGCCATCGTGGCCAGTGGCTTTAGAAGGGAAGAGGGCAAAAAGAAGCTTTTCTTTGAGCTTTTGCGGAAGCCTGCGGTTGATTTGGGCAAACACCGCATAGCGGCTGGGCATAAATAAAAAAGCTCTTCCGCCAGGCTTAAGGCAGGAACCAATAGCCCGAATTGCTCCATTTGTATCCTTCACGTGCTCCAGCGTTGACTGGCAGACAACAGAATCGGCTTCGGGCTTGCCCACGTAGGTGCATAAATCCGCTGCAATCGCCTGGTCATAAACTCCAGCAGGAGCGGCGGCCAATTCATCGGCGCTGATGTCAAAACCCGTTACTGTCATGCCGAGGCGGTTTTTTTCCTCAAGGCTGATGCAGGGTACAGATCCTCCTCCAAGGTCGTAAAGGTGGTGTCCTTCTCCGTAAGCTCTGGGAATGTAGTGAGATCTGAAGTGTTTGTTTCCATCAAGCCTTGCTTTCGCCGGCAGAAGCGAATCTAGTGCGTTGGAAATACGCACGTTGATATTCAAAAACTTGCGAAGCATGGGATGAAATAGTCAGAGTTTTAGGAGGAGATCTTATGTGATATCTGCTTATGCAGTTGAAAAGATTCCCATCTTTCTGAGCAGGGCAAGGATACCCAATAGCTTCAGTTCAGCCAGGGGTGGGGTAAGTCGGGGCAGCAGAAAGACAAAGAATTTGTCCGGTCTTTCCCACCCTTAAAGAACCTAAAGAGGGTAGCTTAATCTCCGAAATGGCTCGGATTATGGTGACGGGAGCGGCGGGATTCATTGGTTCCCACTTGGCTCACAGGCTTCTCGATCGCGGCGACGAAGTGGTCGGTGTCGACAATGTTAACGACTACTACGAAGTCACATTGAAAGAAGCCAGATTGGCTCGCCTGACCGGACGAGACGGCTTTACCTTTCACAAGCACGATTTAGCCGACCGAGAAGCCACAGCAAGACTTTTCGGCGAAGCTGGCTGCACCAGAGTGGTTCACCTGGCTGCCCAGGCCGGGGTCCGCTATAGCCTAACCAACCCCCATGCCTATATCGATGCCAATCTGGTCGGCACGACCAACGTGCTTGAGGGCTGCCGCCACAACGGGGTAGAGCATCTTTCTTACGCCAGTTCTTCCAGCGTTTATGGGGCCAACACCACCATGCCTTTCAGCGTTCATCAAAACGTTGATCATCCCCTTAGCCTTTACGCTGCCACCAAAAAAGCCAATGAACTGATGGCTCATACCTACAGCCATCTGTTTAGGCTTCCAACAACAGGACTTAGATTTTTCACAGTCTACGGACCCTGGGGAAGGCCAGATATGGCCCTCTTTATCTTTACCCGCGCCATTCTTGCCGGCAAGCCGATCCAGATCTTTAACAACGGCCAGATGCGCCGAGACTTCACTTTTGTTGATGACATTGTTGAAGGCGTTATGAGGGTTACCGACCTCACCCCCGCCCCCGATCCCAACTGGACCGGCGCCAAGCCAGATCCCTTTAGCTCAAACGCTCCTTACCGTGTTTACAACATTGGCAACAACAACCCAGTTGAGCTGATGCACCTTATCCACACTTTAGAAAAGGCTCTGGGCAAAGAAGCAATTAAAGAATTTCTGCCCATGCAGGATGGCGACGTTCCTGCCACCTTCGCCGATGTCGATGACCTGATCCGTGATGCCGGATTCAAGCCAGAAACCTCAATCGAAGATGGCGTCGGCCGCTTTGTGGCTTGGTTTAAGGATTACTACAAGATCTGAATTCGGTTTCTTTCGGTTAATTCCAGCTGTGGTGTTCAGATGTCTGAACACCACAGCTTTCTTTTGCCTGGCCAGAATCTGGCTCAGTCAACTTGAATTGAAGAAGGTGGCTGCTGTAGGGTCATGCAGATATGGCTCCTCATCTAACAAGCCTCCTTCGTATAGCACTTAATTCTAATGAAGCGAATTTTCGAGAAGGGCAGGAAGAATCTATCCTTGCAGCACTTAATCCACCTCATCGAGCCCTGGTGATCCAGGCGACCGGATGGGGAAAGAGCATGGTCTACTATATTGCGACTAAGGCGCTTAGAAATGCCGGTCGAGGCCCGACCCTTGTCATATCTCCCCTCCTCGCCCTTATGCGAGACCAGCAGCTTTCCGCCGCCAGGCTAGGGCTCAATGCCGTCGAGTATTCCAGCGCAAATAAAGATGACTGGCCCGCCATTGAGAATGGCCTATATAAGGGGGAGATCGATCTTTTATTGGTCTCTCCAGAAAGGCTGGCGAACAGCGATTTTGTCAAGCTTATCGAAAAGTCTTCTCTAGCCCAAGCAGGTCTGATTGTAGTGGACGAGGCTCACTGCATTTCGGATTGGGGGCACGATTTTAGGCCAGATTATCAACGAATCGGCGAGCTGATTCGCAGGCTTCCTGCCACGACTTCTGTGCTGGCAACTACCGCCACAGCAAATAACAGAGTGGTCAACGACATCCGCAGCCAGATTGGCGAAAAGGTTCGCCTCATCAGAGGATCTCTAGCGAGAAATAGTCTTCGCATCCAGGTTCATCAAGGGCTGAAATCTGAAGAAAGACTTGCATGGCTGGATACTCATATAAACCAGCTGCCCGGCTCTGGAATCATTTACACCCTAACGGTGAGGGATTCTGAAAAAGTGGCGTTCTGGCTGAGGCAGCAAGGTCACGCTGCTGAATCTTACAATGCAGGGCTCGACACCTTGACTAGACAGGAAAGGGAAGACCAGCTAAAGGAAAATAAGGTCAAAGCCCTTGTCGCTACAGTCGCTCTCGGAATGGGCTTCGACAAGCCAGACCTTGGGTTTGTAGTTCACTACCAAAGCCCCGGAAGTTTGGTTGCCTACTATCAGCAGATCGGCCGTGCAGGACGCGCGATTGATGATGCTCTTGCCGTTCTGTTTATGGGAGCTGAAGATAAAGCCATCCACGAATTCTTCAGAAACTCATCTCGGGCACCGAGCGAAGACCTTTTAGATCTAGTTGGGTTGATAGAAGAATCGGAAGTCGGCCTAACTGAGGCAGAGCTTCGGGAGCAGCTTAACTGGAAGAACTCTAGAATTAAGGGAGCGCTGAAGCTCCTGGGAGCTCAGATTCCCAGCCCAATACTCAAAAACGGGGCTCGCTATCTTCGCACTGCGGCAGTCTGGCAGCCAGACGCGGAAAGAGACGCTGAGCTCAAAGCTAGGGCAGAAGAGGAAAGAAATCGATTTGTCAGTTTTGCCTCTTCCCCAACCTGCTGGATGGAGCTTGTTAGAAAGGAGCTTGATGACTCCCACGCTGAAGCCTGTGGCCGGTGCGGTCGATGTGCTGGAGCCCAGCTGATCCCAGATGACTACGATTCAGCTTCGCTGCAGATGGCTTTGCAGTTCTTGAATCGATCTGAGTTTGAACTGAACCCTCGCAAAAAATGGATCGGCAGAGCTTTAGAATCGCACGGCTTTACTGGAAACATAAAACCAGACCTTGTCTGCAGTCCTGGCCTGTGCCTTTCTCACTACGGCGACCCTGGCATTGCCCAAATGGTTAAAGAGGGCAAAGCACGGCGGCAGTTTAGCGATGATCTGATTGAAGCAGTGATGCAGAGCCTGCTTAGGACACGACCGGGTGAGAAATTTGATGCTATCTGCTGTGTCCCTTCCTTAAGAGATGCTCTTCTCGTTCCAAATTTTGCCGCGAGGCTGGCAAAGCGCATGAACCTGCCATTCTGGGATGTCGTCGACAAGATTCGGCAGACAGAGCCACAGAAGCTGATGCAGAACTCTTTCAAACAAACTGCAAACCTCAACGCCGCCTTTGCCGTGAGAGAGAAGCTTAAGGGATCAGTTCTGCTGATTGATGACTACTATGATTCTGGATGGACCTTTACAGTTGTTGGCGCCCTTTTACGGCAGGCCGGTGCTGACAAAGTGACCCCCTTGGCACTTTCCTCAAGCCAAAATCAAAGTGATGAAGACTGATATCAGCCCGGCAGCACAGTTGGCTGTCTTGCTTATGGCGAGATGGTCAGTCAACGAAGCAAAGCCCCTTACCAATTCAGAGTTTTCAGAGGTGCGTCGAAATTTGGGTTCCCCTCAAGTTGGAGCATCTTCAGTTCTTGAAGATCCTGGATCCTTCTTGGTACAAGGGCTTGATCCGGAGAGACTTTCCGCACTTCTTGGGAGAGGTTTAGGGGTCTTTCATCAGCTAGACCGCTGGATGCAGGCCGGAATCTGGGTGGTTTCCTGGGCAGACCCGCACTATCCAGAACGATTTAAGCAGTTGAAGAATAGAGCGCCGATGCTGCTTTTCGGGTGTGGTGATCCTCAGGCTTTTAATGGCAAAGCACTTGCCTGCGTCGGGTCGCGCAATGCTTCAACAGAGCGGTTAAATCTCGCGGCACGAGTAGGCAGAGCATGCTCTGAAGCTGACATCGTTCTCGTTTCAGGCGGCGCGAAAGGTGTTGACAGCTGTTCAATGTCTGCGGCAATAGTCGATAAGGGGCGATCTGTTGGGGTTTTGTCTGATTCATTGCTTAAAGAATCTATGAAAAAGCCCTATCGCGAAGCTTTGCATGATGGGAGGCTTTGCCTCATGTCAGAAGTCCACCCCGAGGCCCGATTCGAAGTTGGCAATGCCATGGCAAGAAATCGCCTTGCCTACGCCTGTGCCGATGCTGCCTTGGTGGTTGAATGTGAACCCAATAAAGGAGGCACCTGGGCTGGCGCGCTTGATGCGCTTAAAGAGGGCAAGGTGGTTTACGTGATAAAAGGTGCTCTAGCCGAGAAGGAGTTAGCCGCAAAAGGGGCGATTGCTGTCACTGAAGACTTTGCCTGTTCCCCTGAGAAATTAATCCATCGTGAGCGTCCGACCGTGACAGGAGATGATCTTCTAAAAAGAAACTTGAGGGATTCCTTGGGTGACGAAATCTCTGATCTACTTGACTTGACTGACAAGATTCGTCAACAACCGGAACTCATCGCCGGGATTCTTTTCCAGAGTCTCTATGCCCCGGTGGAATCTGAAAACAAAGCATCAAAGCGGCCTGCTCCGGAGTCTAAGAGCCTCTTTGATGATCTCAACTAGAGAGAAATAGCTTCTACAACACCCAAACAAACAAGTGCGGCCCTCCCCGGCAGAACGCCGAGGAAGGCCGCAGCTGTTAACCCAGATTCCACCTAGCGAGTGGCTTCTTTAAGAACCTTAATCAGAATGTCGGCCTCTCTATCCATCTCAGCCTGAGTGCGGCCAGGGTGAGTGAGGAGAGCGAAGGAGTTTTCTCCCAGGAACTTAGCGTTCGGAAGCCTTTCTGCCGGAGCCAAGCCGCTGTCTTGGAAGCACTTTTCAAGGTAAATCTCTCCGCAGCTGCCAATCACGATGCCAAACCCAAGGGCAGAACATTCTACGGCAATTCGGTCGCGAGTCCAGCCATTCTTTAAAGCTTCTGGCCTAGTGTAGGCGTAAAACCTATACCAAGCGTGGGTCAAGTCTTCAGGAACTTCTGGGATGCGAAGAGAGCTGATTTCCTTAAGCCTCTCGGTAAAGTAGGCGGCATTGGCGCGCCTGGCCTCGTACCAGTCATCCATGCGCCGCAGCTGAACGCGGCCAATGGCAGACTGCATTTCGGTAAGACGCCAGTTGGTGCCCCAGTCTTCGTGCAGCCACCTAAATCCGGGGGCGTGCTGTTTGTGGTACACGGTATCAAAGTTCTTTCCGTGGTCTTTAAGAGCCCACATTTTCTTCCAGAGCTCTTCATCTTCTGTGGTGACCATGCCGCCTTCGCCGCCCGTGGTCATGATCTTGTCCTGACAGAAGCTCCACGAACTGGCTATGCCAAAGCTGCCCACATGCTGCCCCTTGATCTTTGCTCCATGAGCTTGAGCGCAGTCTTCAATGACATAAATGTCCTTCCCAGCGGTCAGAGCATTAAATCCTTCCATGTCGCAGGGCCAGCCTCCGATATGCACAGGCAGAATCGCCCTGGTTCTATCGGTAATGTGGGGGGCGACTGTTTCCGGGGTGATGTTTCCACTCTCCAAGTCAACGTCAGCCATCACGGGCTTAAGTCCAGCCAGCACCATGGCCGAAGAACTGGCTACAAAGGTGCGGGGTGTGGTGATGACTTCATCGCCTGGCTTGAGGCCAAGAGCCAGCACGATCAGCTGAAGAGAAACTGTTCCGTTTGCGACTGCGATAGAGTGCTTAGATTCAAAGTACTTCGAGAACTCCTTTTCAAATTCTCTTCCTTCCTGGCCTGTCCAGTAGTTGACCTTTCCGGACTGAAGAACATTCATTGCCGCTTCGACCTGTTCCTGGTCGAATACTGGCCACTTTGAAGCAGCCACCGCTGTCGGTGCAGACATGGCTTATATTTTGACTTAAGCCTCAGCAAACCTTCAGGTTAGTTTTTACAGGGCCTACAAATATTTCTCAAATTAAGGAGCCTTAAAGAGTGCCGCAGCTTCTATTTTAAGATCAAGACCAAAGCCAAGCTTCACCAGCTTTCCTTCCTTGTCAATTAAAAAGGGGTCAGGCGAAGCACGGATGGCATAGGGAATGACGTAATCATCCTGAGCACGCGCCCCAGCTATAGAAATAGGCCAGGAAATTTTCTGCTCCGAAATCCAAGCCAGATTTCTTTCTTCAAGAGATTTGGCGGCGGCAGCGTTCACCCTGTCAACGCAGATTGATAAAATCTCAAAACCTTTCGGGCCGAATTCTTTTTTCAGTTCGGTCAAAAGCTTAACCCTGTCATTCAGGTGAGGGTCGGTAAATGAATAGAAGTCAATAAGGACAACTTTTCCCTTCCAAGCTTCTGTATTCACTTCCTTTTTCGTGAGAATATCAGTAACTTTCAGTGAGAAATTCTGACCAATTCCATCAATTCTCATCAAGAGCCCCTTTACGGTCGGGGTCAGGGGGTCAAGAGGATAATCCTTGACAATAATTCTGTAGGCTTCAGCCGCTTGAATTTGAGAAGGGGCGCGAAAAGCGGCTTGAAGAAGCAGATCGGGATGAGTGACAGGATAGCTGGGGACTTCCTGAATGTAATCCTTCACCACGCCTATCATGGCCGGCCAATTGCCCAGGTTAGATTTAATTACCATCATCGCCCGCTGGTAGCGCAGCATCTGGTGCCAGTCATCCTGAGGCCAAATGGTGGCGCCGCTGATGTTTGGAGGAGGAAGAAGCAGATCTTCTGTTTCTTTAATTCCCTGCTGGTACATAGCCAGCAGCTCTGTTTCGCTGTCGGCCAGCTGTTCTAAGTCATTCCAGCGCTTTGGCAGATACTCAAACAAACCCGGATGTTCTGGATCTTCTTTAAAAAGTTGAAGCACCAAACCAGCTCGGCGGCGGATCGCCTGTTTTAAGGCGCTTCGGTATTCCTTTTTATAGGCTTCGTCCTCTGAGCGGGAAGAATCGAAAGCTGGGTTCTGCGCTGCTTTTAACTGGTCAAAAATCTGCTCGGCTTTCTGGGTGATCTGAGCCGGGGCCAGGGCGGCTAAAACCAGGAGACAAAAGACAGAGACAGTTTTCATGACTTCTAAACAAAGAGTCTACTAGAGCCTGCATCTGGGCAGAGAAGAGGCCAGAAAATCTGTTGACTCTTTCAAGACGTTTTTTCTAAGCGGCTAGTTCGGACCATCTTTGCGCCAATCCTCCAACACCAGATGATCTGTCTCGATCTGCGGTCTGAATTTGACTGACATTGGCAAAGATTTTTGCCAGGTCAAAATTACATCAAAACATAAAATATATATCTTTTGACTGCAAAAGGTCTGCATCGTCATTTGAAGCTGATACGGAAGAAATGGGGGCTCTTTGAAGAGCCAACTGAAGAGCAGCAGGCCCCTTCACTCCAGGTACTTTTACCAAAAGGCTTTGAGCCTGATGAAAGTCAGTGCAAAGCGAATTCTTCCACCTTTCTTAATTGGATGGGGTCTTAGGTATAGTCCCCCTGGGTCCGGGTGTTTTTACCCGGAGGAGCCTAAGCATGCGCAGTAATTTCAGCTTGAGAACGGCTACGGCCGTTGTCGGACTGCTTGGACTGGCGTCGGTGGGACTGGGGCAAGCAGTTCCGACGCCGGCTTGGACAGCCGACAGCACAACTCTGAGCGGGCACGCTGCGGGACCGGTGCTTGATACACGCCTTTCACCGAATGGACTTTTTGTGGCATCTGTTGTCACGAAAGCCGGTACTTCGGGTGGTTTAGAGGTACGTGTACGCAACGCATCGGATGGAACTTTTCTTTGGTCAGCGGACATGGGTCCAGCGCCAACGAGTGGTCTTCCCCGCCTCGCCTTCTCCAACGATTCAACTCGTCTTTACTTTTCTTCTGACGCCGATGCCGGTGTCCCTTTTGACGGACAGCTGGAAGCAAGAGTTCCTTTAACCGGCGCCAACGTTGCGGGATTCCCCATCAACGACGCCAACACGGATTTTATTAAAACCCGTGTTGTGACCTCGCCCAACGGCACCTGGTATGCCTACCAGGATGGACGAATCCCAACTGGCACACTGCAGCATCAGATCATTGTTCGCAATACTGCGGGCAACGCTGTTTACGCCACCATCAACATTGGCGGATCTGGCATCTTCCCTGATCTCCGTGATTTTCAGTTCACAAACAACGGGACAGATGGTGAACTGATCATTGCTCAGGGCAACGGTGACTTCTATAAAGTCAACCTGAACACTGGCGCTTTGGTCAGCTATTCCACCACCACCGGCACAGCAGTCAACCGAATCGAGCGTATTCCTGGCGATACAACCAGCTTTATGGTTGCCCGAGAATCAGGAAACACTCTGGAAAGCTTGACCTACGCTGCCGGTGCTTTGACCCGAAACTACACCAATGCTCCTGCTGGCGCAAAAAGAGGCGTTGCCTTTTTGGGCACCACCACCAGCACAGGTGTGGCCTACATGGTCGGTGCAGTTGGAGTTTTTAACTTCCCCACTTTTCTTAGAGTCGACAACGGCGATTTAATCGTTCAGTACGATGTAAGAAGAACGGGTGAGGCCGCTGCAGACAGCCAGATGAACACGATTGCTGGCGCAGGCGCTGGCGGAGTCTTCTTTGGCGCCAACAGCAATGAAAGGGTTATCAGCGTCGCAAGGCCTGAGTACAGCCTGAGCCTCAACCCTATCACCATCATCGGGGGCAACACGACTACAGGCACGATCACCCTGCCCGGAGTCGCCCCAGCTGGCGGATACCTGGTCAACCTTACCTACGGTGCAAACGCTTCTGGACCTGCCACTGCGACAGTTCCTGCCGGCGATCAGACTGTTGATTTCACTGTCAATTCCTTGACGGTTGATGCCAACACACCCACCACGGTGCAGGCCAACTTCCCCCACACCTTCGACAATGATGCTCTGAACCTGACCCCTGTTTTGGTGAGCTCAGTGGCGATCACTCCAGATCCCGCTCCCAACTCATCCAACACAACCGGCTCAGTCACTCTCAACGCAGCTGTCACCTCTGATCGAGTCGTCAGCCTTGCCTGGACCCCTGGTGGAAACTTTGCCCTTGCACCAACAAGCGTCACAGTTTTGGCTGGCAGCAGCACTGCCAACTTCACCTTCCGTTCTACTGTTGTTCCCGCCGGCTTTGCCGCATCGGTAACAGCCGGGCTGAACAGCAGTTCAGTTGTCCAGAACTTCAACGTCGCCGCGGTCAGCCTCGAAAGCACTCAGGTTTATCCTGCCAATGCCTACACAGGCCAAAGAGTTTTCGGCGCAGTCCGACTCTCTGCTCCCCGCGCTTCTGATCTCAACGTTGTTGTCACCAGCAGCAACACCTCGATTCTTGCCCACCAGAATGTTCTGATTCCCGCAGGTCAAACCTACGGCGTCTTCAGCGCTGTCCTGGGCACCCCCTCCAGCCTGGATAGGTTCACCAATGTGACCCTGACCTCAGCTGGCGGTGGAGAATCGCGAACTGATGTATTCCAGGTTCGTCCGCCCACCAATGCTCTGGCTTCGGGCTACAACCTTTACAGCACAGTCGGTGATGGACTGACCCGAAACAGAGAAGCCTTCTCTGTCATGGGAACAACCGAAAACATTCTGCAGGTTGTGGTTGCCGCCAACGTGACCCTGGTGCTCAAATCTGATGGAACCGTCTGGTCTGTCGGACAAGGAACCTTTGGCCAGCACGGCGACGGAACTTCCGGCGTCAGCGCTGTCAAGACTGTTCTCAGCCAGGTTCCTGGACTCCCTGTCATCAAGCAGATCGCTTCTACAGCTCCTACGGTTCTTGCCTTGGATGCCAACGGCGAAGTGTGGGCTTGGGGTCAAAACTCGGCTGGTCAGACTGGCCAGACACCTTTTGGCAACACAACTGTTCCCACCAAGGTGCCAAGCCTTGCAAACGTTGCTCAGATTGCCTGCAGCGCATTTGCTGGCTTCGCTCTTGACACCAACGGCGATGTCTGGTCTTGGGGCAGCAATGCCTCTGGCGCCGGTGCCCGTGGTGGAGCGGGAACCAACCGCATCCCCACCAAACTGACCACCGTTGCTGGACCCTTTGTGGAACTCGGCGTTGGAAACCAGTTTGGCTTTGCCATCCATGCAGACGGCAGCCTTTACGGCTGGGGTCTTAACACCAACGGCCAGCTCGGTCTTGGCGATCTGACCAACAGAACCGTCATGACCCTGGTTCCTGTCTCCAACGTTCGACAGATCGCTGGCGGCGTGCAGTTCAGCGTTCTCTTGAGGACTCCTCCTCATAACGCTTCACGACAGGTTCTGACCACAGGAAACAACCTGAACGGCCAGAGAGGACAAGGAACGGTTGGCGGTGCTGACACCAGCACTTTTGCTTCTGTCAGCGGCGGCGCAGCCAACGCAACTCAGATTGGTGCAGGCAACAAGCATGCCTTCTACATCGGAGCGGCAGCGGTTCGTTCATGGGGTTATGGCGTCCAGGGTGAAAGGGCCGACGGCACCTTCACCACCTCAAACGGAACGCCTGTCATCATTCCTTCAACAGTCTCTGTCTCGAACATCTTGGCTGGCGCTTCCAACAGTGCTGCCTTGACTGCTCTTAGAAACAAGGGACGAAACGAAGCTCTGCTGACCAACGGCACCAACGTTCAGTCAGCCAACTTCCGAACAGGAGCGATCACGACCCTGACGGGAGCCACCATTCCTGCCGGCCACACGGTTGTAGGAGGCGGTGAAGTCGCAGGTTCCACCGGAACTGGCGAAATCATCACAATGGATGGCGCTCGCGCCCTCTTCCGACAGGAGGTCATCACCAACACAGTTCAGGCTTCCACCGCTCTCGGCATTACGCTGGGCGCCAATGAAAGCCTGGTTGGCGTGGCCAACTTTGACAACGCTGGCCGAATGGACTTCATCACAGTGGATTCATCCACTGGCGCTGTTGCCGCTCGCCTCTACAATGGAACTGCTCAGACAGGAACCTACAACCTCTACACCCTTGGTGCAAACGAAATGGTGGCAGGCGTAGGCGACTTTAACCAAGATGGATTCCAGGACCTGATGCTCTTTAACACGAGCACCCGAGTTCTCTCCGTCCGGCTTTACAGGCTAAGCGTGTTCCAGAGCTTGACAAGCTTTGTCACTGCTCCTTTGACTCCAACAAATCCCGCTGCTATTCCTGCAGTCGCCGCTGGGCTTACCCCCATCGCTGCTGCCGAAACTTCATCGGGCTACGGCTATAACTTGGTGTTCGACAACTCGGGCGCCTTTGAAGTCTGGCAGCTTTCCAGGCTCAACAGGGTGACAACTGGCCTTGCTGGTCCAACAATCCCTGGCGGATATTCCTTTGTCGCCTTCTGGCGCTGAGGCTGACTCCAGCCTAATTTAAGTTCAGGCAGAAAGCAGCCCCCTTTTCTGAATCTCAGAGAAGGGGGCTTTTTTGGCGCAGATTCACATGGCTGCTGTCTTTCTAACAGCTGCTGAATAAATCTGCAGCTGGTTCTTTGAGTTCCATCGGATTTAAATCTAACACATACGGCCCTTAGCAGCTCCTGCAAAATAAAGACTACGTTAATGCCTGTAATTCAAATAGTTGGAAGCAGATTCCCAGCAAGAAGACTCTCCGCCCCGATGCTGAAGCCAGCCTGTAGGATAGACTCCACCCGCAATGGCAAGCGGCGAACTTGTGAACCTGTTTGAATCCAAGCAAGGCGTGGTCGGAATCATCGGCCTGGGCTATGTTGGACTTCCTTTGGCGGTTGAAGCGGCAGCAGTCGGCTTTAAAGTAATTGGCGTTGACATCAGCCAAAACGCCGTCGATAAGGTCAATAAGGGAACCAGCTACATTAAGGACGTAAGCGACAAAGCGCTGCAGGAAGAAGTGAATTCTGGGCGTCTGACCGCCACCACCGATTTCAGCAGGGTCAAGGATATGGATGCGGTCATCATCGCCGTTCCTACCCCCCTTGATGAACACCTTAATCCCGATGTCAGCTACATCGAATCTGCCTGCCGAGCCATCACCCCCTACCTGAGGCCAAACCAGGTCATCAGTTTGGAAAGCACCACCTACCCCGGCACCACCACCGAAGTGATGTGGCCCATTTTAAAGGAAAGCGGCCTGATTCCTGAAGAGAACATCTTCCTTGCTTATTCGCCAGAGCGAGTTGACCCAGGCAACCCCACCTTTCAGACTAAAAACACTCCCAAGGTTGTCGGAGGCTGGGGCCCCGAATCTTTGGCCGCGGCCAGCGCCTTTTATGGCGCCGTAGTGGATAACATCGTCCCGGTAAGCAGCCTTGAAGCTGCTGAGTTTACAAAGCTTTTTGAAAACACCTTCAGAGCCGTCAACATCGCATTAGTCAACGAAATGCTTCTGCTGTGCGACCGCATGAAGGTTGATGTCTGGGAGGTGCTGCACGCCGCCAACACCAAGCCCTTTGGCATTATGAAATTTATGCCCGGCCCCGGAGTTGGAGGCCACTGTATTCCTCTGGACCCTCACTACCTTGAATGGAAGGCCCGAGCCTTCAACTTCCGCACTCGGTTTATCGAGCTCGCAGGCGAAGTCAACCGCTCTATGCCCGAGTTTGTGCGGGACAAGGCCGCTAGACTGCTGAACGAAGCCGCCAAGCCCCTTAAAGGCTCGAAAGTCGTGGTTCTGGGCGTTGCCTACAAGAAAGACATTGATGACTGGCGCGAATCTCCCGCCATCGAAGTGCTTGAGCTGCTGAAGGAATCCGGCGCGGACGTCTGCTACCACGATCCTTTTGTTGCCAGCTTCAATGAACATGGCCATTCTTGGACAGGAGTCGAATGGAGCGATGAGCTGATTTCTGGCAGCGACCTTGTGGTGATTACCACCAGCCACAGCCAGAAAATGGATTATCAAAAAGTCGTTGATCTTGCTCCTATGGTTCTTGACACACGCGAGGCAACTCGGCAGTGCAAAGATCCTGAAGGCAAGGTCACGCACCTGTAATAAGCCTCTTTATGGCCTGGTCTGCACGTCAAACCAGGCCATAAGTGTCTCTGCGCTCCTTGTTTTTTAAGCATAAGGCGGCCCTAACCCAAAACCTTCTGCCTTGATGAAAGGTAAAGACAAGTGAAGGGCAGACAAAACAGGGGACGAACAGAATGCCGATTTTTCCTAGATATTCTGGCAGTGGCGATGTTGTTTATCTCAGCCAGATCATCCGCTTTATAGGAGTGGGCCTCTGTGCTTTCTGCTTTATAGAGTTCCTAATACCGGGAGCGATAAGTAGAAGTGCTGCAGAAAAAGCTAAACTCTCTTTTCCAGTTTTAGCAGGACTCATGATTCTTGGCATCCTGCTTTTCTCTGCCGGCCAGGTGCTTAAGAATAAAGGACACTAAGGCTGGCTCTGTTTATCGGCTTAGCTGTCTGCCCCCAAACCTGCCAGACTCAAAAACCAGGGAATAAGCTTCGTGAGTTCTGATCCTAACAAAAAAACCCTTCTGGCTGTTATTGGCACAAGGCCCGAGCTGATCAAAATGGCTCCTGTCATTCAGGCTTTTAAGCAGGACCCAGAATTTGACTTAAAGGTTTGTCTCACTGGCCAGCACACAGACCTTATCGAATCGGTTCAATCTGTCTTTAATATTGAGGCTGACGAAAGCTTGGCCCTGATGACAGAAAACCAGAAGCTATGGGGTTTTGCCGGCAGGCTGCTGCTTGCCTTAGGTGAAGTGATAGAAAAATACAAGCCAGTGGGAGTGTTAGGGCAGGGAGATACCAGCACCACCTTTGTCGCCGCTCTAGCTGCCTTCTACAGTGGGGTTCCATTTTTTCATATCGAAGCAGGTCTGCGAACTCATGACCTCTACAATCCCTACCCAGAAGAAGCAAATCGCGTGCTTGCAGGCCGTTTAGCCAGCCTTCACTTTGCTCCAACCGAAAAAGCAGCCCAAAACTTAAGAAATGAAGGAGTTTCGGAAGAAATTATTCTTAATACAGGCAATACTGTAGTTGATGCCCTTACACACATCAAGTCTCAGTTAAAGCCAGCTCAAGCAGGCAGAAGAAGAAAAATTCTTGCCACCGTTCATAGAAGAGAAAATATTGGCTCTCCACTTAAAGGCATCTGCGCCGCCTTTCGGCGCCTGGCTGAAAGGGGAGATCTTGATATTCTTATTCCGGTTCACCCTAACCCCAATGTGAGAGCGATTGTCGAGCAGGAACTCTCCGGACAGGACGGCATTACTCTCAGCCCCCCCCTTAACTACCTTGAACTTCTTCAGGAGCTGAATAACTCTGCCCTTGTTCTTACAGATTCAGGAGGAATTCAAGAAGAGGCTCCAAGCTTTGGCAAGCCAACTTTGATTCTCAGGCGAACGACAGAGAGGGCCGAAGCGGTGGAGGCTGGAGTCGCCAAGCTGATCGGCACTGAGGAGGAAGATATTTTCAGAGAAGCCTCTCTGCTTTTAGATGATTCCGCTGCCTATCAGGCAATGGTCGCAGAAGCATCTCCTTTCGGTGATGGAACCGCCTCTGTACAGATTCGTGAGGCAGTGAGGAAGTTTTTAGCCAAGGCCTGACATTTAGTGTAAAAACCGCCTCTTGTAAAACAAATTATATGTTATGTAAAAAGCTTTCAAGCTGAACTTAACATAAATTGACTATCAAGCCTCTGCCAAGGGCAGGCAGCCACTCCCAGCCTTGCCTGCCCCCTCTAGGTAGACTTTACATCAGGTAAGAGACACGTGTCTAACCAAGCTCAGCCCCGCATCCCCATTTTGGATTTGAAGCCCGAAATTGAAGCCATTTGGCCGGAACTTTCTGAAAAATTCAAAGAAGTTGTCTTCTCCGGCGAGTTCATTTTGGGCTCTGAGGTCACACGGTTTGAAAAAGCTGTCGCTGAGTTCTTAGGTGTCAATCATGCTATTGGCCTAAACTCGGGCACAGATGCCCTGATGATCGCCATGAGAGCGGCGGGGGTCGAGCCAGGCGACGAGGTTATCACCACTCCTTTCAGCTTTTTTGCCACAGCCGAATCAATTTCTAACATCGGAGCCAAGCCGGTGTTTGTTGATGTCGATTTAGATTCGATGAACCTCGATGTCGACAAAATTGAAGAGGCCATCACCAGCAGAACCAAGGCCATCATGCCGGTTCACCTTTTTGGCCGTCCCGCTGGCATGGGCAAAATTTGGGATATTGCCAAGGCACACAGCCTTAAAATAATTGAAGATTCTGCCCAAAGCTTTGGGGCATCTTACGAAGCCAGGCAGACAGGAAGCCTGGGAGATGCGGGCTGCTTCAGCTTTTATCCCACCAAGAACCTTGGCGCCTATGGCGATGCCGGACTTATCAGCACCGATGACGATGAGATAGCCGAAATGAGCCGCAAGCTAAGAGCTCATGGTTCCATTAAGCGCTATCACAACGAGGTTTTAGGCTACAACTCACGGCTCGATTCTCTGCAGGCCGCAGTGCTTAACCTTAAGCTGCCCTTGGTTGATGGCTACAACCAGGCCAGACGCACAGCCGCAGCCTACTACAACGAGCTTTTGGCCGGGGTTCCTGGCATCATTACTCCACAGGTATCGCCAGGACACATTTTTCACCAGTACACACTGAGAATTACAGAAGCCAGCCGCGATGAAGTTCAGGCAAAGCTGAACGATATGGGCATAAGCACCATTATTTACTACCCCATTCCGCAAGATCAGCTGCCCGTTTATAAGGGTCAGTTCCCTGTTCTTCCCAACAGCGATCTTTTGGCGCAGCAGGTTATCAGCCTTCCTATTTGGCCGCAGATTTCTAACGAACAGCAGGAAAGGGTCGCCGATGGCGTAAAGAAGGCGGTGCAGTAGATCTCCTGATAATTCAGCTTAAGAACCAGTGCTTTAAGTCATTTTATTGGTCTGTTTAGCAGTTCAATAATGCCAAAGCAGCATCCAGCCTGCTCGGCTGTCATAAGCATCACGGCAGTTACAAGAAAAATTTGTGAACAATAAACTTCGGTCTGCTTTTTTTTGGAACGCTGGGGGATTTCTTGTTCAAATCCTCAGCCTTTTAGCACAAGTCATTATTGTCAGCCGTATCCTTTCAACCGAGGATATCGGACTTTTCTTCCTTAGCCGATCCATTTTAGGATTAGTTAAAGCCATACCTAACACTGGCGCCTTATATGCTTTAGCCAGCCTGCCCAAGTTAAGGAACATTCATTTTCAAATGATGTCCGGGGTTATTTCACTCGCCGGACTCATTCAAACTGCGATAGTCTTAATAGGCTGTGCAGTCGCCGCTAAGTTTTCCGGCGTGACCCCAAGCATTACAGCTGTAGCCCTGCTCAGCTTAACCTGTCTGTTTGAAGGCCAGCAGCTCACCAGCGAATCTTTGTTGATGCGCCGGCTGGATTATCGCCCGGTTGTGGTGGCAGATGGCCTGGCTTTTATCTCATCTCTCATCACTATTGGTGCCTTTTATAAAGCCATTCCCGGCTTTCCTCTGCTCACTCTCGCTGCCTATGTTGAAGCTATCGTTCGCCTCACCGCTCTAAAAATCCCGACTTGGAAGGAGACAAAGATCAGGTTTCCCAGGTGGAGAATTATTGGTCCCACGCTTAGACACAGCTTTGGTTTAACTTTTTCCAAGCTGCTTTCTCTTATAGCAACCCAAGGCGACAAGGTGATAGTAGGGGGCGCGCTAGGAGCTTCTGTGCTGGCTCACTATGGCCGGGGACAGAACCTTATTAATGCTCCCATCACCGCCTATGGGCGGGTAGTGAACAAGGTTTTTCTGCCTTCTGCCGCCAGCCAAAAAGTATCAGGAGTCTCTCTTGCCTGGGTCACCAGCACCGCACTTACCCTATCGGTAAGATTCGGCATCTATGCCGGAGTCGGCCTGTGGGTTCTTGGCGAGCCTGTTGTCAATGTTCTGCTTGGACCAGGCTGGGATGATACGGCCATTGTTCTGCAGATAACTGGGCTGCTTATTGTCTTTCGCTTTATCTTTAAAGCTATGGACGCGGTGATAGTGGGGCGGGGACTTATTAAGCCAACTATCATCGGCCAGTCAATTCAAGGGATCAGCAGCATTGTGGCCTTGTTTATCGGCGTAAGGTTTGGTCTTGTTGGGGCATGTTGGGCCGTTTCTTCTGCTCAGTTCCTATCTGCCATCTACTACATTTACGCTGTGCTTAAGCACAAAATGATAACAGTTTCTGAGCTTTCATCTAATTTATTAAAATCTGTTTTAGAATCCTGCTTATTTGCTGCGCCAGTATTCGGCATTTACTGGGTGCTGGAAACAGCCAGAGCCAGCACGCTAGTGAAGATTGCTGTTCTTGGTTTGGCCATGGGCGTATGGAGTCTTTATGTTATTCGCAGCCTGAAAAAATCTGGCATGAACAAAAAGAAAAAGAAAAATGCCTCCCCAGAAGAAGAGGATGCAGAAGCGGCAGCCTCGCTGCCGCCAGAACATATAGACCTCAACAGCTAGCCAGGTTCAGCTCTTTTTACTGCCCAGACAGCCCGCTTTTGTTTATCAAATTATCAAGGTCGGCGTGGGTGTCTTGGCTGCCCTCAATTTTATTAATCACAGCCTTTAGGAACTCGACAATAGCTTCTGCCTTAGCTGGGGCAGGGAGAGTGATTCGGGCTGTTCCCTTCCCTTCCAGCTTGTAGGTGTAGGTCATCGAGGGGTCCGAATCGACTGCCACAGCTGTCCGCTGAGGAGTAGGTTCTACTTTTTCTCTCAAGGCCCTCACCGTCATGGTTCCCTGCAGTGCCTTCTGCAGCAGCTCCCTCTGCAGATCAGGGTTCTCTTTTTTAGCTATTTCCAGCAGAACCGATCGTGTTAGGTGTTCAGACGTCTGAACACTTGGCATAAGGTCTTGGGGCAAAGTCAGCAGCCTAAGCATTTGGTTGATGGCAGCAACAGATCGGCCAAGCCTGGCTGCGAGCTGACGCTGACTAAGGCTGAATTCGATCATAAGGCGCTGATAGGCGCGGGCTTCTTCCAGCGGGCTCAGATCTTTTCTATGAATGTTTTCAATGATCTGAACTTCCAGGCGGCGATGTTCTTCGACCGTTCGCACCACGCAGGGAATAAGCTTTAGCCCAAGCTCTGTGGCAGCGGTCCAGCGGCGTTCACCCGCAATCAGGCGGTAGCGGTCATCGCCAATGACACTGACAATGCAGGGCTGAATGATTCCATGCTCTTCGATAGATGCCTTAAGTTCTTCAAGATCGCCAACTTCCTTCCGTGGCTGGTCGGGATCTGGCTCGATCTGAGAGGGAGGCAGCATAGCCAGACGAGCTTCGGCTTGTGCCAAAGGATCGAACTGCAGACTGGCATCGCCCTGGGCGATTGCTTCAAAACGCTTTTTTAGACTGGCCATATTTCGGCAATCTCCTTAACCAAGGCTCTATAAGCCTGGCTGCCCCTATTCCAATTTTTACTGAGCACTACCGGAACCAAGGGTTCATCTTCATCGCCTTCCATCTGGCTTTTTTCAATAGCCTCTGTGCGGGGGATTCGTGTCTTCAAGATTCTTTCCTGAATTGGCTCTAAAATACGGACGGCCTGAGCCTGCCTTTCTCCTCCCTGCCCCGTGACCATAGTCAAAAGAATCCGCCAATCGTAATCGTCGCCGCTCTTAATGCTTTCCAGGGTCGCTAAAAGGTCACCCAGCCCCTTCAGCGCGTGGCCGGCCAGCTGGGTGGGAATAAGCACCTTATCTGAAGCTACAAGAGCATTGATCGCCAAAACATCTAAAGTCGGCTGACAGTCGATAATGACCGTATCGAACCCTTCGACCTTGGCAAGAGCTTTTTTAAGCACCAGCTCTCTAAAAGTGCGGCCATCAAGCAGGCGCGCTGTTCTTGCCAGGCGAATATCGCTGGGAATCAGCTTAAGATTGGGCTCGCTGGCAGAAACCATAATCTCGCTAAGGGGCATAGCTTCTTCGCTGAGAGCCTCGCTGATTGTAGGGCTGTCTGAATCATCAGAATCGATTCCCAGCCCGTAGGTAGCGTGAGCCTGGGGGTCAAGATCGATAAGAAGAACGCTGCGGCCCGATTTGGCTAATCCGGCGGCTAAGTTGACAGCCGTGGTGGTTTTGCCCGTTCCTCCTTTTTGATTTATGATTGCTATTGTTTGGGGCATCCTTTCCTCAATCCTTGAGACGAGCCGCTAGGGTGTTTTGCGGCTTTTCTACCTTGTCATCCGACTTTTTGACGCATTGATTTCCTTATCCCACGTCCAAAAATCCAGCACCACATTAGGGCGATGCTTTCTTAAATCTTCTCCGAAAAGAGCCAGACGCTCCGCAGGGTCCTGCAGACTCTTTTCCATTTGGTTAAAGAATCTTGGGCTCAAGTCTCTCATTCTTTCCATTTGAGAAGCAAGTCTAGATTCAAACTCTTCAACCCATTCTGGATTGTGGTTCATTGCTTTGGCAAAGGCACTGTTTAGATATTCCTGATAAGCAGGAGACAAGCGCTTTTCATATTCAGCCTTAGTTTCTTCTTCTTCTTTTTCAGCATCTTCTGATGCAGTGGTTAAGCGGCTGACCATCCAGTTTTCTGCAAAAAGAGTGATAAGCAGGCTAAGGCTGCGGGCAGGAGATTTAGAGTTTTTCTGCATTTGACGGCAGTAATCTCCAAAAGCGCCTCCTTCCTCTGTCGGTGATTTAGCCTTGATTCCTTCTTCTTTAAGAGCCTGAATAAATCTTTCTCCCAGATGAATATCTCTGGCAGTAATGGGAAGAAGACTGATTCCACTTCTTCCGGCTAAAGATCGATAAAAGGCACGAGCAAAAGTTTCTCCTTCGGTTTCTGATTGAGCAGCTAAAACAGCTTCTGGCTGAGGCCAATTTTCTTCAATCGCCTTTCTTATCATTCCCAGCCTATTGCGGCTTGCCTTTCTTTCCTTCTGCCATTCAATTTGGTTTAGGATAGTTTGGTAGTCGTGGCTGGCGGCTAGATTCTTTGCTGCTGTCAAACTGAAGCCTTGGTTTACCAAAAGATCAACTGCTTTGGCAGAAAAATCCTCTGCATCAGCATCAGAAGATCTGTGCTGTTTAGGTAAGTTGTTTAAGCTTGTTGTTTTAATAGTGGTTTGGTTTTGGAACTCTAGCTGGTTTGATTTGGGAACCGAATCAGGTGTGATTTCGGAACTGTTTGGTTCGATTTTGGAACGCTTATCTGGTTCGATTTCAGAACTCTTTAGCCCATGACCCTGCTGGTTCGATTTTGGAACTCTATTGGTCTTGCTGGTTCGATTTTGAGCCTGATTGTCTTCAGCCTGCCCTGGTTCGATTTTGGAACTGACTCTTGAATTTAGTTCGCTTGCCGAACTATCTGACCATTTGACTGAGTAGGTGGCGGCCTGGCCCAGTTTGGGGTCAAACCTGCCTTCTATCGCCCTTGTGACATGGTTTTTCTCCATGGCTTCTTTTAGGGCAAGGTTCACTGTAGATCGGCTGGCGATGCCTGCCTTTCGCATGATTTCGGTAAAAGATAAAGCAGCTTCTTGACGCCTGAATCCAAATCGAGTTTGAAAGCCAATAGTGCTGCGAATAATAATTCCAACCACCTTGACTACCGCCGCAGTTTCGGTAGGAATGGTGTAATCAAAAAACTGGTTTGGAATATGGGTTAGATTGCCATTGCCAGAAAAGAAGCCTTCAAACTCTTCCAGCTTTGTAAGGTAAAGGTCGCGGTCATCCCATTGCAGAGAATAAAGCGCAGAGCAGCCTTCTTGTCCCTGACTATGGGCGCGGCCAGGCTTTAGACATTTGATGAACTTCTTTTCCAGAGCTTCATCAATCGCTTCTCTAATTCTTGCTCTTCCAATGCCGGCTTTTTCTATAAGCTCTTTGTAGCTTACAAGTGCTTCGGGGTTTTGAGGGCAGCCCTGAGCGTCGCTCCAGCCAAGAGTTTTTCTAATCAGGTAAGCCACCAATCTTAGGCACCCTCTGGACGCATGAGGGATCACCACATCGAAAAACTGGTTCGGTGTATAGGTCGTGTTCGATGTCGGCGGCGAGTATCCCTTAAAGGCTTCGCCTCTCGAACGCGCTTGGTTATGGCGTGAAGAGGGTTGTGACAAAGAGGTTTACTGGCCTGCCGGCTGAACGTTAGATTCGACAAAAGTGGCGATATCAAGACCAGCTCTGGCAGCGTGATCTTTTACCATTCGGTTGATCAGCCAGCTTCGCGATCTTTCTTCTGTTCCTCTCAGGTACTCAAGGTATTCAAGCACGCCTGGTTCAAAAGTGACTCCGGCAGGCTTTACCGTTCGCCCGGTTGTTTTTCTGCGTCCTCTTGGCATGGTAGGTCTGGTTCCAACAAATTGGGCGGTTCCGAGGGTCCGAATCAATAGTTCGGACACCAAATGATTTCGGATGTCAACCCTTGTCATAGACGTTACCCTACATAGGGCTGTCTTCTGTAGAATTTTATCAGGCCTTGTCTAGGGGCTGTTAAGGTGAATCAAACGAATAAGTGTATTTTTCAATGAGAAACTTTATAAAATTACGCTAAAAAATATTTTCCACAGGGGGTGCTTTACTCAGCTTGTCTGTCTGCCATTTAATGATCCTGGTGTTTTTACACTTCAGCAGCTGTCATCTCTGCAGATATTGGAGCCAGGGCAGGCAGCAGAGCGTAACTTTTCCACAGCCAAGCTCCCTATATAGGGCAAATTAAGCAGATAGAGTCACTTTACTGAAAGCATTTGTCATTGCCTCCTTTGGCCGAGGGGGGTAAGATTCTTGAGCTTCGGCGGAGCGTTTTGCTCTGCTTCTATGCAATTCAGACCCATGAGACTCTGGCCTCTTGTCGCTGTGACCACCTTAGTGGCCGCCTTAATCGCGCCGGCTGCCCAGCCAGTTATGGCTAAGGGAATTGACGCTATTGCCAAGGCCGTTTTTGCTCAGAATGGCACTGGGCAGGGAGGAGGAGGCAACGGCGGCGGTACAGGCACCGGAACTGGCACTGGCCAAGGTGGAGGCACGGGCACAGGGCAGGGTGGAGGAACCACCACTGGCGGGGGCACAACCGGAGGAAACGGAACCACAGGCGGAAATGGTTCGACCGGTGGCAATGGCACCGGCACAGGAAATGGAAATGGAAATGGAGCTGCAGGAGGAGAACCCCCTGTAGAAGTTGCTCCCCCGCCTACTGAAGTAGAGGGCAACGATTCTTCCAACATTGCCAAGCAGTACTACAGATTTGGAGAAGAGATTTTTGGCCCTTCGCGTCAGGCTATTCTTGGTGCCAGAGCAAGGGCAGCCAAGGCGGCGCAGGAAGGAAACGCTTTTTCTGAACCTTCCGGCCCCATCTCGCTGGGCAACATTAACGCCACTCCGCCCGAAACCTACCAGCTGGGTCCGGGAGACAGGCTGACCCTTAGAGTTTCCAGCACCTTTACCGAGGCTGTTCAAAACCAGCTTACGGTCGATGCACGAGGTTCAATTATCGTTCCTCAGTCGGGCAAGCGGCTTGTTGTCAGAGGCATGACCATGGCGCAGGCCGAGCGGACACTGGCCCAAGAAATAGGGACCATCATCCGCACCCCATCAGTCATTCTTACTTTGGATGAACTGAGAACCTTTACTGTCACAGTCTTGGGCGAATCTTTTGCTCCTGGCGCTTACCAGGTGCCGGCGACTTTCAGCGTTTTTAACCTTGTGCTGGCAACAGGTGGACCCACCGACAGGGGCGCTCTGCGAAACATTCAGCTGAGAAGAAACAACGCTCCCGCCAGATCATTCGATCTCTACAAGTTTCTTATTACTGGTCAGGCAGACCAGGATATGCAGCTTCAGCCCGGAGACGTTATTTTCTATCCTGTTCATAAGGGGCAGGTGAGTGTGGAGGGTGAAGTCAACCGACCCTCAACCTTCGAGATTCTGGGCGGCGAAACTCTTAAGCAGATTTTGACCTTCGCAGGCGGAGTTCGCCCTTCTGCTATTTCACAAAACGTCTCTATCGATTCGGTTGTCCCTGGCTCTGAACGCAGACTGCTGAACATCAACGTCGGCAGCAGCGCTCCCGCCGCCAACCCTGTCATCAACGATGGCGACAAGATCACTGTCTTCAGCATCCGTCCCATC
>CAZSIM010000017.1:0-40390 GCA_964607175.1 uncultured Fimbriimonadaceae bacterium
CTCGCAAAAAGGCGCGGGAACCTGAGCAGGGAAGTGTTCGGACGTCCGAACACTTGTCCGGAGTCACTAGGCTCGCGGCCATACTAGATGGATGGGCTACACGCCGGACACGATTGCAGCGACGGTCAAGCGGTTGAATATCAACTACTTGCTCCCGGCTATTCAGAGGGAGTTTGTCTGGGAGCCTGCGCAGGTTGTCAAACTTTTCGATTCGGTGATGCGTGGCTATCCAATCGGCTCATTCTTGTTCTGGGAGGTTGAGGATGCCAATCGTGACAAGTGGGATGTCTACAAATTTCTGGATCGGGTGAGAGAGGGCGGGACTCACAACCAATTGGCGAACACGGCTGGGATCAAGGGCCTCACGATGGTTCTAGATGGCCAGCAGCGTCTGACGTCGCTCAACATTGGCCTTCGGGGTGTTTACGAGTTCAAGAGAAAGTACGGCCGAAAGGATAATCCGGACACTTGGAGCCCGAGGCGGCTGTTCCTAGACCTTTTCAAGAACCCCAAGGACGGTGAAGAGGGAGATGCCGAGGAAGGCGTTTACTACGGCTTCAAGTGGCTTGAATCAAGCCCGATGAACGGTCTGGACCATTGCTGGTTCTCCGTGGGGAGGATTCTCGACTTCGAGTCCGAATCCCAACTCGACGACTTCAAAGACGAACTTGAGGAGAGCCTGCCGGGCGAGGTGACGAGACACCAGCTGCGCACCATGCGAAACAACTTGGATCGTCTGTATCGAGCGATTCACAAGGACGAGATCGTCGCCTACTATTCGGAGCGGGAACAGAACTATGACCGAGTGCTCGACATCTTCGTGAGGGCGAACTCAGAAGGCACAAAGCTGACCAAAAGCGATTTGCTGCTCAGCATGGTCACGAGCAACTGGGCCGGAATCAATGCCCGGGAAGAGATTTATGGCTTCGTGGATCGAATCAACACCCAGTTGACTCGGCGGAACTCGTTCTCGAAGGACTTTGTGTTGAAGACGAGTTTGGCCCTGCTTGATCTGCCGGTGACCTATAAGGTCGAGAACTTCAGCAGTACGAACCTCGACCGGATTCGCCAAGGGTGGGATGGCATCAAGGCCGCAATCGAAAGCGGAGTCGACTTCATCAACTCTCGCGGGATCGACGGTTCGAACTTAACGAGTGCGAATGCACTCATTCCGATGTTCTACTTCCTCCATCGGCATCCTTCCGTGCGTCTCCGCGGCTCAAGCGAGTCTGACCACAACAATGCGTCTCTCGTGCGAAGATGGCTCTGTGCCAGTCTCCTCAATAACGTATTTGGAGGATCCTCGGACTCGATTCTCACGGCGATTCGAGAGACGATGAAGGCTGAATTGGCCTCTTCCAATGAGTTTCCCGCCGCCGCGATATTGGAGACGCTTCGGAAGGCTGGACGTCCGGCTTCGTTCGACGATGACTCCGTTGAGAGAATCCTGGACTTCACCTACGGAGGCCAGCGGACATTCCTCGCTCTTACGCTTCTTTACGATGAGGCCGCCTGGGGCACCATGACCTTCCATCAGGACCACATTTTCCCTAAGAGCAAGTTCTCTCAGCGAGAATTGTCCAGCCTGGGACGGGAAGACTGGTTTGGATGGAAGGATCGTTTAGGCAACCTGTGTCTGCTGCTCGACGCCGAGAATGAGGAGAAGAGCAACAAGAGTTTCGAGGAGTGGGTTACGACTCGAAGCTCAGACTTCAAGCAGCGTCACCTCATTCCCGATGATTCAGGCCTCTACAGCTTCGACAAGTTCGACCAGTTCTTGCAGGCAAGAGAAGATCTGATTCGAAACCGCCTCAAGAAAGTCGTGAAACTGTAGGCTCAGAATATTGAATCCGCATCTTTTCCGGCTCATCTAATCCCCTTATGAGTCGAAGAAGAAGATCAAATCCACCTGCGCCGTCCCCGCTCCTTGAGCAGGGATTCCCGAAAACGAACAGTCAACGCGCCTTGATTCAGGTTGTGAGGGAGGTTCATGCCGCCCACGACCACCTGTATTCCTCGGAGTGCGAGGGCCTGATTGATGAGGCTATCCGCCGCGCCCGCGCCGAGCGAGAGCCAAAGGAGGAGTCATGAGGATGTCGGTTTTTGACTGCAACGTCTTCGTCCAGGCGGTGGCGTTTCCTGGGGCGGCCTACCATTGCCTCGCGCATGTGCTCCAGGGTCCTGATCGTCTGTTGACGTCTAAGTACGTGCTCGATGAGGCCCGCTATGTGCTTTCGATGCCGTGGCTCCAGGCCAAACTCCCTGGCATCACGCCGAAGAGAGTGGAAGCCCTCTTTCATCATCTCAAGCGCTCCGCTGTCTATGTGGACCGTGTTCCCAAGGTCTTCGATTTTCCTCCGGACCCAGCCGACGCTCCTTACCTCGACCTTGCCATTCACTCTCATGCCTTCGCTTTGGTCACCCGAGATCGCGAGATCCTTCGATTGGCTGAGCCAGACTATGATCTAGGAAGGCGTCTCCGGGAGCGGCATTCCTTGCTGCATCTGGCGGTGCCCGAGAGGTTTCTCGACCTCTCCGATGTGCGCCCAACGATGACCGAGTTGCTCCAGCGCCGGAATGCGCTGAAGCGGTCTTGATGTGCGGATCAGTAGTCCGACGGCAAGAGGATCGTCGTTGCTGAGCGATCAGCCTCGGTGATGACCCAGAACTTGGTTCCGGCTCGGTCGTGGTACACCGAGAAGAGTCTGGATCTGTCCTTGAGCGCCTGGTCGTTGGCTTCCCAATCTTCCGGACAACAGTCTCCCCAGTCGCCCGCCGCATGCCTTCGCACTGCGCCCAGAACGTCATCGGGGTGAAGTGACTCCATTGCATTGGGGGTGATCACCGTCTGCCCAAGCCGAAAGTTGTTTCGTTGTGTTTTCATTTTTGCCTCCTGAGTTAAAGGTTTTTGTGTTTCTTCACCCTGGTCGTGAGAAACCAAAAACCTGTCTCAGGGAAGGCGCATAGAACCGAATGGGTATTCAGCGTTCGCGGAAAAGCTCGGGGCATGACAGCTCTGCTGGCGTGACCAGAGCCGCGAACACATCCACTCGGGCTTGGAAATGAAAACCATGCGTGACTTTCGGTCTGGAGGCGGATGACCCCGCTCATGGGGCCAGTCCTTCGAGAATCGTTCCTGCGGCTCTGCGCACGGCATCGAGGCGCTCGGTGAGGAGTTTCTTGTCCCCGGAGTAGAGTTGGATGTAGTCCGAGCTGGCGGTTCCGGCATCCAGTCCGATGGATTGAGCCACGACGAATGCGACGGCTTCGGCTTCGAGTTCGCGGCTTTGCTTGGTGGTTCCTGTGCGGCCGGATCCGTGATGCAGGATTTCGTGTGCGAGTTCGTGCACCAGGGTGGTGAATTCCTGTGCGGGGTCGAGTCCGGACTGGAGTTCGATGGTTCCACCTTTGGAGACTCCGAGGGCTCCGCCGAGCTGCTCGGAGTAGCTGAGCTCGATGTTCATTTGGCGGACGAGGTTTTTGAGTCGGTCGCTGAATTCTCCCGGGTCGCCCTGGGTTTTTGCGAATTCGGGCATCGGTTCTCCATCGGTTTGGCTTACGTCGAACACGTAGACGACGCGGAACCTGAGAATGCGGTCTTCGTCATCATCGGGCGGGGATGAGTCGGAGGAGTCGTGCTTGTCGCGTTTCAGCGCCATGGGGGCAAGGATGGCGATGCCCTTCTCTCCAGGCTTGACGAAGCGTCCAAGGGATTTCCAAGTGTGGAAGCCTGCGACATGGGTTGCTTCGGGTCGCTGCGCCATGATGAGGAGCACGTTGCCGAGGCTGTACTTGTGGAACCGTGCCATGACTCCGAGGAATTCTTGGAGCTGCTGGCTGTGGCCTGCTTCGAGGGCAGTTCCAAGCGCCTCAATTTGCTGTTCGATGAGTGTTTTTGCGTCTTCTGTCTTCATATTCTTTTCCTTCAAAACAATGTTTCAGCCTGTAGTCGGGATATCCCCGGGGGCTGCTTCAGTTAATGAGTGAGCCCGGCCAACTGTGACCGGGCGTGGTTGGGCGTCTTACTCCTCAACCTCTTTGCTGGATGGCTCGACGAGAATGAACTCGTACGCTCCTCCGGTGGGCACTGGGATGAGTTCCAGCTTCACACTGAAGCCCTCTCGGTTCTTCAGCGGGAACGCGACGCCGATGCGTCTCCAGATTTTCTTGTCGCCATTTCCGACGTTGACGAGAGCTTCGAGCCGAGTGGTGTTTTCGTTTTTCATACAATCCTCCGATTTGGTTTCGCCCGGGCTTGATTGCCCGCTGGCGCCCTTCGGAAAAGACCATCGCTCCGACAGAACGCAAGGGTGCGGGGCATTGCCCTGGCTGCACAAGCCGCAGGCGCGGAAGCTGGGGTGCCCCTTGCGTGTCCTGGAGGAAGATGGGCTAGAAGCGGCGCATAGACTAGCGGACAATTCAAGCTCAAGGGTCGATCAATGCGGATGGATATGAATCGAAAACCCTGGATCGAAGTTCAGAGGACGGCGCTGGCGACTCGAATCTGAAAGACCCGGCGTGTTCACCATTGATAGCAGAGTGGGCGTGTGAGCTGGAACTCATGAGCCCCCAAGAGGAGCGTCTTCATTCCTTCCATCGAGCCGGGCAAAGGTGAGTGTTCGGACGTCCGAACACCCGTTCTGCCGCTTGCCGTGATAGGTCACTTTCGGTGCGGCCCTGGGATATCCCCTTCAAACGGCTTTTGATTGAAGGAGAAGAAGATGGCAAAGATAGAGCGCAACAAAGACCCGTTCAAAGAGGCGCTCATGCCGCCCGTGTTCAGGGTGCAACTCGTGCGAGAGAAGTCCGGTCAGCGCACGGGGCTCGACGGCCCTGAGGCAGCGGCTCAGATTCTTGGGCGGTATCTCCAGCACGCGGATCGCGAGCACTTCGTGTCCTTGATGCTCGACGTCAAGAATCAGGTCATCGGCATCCACACCGTGAGCGTGGGGAGCCTGTTCGCCGCCATCGTCTCACCCCGTGAGGTCTTCAAGGCCGCGATTCTCGCCAACGCCGCGGCTATTATCGTCGCCCACAATCATCCGAGCGGCGATGTCACGCCCTCGCCCGAGGACATTCAGGTCACCAAGACGCTCAAAGAGGCGGGCAAACTGCTCGACATCGAGGTGCTCGATCATGTGATCCTCGGTGAGGATGGGCGTTGGAGCTCGCTCAAGCGACTGGGACACCTATAGCCCGCCTTGGCGGTTCACGAGAGCTGAGCGAGCTCCCGCTTGTACCATGAACGAAATGCAAAGCGACGAAAGCGATGCAAGCGGCGGCCAAACTTGCACCGTCCAAGCCTTTGTTTGCATCCGCACGGGCAACTCATCTTATTGGCGATTCTCCTCTTGTGAGCGAGGAGTCTCAACGCGCTCTTTACTTGTTCTGAGGTGCTCAATCCAAACATTTCCGCGTAGTCTTGGATCAGTCCAGGGCCAGCGTGCGCGAGTTCCCCAAATGGCAGAGGCCCGCCATTTTTCAGTTTGTGCGAGATCGCGTACAGGTATGGGACGAGACATCTTTCCACGAATGCCGATAGCGTGCGGTTCTGACTCACTTTGATCAGCAGTCGCAAATGCGACCCAAGACAAAGCGAACCGTCTGGGTTCACATGGAACTCACCGCGACGGGGGATGCGTTGAGCTGTTTCAGTGACGACCGGCAGCTCGGCGGGGAAGCGACTAGGGACTACTATCTCTAGCTCGAATTCGTCTGCAAGTTGCCCACAGCTTTCGTGGAAAGCAGTAAAGCTAAACTTCCCCTTGACTCGAATAGAAGCTTCGGGTGAAGGACGAATGGCCATAGATGGATATGTCCGTAAGAACATATCCAAACCGAGTTCATCCGCGAAAGACAACCCTCTATCCTCGCAGCCATGGCTTAGCAGGTGCTTCGGATATGACATGCACCCTTGGAGCCTCAACGATCGCAGCCGTTAGCCCGAGCCTCTTGATAGCGTCTGAATTTAGGCTCGCTCCATACTTGGTTAAGGCTTGCTCGCGGATGAAGTTCGCATCCCCAGAGGTTTGAAGCACCTCCAGATCAACTTTCGCTTGTTGCAGCCAAAGCCAAAAGCTCTCCTCAAGATTCAGGTCCTTGTATTCCGGGTCGTACCACTTATCCGCGAAGTCTTCAGCCGGATTGACAGGATTTGGGACTCGCGGACGATCCGTCCGGACGAGTGCACCCATGCGGGACAGAACTCCTTCCAACGTCTCAGCCACGCTTCCCTCACCCTGATACGCATCAGCAGAAAGTGTCGTAAGGATGATTGAGATTGGCTTTGAGTCCATGTTCTCTGCGAACATTTGGTCTCGATGGCACTTCAGGATCTGAATTGCCCGTTGCAATGGAGATCTCCAACGGTGGGCAGGTAGCTCATCGATTCTGGCGGCCTTTACTTCCGCCGCTCGTCTTGTCATCACCTCTGAACCGAGTTTCATTTTCGCTTCAAACCAAAGCGCATAGCCTTCCGAATTACTGATCTTCCAGTTCGGGTTGACCAGCTTATAGTTGGGCATTCGATTGTCAGTAATTGCACCGGCGTACTGGGCAATGCCGCGAGCGCTTCCCACGTCAATGCCGCGGTTCACCATTGCCGTTTTCAACAGCTCTTGCCTCTCGTAGGCCTCTGGGATAGAAGGCACGGCATCAATATGAAACTCAAGTTCATCCTTGTATCGGAGCCTCCAGCAACGGTTTTTTTCCTCAAGCTCGTGTTGAATCCCCCGTGCCACGCGGTACTCCTCGAGGTCTTTCCCGACTAACCTTTTCAGGTCTTCTTGAGAGTGGGTAGCCTTCGAAATGCCAGATCTGAGTCGACAACCCAAATCTAGATCAAATTCGTCAGCTCTGACGACGGTTCCGAGGCGGAACGAGCCCTGCGGGTAAATGTGGGGATCAAAGCGGGAGCAGTGTGACTCCTTCCGCGAGAACCACTCACCCAAATCCTTGTACCGTGCCTCGGCCTTTTCATACGCCGAGTCCGGAATATCCAGACATGATGCAAGTTCATCAATCACTTTTTTGTTTTTCATTTCACTCATTGGTTTCCACCGATCGTGAGCCATCTCACAAATCCATCACGCTTGTTGTTCTGGTCGAAAATCACCCAAGGGAGATCCGCTTTGGGCATGCGCACGCGCCCCAGCTCGACAGCGCATGCAGCTGGCATCACAGGGAAAATTAGGATCTCCGTGGCCGAGGGGTGCGCACTTCGAAGGTCCACGAACATCTTTCGTATGACTTGGCGAAACTCAACGAGTTGCGCCTCGGACCTCAGGAAGTCGTTATGGCAGTCCGTGCCCGTCACTTCCCATATTGAAACAGCCGTTCCCACTGCTCGGAGAATGCGGCCCTTATCGATTCGATCACTCAGCGAAAAGAGTACGGCTGGAGGAGCTGACGTATCTGCTGGTGGGGTGACTGTGAATTCAAATCCGTCAGGGTGAGGCTGCCATGCCCAAGTTTTAGGTTCCCGGATTGGCTGGTAAACGTTCAGGGGAACCTTGTCAGTAAAGAGCGAGCCTAGCTGAATCAGCAGTGGCTGAGGAGCCAACGCAAAGAGGGAGAACTGGTTTGGATTCCCTTCTTCGATCAGCGGTCGAACCCTACGCTCAAATTCCTTGTTTAGGTGTGCCTCGTGGGCGGTCCAGTAGCCGTCTGACGAATCATCCAGTGCACTTTCCATTGAAAGGTTAACGGGGCGTTCATCGGCCGCATACCAATTTGGAAACATCGCTTCGTAGACCATCCCCATGTTGATTGGGCTGCCCTCGTCTCCGATGCGCGTCGAATAAATCACGACGTGTGATCTCTTCTCCGGAGTTATTCCTGTGGCAACTCGCACGCGAGTTTCGTGGGCTTCCTTCCATCCCTTCAACAGAGGTGCGGAGTATTTAACGCCCAATTTATCGCTATCAATGAGCTTGTGGCAGCCATCGCAGACGAGCATTAGGTTGTGGAAGTCATTTATGCCCGTTCGGTCAAGGCGAAACAGCCCCCAGCCTCTCGGCCCGTCCTCCGAGAACGAGTAGATGTGCGCCATTTCCGCCAGATTCACGGGCTCCTGGGTAACAGAGTGCTTATAGAGCAGCTTGTTGCAACCATCAAACTGGCACCGAGCGGCCGCACGACCCCAAAGCTCGCGCTCGACCTCCTTCTTGATTTTGCGGGTCACCTCTTTGATGGCTTTATCGGTTGACTTCGATTTCTTCATGTTAGGCCACATTTACATCGCGTAGTACTGGCGGATATAGCCGTACGCTCGGTCGAATAGGTCGTTGTCGTGGTGGAGCTGGTATTTCATCAGAGTCGAGCGAAGGGCTTTCTTGATTTGTCGCTCTCCGGCATGGGTCGCTTGCCAACCCACGAATCGAACCTGACGGACAATTTCGTCGATGTCGGCGACGATACGCTCGACGATGACCGGCACTTTGTCTGACTTGACCTCGTTGAAGAGCTCGGTCAAGGCCATAACGCCGCGTTCATGCTCGTCGGGTCCTTCTGAATCGCGTTCGGTCTCGGCCAAGTCTCTCGCCAAATCCAAGAGGCCCTTGAGGAAGTCGATGCTCTGAAGCAAGCCTTTCTCAAACCTGTCCTTGAGCGCTTCGAGTCGCTTTCCAAGGGTTACGAACTTAGGGTTCCCTTGGTGGCGGCGTAACCGCTCGGTAATCTGAATCTCGATTTCCTTACGTTTCTTGGGGTCGTTTCGTAGGATCACGTCCTCGAGCACGGTTGGGTTCAAGACGAGTGCTTCTAGATCGTCGTGGACTGCTTCTACATGGACATTCTCGTGAATCAGCTCAATTGTTTTCGCTCCAAGCCGATGCCACAAGAGCTTGCCGTTCCCACTTGGAGGCTTAACCGACTCGTAAACCTGTGCGAGCCATCTATAGTCAGCGTCGAAAGGTTGAAGAAACGGGTCGGGTGAGAGGGCTTCAAAGCACTGAGATAGTGCCGAGAATGCGGCCGCAAAGGCATCGCGAACCTCATTATTCGGAAGGCAGTCTTGAGCAGCAATCAGCCCCTCGTATCCGAGTAAGGTCCTGTCCACCCCAGGGAAGAAGCTAAGACACTTCTGCATGAAACCTGGGAACTGGTCTTTGAGCTCTCCAATGTTGGAGACCACCTTTTGCACAGACTTCTCGTCGAAGTTCAGAGCTCGTGCAACGTCATCGAAGACTCCGAGGTAGTCCACGATCAAGCCATGGCTCTTTCCTGGGTACGGGCGGTTTGTTCGACAAATCGCTTGAAGCAGGGTGTGCTCCTTGAGGGGTTTATCCAGGTACTGAGCCTGAAGGATGGGTGCGTCAAATCCGGTGAGCAGCCTTGCCGTGACGATGATGAATTTCAGCGGGTCATAAGGGTCTCGGAACCTGTCCAGCAAGCGCTCTTCCTCGTCCTTGTCCCGGCGGACCGCCGAGTAGCGCGGGTCGGCTTCGCTCTGAGGAACCGAAATCACGACCGCGCTTGCTTCTTCGGGCATGAGCTCGTCTAGGGCTGCTTTGTAAAGCAAACACGACTCCTGATCGTAAGTGACGACCTGGGCTTTGAAGCCATTCGGCTCCACTTTCTCTTGATAGTGCTTGACGATGTCGGCGGCGATCTGCTTGATACGTTCTGGAGATTTGACGAGAACGCTCATCTTTGCAGCCCGCTGGCTGAGATTCGCCATGTCCGCTTCACTGAGGTCTCCGGCTATGTTCTTGAATGCTTCGTCGATCGCAGCCTTGTCGATCCGGAGCTCGACGAGTCGCGGCTCGAAGTGAAGCTCCAAAGTGGCTTTGTCCCGGATAGAATCGGTGAACGAGTAGCGGCTCATGTAGCCCGCCTCGTCTTCCTCGGCTCCAAACGCCCAGAATGTGTTTCGGTCGCGCTTGTTGATCGGTGTTCCAGTTAATCCGAAGAGAAACGCATTCGGAAGTGCTCCTCGCATCTTTCGGCCGAGGTCGCCTTCCTGGGTTCGGTGCGCCTCGTCCACGAGCATGACGATGTTCTCGCGGGCATTGAGCTCGTCATCTGCTTCTCCGAACTTGTGGATCGTCGTAATGAGCACTTTGCGGACGTCAGCGGCAAGCAACTCTTTGAGCTTGTTGCGACTGTCCACGGGTTCCACGTTTGGAACGTCGGTGGCGCTGAACGTCGCGGTGATCTGTGTGTCGAGGTCGATCCGGTCGACCACGATGATGACTGTCGGTGCTTTGAGTCGCTCCTGCTTGCGCAGCTTTAGCGCGGCAAACACCATGAGTAGCGACTTGCCCGAACCTTGGAAGTGCCAGATCAAGCCCTTCTTGATACGGCCCTCGATGACGCGCTCAACAATCTGGTTGACCGCGTGGTACTGCTGGAAGCGGCAGATCATTTTGATCTTCCGGCGCTTCTTGTCCGTCGCAAAAAGGGTGAAGTTCGCTAAGATGTCGAGGATGGTCTCCGGCCTCAACATCGAGCGGACGGCGACTTCCACTTCGCCAAGTCCGTGGTTGGTCGGGATGTCTTCATCGCGCCATGGGGCCCACAGATCGAGGGGCATGCGGACGGAGCCGAAGCGATACTCTTTACCCTCGGTGCCGAAGCTAAACACGTTGGGAACAAAGAACGCTGGAATGCTCTTCTCGTAGTCGTTGTAAACGTCGTCCGCCGCATCCACCCAACTGACAGCGGGCCGAGTCGCGGTCTTGCACTCTCCGACTACAAGCGGCATGCCGTTGACGAAGAGCACGAGGTCCAGCCGCTTCTCAACCCCGGCTGCGAAGGTGACCTGCTGGCTGACGACATAGTCGTTCCTGGCCGGATGTTCGAAATCGACCAGGTTGACCGTGACGTGCTGGTGGTTCTCGCCGAACGGCATCGAGCGTTCGCCTCGTAGCCAAGCGGTGAACTCCTCGTTGGCCCGGACTAAGCCGTCTGATCCGACAGACATGAGGATGGCGCGGAGCTTGTAAATGACCTCATCCGCGAAGTCTGGATTGGCAGCAATCGAGGGATTGAGGCGAATCAGAGACTCGCGCAACGGCTTATCGAGGAGAACATCGCTCTTCTCACGGGGCAACTGGTCAGGCTTGACGTAGCGCCAACCCATCCCTCTGGCGGATCGGAGAATGGTCACGCCACCATACGATCCTTCACCCTCAGCAACGGTGCTCATCGGCGGACCGGCGAGGATGTCGCGGATGAAATTCTCGACGGAGTTCATTTCGTTAAACATCAGACTCGTCTCCCCCAGATCTTCTCACTCAGGGCGGCTTTGAGGCCCCGTGTCTGCAACAGCAGACTCTCAATCGACCTAAGAAAGGTTTCGTATTCTTCGAGCTTCCCGCAGAAGACATCCTGCTCATCAACATCGGTTAGCGGAACTTCGAGCGCCATCAGCGCATCAGTCGGAAGACGCTTGGTTCCGTGACCCGCCTCATCGACCATCTTCAAAATGCGATCGTGTTGGAATTTGAGATATCGATGCAGGTACTTGGCCCTAAACCTGTCGTTAGGCAATATCGCCTTCACATCCTGATTGAAACTGGACTCGACCTTCGTGAGACAGACGGGAAAGGTGTGAGCGAGGATCATGCCTCGCACAACAAAGATCACGGAGTCTGGTGGGATGAGTTTCGATCCGTTGACCGCGGCCTCTCTTGTGACGTGCTCCTCGGAGTCATAGAGCTCATCAGACTTCATATCTTTCGGGCTGATCCATGGAATACTGCCGGACCAATATCCTTGGTTTGACCTACTTGGAGTTCCGCCGCTGAGCCACTTACCTACACTAGATAGCGGTGTCTTGGGACCGCTTAGCATCTCAGCGAAATGTTGAGAACTTGCCGCGATTTCAAGGGCCGTGAAATCATCCTTGAGAGCCTCATGCCGCTGGATGACAGATTCGCAGGCCCAAACGATGTTAGCGATGCGACTCTGATCAGGTGCCGGAGGCAGAAGAAATTCCTGTCGAGCGAGCTCGCGCCAATTTATCGTTGGTGAGAGTCCTCCAACAGAAATTTTGAGGGCAACCTCAAAGAAGGCCTCTGACTGCATGAAGGCTGGTAGATAGCCTTCGGCAACTCCCTCCTTCGCGCGGAGAACCATCGAATGTGCTGAGCAAATCCCTTCAAAGTCGGCCACTGCAAGCTTTCGTTGATAGGCCCTTCGTTTGCCAAAGATGATATCGCCCGGCTTGAAACGGAGCTTGGTGGCTTCAACGTCGCTCGGCGATCCCCAGCGGGCGAGCTTAAGCGAGTACGGATCGAGATGCTCTAGCCCAACGTATCGGTCAACTCCAGCCTCAGATGGGTTGTCAACTCGATCGGTTACGCATTGAGCCAATTGATCGAAGCGAACTCGCTTCCATTTCGAGCGGTCGAACTTGAGCTCAGCCACCTCAGCTTGGAGTTCTGCCACTTGCATTACTCTTCGACCCTCCACACGAAAGTTCTCTTGAGTCCATTGCCGACGCTCCAATCAAGCACGCCAAGCTTCTGGAGTCTGCCAACAACGATTCCGGGCGCAATCTTGATCTCCCGTGCGAACCTCTCGATACGAAGCAGGCTCGGTTTTCCGCTAAACAGAAAGTCTTTGAGATGCCGTTCCGGAATCAAGACTTCAGCCGCCCACGCATCGGCTTCGGACTCCTCTTCGCTCTGGCTTATGCCGTTTTCCTCGTCGAGGAAGAATGAGCGCTTGCCATGGAAGAGGATGTGAGCTAGCTCGTGGAAGAACGTGAACCAGAAGTGGTCTTCTTGTTTGCGTCGGAGACTGAGCTGCACGAGAGCCTTGGTTGGCGTGATCCAACGCGCCGCGCCGAAGAGTTTGGTTCCGGGTAATTCGGGCACGAATACGACCGCAACCCCACATGAAGCGCAGATCGACTGGAGTTGTTCTTGCATCGGTCCAGCATCGAGGAGGGTTAATGCTCGAAGATCTGGAATGCTTCTCTTAAGTCTCGCTTCGTCGTAGGGCTCGCACTGAATACTCTGGGCATCGAGTTCCCCCCTTCGAAGCCAAGCGGCGACGGCCGCTGGATTGCGTTCGAAGCTCTTCGACTGCCGATAGCGGGCTCCGGCAACTTGTAGCATGCCGTCCCATTGGTAAGGTGAAGCTATCCCGAAGAATCTCAACAGTTCTTGAAGTTGATCAACCGGAGTCGTCTGCTCTCGAACCATGCCGAGCTTGGTCATTTCCTTGACTGGGAATCGCTTGACCCACTCGACGAGACTTCCGAGCCGCTCGGCCTCCTCCTGCTTCGCCAGGTACTCGCGGTACGACGCCTCGTAGCGGTTCCAAAAACTGGCCGGTATTCCGATCACGCGCTCCAAGGCCAAGGCTGTTTCCGGAGAGATTGGAGCTTTTCCCTTGATGATCTTGTTGACGGTCGGCAAGGACATGCCGAGACGATCAGCCAATTCCGCTTGGCTGATGCCATAGGCCTCGATGGTCTCCGCGATGGTGGCGCCAGGCGGGACCACGTAGTCGGGCCGATACTGAGTTTCGAGGCTATTCTTCATGGTAGTCCACGATTTCGAGGATTTTGATTGCTGTCACTTGCTTTAGGTCGATGCCGCCGTCCGGCTTGAGCGGAACCGGGGTGTGATTTGGTTCGAAGACGATCCTCCACATCCGGTCCACGTTCACTGCGAACTGGCCCTTCCGGTTTCCAACACGGAGCTGATGGCACCTTGCGGCTGGTATCAGCTTCATTTGCTCCAGGTTATCCACCGCGGCAAGCTCACCGAGCCGCTGCGTGATCGTGTCAGCGCGACGCTGGTGTTTTTGCCTGAGCTCCTTCTCCGTGTTGCAGAGGCGCTCTAGTTTGGTGTTGTCAAACCTGATGGTCAACCGGCATGGGCTCCTTTCCTTTATTATAGCCTATTACGCTAAAAGAAAGAGGGATGTTCCCAGAAGGTCTATTTAGGCGCTTGCGCTAAGTCTGGAAGCATGGCTTCAAGCTTGGTACGGAGGTCAATCCGGCTCTTGTTCCACGTATCAACCGCTGCACCGAGATCGGATGCGTTGGTCCGAGTCGCCATGGGCCGGACATAGAGAGGGATGTTCAGGCTGAATTCGTTGGAGGCAATGGCTCGCAAGTCACCCACGGCAGTGAAGCCGTCTTTGGATTCAAAGCTACGATATGCGTCGGCGATGGTGCTGATGTGTTCACCGGTCAGAAAACTCTGGGCTCGCTCTCGGGTCACATGGTTGACCGCGTTGATGAACAGCACCTTGCCTTTGCGGGCTGCTGGCTTTCTGGTGCGGCAGACCACAACGCAAGCCTCCATCGGGGAGTTGTAGAAGAGGTTCGGACCGAGCCCGATGACGGCTTCAAGTACGTCGGCCTTGACGAGGTTCTCCCTCATCTGGCGCTCTTCGTCGCGGAACAGGACTCCGTGTGGGAATAGGATCGCGCATCGGCCAGTGTCGGGCTTGAGGCTGGCAATAATATGCTGCCAGAAGGCGTAGTCCGCTCTGCCTTGCGGCGGCACTCCGTACATGTTCCGTCCGAACCGGTCGCTCGAAAACGCCGTCCTGTCCCATTGCTTGATGGAATAGGGCGGATTGGCAAGGATCAAGTCGAACTGCCGGAGCCGGTCATTCTCGATGAACTTTGGGTCAGCGAGCGTGTCTCCACGGGCGATCTGAAAATCTTCGAACCCGTGAAGGAACAGGTTCATCTTCGCAATGGCCGACGTCAGCAGGTTGCGTTCCTGACCGAAAATCTTGAGGTTTCGGTATTCCTTGCCGTTCTCGCGAAGCCAAACGGCAGTGGAAAGTAGCATTCCCCCGGAACCGCAAGTCGGATCGTAGATGGACTCGTTCTCTTCCGGCTGGAGCATGTTCGTCATCAGCCTCACCACGGTTCGATTGGTGTAGAACTCCGCCGCCGTGTGTCCGCTGTCGTCGGCAAACTTCTTGATGAGGAACTCATAGGCAATACCAAGCTCGTCCTCTGGGACATTCGCAACCGTGAGCGCATGTTTGGAGAAGTGCTCGATGAGGTCGCGAAGAGTGGCGTCAGACAGGCGCTCCTTGTTGGTCCACTGCGCGTCGCCGAAGATGCCGTTTAAGAGGTCTGGGTTCGCCCTTTCGATCTCTCGCATGGCGTTCTGAATTGCTTGGCCAAGGTTCGAACTAGTCGATCGAACGTCGTTCCAGTGGGCTCCATCTGGAACGATGAATCGGTGATTCTCCCGGAAGGCTGCGAACTGGCCGTCGCCACCTGACTCGGCGTAAGCGGCCTCGAACTCCTCATCGTAGACGTCCGAAATGCGCTTGAAGAAGAGTAGCGGGAAGATGTAGCCTTTGTAATCTCCGGCGTCAATAAGCCCGCGAAGCAACGTTGCGGCGCCCCAAAGATAGCTCTCAAGCTGGGCTTGGGTTAGTTTGGAGCTCACTTAAGCAACCCTTCCTTTTTCAGGATCTCGGCAAGGTGGTCTTCGGCGTCAAAAGCGGCGCGGAGACTGGCGGTCAAGCGAGTAATGGCCTCCTCGACGGAGATTTGCTCATCGCTAGATTCGCGCGTCACATAACGAGTGATGTTCAGATTTGCGGAGTGCTTCGCGATCTCGGCAAGCGGCACAACTGCACAGACTCCGGGGACGTCGACGAAGTCTCGGTACATCTTAGCGATCTCGTCCGCTTGCTCCTTGAGCAAGATGTTCTGTGCCTTCTGCTTTCGGAAAAGGTGCGAGGCATCGATGAATAGGACGCTCCCTTTCCGCTTGGAAGGTTTACGTTGCCTGAAGATGAGGATGCAGGCTGCAAGACCGGCACCATAGAAGAGGTTCGGAGCGAGTCCGATGACGGCTTCGAGCTTGTCCTCGGCGAGCATTCGCTCGCGAATCTTGCCTTCTACGCCCATGCGGAACAGAACGCCATGCGGCACAACGACGGCCATCCGGCCCGTGGTCGCTGCTGTCGAGGCCAGCATGTGTTGAACCCACGCGAAGTCGCCGTTCGACGCTGGCGGAACGCCCGTGGCGTTCCTGCCATATGGGTCGCTCGTCCAACCATCGGCTCCCCACTGATCGAGGGAGAAAGGAGGATTGGCGATCACGCAATCAAATGTTGCAAGCTGGTCTCCGTCAAAGAAAGCAGGATTGCGAAGGGTGTCGGCCCTGACGATCTTGAAGTCCTCGATACCGTGAAGGAACAGGTTGATTCGGGCGATAGCTGAGGTCGTCAGATTCTTCTCTTGGCCAAATAGCTTGCCATAGAGAGACGTGAGGCTCTTGCCACTCTCCTTGACGTGCTGGACAACTCCCAGAAGCATTCCGGCTGTGCCACACGCCGGGTCATAGGTGGTCTCGCCTTCTTGAGGGTCGAGGATCTCAACCATGAGCCGAACAACGCTTCGCGGCGTGTAGAACTCGCCCGCCTTCTTATTCTGTGCGTCGGCGAACTTCTTGATGAGGTACTCGTAGGCATCGCCAAGAAGGTCAGAGCCGACGTTAGAATTAGCTAAGGATAGCTTCGAGAAGTGCTCGATGAGATCCCTCAGAAGCTTGTCCGAGAGACGCTCTTTATTCGTCCACTGAGCGTCGCCAAAGATGCCGAACAGCGTGTCGGGGTTCGCTTGCTCGATGGTTCGGAAGGCCTTTTGAAGGGCTTCACCTAGGTTAGATGTTCGTTCACGGACGTCTTTCCAATGCGAACCAGGCGGCACTTGGAACCGGTGGTTCTCAGGGAACGTGGCGAACTGGACGTCTCCTCCGGATTCCCTTAGCGCCTCAGCAACCTCTTCGTCGTACACGTCACATATGCGCTTGAAAAAGAGAAGCGGAAAGATGTAGGTCTTGAAGTCAGCCGCATCGACGGGCCCGCGAAGTATATTCGCGGATTCCCAGAGATGGGATTCGAGGGCAGACAAAGTGACCATCATATGAGTTTGGCAGATCGCGTTTTCGCAATCAGGGCGACGACGAACTCAACTAGATGAGGATCCTCTCAATCTCATCGAGCGTGATTTCATCGCTCGTCCGGTCGTAGAGCTTCGTCGTCCGCGGTGACTCGTGGGCGGCGATGGCCTGGGCGTTCTCGATGGTGCCGCCGTTCTCCAGGTAGGCCGTGATTCCCGTCGCTCGGAAGGTATGGCAACACGTGGAATCTGGGAGCCCGGCATTCTCGGCCCGCCGTTTCACCATGCGGAGCACGTCAGTGCGGGTCATTCTTGCCTCTGTGATGGCCCGTTCTCGCGAAATGGTCCGGAAGAGAGGCGTTTTCTTCGGCCAATTCTCGGATTTGGCGGCTTCTAGATAGGCATCGAGGTAGGCCTCGGCATTGTGGTGGGCGGGAACCTCGTGCCTCTTCCCTCCTTTCTCATGAAGCCGGAGCCACCACCGCTTCCCGTTCTGGAAGTAGTCTTCTTTGTTCATCGCCACAACCGCCCCGACGCGGGCGAAGCTGTAGACCATCGTCGCGATGATGGCCCTGTCCCTCAGCCCGACAATAGTAGAGGTGTCAATCGAATCGAGGAGCTGCCGCGCCTGACTCGCTTTGAGAACCGGAGTCTTCCCCTTCTTGACCACGTGTTTCGGACCCCTCACGGATGCGGCCGGATTGTGGGGAACGACCTGGCCGATGACGAGATAATCGAAGAGCATCCGGATGGCGGCAAGGTGCTGCTTCACACTTGGCGGCGCCATGTGAAGCTGGAGCTGCTCGATGTAGACCGAGATGAAGATGGGATTGAGGCGTTCGAGCGGAAGTCTTCTCTCTTCGGCCCACGCCATGAATTGATAGACCGCGCGGGCATAAGCCATGCGGGTATTTGGGTTTCGGATGTTCGCAGTGAAGAACTCGATGAAACGCTGAGCCGCCCGCTCCCCTTCCCTGGCGATGACGGCCGGCACCGGAAGAGCGGCATACCCTTCCACTCCGGAGAGAACCCCCGGATTTCCGCCCCCAAAGGCGACGATTTCACCGTCCATCTGCAAACCCTCCTTGGTGCCTCATAACGTCCTTTATGATACCTTCTTGGGGTGCCGTGGGAAATATGAGATGCAAAGATGGGGGAGCGCCTTTTATCGGAGGACAAGAGATTCTTCATGGCGAGTCGCCGCCGGGGTGCCTTCATTTCTTAGACTCAGATCGCAAACTCAGCCTAAACTCTCCAATTGGGACGGTCAAGGACTGTTCGTGCGGACCGAGTACGTCTCCCACTTAGCAATTGCTCAGCGCAGCAGGCGGAGCCCATTGCCGACTACAAGCAGACTTGCTCCCATGTCAGCAAAAACTGCCATCCACAGAGTCGCATGGCCTGTCGTCGCAAGTGCGAAGAACACAATCTTGATTCCGATCGCGAAGCAAATGTTCTGGGAGAGGACTCTTGCGGTCTTTCGACTGAGACTGATGTAGCTGGGAAGTTTGCGTAGGTCGTCCTTCATGAGGGCAACATCGGCGGTTTCGAGAGCAGTATCAGTTCCCGCAGTTCCCATCGCGAATCCGACCGTCGCTCTTGCAAGAGCTGGAGCATCATTGACGCCATCACCAACCATGCCCACACCCTTGAAATCAGAGATGAACTCCTCAACGACTCTCATCTTATCGTCTGGAAGAAGCTCCGCTCGTACGTCGTCGATTCCCGCTTGAGCCGCGATTGCTTTCGCCATTTGCGCGTTGTCCCCCGTAAGCATCGCGACTTTGACCCCGAGTTCGTGAAGCTGCTGGATCGCTTCGACGCTCTCCGGTCGTATGGTGTCCGCTACTCCGAAGATGGCAAGCGCTTCTTTAGAGTTGGCAAGAACCACGGTTGTCTTACCGCCAGACTGCAACTGCTCAAGTTCGACGTGCACGTGGTCACAGCACACCCCTCTCTCTTCCACAAGTCGATGGTTACCAATGATGTATGTTTCACCTTCGATTGTGCCGACCGCCCCCCGACCCGTAATCGACTCGAAACCATCGACATCGAGAAGAGCACCTGACCATTGATCGGTGATCGACTTGGCGATTGGATGCCCGCTTAGATGATCCAGACTCGCCGCGATCTGGAGAGCCTTCTCCTGAGGGTAGTCGTGCAAGATGACGAAGTCTGTGACTTTTGGTTTTCCGTGCGTCAATGTCCCCGTCTTGTCCAAAGCGATCATGCGCAGGGTGCGGCCTGACTCAAGGTGGGCTCCACCTTTGATGAGGATCCCTTGCTTCGCTGCGGAGGCTAATCCACTGACAACTGTCACCGGTGTCGAGATAACAAGAGCGCACGGGCAGGCAATCACGAGCAAAACCAGAGCCTTGTAGAGCCACGGCTCGAACGGTTGGCCAAAGGCGAGTGGAACGACGGCAACAAGCAATGCCAGCACCACGACGACCGGCGTGTAATACCGAGCGAAGTTGTCAACGAACCTCTGTGTAGGAGCGCGAGTCGCTTGCGCTTCCTGCACCGTTTTGATGACGCGGTCGAGAGTCGTGTTTCCTCGATCTCCTGTCACCGTGAACTCAAGAATCCCCTGTTCGTTAATGGTCCCAGCAAAAAGCTGGTCTCCCACAGCCTTGTCTACAGGCAAGCTCTCACCCGTGATTGGAGCCTGATTAACCGCGCTTTGCCCAAGCACGACTTCTCCATCAAATGGTATCCGTTCGCCCGGCTTCACCCGAACGCGTTGACCTACGGCAACTGAAGAGGCCTGAACTTCAGTCCACTGTCCCGTCGCATCTTGCACCCAAGCCTTCTCGGGTGCAAGTTCCATCAAGGCTCGCACGGCATTTCTTGCCCGATCCAAGGAGTAGGATTCGATTCGCTCGGCGATTGCGAACAGAACGGTGACCATGGCAGCCTCGGGCCACGATCCAATGATCATCGCTCCAACGACTGCAAGGCACATGAGGAAATTGATGTTAAGGGTGAATGTCTTGACGGCAATGATTCCTTTGGCGAAGGCTTCCTTTCCGCCGAGAACCATCGCCATCGCGGCAAGCCCGACGACAAGCCAAGATTTCTCTTGACCCGTCGTCCAAGCAACAATCTCGCTCATTACGGCAAAAAAGAGTGCAAGCCCAAGAAGAAGCGTTTCCTTTACATGGGTAACGCGACGCTTGGGTGGGCAACCAACTTCACATTGGTTATTCGGTTTCATCCCGACTTCAGAAAGTGCCTGCAGGATTGGGTCTTCGTTCACGAACGAATGATCAACCGTGAGGGTTCGATTCATTAAGTCGAACTCAATCTGTTGAACTTCAGGAATCCTGCCAAGTCGATTCCTGATAATCCCTTCCTCAGTAGGGCAATCCATCGCATCAATACGAAACTTGCTTTGCATCACGTCACCTCCGGGACGGAAACAGTGTCTTTCTCGAACCAGGTGTAAAGGACGGGTAAGACCACAAGCGTCAACAGAGTCGCCGAGAGAATCCCACCGATCACAACGGTTGCAAGCGGTCGCTGAACCTCTGCCCCGATGCCCGTGTTCAGCGCCATGGGAATAAACCCAAGCGCAGCTACGAGCGCGGTCATGAGAACCGGGCGCAATCGTTGTGACGCACCTGTTTTCACGGCTTCCAAGACCGACATTCCCGACTCGCTCCTCAATCGGTTGATCGCCGAAACCATCACCACTCCATTGAGAACCGCAACGCCCGACAGCGCAATGAAACCGACTCCCGCCGTGATGCTAAAAGGCATTCCGCGAAGAGCCAATGCTATGATTCCTCCGGTTATCGCGAGCGGCACGCCAGTGAAAATCAACGCAGCCTGCTTCATTGACCCAAAGGTCGAAAATAAGAGCACGAAGATGAGCCCCAGCGCAACCGGCACAACAATCGTCAGCCGTTGGGACGCCCGCTGAAGGTTCTCAAACTGCCCACCCCAGGTCACGTAGTACCCTTCATCGAGTTTCAGTTCGGACTTCACCTTGCGTTGTGCCTCTGCGATGAACGAGCCAAGGTCGCGCCCGCGAACGTTGAGCGTAACGACGACTCGCCGCTTTCCCATTTCTCGCGAAATTTGGGCGGGGGCCACCCTGTCGCCAATCGTTGCCAAACTCGATAGAGGCACGGAGCCGCCCGTGGGGGTCTCAACTCGCAGTGACTTGATCGCTTCTGGATCGTTGCGGATATCTTCGGGCAGTCGCACCGCAAGACCGAACCGACGATCTCCTTCCACAATCTGACCGACTTCTTCGCCTCCAAGAGCGACCGAGACGATGTGCTGGATATCCGCGATGCTGATTCCCAGCCGGGCAATGGCAGCCCGGTCAATGTCGATCTGGAACACCGGAACGTCATCCACTTGCTCGACCTCAATGTCAGTCGCTCCGGGAATATCACGCATCAAGGCTGCGATCTCGTCGGCTTTTGCCTTGAGTTCCGCGAGGTTCTCCCCGAACACCTTAATCCCCACGTCTGCCTTTACGCCTGACACGATCTCGGCAAAGCGGAGTTCGATCGGCTGGCTGAAGTTGTAGCCCTGCCCGGGGACTTGCTGAATCTTTGATTGAAGCTCCGCGATGAGTTTTTCCTTGGTCATGCCTGGTCGCCACTGCGCTTTCGGCTTCAGCGTGAGGAAGCTATCGCTCAAACTCAGCGGCATCGGGTCGGTTGCGATCTCCGGGGTTCCAGTTCGGGTCACGACTGTCAGCACCTCCGGCACCTCCAAAACCTTCTTCTCATAGGCCGTAACGAGCTTGATCGTTTGCTCCATGTCAACCGTGCGAACACGAATCGGCTGAATGACAAGCGACCCTTCATCGAGCTTCGGGACAAACTCCGACCCGATCCGCGTGAATAGGAAGCCACATCCAACCAGGAGAACCGAAGCTGCTCCAATCACCCAAGCTCTGCGCTTGAGGGCAAAGGCGAGGGTTGGTGCGTAGAGCCTTTCGAAGAAACCGAGAAGCCGACTATGCTTCTCCTGAGTATCTCGGCTCAAGAAGAGCGAGCACAGCGTGGGAATCAGCGTGAGCGAGAGGATGAGTGCACCGACCAGCGCCAGAATGAACACAAGCGCCATAGGCCTGAACATCTTGCCCTCCACGCCTTCGAGCGCGAGAATTGGGATGAAGGTGGCGATGATGATCATCTCACCAAACTGCGTCACCTTTCGAACCTCAGAAGTCGCCTGCTTAATAACTGCCGCATGCTCTTCTTTCGTGAGCGTTCGCCCAAGCATCGCCCGAGCTTCCGAGAGCCTCCGAACGCAGTTTTCAACCATGATCACCGCGCCATCGACAATGATTCCAAAGTCAATCGCGCCAAGGCTCATGAGGTTGCCACTGATCCCAAACTGCTTCATTCCCAGGACGGCGAACAGCATGGCGAGCGGGATGGCAATGGCGGCAATGATTGCTCCTCGGAAGTTTCCAAGCAGAACAACGAGAATGATGATGACGAGAGCCGCCCCTTCCAGCAGGCTCTTTTCAACGGTGTGCAAGACTTCGCCAACGAATTCAGCCCGGTCGTAAGTGGTTGTTAGCGTAACGTCTTGCGGGAGTTGACCCTTGATCTCGTCGATCCGCTCGTTGACGGCGTTGGCAACGGTTTGACCATTCGCGCCCTTGAGCATCATCACGATGACCATAAGGCTCTCCTTGCCGTCCTTCGTCGAGATCCCGGTCAGCACCGGAACTCCCAGTTCCACGCTTGCCACATCGCGGATCAAAACGGGCACCCCATCCTCTGACTTGACCACAATCTGCTCGATGTCCGACGTGGTTTGGGCTAGGCCAACGCTTCGAATGAGTACTCGCTCACCGTTGCGTTCGAGGAGACCGCCTCCGGCGTTCTCGTTATTGTTCTGAAGCGCGGCAACCACGTCATCAACCGAGACGCTCCTTGCAAGCATCGCTTGGGGTGAGACGACCACTTGGTATTGCTTCACACTGCCATCAGTGGCGTTCACTTCGGCTACTCCAGGAACGGTTCGTAGCTGAGGAGCGATGACCCAGTCTTGAAGCTCGCGTAGCTGAGCGGGGGTCCGATCAGGACTCTCAATCGCATACATGTAGATATCGCCAAGCCCCGTCGAAACCGGTCCCATTGTTGGCGAACCCACACCGTCAGGCAGTTCATCCTTCACCCCATTGAGGCGTTCGGAGACAAGCTGACGGGCAAAGTAGATGTCCTTATCATCGCGAAACACCACGTTGACTTGGGAGAGACCGAATTGACTCAGGCTTCGTACCTGCTCGACTCCCGGAATCCCTCCCATCGCGGTTTCAATTGGAAAGGTAACCAGCTTTTCGACTTCCTCCGGGCTCATTCCCCCCGTTTCGGTGTTGATCGAAATCTGGTTGGTTGTGATATCGGGGACAGCATCGAGATTGACTTGCGGCCAAGCCAGAATGCCAAGAATGACGAGCAAGATCGCTCCGAGCACGACGACGAATCGTTGCCTCAGACTGAATTCAAGTGCACGTTCAAGCATTAGTGTTCGTGCCCCTTGAGTTCGGACTTCTTTTGCTCGCTAGCGAGAATGAATGCGCCCTTCGAGGCGATGATCTCGCCTTCCTCTATTCCGGAGAGAACCACAACGCGATTTCCGTCCTGTTCTCCTAACACCACCTCATGCTTTTCGAAGGCTTCACCATGCTTCGCGAAGACAAAGGACTTGCCCCCTTCCATGACCAGAGCCGACTTCGGGATCAGGAGCTTTGTGGTTGGTTGGCCAACGCCAATGAAGACCTTGGCAAACATATCAGGCTTCAGAAGCCCATTTGATTCGGTCACAAGGCACTGAACAGGGATAGAACGCGTTTTCGGGTCCACTCTAGTACCGATCACTTGAATGATCGCCTTAAACTCGCGGTTTGGCAGCGAGGCCACGGAGAGTGTTGCCATTGCTCCTTTGCGAACTTTCTCAATTTCTGACTCAGGAATACTCGCCGTTACCCAAACCGAGCGGAGGTTCTCGACTTCCAAAAGCACTTGGGTTCGATCAACCGCTTGCCCCCTCGTGACATCAAGATGCGTGATGACGCCGGAAATGGGCGCCACCAGCGATACTCGGCCCACCGACGCTCTACCGCTTCCAGAATTGGAGCGGTAGACCGCCTGAGCATTGCTGATCGCCCGGTTGGCATTCGCAAGCGAAGACTCCGCTGCCCGAACTCTGAGCCTTGCTCGTTCGAGTTCTAGCTCACTGGATTTCACCTCGGCTTCGGCGGATTGAAGTTCCTTCGCGTTGAGAAGGCCCCGAGCGGCGATGTTCTTTTCGCGTTCATAGGTTGCCTTTGCCGCTTCGATCCGGACCTTAGCTCGATCCAGTTTGATCTGGTCCTGCTGAAGTTCAAGCCGCGCGGCTTCCAGTTCCGATTTCGAAACAATGCCGTCGCGAAAGAGATTCTCTAGCCTTCGCACTTGCTCTGCGTGACTGGCCTGCTCCTTCTGAATACTGAGGAGTTCGCTCTGTGCATCGTTCAATTCGCTCTGCGCCTGCTGGACGGGAGCCTGGCTGAATGCACCGGCCTGGGCCAACTGCCGCTGACGAGTAAGGTTCGTTTTTGCCGCGCTCAGTTTTGCCTGCGACAACTGAACTTCAGATCGAGCTTGCTCAACGTCTGACTTTGCGGCATCCCTAAGCCGAGTCGCATCGGCGATCGCTGACCAAGCCTGGGAGAGTTCGGGAGACTCGATGGTCGCGAGTGTTTGGCCCTGACGCACGGTGTCGCCTAGCCGCGCCGAAATCGAGACGACTCGTCCCGCAATTGGTGGGGTGACGACCGCTTTTCCCTTATCAGTACTGGAAACGGTTCCGGGCACTTGAAGGAGCGGCTGGAACGGCTCCATCCGAACGGCCGTGGTTTCGATTCCTGCGATTGCTTTCGCTTCGTCGCTCAGTGAGACTTCATTTTCGGAGTGCCCCTCCTCTTCGTGTCCGTGCTCGTCGGTCTTTGCCGCTTCCGCCTCATGACCGTGTTCGTCAACCTTGGGAGGTTCACTCTTACTTCCACAACCCGACAACAGCAAAAGCGCGAGTAGATAGAGCACGAACTTCTTCACTTGAGCACCTCGACTAGGTAGCCAGAGGCCTCGTACTGCTTGATCACCACGAACGCGAGTTGCTGCCTGGCTTCCACGAGTTCCTGCTCTACCTCTCGAAGCGCCCTGGTCGCTTCAAGAACGTCCACCTGCGTTCCAAATCCCTCCGAAAATCCCTTCTGGGACTTCACGACAAGGTCCTTAGCCGAGACAAGAATTGCTTCATAGCTCTTGATTCGCGCCTGTCGAGACTCTAACTCGATCTGGACAGCGGCAAGTTCTTGCTCGGCCCGACTGGTAGCATCCGAGAGTGCCTTGGTTGCCGCTTCAGCCCTGAGGTTCGCGGCCTTTACCTCGTTTCGTGCTCGGCCGTGATCCCACAGATTCCATGAGAATTGCACCCGACCAATGAAGTAACCCCGGTCGTTGGACCACGGTGACCGAACGACTTGAAGGCTAAATTCAGGTCGAGAGGTTGCCTTGGCGAACCCTGCTTCCGCCGACGCCTTGGCCACCTCGGCTTTGATTTCTAGAATGTCAGGACGATCCATGATGCTCGGGATCGCGACGGGCTCTATGGCGGCATCCGGGACGACGCTAAGTTCGCCTTGAGGAACAGCGAGTAGGCTTGCCAGCCTTGTCATCGCAGCTTGGTAGTCGGCGTCTTTGAGCTCCCTTGTCTGCTTCGCTCGCTCAAACTCGATTGTCGCTCTTGTCACCTGAAGCTCTGCTACCTTTCCCTCATCAAATCGCCGCTTGGTGGCGTTGAGGAGTCCCTCGGCGACGACCAAAAGTTCGGCTGCGACTTCGCTCTGGTGGCTGGCAGATACGGCAATGGCAAACGCAGTGAGCACTTCCGATTGCAGCAATCCAGCCTCTTTCCGGTATCTGGCGAGTGCAAGCTGTACGTCAGCTTCGCCAACCCGACCGGAAGCGCGTCTTCTGCCAAAGATGTCGATTTCTTGAGTGAGAGCTAGGTCTTGGTCTGTCGCTCCTACTTCGCTTCGCGAACTTGCCCCTGCGGCGAGGTTGAGCGGCGGAAGTGCGCTCAATGCCCGCGCAGAAAGGCGAGCTTGTTCAACTCCGAGTCGAGATGCCGCAAGACTGGGACGGTTTTGAGACGCCAGTTTGAGGGCGTCAGTGGCTGAGATTTGTGTTTGTGCTTGGCAAAATGCCGATGCCAGCAATATAGGAATGATGAGTGTTCTCTTCAATGGATGCTCCAATGCGTTTCAGGGCTGGAGCAGAGAACGAGCGGCTACGCCATAGACTCGACCTTGCGTCCAGCAGACGGCTGAACAATCAAGAGAGCAGGAGGCCCGCGGGATAAGTGAACGAGGGGTGGTCCGGTCGCGGGAGCTCCACACGAGAACGGAAAAGCTTGCCATGGGAAGCGGCTTCCAAAAGGTGGCGGTAGAACGAATGGGTTGGGCAGAATCGCGAGCTCAAAAGTGTGCTGATGGCTTGATGCCGGTGTTTCAAACGTCGGCGGAGTCTCGCACTCTCGAATCTCGCAGCAATCGTGACAATCTCCATGAGGCCCAGCAAACTCACCGGCTTCCGAGTGATGTTCATCGATGACAAGACACTCGGTGCACAAGACCCCAGAGTCGCGTACGTAGGTCGGGTTGCACACGTGAGGCTGTCCAAGAACCATCACCGCCGCAACAATGTGCAGCAGGAGGGACTGGACAGATCTTCTGAAAATGTTCACGAGGGGCGTAGATTTAGGGACGGATGACCATCAGCAACAGTCGCAGTCGGGACAGTCTTCAGGGCAAGGGCATTGTCCCTGTGAACAGCATGGGCATGTTTCTTCGTTCATTTCTTCGTATCCTCGGCTCTGTCGAGTTGGCCAGGGCCATAAATGCACTGCCCATGGCTTCTCAATCCGAGCCTTTCTTGGATTCGCAAACAGTCTCTTGTGAGGCGATGGTCAGCGGAGAGCGCCGGTTCATTTGACCGAAAGATCGGGGCAATGAGTTGCCTTGCCTCTTCCGCCAAGGAGTAGCTCACCATCTTGTGCCGACGGGACGTCTCCACGATTCCCGCCTGCCGAATGGTCTGGAGATGAGCACTGAGTGTGCTCTGCCCCAGTTCCAATGCATCGACCATCTCGCAGACGCACAGATCCGAGTGGAGTAGCGCATGCAGGATGCGCACTCGCGTCGGGTCTGAGAGCGCCTTTCCAAGAAGCACGATGTCATTCACGTCATATCATGATATCACGATTCGACGATGACGGGCTGCTTGTGCTTAGGGACAACGCTGGGATGCTCGAAAGAAAGCAACTCCTGTCCAACTTCAGGCAATTGTCCGACAGCCTTGTAATCGCTCCTTTTTCCCGGGAGGCAAAACAGCGCTCTCGCGAAAGTGGTCTTGTTGTCAAGGACGCCGAAGGCGCTCGCTACCATCCTTGACCACGGGAGCACTTGGAGCGCATCATCGGCATCCTCCCGGGAGAGGAGCACCCTTGGCCTTATTGACTGCCTTGGCTAGATGTGGATGCGCAGAAGAGTTCGAATGCCATCGAACCCTTCCAGGATCTCGTCAAAGTTCGGATAGGAGCCGTAGCACAGGGTAACAGCTTCTCGAACGTATGCCCTAGAAAGCATTCGCTTGAGATCATCGCTTGGGAAGAGCGCCGGACTCCCGGAGAGGTCCATGCCATTAGGGAGGAGCTTCACCTGGCCCGGATAGAACTTTGCGGTGAGATCTCGATACTGGCCACAAATCACTTTGAATTCCTCGGACGCAAGCATCGCCTTTGTCTGAGGCTGGTCAAGCAGCATCGCCAAGTCGTAGTAGTGCCGCGCATCCCGTCCAAGTTCGTTGCCTTGCGCCATCACTCGCTCAACCCGGGAGTGAAGGGTGAAGAGCTTCTCAACAAAGGTGCGGCGGAAGTGAAGAAGCCGCATTTCGAAGGGCAGACGGTCATCGGTTCCTGATTCGACGTTCCGTGCATCGAGCATCTCTCCAACGAGAGAACTCAGCTGCCGCGACTCGGTCGGCTGGTCGGCACTCTGGATTCCTGCCTCAAGCAACACAACCGGACGGATGCCTCCCAGGGAGTCAACCCTGCTCTCGTAGACAAACTCTTCCGTCCACGAGGAGGTTCCTTTCGTTTCCTTTCGACCGAATCTCTCTACGAATCCAGGAAACGATGCGACCATAGCCGCGACCTGCTCGAATCTCGCGAGGGTTGCCTCGTCGGATTCAGCGGGCTCCACGTAGAGGTCGATGTCCTCCGAGAATCGGTTGATCAACTTCCACCCTTTCGAAAGGCTCGTTCCTCCCTTGAAGATGACAACGTCGCCAAAGTCTCGGGCGATGAGCCGGAGCGCCTCGGTGACGAAGTAGTCCTTCTCAACAATCCCAGGGTTGCCGATTCCGTTTTCGTCACCGGTGGCGGTGATGAGTTCAGCGAAGTCCGAACGCTCGAAGAGGCAACTCACTTCGCCTGCCACTCCCTTGCGTTCGGGAGTTCAGAGAAGAGCCCAAAGTCGAACCTAGTGAGCGGATTGAGCGAAGTCTTGAGGGGCTCCCAAAGACTCTCTGGCAAATCCGCATACGCAAGCAAGGCTCCCAGGATTGCTCTGACTCTTGGGGGTTCGGCAAGAGCCGCCTCTCGAAGACCTCGCAGGCGGCTGGCCGCAAGATGGCCGACGAGTAGCTCACGCAGTCGCCGGATGCTCTCGCTGGAACTTGTTTCCGCAGTCGCGCCACGTGCCCGGATGAACTCAAGCAAAGCTCCTTCAAGAGCGGGCAAAGGATGCAGGCTCGAAGTGCGCCGCAATTTGATTCGGGCCGCCCCCGCGTTCTTTGGCGGATTGCTTGCGAACGCAACCAGTTGAGGCCTCGCGGGCATTTGGGTGCTGAGGCCCAAGATGTTTGCGGCGGAGGCTCCAGTCGGCCTGGTCTTGCCCTCCAGTCTCTTCAAAGCGATGGAGGTCTCCGAGGGCTTGCTCTTTCCGATGAGGGTGTCCTCAGGCGCAAAATACAGGCCCTTTCCCACTCGGGTCAGAACTCCTTGTTTGGCAAGCCTGGCGAGAGCTTTGGATGCCGCGGCCGGTGTCGCCCCTTTCAGATCCTCCGCTCGGAGCAAGGAGTTCCCAGACGACTTGGCTCTGCGCAATGCGATTTCGGTCGCGCTGCGCTTCGAATGCTCCTTGGTCTTCAGCTTGCTCATAGTTCCATTATGACATTCTCGGTTCAGTTTGTCCCGCTAATAAGCATGTTTTACTAGACGCCTCAATTCTCCGAACCGTTCGGTGACGGTTTCAGGAACCGAACGCATTTCGGTTCATCGTAGTCCCTGTTCGACTCCCGCCCAAAGCGCTCCAGATTCGAATGCGTTTGACATCACTCTCGATTCGTGTTGAAGTCGGAACATGACTTTGAAATCATTGCCAACCGTCCTCAATCAGGTGCTTATCACGCCGGGCGCGCTCGCGGTTCTCGACCAGTTTGCTGGTGACAAGCAGACATGCCTGGCCGTCACCCGGGCAATAGAAGGCGCGGCTCTCGACTCGCATGATGAGCCCAGAACTCGAGTCATCTCAGGTGCCCGACTCGCCGTGCGGTTTCTCCCTCGGGAGCGCGTAGCCCTCATCATCACCGCAGGACAGGCCTGGAAAAGCCCGTCCGCATCACTCGATCAAGCCCTCATCGACGTCAGCACCCGCTTCAATGTGGCCTAGCTACTCTCCATGGAATAGGCTGGAATCGCCCTGGGAATCACCGGTTGCCGGGCTTGACGGAGGCTCAGGCGGCTGCTTGCTCTCGTAGTGTTGCCAGAGCGGAGAACGAAGAGTCCTTCGGGTTGCCGTTCTCGTCCATGTCGTTTCTGTATCCTGAGGCCGAGTCCAGGTGTCCAGATCACGCCAAACGGCCACGTAACGATTGCCAACCGTTGAATCACGAGGAATGAATTCAGCAACGAATCGGACTGTCGCCTCGGCGGAAGTCGGGCCCGTCTGCTCCACCGTGTCGATGGTGTAGGTCACCTTAACGTCTCTCACGTTCCGGTGGATCTTGCTCAAACGACCCTGAATCTCATCGCGCCCAATCGTTCCCCCGGAGTCGAAGGTGACGGAGTAGTTTGAAGGGAACGTCGAGTAGGACAAGAATCCGCCTTGAAGGTCGGAGGCGATGGCGTTGTAGAACGGATCTAGACTTTCTTTGCTCGGCCTGCGGTCGTCAAACTGGACGGTTCCTTCATCGAGTTGATAGCTGAGCGTCAATTCTCCGGCCTGCTGAATCAGGGCTGGAGTTTGTCGCTTCCAGGCGCGAGACTTGATGCGCCAACTGCCTGAATTCACCAGACGATACTCATGCTCGATGATTCGCTCGACGACAAGGTCGCCTTCTTGGTCCGTTCCTCCGGCATTCGAGAACCACTTTCCGATGCCCGTGTCGTATCGAATCAGCTCATTGGTGGTCACCGCGAGTTCATCTCTCGAAATCTGAGTGATGTTCAGGACTTTGAGCTTGATGATCTCCTCGTTCGCATTGAAGTAGTCGCTTGCAGACGTGAGCGTCTCACCGACCATGCTCTTCGCTTGAAAGTCGCTCGTCACCAGACTTGAAGGGAAAGACCCGCCGTTCCACTGCTCTTGGTAGTCCGCCATCAAGTCGGTCACTTTGTCTTGATCCGACTTCTCAGGGACAGATGTCTGAACCGGGTCGTTCTTGGTCTCGTTCGTCACCAGAACAGGCTTCTGATAGAAGTCGGCGGGCGGACCCGTGACCAGAATATAGACTCCGCCGAGAACCGAGGCGGCAAGGGCGGCAAGAGATACCACGACCGCAATGAACATCTTGACCCCGGAGAAGAATGGCTTCTCAGGAGTGTGTTTCGACAGGTCAAATCGAGTCTTTGGCTCTGCCGGTATTGGGTTCGGATTGAGGTTCCCCTGGCTCATCGCTCGTGCTTCTGTTTCTGCGTCTGGGCTTCAGTCTCATGCTGCTGCGACTGCTGCGCTGCCTCTTCGCTGCGGTTCTGTTTGAGTTCCTCGCGAGCCTTCTCCACGGTCTCACTTTTCACTGACGTCTCGGCTGAAAAGTTCTTCCAGTCATGCTGTGCTTTCTCGTCGGAGTTCATGCGGCCATAGCTCGGATGCCCCGACTCGATTTGAACATCAACGTCTTTCTGAAGTTCGTCCTTTTGGTACTGGTGGGCATTCTTCCATTGCCATTCGCTGGCGCGGTGCTCAAAGCGCATCGGGTCGTTGGAGATGTTCTCTTGGAGCGTCGTTTTGGCCTCCCAACGGTCAAAGCGTCCGTCCTGACGCTCGGCGTAAAGAACGAGATCCTCAGGCTTGTTCTTTGAGTCTCTCTGGACACTCTCCCGGATGATCTCGTCACCGATTTTGTCGGCACTATTCCAGATGGCTGGCCCGCGATTTTCGGGGTGCTCAGAAAGGACGAACCGGCGGTCGTCTGTGTGCATATAGAACGTCGTCACTCGCCCATCGGCGTGTTCGAAGTCCATGGTATGCCGGGTCCACTTTTGCTCGTTCTCTTGACTCATGATTCATCCTTCGCTTTGCGGGCGCTGAAGCGACGGGATAGGCGCTTCTCAATAAACTCCTTTGTTTCCTCGACGGTCGCAACTCGGGCCGGAGACGGAGATGGTTCCGAGTCCGGTTGCGCAGCCGGGTTCTCTTGAACTTGAGGCTTGGGCTTTGGCGGCTCCTTAGGTTTGGCAGTTGATTCCGCTTTGATGAGCCGTCGCCGCTGGGCCAGCCCTTCATCCCACGGGTGAAGCCATTGCGCGGCCGGTCCCCATGGCTGAAAGTCCGCAACCAGTGCGGGAGCCCCGCTTGGAGTGTCGGGAAAGAGCCATGAACCGGGATAGGTGTGACGGTAGGCTCCAATTCCAGGCACGAGGTAGTAGCCGGTCAGGCCAGTGGTCTTGCTGGTCACTGGGATCTGATAGAGCTGCGACTCCATCACCGACTGCCGCTTGACGTAGTGCTCGGTTTCCGTGACGGTATGCGTTCGAGTACCGACTCCGGAACTGGCCCGAGGCCCGATGGGATCTGTGGTGCCGGTAGCCTCGCTTCGCCGAGTTTCAATCGCCTCGTAGTCCCCAAAGAGCTTCGAGGCCCATTCTGCCGTTCGTGGGCTTTCGAGTCTCAAGATGGCTTTACAGTTGCACTGGCTCGTGATGACCCCCGCGATGTTCTCACCGTAAACTTCGCGAAGACTATCGATGTCTTGGAATCCGAGAACCACACAGACGCCTTTCGAGCGGCCTTTCGTCAGGACGCTCGTGAGGCCTTCCAGCTTTCCTGCCTCTCCAATCTCATCGAGGAACAGCCAACTCCTTCGGCTTCCCGTTCGGTCTTCCGGTTGGTCAAGAAGCAGTTCAGAGACGCGCTTGAAGATCACTTGGTTGATTCGGTCAATCGCGGCACGGGCTCTTTCGTTATTGCCCAGAATGAGGACGCAGTTGTCCTTCCCGCGGTGAGACGCCCAATCAGACAAAGAGATCTTTCGACCGGCATCAATGGCAAGATCCCACATCGCCGCGATGGACTCGTAGGGCGTCATCTTCGTGGCGACCGTCGCCATGATCTCGCCGAGAGTGTCCTCGCTCTGCGCGAACCGTTCCATGATATGAGCGGCATCCGGACAGCCTGAAAGAACTCGCTTCAGCCGCTCGACGGTCTGCATCGTCCGGATAAGGTCACTAAACCTCCAATCAGCTCCGGACCGGATGAACGAGAGCATCACGCCATAGAGGAGCAGTTGAGCCGAATCGACAAAGAACGGCTGGGAGGCGTTCTTGTCGGACGGAATGAGCGTGACCGCGGCCTGGAGAGCGGCGGTTGGCTCCGCGATATCTTTGGCCATATCCCAGGCCACACACCTTTCATCGAAGGGATTCAGCGTGAAGACCTTGCCGGGAATCCCCATTGATGGAATCTGCGATGCGATGTCTTGTTTGGCGTCGTAGATGAGGGCCCGGTGGTCGGTACCGGTCCCTACACTTTGGAGCACCTCTTTCATGAGCATCTGGATCGTGACGGTCTTTCCGCTTCCGGTAGTCCCCACAACCATGAAGTGAGACGTGGCGAACTTCGAGGGGATGCGAAGCCCTCCCCAGGTGATGCCCTGATCCCCCTTGTCAAGTTGAAACTCGGATGCCTTGGACTCAGCAAGATCGACCGGTTCCGGTCGTCCCCGCACGAGCCGGTTCACGACGCTCGGGATCGGCTGATTGAAGCTGAACCACCAGGCGATGCCCCCAATGACGGCGGCCCAAATGCCGGCGGTTTTGTTATCGGACTTGAAGTAGACCGCGGCCGCGAACACGGCGATGGAAACGAGCGCTGGGATAAGGCTGCCGACAATGCCCTTGGAGAGATACTCGGCAAACTTCGAGAAGAGGACGGCGGATCGAGGGTTCTCGCGGTCCACGCGAGCGTAATAGAGGAAAAGCTGGAGACCAGCGGCAATTCCTCCTCCAATAGGGCCAAGCTTGAAGACGCTTGCAACGAGTTGGAAGACCCCAAACGCGAGAACTATCCCGCAAAGAGGGATCACTTTGCGCTGAAAATCCGCCGAGACAGTCGAGCGGACAACACGCCGGATTTCAACCGTCGCCGAGTCTGCCATCCTGGTATTTTACTGCCGCCGACGCTGCTCGTGATGCGAGTTCTTTTGCTCTTGTTCTCGAAGTATCGTGTGCGCCATTTCTTTTTGGCGGCTTCGTTCCATCTCCCGCGCGAGTTTAGCGAGTTCATCTCCCGTTTCAACTCTTGTCATGTAGAACGTTGTCTGTTCTCTGGCCCGAGAAGCCTGAACGTAAGACATCTCACGGTCCTGCATCGACCCTCCCGCCAAGACATACGTGCGAAGGGTCGTTGCCCCCTGTCCCTTGTGAGTTGTGCTTGCGTATCCGAGAACAATGTGTTCCATCGCGTCCACCGGGAAACTCACTTTCTCGCCTGAATCGAGCATGACGCTGGCGACGCGGGTGCGGTCGTCAACGGAGTGAAGAAAACCCCGGTCGCCGTTCACCACACCGAGCACCGGATGCTTCTTCGTAAACATCACTCGGTCGCCAACGTGGAAGTTCGCCCCCGCGATATCAACATGCGCGTCGCCAAGTTCTCCCGCCTCTAGCCTGGCTCGCTGAGCAAGGGCGTTCAACTCCTGCACATCGGCTCTAGTTCCGGCAAGAAGCAGAGTGTCCTTGGAAGGCTTAGCGTCCGCCCGCCAATCTTTGACTAGTTCGGCCATGGCCTCCTGCCTGGTTTCGGTTACCCTGACGAGACCCCGTGAGACAAAGGCTTCAAGAGCCTCCTGTGCCCGGCCTTCGGCAAGGTCTTTGACGGCTCGTCTTGCCCAGGCGTCGTCTTGGCGGCGGATGTCATTCATTTCCGCCTGACCGAATCGTTGCCCTAGTTCCATGAAAGGCGCTCCCGGGCCGATGGGCTGGAGTTGCTTCTCGTCCCCGATGAGAACAAGTTTGGATCCAGAGGATTCGCAGAGGGCGGCTAGTCTCTGGAGGTCCGGAGTGGCTACCATTCCCGCTTCATCTACGACCAGGACACTGTCCTTCGTGAGGGGTAGCCGCCCCTTCTCAGCCAAGTACAGCAGCCTTGCGATAGTCGATGATTCGATTTCTGCGCCCTCTTCAAGTTCTTTCACCGCTCTGGCCGCAAGTGCCGCACCGACGACGTGTTTGCCGTCAGATTCCCAGATAGATTGGGCGGCTTCCAGCATCCGGGTCTTTCCTGTTCCGGCCATTCCTGAAACGGCGGCAAATCCGCCCGTTCCGCCAGTGATGTGAAGAACGGCGTTCATCTGCTCTTCCGACAGTTCGTGATGGCGCCCGAGTCCCTCCACGACACGGTCAGCGCCGACCTGGTGATAGTCGTCTGCATCGAGGTTCTCAACAGAGGCAAGCAGGCGCTTCTCTAATTCCATCATCTGCTTCGTGGTGAACCGTTCTTCTCCGTAATGTCGCCCCAATCTGACGATCTCCGGGCTGTATCGAAGGTGCGCCCGGCTGTGTTCGAGAATGTCCTCGGCAAAGAGCCCGCTGGCCTGCGAAGCCTCGGCGACGTGCCTTACAAAATCTCGCTCGGTGAAGTGGGCCTGACTTTGGGTGAGTGCATTTGAGGCATGGCTCAACGCCCGCGCGGCTTCCTGTTCAGGATCCCGCTCCGGCAGTTGATGTCCCACGAGCTGAACGGCCTCTTCTGTGCTCCAGCCCAGTCCACGCCCGGCAGTCCGCCACTCTTGAAAGAGTTCTGATCGGGCTACGGCTGGCTTTGTCTCTCTCGTCTCGATTGCCGCGACCGATGCCGCCTCAGCGGTGTCAAGCCCTCGGCGGTCGAGTTCGGCTTCGATGGCTTCTCGCCTCTTGCTGAATTCTGCGATGAGTTCTTCCGGGACGCCCACCACCTCAAACCACGTACGATAGGCTTCCGTTTGGATGGCCAGGTTCCGCTCAAGAAAGGCGGAAAGATGAGCCCGGTAAAGAGCTCCGGCTGCCATCTTCGCCTGAAAGAGGGAAAGAGAGCTCACCGTGCCCGTTGTCCCGTCTTCTCGAACGCCAACGTTCAGGACGAGAGCATGGGTGTGCAGCTGCGGATCAAGCGCACGGGAGGTGGAGTGCTCAAATGTCGCGATGACCAAACCCGTTCTCTCAAGGTCGTTGCCTCCTCGGCCCCTTCGTGTCAGCGCGGCGGTCTCTTGAAGATAATCAAGCGCCCTCGTTACCGCTTCGAAGTGCGCCGCCTGGAGCGCCTGTCTGTCCTCCGGGCCGAGTTGTGACCAAAGCGCGGAGACCGATTTGGGAGCTGAAAACGTAAGGTCCCAGCCTGGTCGGTGGGTGGCCTTTTCGTCGTGAGACTGCAACTGGACAAGCGGGCGGTCACCTTCAGGGGAGTAACCCCCGAAGAGGTTGTAGAGGTGAGCGGCCTCCACTTCGCCATGGAGACCGAGTTTTGACGCCCCTTCTCCATACCACTGACCGGGCGGCTCGCCTCCTTCCAGGTAATAGTCCTCCCGTGCTAGTCCCAGATAGTAGCTGGCCTGACCGCCGGACATGGCGCTCATGCTAAGCATCAGCTGCCCCCTTCAATCTTGCGCACCAATTCCTCTGCCTCGGCTTCGGTGGCGCCCATTTTGGTCACGAGGACGAGATAGAACATATGGCTGAGCGACTTGCGCAGGGCCGTGAGCTCATCGCCCATTTCGAGCCCCCTGACGACCAACCTTCGCGCATAGTCCCCCGCACTCATGCCGTGGGCTTCCCCTTCCTTTACGAGGCGCTCCATGTAGAAAGCATCCAGCCGGAACCCTACGGTGTCCTTCGGCTTCAGGGTGTTCGGACGTCCGAACACTTCATCCTTTCCACTCGCCACAAGCTGCGCCTTCAGCTTCTCCAGCTGACCTCGGTCGAACACTGCGATCGGGCGGGTCTTGCTCTTCGCCCGGCCTTGGACAAGCTTTCCCTCGGCGACAAGGCGCTCAAGGGTGCGGGTGCTTATCCCAAGAAAATCGGCCGCCTCTTGCTTTCTCATGTCTCTTTAGATGCATGAGAAACTCGCCAGGTTCGCCTTGTCGCTCATCCGCAGGTGAGTCAGGTGTGATAGGGTTGGTCGTCAGGGGCTACAGATAGCTCTTTGGAGCTATGCGCCAGAGTCTGAAGGGGCCTCTGTGGCGGCATCGCGCAGGGCAATCTTGGCCTCTCTAAGCGCTTGAGAAAGGGCGTCCACGACCTCTTGAGGAGTGACGCTGTCCTGCGCAAAGACGAGAGTGACGGTCGCCTGCTTCGTGCGAAAGGGGACGGAGATGCGAGGCTTCGCCTCCTCTGAAGCAGGTCGCTCCTTCTTCTGCCTGGCGGTCTTGACGGTCAAGGAACCATTCAAAGCCGCCTGCCAAAGGGCATCTCGGGCCTCCTCTGAATCCTGCTTGGCAATCTCAAGAAGTACAGACCGCGTGAGGCGTTCGGACGTCCGAACACTCTCCAAAATCTCGTCGGGCAGGGAAAGGATTCGGATGGTCTCATTGATGGCCGCCGGGGACTTCCCAAGCCTAGCCGCGAGCTGTCTCTGAGAAAGGCTGAACTCCTCCATGAGCTTCCGATAAGCGGCGGCCTCCTCGACGGGGCTGAGTTCTTGCCGGTGGATGTTCTCAATGATTTGGACTTCGAGCCGCCGGTGCTCGTCCACCGTCCGGATGATGGCGGGCACCGTCTTGAGTCCCATCTCCTTGGCTGCGGAGAAACGCCGCTCACCCGCGATGATCAGGAACTGCTCCTCGCCAAAGGGTGAGATGACAATCGGCTGAATGATCCCGTGCTCTTTGATGGACGCCTTCAGATCTTCCAGGCTTCCAAGGCTCTTCCGGGGTTGGTCAGGGTCGGGAAGAATGGCCGAGACAGGGACATTGGCAAAGCGTTCTCCGCCCTCTTTGAGAAGAGCTTCGGAAGAGGCCTCGCCCTCAACGGCGGCGTTCAATCGGTCTTTTAGGCGGGCCATAGTTCTAGAATCTCCTTTACAAGCGCTCGGTAGTCCTGTGCTCCTCGGCTGTACGATTTTTGGAGCACGACGGGAACGGGATCCGTCTCCTCGGTCTCGATCTGACTCCTTGGAATCGCTTCGTTGTGGCGGATTCTCGTTTTCAGAATCCGGTCGGCGAGCGCCTCAAGATACTTGATCGCATGAAACTGGCGGTCTTCACCATGGCCTGTCACCTTGGTCAAAAGAATCCGGTAGTCGTAGTCTCCTCCGTTCTTGGTTACCTTCATGGTGCTCATCAAGTCGCTGAGGCCGCAGAGCGCATATCCGGTGAGTTCTGTGGGAATGAGGAGCCGGTCGGCGGCATAAATCGCGTTAACGGGCAAGAGGTCAAGTGTAGGTTGGGCGTCGATGATGATGTAATCGAACTCCGGAACCGTCGCGATTGCCTTCTTGAGACGTGTCTCGCGGAACACGGCGGCATTGAGTTGGACGGCGGTGTGGGCAAGCCGGATGTCTGCCGGGATGATCTTGAGATTGGGTTCTTCGGTATCGAGAATCACTTCGCTCAGAGGGGTTTCCGGATCGAGCAGAACTTGGGAAATTGAGGGGGACTCTCCGGGGCTGAAATCGACGCCTAGACCGTAAGTCGCATTCCCCTGGGGGTCAAGGTCTACCAGAAGGACTTTGAAGCCGTGGCGAGCCATTCCTGCGGCTAGATTGACCGCTGTCGTCGTCTTCCCGACGCCTCCTTTGTGATTGATGACCGAAATGGTGCTGCTCATAGGTTTGTTCCTTCCTTGGAAAATGGGGTTGGGTTGGTTGAGGCGTCCCACTCCCAGAAGGATGGTACTGCCTCGGGCTGAGTTTCAGAGAGAAACTCAAGGACAATCTCGGCCCGGCCGTCGATGCTTTCCCATTGCTCCATGACCCGGCGGTAGAACGTCTCGGACATCCCCCGCCTTCGCTCCGCTCTGGACTTGAACCATGCGGCGCATTGCTCCCAGCGTTCTCCTCCTTCGGATTCAAACTGGACGGCCTTTGCCCGAAGCTCCTGGCGGTAGATCGGCTCGAACTGTTTCTGATGCGCGTTTTTTCGAGCGGCAAGGGTCTCGCGCTCTTCACGCTCTGCCCTCAACTGGCTCGATGCAAGGAACTCGTCGCCGTAGGTGCGAATCGCCAGCGGAAGTGAGCGCACAGGAAACTTCGACTTCTCCGACTGGCGCAAAACAAACCTTGCGAGTTCTCTTCCGGCCCGGTCCGGCTTGGCTGAGAGAACCTTGGGGAGTTTCTTCACCAAACTCTGAGCAGCTTCCTCGTCTGCGGATGAAACGAATCCGACGGGCTCGCCGGAATTCCCGCCTAACTCGGCGTAGAAATGCTCCGCAAGCCTGGAGGCTTCCGTCACCGGCGCGTGGGCTGACTCGACGGGAATGTCTAGTTCAATCGCTCGAATCAGGAATCCTGTTCGGCTGGACTTGATCTTCCGAGAAGGCAGCGCGTTAATCTGGCGCTCAATCCGCTCCCGGTCGAAACGCTCGACGATCTCACTCGCTTTGGCTCCTTCAAGCCCAACCGCCATGAGTTTCTGAACTAAAAGCGATAGCGTTCCATTCCCCCCAGCGACGACGTCCGTTTGTTGTTGTTTTGAAGGGTTGTTTAGATTTGTTGTTTTAATATCGCTTCGATTTTTGAACCCTTCCCGCTTCGATTCTTGAACCGTTGCCACTTCGATTTTTGGACCGTTCTCCGCTTCGATTTCTGAACCGATGTCCCGCTTCGATTTTTGAACCGTCTCGATTTTCCCGCTTCGATTTTTGAACCGATCCTCCGCTTCGATTTTTGAACCGTTCCCGTTTTCAGGTTCAAACTGGGGTGAATCCTCCCAGAAGATGCCAAAGGTGGTTGCCTTGCTCAAGGCCCCCGCCTCCGGGTCGAAGACTCCTTCGGAAACCTTACGAATATAGCGTCCTTCGATGGCGGCTTTCAAAGCGCCGCTCACGGTGGAAGACGAGGCGATTCCCGTCCGGCGCATGATTTCCGAGAAGGACATTTCGACGTGCTGACGACGGAAGCCAAAGCGCGTCTGGAAGCCAATCGTGTGGCGGATGATGACCCCAACGACGCGAACCACGGCCAGCGCTTCTCGTGGCACAAGGTAGTCAAAGAACTGGTTGGGGATGTGAGTGAGGTTGCCGTTTCCGGCGAAGAAACCATTGAATTCGGGAAGGGAAGTGACGTACTCCTCGCGCTCATCCCACTTGAGGCTGTACAGAGCAGAGAAGCCCTCCTCGCCTGCTTTGTGGGGCTGTCCAAATCTGAGGCAGTCAATGAACCGCTTGTCCATGGCCTCGGCGATGGCTTCCTTGATCGCGCCGCGAGAGATGCCGGCGTTTTCGATCAGTTCACGATAAGTGACGTGCGCGTTGGGGTTCTGGGGATTCCCGTGTTCATCCGACCATCCGAGCGTCTTGCGGATGATGTAAGCGACCAGGCGAAGGCAGCCACGGGAGGCGTGAGGGAGCACCACGTCGAAAAATTGGTTCGGCGTGTAGGTGGTCGAACTTGTCGGAAGTTTGAAGCCCTGAAAGGCTTGGCTTCCCGCCAATTCTCCGTCCCTATCTGTGCTCGGCGCTTGGTCTTTCACTCATCAATCCATCTGTTGTGCGGGTTTAGATGCAAACGTCCGGATATCGATTCCTTCCTTCATCGCGTGCGCCTTGATCATCTGGTTGATCAGCCAACTGCGAGAGCGGTCCTCTCGCTCGCCTAGAAACTCCAGATACTCAAGAACGCCCGTTTCAAAGGTGACTCCAGCTGGTTTCACCGTGCGTCCGGTCGATTTCGCTCGTCCTCTAGCCATCAGTTCTCCGTTCGGGCCTTGCATCTTCATGTGCCTAGTTGAACCCAGGTGTTCAAAGATGTCAACCCTAAAAGTCAAAGACGAACCACCCTCGCAAAAAGGCGCGGGAACCTGAGCAGGGAAGTGTTCGGACGTCCGAACACTT
>CAZSIM010000018.1:0-38011 GCA_964607175.1 uncultured Fimbriimonadaceae bacterium
ACGCCTTGGCCTCGATAGAACGCCTCTCGGTTCAGAACTCGCAAGACTTGGACGTGGGAGAACTCGGCCCCTGCCTTGGTTCGGAAGCCTTGCGCGTTCAGTTCTCCCGCGATCTTCTGAAGGGTGATTCCCTGATCACGTAAAGCAAAGATGAGACGGACGGTTTCCGCTTCTCGTTCGATCACCTTCAAGGCACCTTGCCTGGGTTCCCTCTTTGTCCTTCCGGGCGATACCCGAGAACAACCTGGCCACCTTCCGAACCGATTCCCGGCGGGCTGTCTTGGTTCTTGCTGCGATCAAGGCTTGACTAAATCTATCTATTGCGTCGACAGCAGTTTGTAGCAGCAAATCGCGTCCAGGGCTTGTCGTTAAAGGGTGTGACGATACACCAGAAGTAGTCGAGTGCAAGCTGTTGTTGGCACGCTAAAACTCTATGGTCGTCAAGAAGCAGGACAGCAGCTAGAAGAAGCCGGGTTTCGCGTCTCTATATCTCTAAATAGCTGGCCATTTCCAGGCCACTTTATCAATGCAAACTAATGCTCAAACCAGATAGGAAAGCACACTGAACTAGCAGCTTTACGAATCATCTCTCCACAATAAACCCAGCGGGTTCTGCCGAGTCAGAAACAATGAGGGCTATAGGATAACCTCCAAGCACGAGAGCCACCTGCTCAGCAGGAGGGAACGCTTCTCACTCAGCACAGTCATTGCAGGAGTCGGCCAAGACTTCCAGCCGAACCTTGCCCTGCTTAAAGCCCTGCCCTTCTCCTCCTTGGATCACTTCGCCAGCCACCTCATTGGGCAGAGATACTTCCTTCACCCTATGGCACGAACTGCAGACAAGGTGCATAGTGTGCAGTTCGTGGTCGTGGGGCAGGCTGCAGGCCAAGTAGCCATCCAGGGTGCCGATGTAGTGAACAAGGCCAAGTTCCCGGAGAACAGCCAAGATTCGGTAAACGCTGACAACATCAATCCTTCCGCCACGAGATATCACAAGGTCGTGCAGCTCATAAGCGCTGACCGCCTTCTCGCACGATTCAAGAGCTTCCACCACATCCATCCGGGGACGAGTGATCCTCATGCCTGCCTTCTTCAGTGAGGCAAGGGCACGAAAGGCAAAGCCTCCATCATCAGAGGACTGGATCATGGTGAAAGCGTACCCTTACAAGGCTGCCGACCATCCTGACAATATCGGCCCTGGTGTACAGAGAAAATTCAGGAATCGAACATGAAACAGGTCCTTACCTGCAAAAAATCAGCATTGCTTTAATAAAGTGGGAAAAATGGGTCGGATTCTTGCCGTGGTGAGTTGCACAGAGCGGGTCTGGCAGGCCACACTTCTGCCAAGCCAAAGTTGTTCAGGTTCAAACCGGTTCAGCCTGAGGCATAATTAAGCAGCCTCCTTAACAAGAGGCTTTGGAAGAGGGACATGCAGTTTTACAATCTCAAGACCCGGTCTCACGTTGAAGTGCCTGATTCGGCTATTAAGAAGACAAAAATGGTCCGCAAGACCAAGAACGGCGAGCAGGTGCGGTATGCGCTGAAGGCAGTTCACGACGGAGCTCCATTGTTCAAATTTGTGAGCGAGAGCACTTTCAATTCGTTGAACGTTCCAGAAGAATAATTACTTAAACCTTTATACTTCGGCCCTTGCTTCCTGGTGGGACAAGGGCTTTCTTTTTTTGCCCCTCACTTCTGAACAGGCGCAGCAGCGCTTCGTCTCTTACCATGTGGCACTCCAAACAGAGCAGCAGAAAATCGCGCATCTTCTTCGGCGATTTGGTTTGGGGGCATCAGAAGCAGAACTTGACTTTTACGGCCAGGGCGGGCTGGCCTCAGCCATCAATCGGCTGATAGAGTTTGAAAAGACAGAAGACAACTGGCCCTTTAGTCTTCAGCTTGCAGCCTCTGCTAATGGCAATATTCCGGTCAGAGCAGCCCAAGCCTTTTGGTACTCCCGCCTTATTGCCACAAACCGCCCCCTGCAGGAGAGGCTGACCATTTTTTGGCACGATCATTTTGCCACCAGCGGCGCCAAGGTCATTGTCGGCCCAGCCATGCACAGCCATATCCAGACCCTTAGAGAAAACGCCCTGGCAGCCTTTCCGACCCTGCTTCATGCCATAAGCAAAGATCCCGCTATGCTGTTTTGGCTGGACAACCAGGAAAATGTGGCAGGCCGTCCGAATGAAAACTTTGCCCGCGAGGTGATGGAGCTTTTTACCATTGGAATCGGCAGATACACCGAAAAGGATGTACAGGAAGGAGCCAGAGCCTTTACCGGCTGGACTTACGGCAGAAGAACAAACAGGGGCGTCATTACACCAGAAAGAGTTCCTAGAGGGGGACAGTTCCATTTTGATGCCCGTCGACACGATGATGATGAGAAGGTCTTTCTGGGCCGACGCGGAAACTTTAATGGCGAGGATGTTCTTGACATGCTGTGCAAAGAACCAGCCACATCAAGAAACATAGTAGTAAAAATGTGGGAGTGGTTTGCCTACAGCAGCCCAGAAACAACAGTTGTAGAAAAACTGGCAAAACGGTACGAACAGAGCGGACTTGACACCAAGGTCTTGGTTCGGGCGATTATGGAATCTCCTGAATTCTATTCGGAGAAAGCCGAAAAAGGAGTTGTCAAGGATCCTGTTTTCTTCTGCATCTCTACCCTTAGAGCACTTGGCTTGGCAAGAGTTCAGTTAAGGCAGATGCAGCAGGCCAGCGAGGCAGACGACCAGGAAGCTGTTGTTAGAATTCGCCCTAACAGCCTGGGAGCCATGACGATGCAGGCTACAACAAGCATGGGAATGGAACTGATGGAGCCACCGGATGTAGCTGGATGGCAGATTGGCACAGGCTGGATAAGCAGCGCTTCTATGATAGAGCGAATTAATTGGGCAGAAAACATTTTTGGCAATCGAACTCGTGGCGCCGCCAGATTTACTGCTATCAACGAAAGAGAAAAAGGCACCTATTTTCACCTCATCTTGGGAGGCATTTCCAGTCCAGCTGATTCGGTTGACCGAATTCTCTCTATTCTAAATGCTGACAATCTTTTCGACAAGAAAGAAGTGCTGATTGCTGCGGCCCTTGAAGCAAGCGGAGGCAGAGTCTCTCCTCAAAATTCTGCCAAGGTGTGGCTGGCTGTCTCCAAGCTGATTTTTGGGTCGCCCGAATTTCAGTTCTGCTGAAGAAGCGGCTCTACCCTGCAGGCAGATAAGCCCAAAACAATAAACGCCCAAGATCATTTGATCCTGGGCGTTTATTGAGTAGAGATGTTCTAAAGGTTTAGAATCAGCCGCGTCGGCGACCCTGTTCCTTGCCGCGATTCCAATCGCCGCCGCCGCCGCCGCCGTAGCCGCCGCCGCCGTAGCCACCGCCGCCGCCGCCTCGACCGCCGCCGCCGCCATAGCCGCCGCCACCGCCGTATCCACCGCCGCCGCCAGATCGACCGCCGCCGCCGCCGTATCCACCGCCGCCATAGCCACCGCCGCCGCCGCTGGGTCGGGGTCTGTCACCACGATCTTCTCGTGGTCGTGCTTCGTTCACGGTCAGCTTACGGCCGCCCAGGTCAGACTGGTGCATGGCCTCAATGGCCTCATCCTTTCTCTCACCGGGAATCTCGACGAATGCGATTCCCTTTGCTCCGATCAAGCGGACCTGCTGGGGCTGGTAGTCCGCGAAGTGCTTCAAAATGTCCTCCTCAGACACTGTGTAGGGGAGGTTGCCGACAAAAAGGCTTACGTTGGCCATTGTTCTTACTTTCTCGTGCGCTGACAGGGGGACTCGGAAGGCGGGCTACTGCACGATCACTAACGGCCAACTGAAACGCGAGACGCCTGGTGATCAGACGCTCTGTGACAGTATACAGCCATATTTCAGATTCAGCCTGAATTTAAGCAAAGTGGCCCGAAAATCACCTTACACTTAACAATGTTTCATTAAATTTACTGGTGAATTCCTCTACTTTCAATCAGACCTTCCTTCTGCAGGCCCTATACCGGGCGAAACAGAAGCACGAGAGGCAGAAAACCTGCTGATGACGATGCGATGACGGAAGCTTTGGCAAAGTAGCAGAATGAATGCTTTTCAGAAGCTCTTCAGTTTCAAACCATCTCGAAGGACACTAAAAGCGCCGGTCACTCTTTGCGCCCTTTTTGCGGCAGGGGTTCTGTTCAGCCCAGGCTGTGAGTGCACAGGCAGCACGGCCGAAGACTGGATTGTCCCTAAAGCACCAGAGTTCCTGTCGCTCAATGTTGCCGACGGCATCCCCTCTGCCCACACTAAGGTGTCCCTTGCTCCAAAGCATATGCAGGAAGATATTGCCCTCAATGCAGCTACTGGCACACCAACGCCGATCGTAAAGCTTGGCACGCTAGGAACTGCGGAGTATGTTGATGCCACCTACACACTCTCCCTGCCAGGATCTGCCTCTATTATCAACACCTACGATGGACGAGCTTACAGCTTAAATCTAAGCGTTGTGCTCGGAACTTCAACCGCGCCTCTGATCCGGAATATTGGCTTGGCTCCCGTTATGGTTCCCAATGTAATCGTTATGCAGGCAGACCATACAATTGGCTCGATCGACATTTATGTGACGCACCCTGGAACCGACTTGACAACTGTTGGACCAGATGCCTCCAGCCGAGGCTATGCAAACTACACAATTATGAACGCCATTCATACAGGCGCCACATTTCAAGTAAGAGCCTGTGCTGCCGGCACCAAAACAGTCTTGGCAGATTTCGGCACAACGACGGCGGCTAAAGAACGCACATCTTATGTCTTTGTGATGGCAGAAGTTGGCGGTCACAAGCTTCTTAAGAATCTGGAATACACCCAGCAATAGGAGGTGAAATAGCTACGCCTTAACTGCAAACCTGCCTGCCTCCCTTAAATCCTCGGGGAGGCAGGACCTTAGAAATGGCGATCTAACAGCATCTTGAATAATTTTCACGCTTCTACGAAGCAGCTCTCCATCTAGCTTCTGTCCCTTGATGTGGTTTCTGCAGCATTCTAAAGATACAGCAACAGTAGCCATGCTGAGCTCATCATTCACACTTTCAAAAGCGCGATAAGCTTCAGTCAAACGGTCAAAAGCGCCCTCGTAATCTTTTAGGCTAAGCAGCGACATGCCAGCTCCTCTTAAGGAAGTTCCTAATCCTATTTGACATTCGCCGCCTCTTCGTAGTCTTAATGATGCTGAAAAGGCCACGAGAGCTTCCTTGTGTCTTCCTCTAAGCCTGTGCTGCTCTGCAAGATAAGTCTGCGCCTCTGCTTCGTGGTACTGCAGATCAGTTCCTGATAGCTGATTCACAGCCTGAAAGCAGCAGGCAGTGCCAAATTTCTCATTTCCCTGGCTAAATAGTTCGTGTCCGGCTCTTGCCAAATGCACTGCTGTAACAGCCGAAAGCTTAGATTTCATCATCTGCTTTGCCGCTGTTTCTGCCAGAACACCATCAACCGGGTAACGTGTACATGCTCTTAGCCAGGTTAATACTCCCTGCCACTCACTGGCAGGACTTGAAGATAAAATTCTATGAAGCGAACTGATTAAGGCAGGAATCCTAGACTGCGTTTCTAAAATAGAATAACAGCAGAAAACACACAAACCTGCCCTTAGCGAAGAGTTTACTGACTTGAAGCTGACGTAGCTATTAAGAGCATTGAGACAATAAGGCAATGCCGCGCTGGCATTATCTGTCCTTAAGTGCAGGTGGGCAGAAACAAGGTTTCTTTTTGCCTCTCGCCTTGGCGAAAGTTCAGCAGGAACCATATCCAGTAAACTGGCGGCGTCATCCAACCGATAGAGTGTCTGGCAAAAATCAGCTTCAGTTAAAAGAAGATCCAGGTCTATGTTTTCAGGGCGAAGCCTTCTAAGTTCTGTCAGCTCAGACAATGCTTCTTCCAGCTGACCAACAGCAAAAGCAGCAGAAGCGATGCCGAGCACAGCTGAGCGCCGAGACTCCCAATCAAGCCCAGAAGTAAATGAAAAAAACGGGTGGACCCACGAAGTCTCTTTCCGTTCTATATCCACTGGCATAAAGCCGCAGTCCAGACCTGAAATGGTGACTTTGGAAGGGTCTATGCGAAGATACTCTTTTGTAATTTTAAGCCAGTCTTCAGAATGAGGCAGACCTTTCTTTAGGTAAAGCAGAGTCTGCCTTAACCTCTGAAGAGCCGTCACCTCTTCCACCTCTGGCCACACAAAGGCGCAGACCTCTTTACGGCTCAGACACAAAGCAGGCGACTGAGCAACCTGCCTAAGAACTTCCCATGCATAGACTGACCTCAACTGATAGACAGACTGCCCCTGACAATGGCAGCAGGGGCGGCTTCCTAAATCAAGCTGAGGGATGGAATCTGGCATAAAATCTTATCCAGATAGTTTGGCTGATTATGGAAGCAAATAATGCTATGACGCCTCGAAAAAGAATTCCCAAAGATTAAAGGAGAAGTCTGTTTGTAAAAAATAACCCTAGGGCCAGCACTCAAAACAAATCGCTGCTATACAATGTCTGACTCCTAGAACCAATAAGCTGGCCAAAACCACCTTGGCGTATCCGATCATTAAAAGACTTTAGGCGCAAACTAACACATGCCTCGAAACAGGACTAAAGAACTAGAACATGAAGAAGAATGAACCCAGAAACCATGTCTCGATTTATTCCAATTACTGGTTAATAAGCAATATATGGCAGCTCAAAAACAAAATCAACATGATCAATTTGTGGCACCTGTGCGCCAGCCACTTTGCTCGTACGAAAGTTAAATTGTGCTTCACTTAATGAAAGGCCATTATCATCTATTCTATTCAGCCCTATGCTCCAAACCTTTAGCTTATTTCCGCTAACTGACATCTTTAAAGGACCGCTTCCGAATGGATCATTCGCCAGCAGACTCTCTGACACAGTTTTGCCTTCTGCACGAGCGACAGCTGCTTTTAAAGCCGAATCTGCCACCAGATGCTCTGCCTCAGTTCGAACATAAGCTTGGCCAGCTTGCAGCAAAACTGGCATAATCAATTTCATAAAAGAAGCGCTCACCCCGCGTTCAGATTCAACTGCTTTCTCCAGACTGCTTAGAATTTTCAGCATAGACTGAGGCGAGCTTCCTTTAACTTTCACTTCGTCGGCATAGTCTGCCCAAACTTTAAGGATGGGCACCGCAAATGACTTTGCTGCGATCCCAGGCACCTCGCCTACTCGCACAAGTTTTTCCTGGCTGTCTTGCTGTTCTACAGCATCTATCAGGGAATCATCAAAATCATTATTGAAAAATATCTGCCAAGAAAAATTTCTTAAAGATGAAATATGCAGATAAGCTTCTCCTCTAAGGTGATAATTAAGATCAGGCACAGTCGATAAGTCACCTACCGACAATCTTAACTTCTCTAAATCTTGTGAATTTTTCAAATGAAAAGATGTAGATCTCTGCAGTCCTCTTAAAACAATAGCTCGGCAGGCTATGCTTACAAGACCATTTATTAGCGTAGGACCTTGCGAAGCTATCTCAGACATGCGGACAGACGCCTTTAGGTCAGCAGCGGCACCATCAACATCACCTTTTGCAGATCTCACCTCTGCCCTCAGAGTTAAGTCTTTTACTAAGTCCTTTATGGCTGCCATCTCTCCGAATGAGGTTAAAGCCAAATCATTCCAATCTTTCTGCCAGACAATGTGGCGATCTGCAATTTTGTTTGCCTTGTTCAGTTGGTCATTCCTTGAAGAGAAATACTTATCCAGCTGAGCATAATCAGACGGAGTTACAAGATTCTTATTCTGTGGTCGCTCCTCCTTGTCAATAGTTTGGTAATTATCTAGATAGTCTACTAATGCCTCAAACCCCTCTCGGCCTTCCGCTGATATATCTGGAACAAGATCGTCTGCCGTCCATGGCAGGCCAGAGTTCTTGTAACGCTGCGCTGCCTTTGCGTAGCCAAAATGCTTGTAGCTTATGTCAATCGAAAATATCACAATCAGAGCAAATGCCAAAGCAAAAATACTTCCGCCGATTAGGAAAATCCGAAGTACACGCTTCTTATCTGTTCGTACAGAATCTGACTGATCCAGGCCTTTCGACATTTCCCGCAGAGTACCACTAGTTCAGCAAAATGTTATCCTTAAGCAGGTATCAACATTTCCAGAGCGCTGTGAATATGTTTACGATTGTTAGAGAAGCCTGTTAAAGACGAAAGCCCAAAGCTGACGAGAGGCTCTCATCCTTGAAATCTTGATGATATCCCGCTATACTACGACGATGAAGAGATGCCTCCTTCTTCTCGCCCTGATGCCCCTAACAGTGCTGGCCCAGGATGTTCAGAAGCCTGCCCCTGGCAGCAAGCTGAGAAAACAAATTATCGACGGGCTACGCCCTTCAATTGAAAAGGACCTAAAACAGAAGGTCATTTTCAAAGTGGATGAGATTCGCGTCTATAAAGACTGGGCCTTTTTGCATGTTCACCCACTCCAACCCAACTCTAAACCAATCGACTTTGCAAAAACAAAGTATAAGCAGGGCTTAGAAGAAGGCTCTTTCGATGGATCATCAACCTATGCCCTATTAAAATTTAATGGAAAGAAGTGGCTCGTCAAAGAATTTGTAATCGGACCGACAGATGTCGCCTGGATTAACTGGATGGATGCACCACACAAAGCGCCAAAGGCTCTCTTTCCAAAGCACGACTAAAGCATCATCCCTTGCAGAGCTTATCTCTCTGCAAGGGATGGAATTCTTTAACGCAAAGCAGATCTCCACAATGCGTTAAAGATGAGCTTGAATGCTCCATGCTGCTGGCCTCTATAAACAGCTTCCGGACCAAAAAGAACCACTCTGCCTTTGCCATAAGGAAGGTCAACTACAGCCGCAGAACCCTCTAGTTTTTCCTGTCCCCAGGCCCAGCCAGATCGTAAGGGTTTTGATCCCACATAGCCGCCAACCCATGACGATTTGTCTGCTTCTGGTGCCAGCTTCCAGGCTGGACTTTCATCAAACATCATATCCAGCTCTTTTGGCAGACCCAATGTCAAGGCACTGGTCTCCAGCTTAACACGAAGCAGGGAGCCAGGAATAAAGAAAGTGCTTGCTGCCAATGACTTTCCGTTTTCATCAACAAGAGCATCTTTCAGCGGAAGGTCAAAGTGACGAACCACGTTTCTGCTGCTGCTGCCTATAGTAATAAGGTGCCCGCCAGCCTCGACAAACTCCTTTAAGGCAGCCACACTTTTACTTACAGACATAGAACCCATTTGAGCCCGAATAGCAGCAGGAATAGTCGTGTCACCAGACAGAGGATTCTCTTCATTTCTTGGATCCGAGGCAGGAATTCCTCCACCCACAATAAAGACCACGTCATAGCTATCTTTCAGCTTTCCTGCATTGATGTCTGGCGCATAGGCAACATGATAAGGAACCGAAAAATTGTCAAAAACCCATCGCGTCCAGCCGCTTGGCATAGACCCGCCGTAGGCATCCCACAATGCGACCCTTGGCTGCTTGACTTCTTTTGCTCCGGCTGATGAATCTGCTGCAGAAATCTGCATTTCTCCGGACTTAAGGGACTGAATTAACTTGGCTGCCTCTGACCCTTTGGCTTCAATCCAAAAATCTCCATTATCCGACCTCTTAACAGATAACCCTTGAGTCAGAGCTGCAAAAGCGGCAGAGTGGCTGTCATTAAGTTCTGCCTTTGCCCTTAGCACAACTGGCCCGTCTGTTTTTGGCAGACCAGGAGTGATTTTGATGCCAATAGGTTCAGCCCAAGGTTCTGTCTTTATCTCAAGCGGTTCAAGCAGTCGATCGAATTTCACAGCCATTTGAAAAGCCGGTGTGTATCCTGCGCTGTCGTAAGGAGGAATGGGCGGGCCACCTTCGTATCGGAAAACGTTAGGATGATCTTGAGGCTCAAAGAGATCTAAAATGTGGGGACGATAAGCCTGATCGGTTCTTATAACAAGGTCGCCAGACTTTATCGTGCCCGTAGATTCTGAAGCCTTCAATACAGTTACACCAGATTTTCTTAGCAGCTCGGCAAACTTTAGCGCAGTTGGAAAATCGGGCTGATCCTGAGGAATGACGTATAGCCTGGGGTCCCTCAGCTTTGGATCTTTAAGAGCCAGCTCTCCCAGGTCCTGAATTCTGTTAGCTGGTCGGCTCCAAGAATCCTTACCTCCCCTTTCAACAGAATTTCTTGCGGCTCTCCAAAGATTAAACATTAACCTTTCTCTGTATCGAGAGGCGTAATCCAGCAGGGCATCGTTAGCGGTCTGCACATATTCCAAAGACTGCCTCATGCGCCATAGGCCAGGCGTTAAGGGCAAAGGAAGATCTGTAGTTGATACCTGGCGAGATTTTATAAATGGCGCATTGGTCGGAGCCGGGCTTCCCCAAGTTTCAGAAAGAATCCCAATCATATTATGGAAATATGTTGTTGTTCTCAGGCCGCCATTCCACCAGGCACTAAAAGATGCCCCATCTCTCATAACAGATCCTCCTTTTCCTTCTGAAATAAGCCTTTGGTGCATATGCAGACCAACAAGATCTGTGCTTACCTGTATAAGAGGATCAATATTGTTATTGTATGGGTTGCGGAAAGGTGGAAGATACATTATCGTCCCACTTGGCGCGCTTTGATGATGGTTAAACATCACCTGAGGCTTCCAGTCTTCGTAGAGAGCCTTATTGATGTTTCTCGTTTCTGCCAGGTTCATCTGGTACCAGTCACGATTGTTATCATGCCCTGCATATTTTTGATAAAGGCGTGGCAGTCCGGCCAGTGATCTTGTTTTAGGATCTGATCTTCGCATATACCAGTCCGAAACAAGTTCGTGTCCATCAGGATTGATATGTGGAATCAGGATAATGCAGTCTTTTAAAAACCTTTTATTTTCTTCAGTTTCGCGGCTGACTAAGCGGTAGACAGTTTCAGCAAGCTGCTGATGAGCTAGAGTTTCTGTGCTGTGAATTCCGCCATCAATCCACACCATTGACTTCATGCCTTTTATGCGCTTTCTGGCTTCTTCGTCGGTGGTAAAGGCAGTGGCGTCAGCTAGAGTTTTTGCATTTCGCCTATGCTGTTCCAGCCTGGATAGGTTGCCGGGATCACTCACAACTGCCATCCACTGGTCGCGGCCCTCCTCCGTCTTGCCCAAGTTCACCAGCCTTATCCGCTTGGAATCTTTGGCCAGCTGCTGCCAATAGCCAACAAGCTTTGTGTAGTTAAAAAGCTGATAATCTTCGCAGACATCAAAGCCGAAATACTCTTTAGGAGTGGTTGCCGGCCCGGCCATAGAGGCAGAAAAGGCAGCCAGAGCCAAGGCCCCGGCGGAGATGCGGAGGTGCATGGGCTCCATTATGAAGGAGAACTTAATTTTTCAGCTTGAACGCACCAAGTGCGCGCTCACTCCTGTTTCATCCTCTGCCCATGCACGTAACTTGGCAGTCAAGCTAGTCATCTTTACGAAGCCACAAGCCCTTAAGGTAGTGAGCTTCAGGAAAATGCAGCGGCATGGGGTGATCCAAAGGCTGGTGCGTCACCTGTTCAAGATTCAGCTTAACATTGCACTCTGCGGCTGCGAGCCGGCAGACTTCCATCAGTTCGCGCTGCCCCATTTGAAAAGTGCAGGCAAACACAACCAGGTGCCCATGGGGACGCAGTAAAGGAATTGCTGCTGTCACCAGCTTGTGAAGACCCCATTTCAGGCTGTCTCTCGCTTCCTTAGTTTTGCTTATGGCAGGGGGGTCCAAAATAATCCAGTCGTACGGGCCGCCGCCTTCGGCGCCATCGGCAACATAGTTAAAAACGTTGGCTTCAACAAAGTCAATATCCAGCCCGTTGCGCTTGGCCGCCTTGTCAGCCGCCTCAATAGCCAAGGGGTTAATATCAACCGCTCTTACCTGGGCGCCTTCGGCGGCGGCAGCCATGGCAAATCCACCCGTATAGCAGAAGCAGTCCAAAACCTTCTCACCCGGAGCCACCCATGCGCGCATCATAGAACGAGCATCGCGCTGGTCAAGGTAATAGCCAGTTTTAAGACCCTCTTTTATCAAAGCCACCACCGTCAGGCCGTTTTCTTCAAACCAGACTTCATCAGGAGGAGTGCCAGCAAGAACCTGTTTAACAGGCTCCAGCCCCTCATCGTTTCGGCCCGACATATCGCTGCGCTCTAATATCGATTTCGGCCTAAAAACCTGCTGCAAAGCCGGCAGCCAGGCGGGCTTCAGCAGTTCCAGTCCAGCCGTTCTCACCTGAACTACAGCATGGCCATCGTAAAGGTCTACAAGCAGGCCAGGAACATCGTCAGCTTCGGCATAAACCAATCGGCAGCCTCCGCCAGGTTCAAGAATCCCGTCACGCTTTGCCAAACATCGCTTGAACTTCTCAACAAAAAAAGTCTGATCCAAAGGGACATCGACACGGCTGAGAATCCGTGCAGCAATGCGGGCAGAACTGTGATAAGTGCCCACTCCGATAAACTTACCGTCAGCTGCAAGGATTCGACAAAGGCCAGAATCGCCCTCACCCTTCACGTCCTGAATATCGTCACGCAGAATCCAAGGATAGAAGGTGCGCACCTTCTTATCTTTTCCTGCCGCAAGGCGGATTGTGAAGGCGGGGGTCATAAGGCGCTAAACGTACCCGGTTATCGAGTCAAGCATCTGATTCTGCCCTGCAGTAAGACCCGATTATCCAAGGCTGGTGCTGTCAGCGTATCTGCCCAATCAAAACGTCCTGCCTGTTTCAGCCCGGCTCGATTTAAAGGCCTTCAGCCAGACAATCAGGGTCACAGTTAGAATAGCCAGCAGAGTCCAGCTTGTAAATTTGTTGAGACTGACCATCTGCCAGTAAGAAACCTGGTTAGGGTACTGCCAAGCTCCCAATGCAGTGCAGATGTTTTCTGCGACCCAGATAAAGAAGCCAATGAGAACAAACGCCGCCAGCATTGGCATGGAAAAACGGCCTTGGCCACAAGTAAACCGAACACTAGTCTTCCAAAAAGCCACCCCGACAAAACCAGCTATCCACCAGCGGCTGTCGCCGATCACTCGATTGAGAAAAAAGTTGGCGTAGATGAGGACACAGGATGCCAAGGTCATTGGCAGGCTGGGCCAACGCACCATTTCCAAATCGAATCTGCGCCAAGCCTGGGCAACGTAGCTGGCAGCCGAGGCATACATAAATCCGCTGTAGAGAGGCACATTTCCCACCTTTATCCAAGCTGGTTCGGGATAGGACCATGAGCCATGGTGGACCTTATACACCTCCAGACAGAGACCAACAAGGTGAAAAACACTTATTACTTTTAGTTCATCCAGAGTCTCCCAGCCAGACCAAACCAGCCATGCCTGCATGGCAAGACAGCCTAGAAAGAGAAAATCATATCGACTGATCGGCACAGAAGCCGGATGCAGAACAAACTGCCACAAACCCAGCAGAGCAAATATCGATAGAGGAAAGGCAGATGCCTGCAGCTGCTTAAGCGTAAACCAGTCGAATTCCTTCCAGAAGGCATTTCGATCAGGGTAAGCGGCAGAACTCATGCTTACCTTCTCAACCCACGCGGAGAATCAAGCGTGCCCATCACCTTCGGCATCTAGGCACCTGATCTATCCCTTCTATCCGGCTTTCTTTTCATCAGAATTCTGACAAATGAGGCAGAAGTTCCTGCAAGCTGAACCTCTGCAGCTTAGTCAGGGTCTAAACTAATAGACACGAGGACGCATGCAGCAGCCCTCTTACCCACCGCCAGGCTTCGATCCTTACAACCAGCAGAAAAAACCTCTCACCGGGTGGCTGGTTGCCGGAGGCGTGCTTTTTGCTGCCCTCATTGGGTTTGGACTTGGCACAGGATTTTTTGGACTGCTGGGAGGAAGCAAACCGGCCCTGAACCAGCAGGGACAGCCACAGGCTGTTCTCCCTCAAATCCAAACACCTGCCCCTGTCTTTATGCAGGAAGCCGAAACAGCCCCCATCACTCCTCAAGAAGCCAAGCGAATGCCGAAGGAGGTTTATGATTGGCTGAAGCATCTAGAGGAAACCGAAAAAAGACGGCGAAACCTTTCCAACAAGCATATGGGACAGCTTGCTGTTCAAATGGCTTACCTATCCCTGGGCGGAACCAAAGATGCCATTCAAGGACTGCTGAACGGAGACCCAGATGCCCTGGAAAACAAGCAGCCCGCTGAAGACTTAAAAAACTCAGCAACGAACAAACGCAGCGAATGGCGCGAACTCAACGACTTCTTTAAGTCATATCCGCCGCCCAGCGAATGTGTTCCTGCCTACAACAGCTACTCAGTAACGCTGCAGGAAACAGGAGCCATGATGCTGGAAGTCCTCGATGCCCTCACCCAAGCCTCTGAAAACCCGGAAGGCGCCATTGCCGCCCTTAACGGCATGAAAGGCGATTCAAGCAGCCGCATTGACAGCCCGGCAAGAGAAACTGACCGGCAGGTTCAAGAAATCTGCGACCGCTACGAAACCCGAAAATGGTTTGGCATCTCGGCTGATTTTGGGGGAGGATTGATGGGGCAGATGGGCGGACTGCCAAACATGAGCGGGTCGCCTTAAAACGCGCCTTCAAGGCCTGTTGACCTTCGCACACCCAGATAGCCAGGAGCATAGCCTCGGTACCCGGTTCCTGCGGCAGTTATTATGCTTCTGCCTGCCCCAAAAGCCATCGAAACAGTGGCATCATCGCCATCACTCAACGACGAACTGTCAGAAAACGCACTGGGTGGTGCCACCACCAGCCGGCCTGGCGCCAGCGATAAATCAGGAAAGGCGGCTACTTCATCAAAAGACATTAACGTAAAAGCTGATGATGATTGATACCTTGCTGCCGCACGAGATTCTTCCCGAGTCAGCCCTCCTTCATCAGCCAAGTTGGCACCTATGCTCCAAACCTTAACCTTTCCATTGTGATGAGTAAACTTTAAGGGCAGTCCAGAAAGCGGGTCGATCCATGAATCACCCCGCAGCTGGTCTAGGCTCCTAACATCCCTATCCATCAAGAGCTTTTCACTCAGCACCAAGGCAAGGGCACGAGCAGATTTAGCGTGACCCATGCTCGCCCCAATTCGCCTTAAGCTGCGGCTAAGTGATGATGGGCTCCTTCTAGAGCCTCCACTTCCGGCTTCATCTTCCAGCTTTTCTGCCAGCAGAATCATGTCTGCCAAGGAAGCATTCTCAGATTTCAAAGCTCGGCCAAGCTTGGCGTAGGCTTTTAAAAACCCAGACGTCATTTCTTCCACACCAGGCGATGAAGGAATTCCATTTCTATCCAAGGATGATTTAGGATCTTCCTTATAACCAGCCTGCAGCCTCGCGGCAGCATCATCTCGGTCACGGCTGCTGCGAAAAACAGCTAAGTAAGCATAGCCATCTGTCTTCACTGTCATATGCCAGTCTGGCTCTTCATCCAGCCTTTCCAGTCCTTCGACAATCGTCTTTAACACTTCCTTGTTTTTAGGCGCGCGGCTTAACGCCTTCACTGCTGTTCCACTTGTCGAAGCTGACATGGCAGAGGCCAGCAATGAAGCTGAACTGTCAGTGACAGTTCTTGCAAGTAGGGTGAGGTTCAGGGCAGCCTGCCAGGCTTCAAGCGCTTCATCTGTCTTCCCAAGGGTTAAAAGGGCCCCAGATCGCTGACAAAGAGCCGTAACCATAAGCCACATGCTGTGAACTTCAGGAACAACCTTATTCAGATCCCTATCCCAATCCCATCCAGGTTCGTAATGGGGTTTTCTGCTGGCTTCCATTGCCAGTTTCAACGCCGGCAGAAGGTTCTCAGCCTTATCAAGAAGTTCTTGAGCTTCTTTCTTGTTTTTGGGTTCGCTTCTATCAACAGGCTGCATGACCCCGCTCGTGCGGGGCCAGGCTTTCATAGCTTTTCGGATAAGAAAAGCTGCATTTTCAGAATCAGGTATTTCAGTCTTTTTCGCCGGGGAAAAGTCAGCGATAGTCCAAGGCATGCCCGATGTTCGATACTCCTTGGCCAGAGCTTCAAGGCCTGAACCACGACTTGAGAGGAAGACTGCCAAAGCTGCCGCGGAGACAAACACTCCTCCTCCTGCCGCCAGCCATGCCATCTTTTTGTTCATCGCCCACCCTCAAAATCCATAATAACACGCGCCCAAACGACTTCCGCCATCGTGACACAGTCACGATGGCGGAGCAAACACTATGAAAGCTAATGCTCTTAACCGACCGAATGTTCCAGGCTGACTCCCAAAAGCTTCTGAGCCTCAACTGCAAACTCCATAGGAAGTTCGCGGAAGACATCTTTGCAGAAGCCGCTGACGATCATGTTTACAGAATCTTCTTCATTGATGCCTCTCTGAGCCAGATAGAAGAGCTGATCCTCGCCAATCTTTGATGTTGTGGCTTCATGCTCCATCTTAGCCGTGGAGTTTTTGACCTCAATGTAGGGGAAGGTATGGGCGCCGCACTTGTCTCCCATCAGCATCGAATCGCAGACAGAATAGTTGCGGGCATTATCGGCCCCCTTGTTGATCTTTACCAAGCCGCGATAAGTGTTCTGCCCCTGACCAGCCGAAATTCCCTTGCTGACGATGGTGCTGCGGGTGTTTTTGCCAATGTGGACCATTTTGGTGCCAGTATCAGCCTGCTGCTTTCTTGCCGTCAATGCCACAGAGTAGAACTCACCCACCGAGTCATCTCCCTTGAGAATGACCGAGGGGTACTTCCAGGTGATGGCAGAACCAGTTTCAACCTGAGTCCAGGTGATTTTGCTTGCCCTGCCTTCGCACTTGCCTCGCTTGGTGACAAAGTTGTAGATGCCTCCCTTGCCATCTTTGTCTCCCGGATACCAGTTCTGAACCGTTGAGTATTTGATGGTGGATTCTTCGCCGCAGTAGAGTTCAACAACCGCAGCATGAAGCTGGTTTTCGTCTCTCTTAGGGGCAGTGCATCCTTCAAGATAGCTGACGTAAGCTCGATCGTCTGCAATGATGAGGGTTCTCTCAAACTGACCCGTGTTCTGAGCGTTGATTCTAAAGTAGGTGCTCAGCTCCATAGGGCAGCGAGTGTCTTTGGGAATATAGACAAAGCTGCCGTCAGAAAAGACCGCAGAGTTCAAGGTTGCATAGAAGTTGTCGCTGTAAGGAACAACGCTGCCCAGATACTGCTGAACCAGCTCAGGGTGATCCTTAATGGCTTCACTGATCGAACAGAAGATAACGCCGACTTCCTTCAGCTTCTCCTTGAAGGTAGTGACAACCGAAACCGAATCAAAAACCGCATCCACGGCAACACCCGCCAGCATCATCTGCTCATGAAGCGGAATTCCCAGCTTTTCAAAGGTACGAATCAGTTCAGGATCAGCCTCATCAAGCGAGTTGAGCTTGGGCATCTGCTTGGGGGCAGACCAGTAGCTGATCGACTGCAGATCGACGGGAGGATAATCGACATTCGGCCACTTGGGGTAAGCCATTGTCTGCAGATGCCTAAAGGCCTTGAGCCTAAACTCAAGCATCCACTCGGGCTCTTCCTTCTTGGCGCTGATAAACCGAACAACATCCTCGGTCAAGCCCGGGGCAATCGTATCGGCATCAACATCGCTGACAAATCCCCATTTATAGTCCTGCTCTGCCCAGTGCTCCAGCAGTTCGTCATCCGTCTGCTCCTCATGAGCAGGCACCGTATCTGGGTTCAGGGGCTGGGGGTCAGCAAATGTTGCCATAGGTTCTTACTGCATTCTACGCGGAAGTAGGTTAATCCGGAATCAAAAGTAAAGATTAAGGCGGACCCTTCATCCTATCGAGGCTAAGTTTTAAGGACTGGTGACCCATTAAAGCCAAGGCAGGCCATGGCTTTTTATCTGGGGTCACCTGCCAGCGGCTCATGAGTCAATCTGCAAAACAAACGCCCATTCACCCACAGACAAGCTGCACATTCAAGATAAACTGATAAGACTGTTCTGCAGGCTCTGGCCTGCTCTTCAGCATTTCTACAGTCCCCTTTACTAAACCTTGGGTGAACTCATGGCTTCCGAATTCGTATCTCCGTCCATGTCAGCCTCCGTCCAGGGTCTAGAACACCTGGCCTTGGATTTTGTGGATCTTGAAGAAATCAAGCCAGAGCCAAATGCTCTTGAGCTTGTTTCACCAGATTTCGCACTCAAGCATCAGATTCTTCCCATGCGGGTTGAAGGCGAAGTGCTGTTTGTGGCTCTGGGCAGCGCCGGAGCGCTCAAGGCTATGGATGACCTCTCGGTCATGCTTGGCCGCCCCATCAGCCCTCTTTTGGCTGCCCCAAACCTTCTTAAAGACAGGATCGAAGAAAGGTTCCTCTCGGGAATGCTGCAGGAGCTCCCTGGGCACGACGACGCCAGCCTTGACTCGGAAACAGATGACCTTGCCGACCTCACCCGCATGGCAGGTGAAGCGCAGGTCGTCCAGATGGTCAACCTCATGTTCGCCCAAGCCGTCCGCGACGGAGTCAGCGACATCCATGTAGAGCCCTACGAACGAGAAGTCAAGGTCCGGTTTAGAATTGACGGCCTACTGCACGAAGCTCTTCAGCCGCCCCGGCGCATGCACAACGCCATCATCAGCCGCCTCAAGATTCTTGGCCAGATGAATATCGCCGAGCGAAGGCTCCCCCAAGATGGCCGAATCAAGCTGACAATTGCCGGCCGCCAAGTTGACGTCCGCGTCTCCATCATTCCCACTGTCCACGGAGAAAGAGCAGTCATGCGAATTCTGGACAAGGGCACTGCAATGCTCTCGCTAACCGAGCTGGGGATGAGAGGCAACATGCTCGAAACATTCCAGAAGCTGATCGGGATTCCCTACGGAATGATCCTGGTTACTGGCCCTACAGGCTCAGGAAAATCCACCACTCTTTATGCGGCCCTGCAGGAAATCTACAGCCCCAAGCGCAACATCCTCACCATCGAAGATCCTGTTGAATACCAGCTGCCAGGAGTCGGACAGATCCCGGTCAGGCAGTCAATTGGGCTCACCTTTGCCAATGGGCTTCGCAGCATCGTCCGTCAAGACCCTGACGTGATTATGGTGGGTGAAATCAGAGACCACGAGACGGCAGAAATTGCGATCCATGCCGCTCTCACTGGCCACTTAGTCTTCAGCACTCTCCACACAAACGACGCATCCTCGGCCCTCACCCGGCTTCTCGATATGGGCGTAGAACCCTATCTCGCTGCCTCCTCGGTTGTCGGCGTTCTTGCCCAGCGGCTTGTCAGGCGAAACTGCAGCAACTGCTCCGAACCCAATGTCGAAACAGATGATGCTCTTCAAGCTATCGGCATCAGTCCAGAAGAGGCCAAAACAGCCACATTCCGAAAAGGCAAGGGGTGCGACAAGTGCGGCGGAAGTGGATTCCGAGGCAGGCAGGGGGTTTATGAGCTGCTGGTTGTCGATGAAGCCGTGAGGCACATGACAGTCAACCGCGACCCAGCCAGCATGATCAAGACTCACGCCATGCAGAACCAAAGCATGAGAACCCTGCTTGGCGATGGCCGTCTGTGCGTTATGCAGGGCATCACGACAGCCGAAGACGTTCTCCGCGTCTGCCAGAGAGACGACCTTGAATAGCCGTCCCATGCCGAAAATGGAGCTTGACTCATGACGACCTACGTCTACACAGCCCTAGAACCCAGCGGAAGAAAACGCTCGGGAAGGATAGAGGCTGCCGACGAAAAGGCGGCTCTTCAAATTCTTGAATCTCAGGGACGCTTTGTCACTGAGATCAAGGAAGAAACGGCGAAAAGCGCCGCAAAGGCATCGGGAACCGACAAGAAGAAAGGCAAAGCGGGCAAGGCAGATGTCGCCCTCTACATGAGGCGGCTTGCCGACCTAGCCGATGCAGGCCTGCCCCTAGACCGAGCCCTGCAGGTTCTGGCTGAACAGACTGAAAGCGAAGATCTTTCAAAAGCAACCGAAGAAGCCCTGAAGGATGTAAGAACCGGCTACCCCCTAAGCGAAGCTTTAGCCAAGCACCCAAGACTCTTCCCCACCATCGTCACCATGACAGTTGCCGCGGGCGAAGCATCTGGACAGTTCCCTCAGGCCGCCACTAGGCTGGCGGAACTGATGGAGAAGGAAGTCGCCCGGCGAAGCCAGGTGGTGGCGGCAATGATCTACCCTGCCGTCCTTTCCACCGCTTCAATTGGCGCCATCGTTTTCATCATCACTTTTGTTGTCCCCCGTCTGCAGGGCGTGTTTGAAGACATGGGAGACGCTCTTCCTGCTCCCACCAAAATCCTGCTGGGAACCACCAACTTTGTCACAGGCAACTGGATAGGAATCATCGTCGGGATCATCGTCGGAGTCATTCTGCTCCGCGGCTGGCTGGCAACTGAGGCAGGACAGCTGGCCAGAGACAGGTTCTATCTTAAAGCGCCTATTTTCGGAACCATTGTCGGCAAGGCAGTCGTCAGCCGCTATGCCCGAGTTTTGGGAACCCTCGTTTTTGGCGGAGTCCCCATTCTAGAGGCCCTTAAACTCGCCGGACTTGCCAGCGCCAACAAGGTCTACGAACGAGTCAGCCGCGATATAGAAGCTGAAGTCCGCGAAGGCGTGCCCATTGCTCAGGCGCTCAAAAATTCCGCTGTCTTTCCCCCTGTGCTGACCAACATGGTCGCAATTGGTGAAGAAACCGGCGACCTCCCACGCATGCTCAACCGAGTCTCAGACTCTATGGACTTTGAGGTTGAAAACGGCCTTAGAACCTTAACCAGCCTTCTGGAGCCAATCATCATCGTCACGATGGGCGTGGTTGTAGCCTTCATCGTGCTCAGCATTGCTCTACCCATTTTCCAAGCCCAAGATCTCGTCAAATAACACTTTAAGGAGACACCATGAACCGACGACAAAGACGCAAAAGTGCATTTACCCTGATCGAACTGGTCGTGGTCATGCTCATCTTGGCCATTTTGGCCGCGATGATCGTGCCTCGAATCATCGGTCGTTCTGAAGACGCCAAAGTGGCCCGAGCCGTCAGCGATCTCGCGACCGTTCGCACCATGCTCGACAACTTCCGAATCGATGTGGGCCGCTACCCCTCGACAGAAGAAGGACTGGAAGCCCTTAGGTCCGCTCCATCAGACGCAAACGGGTGGCGCGGTCCCTACTCACAAAAGCCGATTGGCGTTGACCCCTGGGGCAATGCCTACATTTACGAATGGCCCGGCTCTGATGGAGATGACAGCTACATTCTATTGAGCTATGGCGCCGACGGATCTGCTGGCGGCGAAGGCAACAACGAAGACATCATCGAAGCGGGCGAGTAGTCCATGTCACGTCGGTCTGGCTTTACGCTGATTGAGGCTGCCGCGATCCTGGTTGTGATCGTTATGGTGGCCTTAATCGTCGTGCCTCGGTACACCACCATGAATGAAAGCCAGAGAATTGCTTCATTCAGACTGGATGCTGAACGCATTTTCAGAGAAGCCAAGGCCGAAGCAGTCAACCGCAGAACAGACCTAGCCCTCCATTGGGATGATGGACTGGTTTTAACAAGAGCCGCCTCGGACCCAGACAGCGATGAGGAGGGAGGAGGCGCAGCCATCCTTAATGTCGAGAATCCTTTGGGAGCCGCTGAAATCGAAGAAGTTCGGGTTGGCGGAGAATCTGTGGGGATTGATGACTGGCTGGTTGAGTTCGGCGCAAGAGGATCTGTTGATCCTGCCGGGTTCTCCTACTCCATCAACAATAGAACCTTTTGGATCAAAGTGGATGCTCAAGGCAGAGTGACATCTGGCGAAGGAAATCTGCCGGAAGAGACAGTGACCGATTGGGAGGCAGGCCAGCTTGAGCAGAGAATCTAAAGGCTTTACCCTTCTGGAAGTCTTGGTCGCGGGAATCATCGTGGCGGTCGGCATCGCTGCCCTAATGAGCGGCTTTGGCGCCCTTTCTCAGTCTCAGCGCCGGATGGTAGAAAGAGAAACAGTCGAACGCCTGGCACATTCCAAGCTGAAGGAACTCACCGCAACAAGGGAATACGAAACAGTCACAGAAGGTGATTTCAGCCTTGAAGGGCTGGAAGACTACACCTGGCAGGTCACGGTGGAGGAATCTGGCATCGAAAATGTCCAATACCTTCTTGTTTCCGTCACCTACGGAAGCACTGACAGGCAAGCGACAGCGGAAACGCTTGTTTTTACTCCTCCTGCACCCACCGAAGATCAGCAGCAGGAGGCAGCGTGAAACTTCAGCGCGGCTTGACCCTGGTCGAACTCATCATTGCCCTTATTGCCATGGTCTTCATTTTCATGGCTCTTGCTGGCACCTATGGGGCAGCCATGAACTGGCAGGAACGCAGTCAGAACGCAGGCATCAGAGTCGATGATGACGGACGCCTAGAAAAAAATCTCATCGCACTTATCGAAGACGCCTCCCTGATCCCTCTGGCTGACGATGACACAAGCTATATGCTGGGCACCAATAGTCAGGGAGTCGGCGAAACCAGCGACACCCTTACCTTTACCCGGCTTGGCCCTCCCCCTTCCTCTCGGTATCTAAACTCTACCGAAGAAGATTTTGCCACGCTTAACGAAACATTCGGCGTTCAGGGCGGCCTGGAAGAAGTCTCCCTGTCGCTTGTGCCAGTGGGCGCTGGTGCAGATGGAGACGGCCTGTTCCTTCGTCGGCAAAGGCCCTCAGATGGCGACGCCACACAAGGGGGCAGAGAAAGCCTGCTGGAGCCCAGCATTGTCTCTATTAACTTTGAGTTTTTCGATGGTCAAGATTGGCAGCCAACATGGGACACTGTGACAGTCGGCCCCCGCCGCCTTCCCGCTGCCATACGAATCACCTACACGCTTGTCGATGATTCAAACCCTCGCGTATTAGTTGTCCGACTGCTAAACAGTGATGCAGCGCCTGAAGACCCGGCGATTGTGGAGGTTGAAGGTGCCGCGTAAGGCTCAAAGAGGCTCAGCCTTTATTCTTTCGCTCGCGGTCATGGCTGTATTGCTGCTGGTTATGGTGACGGCAGCGGCTAGGGTCCGTGCCGAAACTCTCAGCCAAAGAACAAGAATTGAGGAATCAAGGGCCGAAGAGATGGCGCTGGCCGGCATTGCCAGAGGAATGGCTTCTCTGCAGACCATAGACCCCAACGTGACAGCTGAATCAGACGAATGGATTGACCTGGGGCAGAGCGGCGGTGAATCCTTTGCTGTTGGGCGTGATTCACTAAGGCTGCAGGTTTTAGATGCAGGAGCCTTTATCAACCTCAACACAGCCACAGAGGAACAGCTTTTGATCCTGCCCCTCACCCAAGAGCAGATTGATTCGCTGCTGGACTGGCGAGAAGCTGAGCTGACCCCGCGATCCATGGGAGCGAAAGATGATTACTACAACCAGCTCTCAACCCCCTACAACACCGCGCTGCGTCGATTCTCCTCTGTGCAGGAACTGTTAGCTGTAAGGGGCTTCACTGGGGCATCTTTGTACGAGCCTCCAACCGAGATGACAGCAAGGGCCACCACATCCGGAGCCCAAACCAGCCAGCTTCCCCTCACAGACCTTGTGACTGTTGATTCATCCAGCCCTCTTGTTGACCCAGATGGCAACGAGAAGCTCAACGTCAACACAGCTCAAGTCGCACAGCTTGTTCAAAGAGGAATTGGACAGCAGGCAGCCCAGGCCATTATCAACCAAAGGAACGCTTTGGGAACCTTTACCACCATTGGACAGGTAATTCAAACGCCGGGGCTCGCAACAGAAGATATGACGGCGATTCTTGACACCCTGCAGGTTGGCACATTGACTGAGGTTGAGGGCAGAGTCAACCTAAACACGGCCTCAGATGATGTCCTTGCCTCCATCCCGGGCGTGACCCAAGATTTGGTTGGAGCGATAGCTGGAAGAAGGGGGACCTTTGCCAGTTTAGGTGAACTAGCCAGCCTGGCAGGCGTCACCCAAGAGAACCTCGCTCAGTTTGCTGATGCCTTCACGGTGGGTTCAAACGTATTCCTAGTGAGAGCCATGGGTCAGGCAGGAAGCCGGAGAGTTTTTCGGCAGGCCTACGTTAAAGTAACAAATGGAATTCCCAAGGTGGTGAGGATTGAAACACCACCCTTTGCAGATATGGATCAACGCTGGAACTGGACCGAGGAAGCCGAAACCCGAACGATTTTGGTGGAACCACAATGAGCAGGCCACACGAAGCTCTGCCTGTCATCGAATGGAGCCCTTCAGGCGTTAGGGCATGGATTCCTGGGCGCAATGATGTTCTCGAATTTGCTTCTGTAGAAGCTCTGGCAAAAGCCAGTGTTCTGCCTAACGGCAAAGTCGGGGCTGCTGTTGGCAGAAGGCACATATTTATTAAGCAGATTCGGCTGCCCAACACAACCAAGCCAGAAGCAGCCTTGGTTTTGTCCCGCCGCATGGACCAAATTCTGCCTATGGTTGGAGCGGCTCTCGCCTCTGACTTCCACTTCCTCTCCGACGTGAACTCAGAAGGAAGGCTGGCTATTGTGGCTGCCATGAAGGTTGATGACCTTCAGAAAATGCGCGACGACTTTAAGTCTGCTGGGCTCAAAATTCAATGGATCTCCCCTGCTGGCCTCGGTTCGCTTGAAGCTGTCAACAGCCTCAAACTCAATGAAGCCATCGTCTTGGAACCCACCCCAGATGGCCTGGCCATTGATGTCATTCAGCAGGGTTCTTTAGCTGTCTCTCGTCTGGCCGGAACAAGAGCCAACGCCATCGACGTTGCAATGGAGGTCAACCGCACCAAGGCTGCCTACGGCCTGGAATCCCCTGCAGTGATTGCTGCCGGTGGCATGGATTTTGGCGATGCAACCCACAAGGCCAAAGAATCCACTCTTCAGAACCTCCACAGCGGCTTGGTTCATTTCAACCTAGAAACTCCCGAGGACGTTAAGAAAAAAGAAGACAAGGCTGTCAACGGCCGACGCAGCATGGCCGTTCTTTTCGGCATTGCCACCCTCTGCGTTGCCGCGATCGCCTGGGATGAAAGAGATTCAACCGCCCAGCAGATTGCCAAAATCAATAAAAATGCTGATAAGAAGGCCAAAAGCATTGAAGACTCTAAGAAGCTTTACTCTTCCCGCCTGACTGGCACAGGACAAGGAGCTAAGGTGATTATCAACGCCTTTCGCCCTGCCCAATCCGGCGCCGATGTCATCTCTGTAGCCGCCAGCCTCCTGCCAGAAAAAGCCTGGCTGACTGGAGTCACATTCGACAGGGGCAGACGCCTGCAGGTGAGAGGAACCGCAATGTCAGGAGAAGCTGTCGCGGCTTATGTCGATTCACTCACTGCCCAATCACGATTTAGGGATGTTCAGCTGGTTTTTGCCAACAATACTAAACTTGAAGAAACGCCAGTCGTCCAATTCTCTATTACAGCTCACGTTGTTGGAAACTTTCCCTTGGTAGATAAGAACCAGAAAAAGGGATCACGCTCATGAACCTTGGTCACAACACAGCAACCTATAACCTGCTGATCGCAGTCTGCATTGCGCTCATGGCAGGCGTGGCCATATACGACAATTTTGCTCCCAAGCAGAATGTGAAGGCTGCTGAACGAAAAGCCGAAGAAAAAACATCTGACCTAAACCGTGAGTTGCAGAGGCTCCGAGAAGACTATGACCTGAGCCAAAAAGACCTCGATTCACGAATCTGGGACGGCACTCAGGAATCAGCCAGTCCCTTGGTTTTGGCAAAGCTAAACGATTTTGCAACTGCACGCGGCATAGGGGTCAAATCTTTTCGTCCCCAAAAGCCAGCCGAAAACGGCGGCTTAATCCAGCTTGGCTATGTTTTGGCTCTCGATGGCACCTTCCCTCAAATTCTAGATATGGTCCGGGATATTGAGCAGAAGCTGCCTCGAGTTTCAGTCCATCAAATCAACTTCGTCTCCGCAGATGCTGCGGCAGGCACAGTAAGCGCCAACCTCGGTCTGGCAGCTTTTGTACTGCCCGCTCCCCCCGAAAAGAAGGGGACCACAACCGATCCAAAAAGGATGGCTTCTCGTGGCACAGAATAACTCGAATCTCATTAAACTGATTGGCGGCGGATTGGCCATAGGAGCCATCGCCTTTCTTGCAACTGGCTCAGATGATCCACGAGCTAAAAAAGGCACTGAGACTAAGCCAAAGGCCAAGGCCGTGGCCAAAGCAGACCAAGATTTTGACCAGGCAGACTACGACGCCAAGTTTTCGCCAGCCAAAGTTCAATACCGCAATGTTTTCAGCCCCCTGGTAATGGCTTCGAGCAAAGGCAAAGGCAGCGGAGTTCTTAGCCCCAATGCCATACCCATGGAGTTTTCTGGCGGCAAAGAGCAGTGGCTCTACACAGGAACTGCCGTGATCGACGGGGTGCCTAACGCCCTGGTCGAAAATACATCGACCGGCGAAGGAGAATTCATTAAGGTGGGACAAAACTGGAAATCAGCGACTGTCCGCAGGATCACCCCCACATCCCTTACCTTGACCAGCAGCTCGGGCCGGGTGCAGACCATGGACCTTATGCGGGACCTTGAATTTGACGAAAAATCCTTGGTGAATGCTCAAGTCCAGCCAGTTTCACCGCAAGGCGGACGAGGAGGCCAGGGTTCTAGCCAAAACCAGGGCCAGCAGAATCAGGGCCAAAACCAAGGATTTGGCCAAGGCGGCCGAGGTGGCGGCAATAGAGGTGATAGCGGCAGAGGCGGCGGATCCCAAATGGGAGCCCCAGTGATAGGAATGCCTGGCTTAAGAGGAGACATCGGCGGCACATCAGAACCGATCACACCTCCCATCCTCGAACAGACGATTGACCCAAATGGAGTCGGAGGTTTTTCTGACTCATCGACAACAGCCTCAGAAGGAAAACCATGAAGCGAACCCTTACCCTCTTGGCAGCCACGGCAGCTCTCACTCTGCCCTTAGTTGTTCCTGCCCAAACACAGTTCATTACGGGAGGTCAGCCTGGAGGCGGTGGCGGAAGAAGCTCCAGACCCGCCTGGGAAGAGTTCACTCTCAGCCCAACCAAAAAGATTCAACTCAGCTTCCGCAATGCCAGCGCTGATGCCATCATCGACATGCTTTCTAAGCAGTCAGGGATCACGATCATTAAAGATCCTGCCCTGAACACGCCAATGACTGTCACCACGCCCAAGGCAGTCTCGCTGAAAGATGCCTTTTCGGTCTTCAACTCTGCTCTTGGTCTGCGCGGCTTTGAGATGGCAAAAGAAGGCAGCATTCTGGTCATTAAGCGGCGCGAACAGGGCCGTGGCGGCGGCGGCGGGATGAACTTTGACCCGGCACAGATTGCCAGCATGTTTCAGCCTCCTCAAAATGAGCTGAAAGTCTACAGAATCAAGTACGCCGCTTCAAGTGAAGTCGCCAGAGTTGTCAACGAAGTCTTTATTCAACAGCAGCAGATGGGTTTTGGCGGCCTTCCTATGATGATTGGCGGTGGAAACCAAGGTGGACGCTTTGGCCGGCAAGGTGGCGGCGGTGGAGGATTCAGCTTCGGCGGCATGGGCGGTGGCCAGCAGTCCACAGTCCGAGCATCCAGCGATGACTTCAGCAACAGCGTCATCGTCAACGCCCCCAAAGACAAGCAGTTTGAAGTTGAATCTCTTATCGAAGAGATCGACAAGCAGACCGATCAGCCCCAGGTCACCAAACTCTACAAAGTCGAATTTGCTGTGGCAACTGATCTCCAGTCAGTGATTCAGGGCGTTCTTCAGTCCAATGCTCCTCGCGGGCGAGGCGGCCCCACTGCTCAAAGACAGGGCGGCGGCGGGTTCTTTGGCGCCCTCTTTGGCGGCGGCAATCAAACTCAGGGAAGCGTGACAGCAGACGATCGATCCAACACTTTGGTCGTTACAACAACCGCAGACAATCAGAAGATTGTTGAGGGAGTGCTGAAAGAGCTGGACCAAGAGGTTGAGATCGCCAACACGACCTTTGTCTTCCCTCTTCAAAACGCAAGAGCTGATTCGGTCGCCACCATTCTGCAGCAGGCCTTTGGAAACAGAAACAACAACACTGGCAACAGAGGCGGAGGAACAACACAGAACCGCACCGGCGCCAATAATCGCAATACTGGCAATAGAGGCGGCATGGGCGGCGGCGGCGGCCAGGGCAACAATACTGGCAGGGCTGCCAACGGAACCGACATTCCTGTTGACCAGCTTGATGACGGAACCCTGATGACCGATGTTTATGTTCAGCAGGGCGGCTTTAGGTTTGGCGGACAAATGGGCCAGGGCGGTCAGCAGAACCGAACCGGTCAATCTGGCTTGGCTCGCGGAGCAGATGGCAGGCTGGTCAACCAAAGGGATATGACCAACCAAATCACTGTCATCCCCGATCCGAACACCAACAGCCTTGTTGTTGTCACGACTCCAGATAATGTCCAGCTTCTACAGCAGCTGCTCGGCCAGCTGGATAAGATTCCTGAACAGGTCATGATCGAAACCATGATCGTTGAAGCCACGCTGGATTCGAGCTCGAAGCTGGGTGTGGAATGGACCTTGGCTCAGCCCAAGCTGTTCAATGAGGCGGACGTTACAGGCAATGCCAGATCTGACTTTGGCCTTCAAAACGCCAACCCCGCCCTCCAGGGATTCAGGTACACCGTCAGCGGCGGCAACATCAGCACCTTTATCAACGCGCTGAAAACAGATGACAAGTTCGAAGTCCTTTCAACTCCGCGCATCTTTACAAGCAATAACGTCGAAGCTGAAATCAACATCAGCCAGTCGATTCCTTACGTTCTAAGCCAGCGCGAAGACGCCAACGGAAACCTGACCTACAACTATTCGTTCCAAGATGTCGGAATCGTCTTGACCGTGACCCCACGAATCACAGCCAATGGCTATGTGACCATGGATGTCACCCAGACAGCCAACGACCTTCAAGGCTACACCAGCTTCAACGCCCCCATTGTCAATCAGCGCCAAGCCGAAACGACAGTCAGCGTGAAAGATGGTGAAACCATCGTTCTTGGCGGAATTATGAGAACGGAAGTGAGGGCCAACACCAAAAAGCTTCCCATCTTAGGCGACATTCCGATCTTAGGAAACCTCTTTAAATCAACCAGCCGCCAGGATGTGAAAACAGAACTTCTCGTTTTCCTGAGGCCAGTTGTAGTGAGAGACGAAGCAGAAGCTAAATCTCTGCAGGAAAATACAACAAGACAGCTTTCCCCAGGTCTGCAAAAGAAAGTTAATAACAACATTCAGCAGGTGAACAAGGGCCAGGCTGGAACGTCCACTAAATCAGAAAAGGGGCAGACACCCCCACCTGCCACCAATGGCGGGACAGATCCTAAGACAGGAGACAAAAAGTAACCATGAAATTCTCAGTTCGCCCCTTAATCGCCCTCGGCCTTATCGCCGCAGCTGGCGCAGCCCTTGCTCAGCCCGGCGGCGGCGGCCGTGGCGGCATGATGAACATGCAGATGCCAGATGCCTTTTTGGTCATGCAGCCTGATGTTCAAAAAGACATTAAGCTCACTGAAAAACAGCTCGCCGACATCACTGCAGCCCAGGCAAAACTTGCTGAAAAGTATCCCTGGATGAGAATGATGATGGGTGGAGGAGCTGGCGGCGGACGCGGCCAGGGAGGACCTGGTGCTGCCGGTGCTGCTGGTGCCGGTGGTCAGAGGCAAGGCGGCGGCCAGGGTCAAGCTGGTGGTCAGAGACAGGGCGGTGGCCAGGGTCAAGGTGCTGGCGGTCAGAGACAGGGCGGTGGTGGAGGATTCCAAGGATTTGATCCCGCTCAGATGGCCGATGCCATGAAGGAAGCCGAAAAAGCCATTACCGATGTCACCACCGACGAACAGGAAGCTCGACTCTTCCAGATTGGTGTTCAGACTGCTGGCGGCAGAGCCCTCTTCCGCGAGGACGTCCAGAAGAAGCTTGAACTCAAGGCAGCCCAGAAGAAGTCTCTTGTCGATCTTCAGACTGGAATGCAGAATGCCAACATGGAGCTCTTTCAGAGAATGAGAGATCAGGAGATCACCCGAGAAGAGCTGACTGCAGCCATGACCAAGAATACGGAAATTCTTAATACTGAATCCGTGAAGGTTCTGACCGCTGAACAGAAGACTGCATTCGAAGCTATGAAAGGCCCCAAGTTTGAAGGCAGAGTCAGCCAAGGCTTTGGCGGTGCTGCTGGCGGCGGACGGCAGGGCGGACCTGGTCGTCAGGGCACTCCTCCCACCATCTAGCACAACATCCATCTGAAGACAGACCAGCCTTTGCTGGTCTGTCTTTTTTTGCGCCCAGCATTCCGCTGCAAAAAGCTTCATCATGTAGCCAGAGCTTGGCAATGAATAGAGACCCCCTTCACGAGATTGACAATCTTGACCCAGACCTAAAAGAAAAGCCCCTGGCTATAGGAAAAACTGCCGAAATCTACGATTCTGGCAATGGCTGGGCCGTGAAGCTTTTTCCCTTTGGAACTGACAAGGAAACTGCATTCACTGAACTCGACGCACTAAAAACAGCCTGGCTTGCCAAGATTCCCGTGCCAGAACCAGGCGATCTCGTTTTAATGAAGATGCGCTGGGGTTTTGCCATGGCCAAGGTGGCTGGCCAGAATGGCATGGCTCTCATTGAAGCTGGCGCTGACCCGGCTGAAGCAGGCAGACGCTATGCAGAACTTCACTTTAGCATTGCTGAAAAGCCTGGCAAGTTCCTTACTGACATCACTGCACGATTTGAGCAGAAGATTTCTGCCTCCAGCCACCTCTCAGAAATCCAAAAGGAGAGGCTTATCTCGCTCCTCAAAGTCCTCCCTACTGGTTCTTCGTTTCTACACGGTGACTTCCATCCTGGAAACGTGATATGGCCTGATGAACAGAATCCGGTGTTTGTAGACTGGGCTCAGGCTGGCCAAGGACATCCCGCCTCAGACATAGCCAGGTCATTGGTGCTGTTTGGCTGGCAGACCTCAGAAGCTTCTTCCGGTCCCCGAACCCTCTTCACAGAATCCTACTTCTCACGCTGGAAGGAACTATCACCCGATAGTGCAGACTTAGCCCTTAAATGGCTTCCTATCCTGCGTGCCCTGCGGCTGGATGAACCAGTCGAGGATAATCGGCAGGAGCTCCTTAAACTTATTGATCAGGAATAACAGCAGACAAATCAGCCCCGAACATCACCTTCTTCGCTCTATTTTCATTGCATGTGTGATGTTCCTTAATGGCTAATAAAGATGCCGTGAGTGAACTATCCTAATGTTTATAGTCATGAACTCTATCGCTTCTCTAAACTCCATCATCGGCGACACAAATAAAAACTGGGTGTTAGAATAATCAGCTGAGTTCTGCAGTCGAGATAAATTCAAAGAAGCCAAAAAAAAACACAATCTTTGAGCTTGCAAAAAACATTTCACGCTGCAATATTTGGTACAGTTATCCTATTAAATAGATTCAGGTTTAGTCCTTCTCCTGATTCCTAATCAGACCCAGAAAACAGGTTCACTTTATGACACACGAAGAAGCAGTGCGCCCCCTTGATTCAGCTATCTGGGAAATGAGCGAGGCATTTGAAGGCTTAAGGGACGAAGATGTCTGGGTTCGTGCCCATCCTCGACTGCTCAGCGTGGGCGAGCTGGCAGCTCATGTCGCTTATGGCGAGGCACTGTATTTCCTAGGTGGGTGCGACAGCCCCCTGGTCACAGAAGAGATTCGTTACTACCCCGTCACAATTCAATCCCCTGTCACACTTGACATGACCGCAGAAGAACTCTATAACGAAGTCAAACGAGTTCACAGGTCCTGTAAAGAAAAGTTCCTTCAAGAAAGACCAAACCTAGATGAAAAGTGTCCCTTCCGAGACGAATGGACATGGGCCTACATGATCGAATATATGGCCTTTCATATTGCTTACCACACAGGGCAAATGTATTCTGTCCGGCACCTCATGGGGCATGAAACAAACAATAACTAGGAAGCAAAAAGAAGCCAAATTAGAAAAGCTGATTACTGCACATACAAAACTGCTAGAAAAAAGCTGGCAGAATTCAACAAACTGGCATCTACCTAGTGTCACCCCTAAAGGAAATCACTGTCACCCCGAAGAGTCTGGCAGGTTCAAAATTTGGAGCGGGTGACGGGATTCGAACCCGCAACATTCAGCTTGGGAAGCTGACGCTCTACCATTGAACTACACCCGCCCAGGGTGTTTGGGAGAAGTTTGGAGCGGGAGACGAGAATCGAACTCGCGTGATCAGCTTGGAAGGCTGGAGCTTTACCATTAAGCTACTCCCGCTCGCTCTTTTTAGTGTATCCCACCAAGGCGGCTCTATGCCAGGCCCTCATTAAGGTCCCATCAGCTAATAGGCTGTCAGCATTTGGGGAGGGCCAAACGACCGGATATAGAAAGGAATCTTTAGCTGCAGTTAAAACACCCTTGACCTCTTCGAGTGATATCTGCTTAGCTAGCAGTAACGTTACAGTTCCGAGCCTTATGCCCAGTCCGCCCAACTGGTGCCCAAGCTCCCTGACCACCCCAACACAGCCTGGGAGACCACCCGGGTCAGTCATAGTTACAGCGCGGCCACGGGCTGACCCAACCTTCTGCCGCCGAGTCTGACCACCTATCCCTGAGGGGAAACTTTCTCTGCCCGAGGGCAGCGATTCCATGCAGTCATCAACCTTGTCATCATTGCCCCCCGATTCAGAACTGCTCTTTCAGCTCGAATCAGATATCACCGAAGAAGCGCTGTTTGGCATCCGCCGACTTTCAGTCACCAAAGATGAAGTCATCGTTGCCAACGAAACGGGCGTGACAGTATTTAGAGTCCCTCTGAAGGATATAAAGGGGAGCAAAACCGATCCTTTGGTAAGCGGAGGGCGTCTGGTTTTAGACCTCAAGTCAGGCGAATCGCTCGCGGTCATTACTTTTTCTCAAACCCATTCAAATCTCTTTTCCGAGGCCGCCCGTGGCATTGAGCAGCTGACCAACGGCGAAGAGCTCATGATCAATGTCAAGGTAGAAAAGACTCGCTGTCCAAAATGCGAAAGGCTTCTGCCAGAAAAAGATGGCATCTGCCCTGTGTGCGTCAATAGGGGCAAAACCCTCATGCGCATCTCGCGCTTTTTGGCGCCTTACCGCAAGGCCGCCATTCTGCTGGTCATCTGCGCTCTCACATCTACTTCGCTTAACCTTCTTCCGCCTCGACTGCAGGGATGGCTGATAAACATGTTCAGCGGCAAGCCAGTGCCAGATTGGCTGACGAACATTTTTGGCCCTGGCAGTCAAAACATGCTCTTTTTTGGCTTGGTGGCAGCCTGGGCCAGTGTGCTGGTCTGTGCGGCTGGCCTCCAGATCATCAATGGCCGATTGATGACCTACCTGGGCACCCACATTTCTGCCGATCTCCGAACCTCCACCTACCGGGCTATCGAATATCTGCAGATCGCCTATTTCGACCGCAAACCGACCGGCGCCATTTCAAGCCGAGTCACCCAAGATACAGAACGTGTCTGGTCATTCTTGGTCGATGGCCTTCCCTTTCTGGTCATCAACTTTCTCATGCTCTGCGGCGTTTTGGTGCTGCTGCTGCTCACCAACTGGGTCCTCGCCCTCTGCGTGCTCGCCCCCTTCCCCATCGTTGCCCTTATCAACATTAAGGTTTGGCGGCCAATCAGCACCAAGTTCCACAGGGTCAGTCAAAAAATGGCCCGAGTTCACATGCACCTCGGCGAATCCCTCATGGGCATCAGGGTTGTCAAGGCGTTTGCCCGCGAAGATCACGAACTTAACAAGTTCACCCGGCGCAGCAACGAACTAAGGGATGCCGCCCTTAATGCCGACCAAAGCTGGCATACCGCATTTGGCTTCATGAGCCTCTGCACCTCTATGGGCGCAGTCATCAACTGGACAGTCGGAGGCTACATGGTGCTTAACGGCACTCTTCCTCTTGGCGATTTCTGGATGATCAGCGCCTATGTGGCCCTGGTTTATGGCCCCCTTCAGTGGTTCGCTCAGATCAACAACTGGTTCAGCCGCGCCATGGCTGGCGGAGAACGAATCTTCGAGATCATGGATATGGTCCCAGAAGGCGACGAGGGCGCTCAGGCGCTGCACAAGGTAGAAGGCAGTGTTGTCTTCGACCAAGTCCGTTTTGGCTACGATAAATCCAACCCCATCATTAAGAACCTGAGCTTCGATGTAAAAGCAGGTGAAATGATAGGCCTCGTCGGCCACTCTGGTGCAGGAAAATCCACCACTATCAACCTTGTCTGCCGATTTTATGAGCCGGACAAGGGACGGATTTTGGTCGATGGAATCGACATTAAAGATATGAGCCTTCAGGAATACCGAGCTCAAATCGGAATCGTTCTGCAGGATCCTTTCCTATTCCACGGCACCATCGCCGAAAACATCAGCTACGGAAAGCCAGGTGCATCCATGGAAGAAATCATGAGGGCAGCCAAAGCGGCCAACGCTCATGATTTTGTCCTGGCCAAGCCCGAAGGCTACGATACTGTCGTCGGAGAAAGAGGCGCAAGGCTTTCAGGCGGTGAGAAGCAGCGAATCTCTATTGCCCGCGCCATCCTTCACGATCCACGCATCCTCATTCTTGACGAAGCAACCTCTTCAGTCGATGTCGAAACCGAAAGGCAGATCCAGGGAGCTATTCAAAATCTGGTTAAAGGAAGAACAACCTTCGCCATCGCCCATAGACTCTCTACCCTTCGCAACGCAGACAGAATTTTTGTTCTAGAAAGAGGCGAAGTGGTCGAAATGGGCACTCACGAAGAACTGATGGCCAAGAATGGTCCATTCAAAAAGCTTGTTGAGGTGCAGAGCCAGCTCAGCCAGATTATCGGAGTCGGCGAATAAGCAAGCCTTAAAGCTTTTTCTTAGTCATAAAAGTGTGCCATGGCACGGGTGATATTTTCAATACTGCCCGTGCCAGGGGAACCCATTCTGATGACGAGGCTTTTCAAGTCGATGAAGCGCAGCATCTGTCTGGCTCTGCCAGGGGCTCTCTTGCTGCATGCCACAAGCATCGCAGGGTCAGGCATCCCCAGCGCACACGCCCTCGCTAGAAAGTTCTGGAGATAAGAATGTGCGTCCCTGAACGCGCTTCAGGGACTTTCCTGGCTGCTCAGGGGCGGCAGCCCTCTCTAGGCTAAACTCAGACTATGGCCCTCAAGGTCGGAGTCATCTCTGCTGCCCACGTACACGCACCGAGTTTTGTCAGCTGCTTCATGGCTGAAGAAGGTTCGGAGGTCGTAGGAGTCTGGGATGACAGCCCAGAAAGGGGCTCTGCCTTTGCCGAGGCTCGCGGCCTTGCCTTTTACAAAGATCAAGCCGACCTTTTAAGTCAGTCAGAGGCTGTCGTCATCTGCAGCGAAAATCTAAAACACGGCGACCATATCGAGGCAGCCGCCAAGGCAGGTCTCCATATTCTCTGCGAAAAGCCAATCTCCCCCACCCTGGCGATTGCAGATCAGATTCGGACGGCAGTCAAGGGCTCAGACAAAGTCCACATGACTGCCTTCCCCTGTCCCTTCTCACCCACGTTCAACCGAATGGAGAAGCTGATTCAAAGCGGTGAGATCGGCCATGTTTTGGCTCTCTGCACCACTAACCGCGGCATGTGCCCCTTTGGCTGGTTTGTTGAGCCAAGCCTCAGCGGGGGTGGAGCCATGGTTGACCACGTTGTCCATGTCGGGGATCTTCTGCGGCGTCTTTTGGGAGAAGACCCAATCAGCGTCTACGCTCAGGTTGGCTCTGGAATGCACGGCGGAGAATGGGAAGATACAGCCAAGCTGACCCTCGGCTTCCCAAGCGGAGTCTTCGCCACTCTCGACTCTTCGTGGTCGCGCCCCAGCGGCTATAAAGTCTGGGGAGATGTGACCCTAAAAGCCATCGGGGAAAAGGGAGTGCTCGAAGCCGATCTCTTTGGCCAGGGTGTGGACAAGTATGCCTCTGGCCATAGCCTAGTCGGAACGGGAAGCAGCCTTGACCGGGCAATGGTTCGAGAGTTCCTTGATGCCGTCCGCGAAAATCGAGAGCCTCTCTGCACCTTTGAAGATGGAATCAAAGCTTCTATGATCGCAGAAGCAGGGTATCGCAGCCTCAAAGAAGGCAGAGCGGTCGCCCCTGCTAGGCTATAGAAGGGTCCAGCCTGCCCCAGCACTGCATCGATCCAGAAACCCTAAAGCCATTGGACCGATAAAACCCTTTTAGCTCTGGACTGCACTGGAGGACAATCGGCTTGCCAAGTCGAAGAGATCTTGCTTGAACCCACTGAAGAATCTGGGCTCCTGTGCCTTTGCCCCTCAGTTTCTGCTCGACACACAGGTTGTAAAGGCCCAAGCAGTCATCAGTTTCTGAAAGCATCACCGCGCCAATCAAACCTTGAGCACCCGTTAACCGGTGGAGTTCAAGAGGCGAACTGGAGGTGGCGCTGATAATGAGGTCCCTCATCTGAGGCCTTCCTTGAATCATGAACTGGTCGGTCATAAAGCCTGCCACCTCAATGCGTTCAGGCGGAGTCACAGCTGGGAGGAGCTCAATTCTGCTCGACGCCTGACCACCAGCCCAAGCCATCTGAACAAGCTCATACTTAATCACCCAGCCTTCAAGAAACAGAAAATCCTCTTTTAAAAATGGCGGGTCACCATCCAATCGAAAGAGGCTTGGAGTCTGAACCTCCTGAACAAGCCGGGATAATCCTGCCACCGCTTCTTCCCTAGTCTGCCAGCCAAAACGCCCGGCAAAGGTTGCAAAGGCGATGCCGGGAGGACCAACAGAAAGAACCCTTTCTTTGGTGATTTCCTGAAAAACCCCCGGCACCTTGGCAGAAAGCGAAAGGTAGGTATGAATAATGTTGTCTCTGGCAGCTAAAGCAAGAGGGTCTAGAGGATCATGTTCCAGAAAAGCCCCCAGGTTGTTTTGGCGCCAGTTGTTGTGACCCCCACCGCCAGCTGTCGGTTAAGCGATCTCCCCGCAAAGCCTTGAATTCCCTTAGGCGTTATCAAGGGACCCGCGTACCATTCTTTGCCGCTTCGCCATAGATCAAAGCCTAGCGCCACCTGAGCTCCAGATTCTGGGTTGTAAGCCAGCCCTATGCGAATCGTCGGGACATCCAATGAGTTCGGAACATTGTATGGCCTATCGTGCAGGCTTGCATCAAAATAGCCAGCCAGCAGCCTTAAAATCCTGTTCTGAATGACAAAGCCCCCGTAATGACCTGTGTTAAGTTCAACGCGGGTGGTGGTGCCCAAGGCATCAATAAGCTTCTCGGTAGATGAGGTCGGAATTACCTGATCGTAACGAGCCATGATGACCATTGTCGGCCTGTCAGAATCGCCTGGCTTTAGATAGTTCAAGGGCTCAACCGGAGCCAAAGCTTCCCTCAAGCTCTCTTCTGTGATGCCTTTCTTCCGCAGAATTTCTCTCTGGGGCTGAACAATCGAGCTTTTAAAGAGAATGTGGGCCAGGTCAATTCCCCCCAAAGTAAAGGCTGCTGACTTTATTCTTTCATCAGTTGCATAAGCCAAGCTTCCAACAATCGATCCCAGCGAAGTGCCAGAAAGACCAATCATTGCCGGGTTGAACTCTGGCCGCGATGTAATGAAATCCAGTGTCCGCCTTATATCCATGGTGGCCTGACGCATGGTGTCCACCATCGCCTGAGGGTCAGGCCGAATCGCATCCTGCCCTGATCTTCTTCCGGCAGCTGTGCGTGACAAGTGATAGGGGAGAGGAACGATAAAGGCAGCAATTCCGCGATCATTCAGCCTTTTGGCCAAAGAAATCTCCATCTGATTATCAGCTGCGCCCCAATAGTGCAGAAGAATCACCGATGGGACAGGTGTCTTGGGAGAATGGGGCATCCAGCACCTGACCTTGACCTTGTCGTTCTCGGCAACACCGCTGGTAAAGGCAGAAGCAAAAGAGATTTCGTAGACTCGGTTGAACTCTGCCTCTTCGACCAGCTTCCAATCGTCAAAAGTATAAGGAGGCGGGGCCTGCAGCACATCCTCCGGCTTAACCTGGTAACTTTGCTGTCACCAGGCGAAGGCGCACAGC
>CAZSIM010000019.1:0-34382 GCA_964607175.1 uncultured Fimbriimonadaceae bacterium
GTAGCATGTGTGAAGCCCCAGGCATAACCGCCATGCTACAATGGGCGAAACAGAGCGCAGCAATACCGCGAGGTGGAGCTAATCGCAAAAATACGTCCTCAGTTCAGATTGCAGTCTGCAACTCGACTGCATGAAGTTGGAATCGCTAGTAAACGCAGATCAGCTATGCTGCGTTGAATACGTTCCCGGGGTTTGTACACACCGCCCGTCAAGTCACCCGAGTCGTCTTCACCCGAAGTCCGTGGCCCAACCGTAAGGAGGGAGCGGCCGAAGGTGGGGGGGGCGAGGGGGACTAAGTCGTAACAAGGTACCCGTACCGGAAGGTGTGGGTGGATCACCTCCTTAAGAGTCTGCACGAGGAACCCCATTGGGGAATGCCTCCATACTCAGGTCGATCTGTGCTGTACCATGGGCTTTCAATAGGCTTCTTTGACTCACGTCAAAGGAGCCTTTTTTGCGTTTAAGACCATGTTTTTTTCGTTTCAGGGGAGATTCCTGTTTCTAGCAATGGTTTTCTGTAAGAAGGAACTGTCTTAAGTTCAGGCAGTCACTGCTGAGTTCTTCATAGCCGCTGAGAGGCAAGGTCCTTGATTCTTGTCCTCATCCAGCGAGGCATCAATCTCATAGGAGGCATGTTAGCGCCGTCTGTTGTGGGTTAGAGCCTTGGCAGTCTTCCCTTCGCGCTCAATTAGCTTTCATCTTTCTTCCCGGCTGTTTCGCACCACTCACAGTTCTGCTCCCAAGAAGGGCTTGGCATGAGGTGAAAAGCTTATCTTACGTGGTGGCGGGTGGAAAGAAACTACGACAATCATGCCGTCAGGGCCACAAGACCAAAAGAGGAAGCATTGCTAGATCTCGAAGAGGGTTTTGCGTGGCAGGATAAGCGTCTTAAGTAGTGAACCTCAAAGGTTAAATCAGGACCCCTTCTCTGCTAGATGGCAAAGGGGTCCACAATGTTGAAAGACTATGAATCTGCCCTTGGAAGAGCTGACGCCGCGACAAATCGTTGCGGAACTAGACCGGACGATTGTCGGACAAGCCGCGGCCAAAAAGGCGGTCGCTATAGCGCTCAGGTCCAGGTGGCGCAGACAGCAGCTTCCGACCGAGCAGAGGGCGGAGATCATGCCCAAAAACATTCTCATGATCGGACCAACAGGAGTTGGAAAGACAGAGATTGCCAGGCGGCTGGCAAGGCTGGCGCGTGCACCCTTTGTTAAGGTAGAGGCCACAAAGTTTACTGAAGTCGGCTATGTTGGCCGTGATGTTGAATCTATGGTGAGGGAGCTTGCTGCAGCTGCTGTTAGACTGGTTGAAGATGAAAAGGCAGTTGAAGTGGCAGAAGACTCCCAAAATGCGGCTATCGATCAGGTGACTGAGCTGATTTTGGCGGAAGAATGGCCTCAGGTCTTTCACACATACTGGGATCAGCCAGGCGACGACCAGCCAGCTGAAGAGGAAGAGATTCGTGGGGGAGAAACTCGAGAGGAGTACCGCCGCAGACTAAGATCAGAAATTGTAGACGGCCGCCACGACGAAAGGCTAGTCAGTGTGGATATGGACGAGCAGTCCACCCCCTTTATGCAGGTTTTTACGCCTCAGGGCATGGAAGAGCTGGGCATAGACACCAACGGCCACAATCCTTTTGGCGGAACAAGAAGAGTCACGCGGGATCTGCCCGTCAGCGAAGCCTTGGTGGTGCTTGTCCAGCAGGAATCTGGCCAGAGAATCAGCAAAGGAGCCATCTACAAAGAGGCAGTAGAAAGAGCCGAACAGACAGGGATTATTTTCATTGACGAGATTGATAAAATCGCAATGAAATCAGGTTCTGGTGGAGGGCCAGATGTCAGCCGCGAAGGAGTACAGCGCGACCTTCTGCCGGTTATTGAGGGCAGCACTGTTCCCAGCAAGTTCGGACCTATCCGTACCGATCATATTCTGTTCGTTGCCGCTGGCGCATTTCATGAGTCCAAGCCGAGCGATTTAATTCCCGAGCTGCAGGGCCGTCTTCCGGTGAGGGTTGAGCTGGAATCTTTGAGTGAAGAAGATTTTCGCCGTATTTTGGTTGAGCCAGAAAACAGCCTTGTAAATCAGTACAAGCAGCTTCTTTTGGTTGATGGAGTGACCCTTACTCTTAGCGATGATGCGCTGGATGAACTTGCCTTTTTGGCCCAGGAAGTGAATAGGAAAATTGAGAACATTGGGGCTCGTCGACTCAGCACTCTCATGGAGAAGCTGTTGGAAGAGTTTATGTTTGAAGCTCCTGAAGGAGGGCCAAGAAATGTGGATATCACCTGTACCGAGGTGAGGGCGATCTTGGGCGATCTTGTCGCCAACTTGGAGAAGAGCGGAAAAATACTATAAGAAGCTGGAGGGGCCGCTTAAGTCTGCTTCTGATTCAGAAAAGCTTTGTCAAGCAGTATCTGAATCAGAAGCACGAGCCTTTTCGGGCTGTATCACTGCTAATCTAAAAATTGTTCTGAAAATGATTTTGGATCAAACTGTGACATATCTTCTGGTTTTTCACCATGCCCTACCAGTTTAATGGGGATACGCAGTCGTTCCCAGATTCCCAGCAGCGCCCCTCCTTTTGAGGTTCCGTCGAGCTTGGTGAGGACCAAGCCTGTGACTCCGGCTGCTGAAGTGAACTGCTCTGCCTGCTGAATGGCGTTTTGGCCCGTGTTGGAATCGAGGACAAGAAGAACCTCCTCAGGGTCTTTGCCGAGAGCTTTTTGGCAGACCTTGCTGACTTTGGTCAGCTCGTTCATCAGGCTGACTTTATTGTGCTGGCGCCCTGCCGTATCGGCAAGAACATACTGGATTCCTCTCGATTTAGCTGCCATGATGGCATCGTAAATAAGGGCGGCAGAATCTCCGCCAGGCTGGCTTCCGACAAACTCGCTTCCTGTGCGATCGGCCCAGATCTTAAGCTGGTCTATGGCCGCGGCGCGAAAGGTATCGCCTGCGGCAAGAAGCACGGTTCGGTTGTGCCTGCGCAGTCTGTGGGCCAGCTTGCCGATAGATGTGGTCTTTCCGGCCCCGTTAACTCCCACAAAAAGGTAGACGGTTGGGCCTGAAGCGGCTGTCTTTAGCACCCCTTCTGGTCCTTGTTCCAGACGTGTCTTAATTTCCTCGCGAAGGCGCGCCTTCATGCCTTCTGGATCTGTGATTTTTTCTTTTCTCACTGCCTGGCGCAGCGCTTCCAGAATTTCCTCACATATTGGCAGGCTGACATCCGCTCCAAGAAGAGCTTCTTCCAGCTCTTCGTAGAGCTCTTCGTCGATGACTCCTCTTCCGAGGAGGCGGTCGACGTTCTGCATCAGCTTTTTGAACATGGGACCGATCTGAAGTTTAGCAGGAGTCCGACTGCCAGATAAGGGAAGGCAGAGGTCTGAGCCTTATAGGAGGCAGCCGGTCTACATGTGTGCCTGAATCAGTCCCTGCCAATCCATCAATCAGGTACAGGCTGCGCCCGTTCTGAATTGTCTGCGCAGCATAGATTTAGTTTAGGGTTCAGACTTTTCGGCCAGGATGGCGGCGATTTTGGCTTCATCTCCACTCACATAACCAAGCCAGGCCGAAGTGATGATTCCTTTTTTATCCAGAGTGTAAAAGTAGGGTGTCGATGGCGGTCGGAGGTCCTTTTCTACCTGGCCGCTTTGATCCCACATGACTTTTCCAGCCCAGGCCGAGGGCTTGACTGGGCCAAGACTGATGACCCTAAGGCCAAGCTTTCGCTTTGCCAGTTCGGCTTTTAGTGTGTCGAGCCTTGATATGAGGCGGGCAGAAACGTGACAATCTGCCGCAGTCAGGCAGACGACTGTTCCCTGTGCTAAGGATGCCGATGCGAGATCAAAAGTGCTTCCCTTTAGGCCATCTCTATAAATCCTGGTGGGGGGCTTTGAGCCGATATCCCATGGACGGGCGGGTTCTTTAATAAACTGGGGCACCCATCCCAAAGGAGGCTGGAGCGAGTAGGTGGATTCTGGAATGGCCGAAGTGGAAATGTTAGAGAAGGTTGATTTGGCTGTGTATTGAACATCACCTTCCACTTTGATTTCATAGCTCTTTGGCGAGCCATCGGCAGCCACCACGAGATTGATGGTGACCTTTCCGATCTGCGATTCTTCATAGAAGCTTAAAGAGTCTCCCTGCACCTTCCAGGCATTTGATTTTATAGGCCCCGAGCTTCTATCTGTCAGAACACCAGGAAAAGCCTGGTTGAAAAAAGGAGGGGCAGAGGGTGAAGGGCCGCTGAGTAGATTGATGGCGTAGTATTTGACATAATTTTTTGTCCTGCCGTTTGTAGCCATTACAACCTCGCCGTTTTGAATCTGTCCAACGGTGTAGCCTTGAAATGTTAAATCGTAGCGAAACTTCAGTCCGGGGGATTGTCGGTAAGAAGCCTTAAGACTGGCGGAGCCTTGTCCGGTTGATGAGAGGGTTATGTCTTGGGTGAAAGACAAGGAAGCTGCTGAAGTCCGCCATTTAACAAACCTGTCTTTTGCGTCGCCAGGGGCGCCGAGAATCAGCAGGGGGGCCAAGATCAGTGACAGGCTCATCTTGATTTGATGATAGCTGATTCTTGTTAAATTCCTGCCCCTAGACCGCCTTGAAGACTTGGCTTGGCGCCTGCCCAAGAGCAGATTTCTGATAAGGCAGGCGGTGGGTGCTATTTGCTGCGGTTTGCAGCAGATCGTGATGCGTGGTGGTTCCAGCCAGAGAGAGCCAGCTTTTCGTCTGGGTGTTGGATGCCATCTTCAACTTTGTCATTGCCTGCGTAGAGCTGCACAAGAACGGTCTTTCTTGTTTCAGAAGACCGGTTGGGCATGGAGCCATGGAGGGTGAAGTAGTGAAAAAAGACGACATCGCCGGGCTCTGCTTCCAGCGGCAGGGCACCGCTTAAGGGGTATTGACTAAGGAGGTCGGAATCACTTTGGCCGGATGTTCCTTCGATTCGACCCAGCTTGTGCGACCCTGGGTAGACCCTAAGACAGCCCATTTCGTCGGTGGCCTTTGAGACATGGATGATTCCCGCGATCAAGGAATCTTTGATTGTGGGAAAGTAAGTCCAATCTTGGTGCATGGGAAAAGGTGCGCCTTCTTCACTTGGCTTTTGAAAGAGTTTAGAGTGATGAAGAATCACATCTGGCCCAAGAATATCTGTGGCAGCCTTTAGAAACTTTTCGTGAAAGAAAGCCCTTGTCCAAACCCCTGAATACTGCTGCACATTATGAGTGTGGATAACAACAAGCTTTTTGGCCTCCATCTTATCCATTTCTGGGCCAGTCCAGGTGGCATTGATCTCTTCACCAGATGAAACAAGCTGGCTGACAATTCGATCAAAGTCTGCTTCCAGTGCTGCAGTTTCTTCTGGCGTAAAGACAGCTTTTGCCACGTAGTAGCCATCTTTGGCAAACTGTCGGCCAACTTCTGTATCGGCAGTAGGAATTGAAAAGGGTTCCTGAGAAGAGTTCATGTGGTGTGCAGATTCTAGCTTTCAAAAGAGGAGTTATGAAACAGTGATGAGGGCAATTTTCTGACTTTTCCGGTCAGTTTTTGCGTTAGGTAAATGGGCTTCAAGCAGCCTGGCTTATATGGCTGGCATCACGTTTCCGCCGCAGACAGGAATGTAAGCGCCTGTTATATAGCTGGCCAGATCGCTTGCTAAAAAAGCGACAACGTTTGCAATTTCCTGGTCTGTCCCTGTTCTTTTCAAAGGCAGATTTGCTGCATAAGCAGCCTGGGGGTCAGGGTCGAGTCCCTTGTACCTGTCCGATTTTGTCCAGCCGGGAGCGACCTGGTTGACTGTAATCTGGTGCTCTCCTATTTCTTTTGCCAAAACTCTTAAAACTCCATCCATGCCTCGTTTGCCGCTGACATAAGCTGATTGACTGATAAAGTTCTGCATGGCACATTCGGTGTTGATCGCAATGATTCTTCCTCCCTCTCCCTTCGATATCATTCCGGGGACGAAGGCTTGAGCCATCAAGACATTCTGCAGAACACAGGATTGAAACTGGCTTTCGTAGTCGCTTATATCCTGGTCAAGAACACTCTTCCAGGTGTATTGAATTACAGCGTTGTTGACCAGAAGTGTGGGAATTTCCATTGAAGAGGCTATTGAATTCTTGAGTTCGTTCACCGAAGCAGGGCTGGTTATGTCTGCCTGAAAAGCCATGGCCCTGCCCCCCATTTTCTCAATCGAAGAAACTGTTTCAAGCGCCTTCTGCCTGTTGGCTAGGTAGTGAACAGCAACAGCCGCTCCACATTGGGCAAGGGTTCGGCACATTGTCCGGCCAAGTTCGCCCGAACCCCCTGTGACAAGGGCGGTGTGGCGGCTGAGGTCGAGATTTAGCATAGCTTTGAAGCCGAGTATGGCATTCGATTTCTGCGAAGTTCCGGTGGTAACCTGCCTGTACCATGAGCCTTTTTCGGCCTAGCTTTGATTTGAGTCCCTACTCATTTACTGGCGAGAATTTGAGGGAAATCTCATTTCCTTTGGGCGGGATCGGCACAGGATGTGTCGGTTTGGATGGAAGGGGAGGGCTGAGAGATTGGGAGATTTTTAACCGACCCAACATCAACTGTCTGATGGAAAACACTTTTCCGGCTTTATGGGTGAGGCAGGAAGGCGAAGAACCTTTAGCCATGACCGTTTTGGGCCCGAGAACAAGAGACTGGTTTGGCGAGGGAACAGGATTTTGGTCGCTGGGCCAGGGAAGATTTTTTAAGCAGATGGATGGCCTTCCTGGGTTTGATTCTGTGGAGTTTTTGGGAACTTTTCCTTTTGCAAGAGTGAAGTTTCATCGAGAAGATCAGCCGCTGGAAGTTGAACTCTGCGCCTTCAATCCTCTTATTCCTCTTGACGACCGCAGTTCTAGTTTTCCGGGGGCGGCTTTGGTTTACCGTCTTAAAAATACTTCTGATAAAAGAGTGGAAGCCACCTTGGCCTGGTCGATGATGAATCCTGTGGGAGAGCCCAAGCCAGATCAATCTGGCGAGCTTGACATCTGCCGCAGCGAGGTTATAAGGCAGGGGGGCGTGACGGGAATTCAGTTCTACAACGACCGATTTGAATCAGACGATCCCCTTGGAGGAACCGCCTGTCTTTCGACCAGCTGGCCCCAGGTCACCGTTCTTCCCCAATGGGAGAGCGGCAGCTGGTTTGATGCAGTTCAGGCGTTTTGGAACACATTTAAGTCCACGGGCAGAGTTGAGATGAGTGATGCTCAGCCTCACGGCAATCGGACAGCAGGAACTCTTGGCGCGATGGTGGTTTTGCAGCCAGGTGAAGAGGTGGAAGTGCCGTTTTTCGTTTCATGGCTCTTTCCGACCGCTGTAAAGTATTGGGCTGGTGAGAAAGATGCCAAGTGCGAGCCTTGGAAGCCATGGCATGCCACACAATGGCCAGATGCCTGGTCGGCTGCCGAAGAGTTTTTTTCTCGGTTTGATGAACTGAAATCAAGAACCCTCGCTTTTGAAGAGGCATTGTTCTGTACTAGTCTTCCTGCGGAAGTTGTTCAATCAGTCAGCGCGACTGCCTCGGTTCTGCACACTCCTACAATTATTCGGCTGGAGGATGGCACCTATTGGGCGTGGGAAGGCTGCGCCCCCAACGATGGCTGCTGTCCGGGCACCTGCTCTCACGTTTGGAATTACTCTCTTACCCATGCTTGGCTGTTTCCTAAAATGCAGGAAAGCATGAGGCGGACTGAGTACAAACACGGCTTCAACTGCGGGCCAAGGGGAAAAGAAGGTGCGCTTGATTTTAGAGTCAACATTCCTTTAGGAGCCGAGACTAAGCTGTGGCATGCTGCCAGTGATGGCCAGCTGGGCGGTGTGATTCAGCTTTACCGCGACTGGCGGCTGACAGGAAGCGAAGACCTGGTGAGAGATTTGTGGCCTAGCGCGCAGAGAGCTTTGGAGTTTGCCTGGGTTCAGTGGGACAGGGATAAAGATGGCTTGGTTGATGGCGACCAGCACAATACTTATGACATTAACTTTCAGGGGCCAAACCCTCTTACGCAGTTTTTCTACTTGGCTGCCCTGCGGGCTGGAGAGGAGATATGCCGGCACCTTGGTGACATAGAAAAGGCCGAAGCTTACAGAAATCTTTATGAATCTGGACGAAAATTAACTGAATCGAGGCTGTGGTCGGGGGAATACTTTATTCAGGAAGCTGCTTTTACTGAGCCCGATTCTCCCAAGTATCAGCATGGCCACGGCTGCCTAAGTGACCAAGTTTTTGGGCAGCTCTGCGCTGCATTTGCCGGGCTTGGCGACCTTGTTGATCCCAGCTTGCTACGAGGGGCACTAAAGTCTATTTACGACTTCAACTATAAACCCCAGGTAGGGCGTCATGAAAATCTGCAGAGGGTCTATGCCTTTGCAGATGAACCAGGACTGATTTTATGTTCTTGGCCCCATGGTGGAAGGCCCACCTACCCCTTTGTTTATTCTGATGAAGTTTGGACGGGCATTGAGTACCAAGTGGCTTCTCACATGGCTTTGTATGGCTTGACTGATGAGTGCCTTGAGATTGTTAAAGGCATACGCAGGAGATATGACGGCACGAGGCGCAGCCCCTGGAACGAGTTTGAATGTGGATCTCACTATGCCCGGGCTATGGCTTCGTATGGTTTGATTTTGGCCTTGAGCGGTTTTACTTGCGATTCGGTGACTAAGAAAATTGAAGTTGGCCGTGATGGAAAGTTTCTTTTTGCAACGCCTCACGGGTGGGGTTCGGTGACAAGCAGGGATGGCAAAGTCGAGTTTGATCTTGCTGAGGGCGTCCTAATGCCCTCGTAGCCGGGGCCTGATAAATCTGCTTAATTTTGTTCTGCTAGAGAGTGGAAACACCTAAGAGGGACTAAATGGCTGAAGAGAAGCTTGTTGTGTTTTATTTAGGCAAGGAACTATATGGAGTTCCGATTTGCAGGGTTGAGAGGATTTTAGAAGATCAGAAAATAACCAAGATTCCTTCGCTATCCAGCTTTTTTCTTGGCGTCTTTAACCTGCGGGGAGAAACTGTTTCGGCTCTTGACCTTAGGAGCAGGTTTGATATTGCCGGCAGGCCAGAAGCTTGTTCGATGGTCGTTGTACTTTCTGCCAATGGCCGGTGTGGGTGGAGAGTTGACCGCGTCGCTGGCATTTACACTTTCAGCGATGAAGACATTCAAGAGAATCCGCCCCTGCTGAGACTTGGCAGCGATGGCTTTGCTGCTGGAGTAGGCCGGCATGGCAGCGAGTTGGTGGTGATTCTTGACCCGGATAAAGTTCTGCTGGAGAAGGGGGAGAAGCTGCTGGCCTCTGCAGCTTAATCCTGCAATGCTGTAAATAGACTTGGTGCTGCTGAGGGACCAGAGTAGACGTAAAATCATTCGGGAGATTCCCTGAAGAACAATGATTGACTATCGCGCTCACTTTTCCGGCTGGGTCATTAACTGTGCCGAGTTTTTTGCAAAGGATCTGGCTGCTTTAACCGACGAGCAGTACAACAACACTTACGGCGGTGTGACGCGAAGCCCGAGAAACATTGCTGCTGAAGTGGCTGTCTTGACCTCGGGAACTGTCAAGCTGATTCAGGGCGGCGATGTTTCCATGCCAGACGATTCGGTGATGCAGTCAGTCGAATCTGAACTGGATACTCCGGCAAAGGCTGGCCATGCTGTTAAGGCCGCTGCCCTTGAACTGGCAAAAGCAGTGAAGGCAGCATCGGATGAAGAGCTTGCCCGAGAGATAACCATGCCTTGGGGCCAGGCATTTTCTGCCTACGCTCTTGCTCACCTGACAGCAACCCACATCATGTATCACGACGGCCAGATCAACTATGTTCAGGCTATAAACGGCGATGCTGAGATGCATTGGTTCGGCCCGGGCTAGCTGGTTAAGGCGGCATTTGTTACGTGTTTTCCCCCCTTTTCTGTTTCGATCTGCAATGCAGAGAAGGGGGATATGCATGCCCGCACCATGCCTGATTTAGGTTGAAAATCCTGCCAAAAAACCGGCTAGACTAACCTTAATGGTTCAGCAGCTGTGGGCGCCCTGGCGCTATGACTACGTTTCGACGGTTGATGTGGCCCCTAAAGTAAACGGCTGTCTTTTTTGTGGCCTTCCGGCTGTTGAAGATGATTTGGAGGCCTTAATTATTGATCGCCGCCCCCTGGCTTACTGCCTGCTTAACCGCTACCCTTATACTTCTGGCCACCTAATGGTGACTCCTTATAGGCATGTTGGTTCTATGGCAGATTTGACTGATGCCGAGCTGCTGGAGATTAACCAGCTTGTTAGAGATGCCACGCTGTGGCTGACTGACACTCACCAGCCTCAGGGTTTTAACATAGGGATTAACCAGGGACGAGCGGCAGGGGCCGGAATTCCAGACCATATTCACTGGCATATAGTGCCCCGCTGGATGGGTGACACAAACTATATGACTCCTGTTGGCGGGGTGAGGGTGATTCCGCAGAGTTTGGAGAAGGCCTATGAACTGTTAAAGAGCGCTGCTGCAGGAACAGCTTAATGGCAGACCTGGCAGCCTTGGCTGAAGAAGCAGCCCTATGCAGAAGATGCGGCCTATTTGAACGACGGAGAAAGGTTGTTTTTGGACAGGGCAGTATAGAAGCTCCGCTGGTGCTGGTGGGAGAAGGGCCGGGAGAACAGGAGGACCAATCTGGACTGCCCTTTGTGGGAAGATCTGGACAGCTATTGGATAGAGCTCTTGCTGAATGTGGGCTGGACAGGAGCCAGATTTACATATGCAATACAGTAAAGTGTCGTGCGGCAGATTGGAGCACCGGCAGGCCAATGAACCGACCGCCTACACCGGAGGAATCGAAGGCCTGTCGACATTGGCTGCTGCCACAACTGGCAATGATTGAGCCAGAAGTGATTCTCTGTATTGGCGCTCCTTCTGCTAAAAACTTGATTAAGAAGAACTTTAAAATCACACAAGAAAGAGGGCAGGTTTTTCGATCTAATCTCTCTCAGGCCTACATGGCTTCTCTGCACCCAGCTTATATTATTCGACAATCTACCAAGATGTACGACGGTGGGTTCAGCCTCTTAGTGAATGATATAGGCAAGGCCTGGCGAGGAGCCTTACAGTTGAGAAATCTAAGAAAATGTGATGGTTTATCTGATAGAAAAATTTTAGATAATGTAAAATTTGAACTTGAAACAGATTTGGAGCGTTTGGGACTTTTTGAATAAAAATATGCTTCTTTGCTGTTTTATTGTTTAGTTAGGTTTGCACACAAACATAGCCTCATGCCTAGAGCCTTTATGTCAAGCCTGAAACGCTGCAGAGAGTGGGACAAAAACCTCATTGTTTTAGTAGATGAATGACAAGATAATATACTGAGAAGCTAAACGTCTGGTTCGTTAGGCGGCCATTGGAGTTGACCAGCAGTTGAAAATCAACATAAAAACATGGCATTCAATTGTCGTTCTATTACTGCTGTCCGTATTCTCAGTAAGCATAGGCAGCATTGATATATCTTTGGCAGACTTAACTTATGGAAACAAAGAAAAGACTGACATTCTTCTACTTTCGCGCCTGCCACGGCTGTTAAGTGTTTTGCTTACTGGTGCGGGTATGAGCATCTGCGGGCTGATAATGCAGCAGATTACACGAAACCGGCTTGTATCTCCGACTACTGGAGCATCAGTTGACTCGGCGAATCTTGGGCTTTTGACAGCAACAATTTTCTTCTCGTTTATGGGATACCAAGGGTCGTTGGTTTTTGCCGCTGCCTTTGCTTTGATCGGGACGCTGGTTTTTACTTCAATTTTACGAAAAGTTCAGCTTAAGGATATGACACTGGCTCCGCTTTTGGGCCTGATGCTTGGGGGCGTAATACAGTCGATAGCAATGTTTCTAGCTTATCGCTATGACATGGTGCAAAGCCTAAACGCCTGGATGATAGGCAGTTTTACATGGGTTATGAAGGGACGCTATGAACTCTTGTACCTTTGTCTGCCGATGGTTGCTTTGGCTTATGCCTATGCTCACCGGTTTACGGTTGCTGGAATGGGGCAGGATATTTCGACAAACTTGGGAGTTAACTATCAGAGAATAGTAAACCTTGGCTTGGCTATCGTATCTGTAGTCACGGCGACGGTTGTTGTCATTGTAGGCGCCATCCCATTTTTAGACTTAATAATTCCAAACATCATCTCACTTTCAAAGGGAGACAACTTAAAACGCACGCTTTTGGATACCGCGCTATTGGGGGCAAACTTTCTTTTAGCATGCGATCTCTTTAGCCGCTTGGTGATATATCCATATGAGATCCCGATTGGATTAACCGTAGGGACGATTGGATGCCTAGGGTTCCTTGTGCTTTTGTTTAGAAGGAACAGCTCATGAATGATCGTGGTAAAGCTGCCGCGCTCGCTGTTTTACTGGCCGGAATTATCATTCTCTTTCTAGTCCCTGGTGTTAATGCTGATAACTATGGCTATCTGCTTTCGTTAAGAGGGCCAAAGACTGCAGCTATTTTATTGACAGCCTGCGCTACAGGGTTTTCTGCCGTATTGTTTCAGACAATTGCTGCCAATAGAGTTCTTACACCAGCCGCTTTGGGACTAGATTCTTTGTACCTGCTTATGCAGACATTAGTTGTGTTTAGTTTTGGTGCAAGTCATTACATTATTACTAATCAGAACTTAAATTTTGCTCTTACTGCCATAGTCATGGTTGCATCATCGATTCTACTCTTTCGCATTATGCTGAAGAGAGGTGATGACAATTTGATTAAGTTGATATTGGTGGGGACTATTTTTGGTCAGCTGTTTCGCAGCTTAGCCTCATTTTTGATGATGATTATCAATCCCAATGAGTCAGCAGCGTTGCAGAATAAAATATTTGCCAGCTTTAACAATATCAATACTGATATTCTACTGATCACGATTGTGATATTTGGACTAATCTGCGTCGTTTTGTTCAAAGAGCTTCGTGCCTTTGATGTTCTTTCACTTGGCCGGACAACGGCGGTTGCTTTAGGCATTGACTATGATCGATTGATTCGCAGAACTTTAGTAGTTATCTCTATTTTAGTTTCTGTATCAACAGCCCTGGTTGGTCCGATCGCATTTTTAGGACTGCTTACTGCGAACCTGGCTCGTCAGATTTCAGGTGGATATAGACATTCAATGCTGCTTGCCTACTCTATGCTTACAGGAGCCATTTTCCTGCTGGGAGGTCAGCTGATTATTGAGCGGCTGCTTAACTTTGATGTTACAGTAAGCGTCTTAGTTAACCTTGCTGGGGGTCTATACTTCATTTACCTTTTGATTCGAGAGGCAAGGCTATGATTGAAGGTATCGGAATTACTAAACGTTATGGCAGTGCCACTGTGCTTAGTGATGTTTCTCTTACTATATATCCTGGGAAAATTACATCGATTATTGGTCCAAATGGAGCCGGAAAATCGACCCTTCTTAACATTCTGAGTCGGCTGGACAAGACGAATGAAGGCAGCGTTCTAGTAGAGGGAAAAGCTATACAAGAATGGCCGCCTAATGACCTGGCCAAGAAGCTGTCAATCTTAAAGCAGGCGAATCAGATCAATGTCCGAATGACTATTAGGGATCTGGTCAGTTTTGGACGCTTTCCCCATAGTCAGGGCAGGCTGACGCAGACTGATTGGGAGCATGTCGATGGATCTATTCAGCATCTTGGTTTGACAGAAATTCAAGATAAGCTTCTGGACCATGTGAGTGGTGGACAAAGACAGAGAGCATTGATTGCTATGGTTGTTGCTCAAGATACAGACTGTATATTTTTGGATGAACCTTTGAATAGTCTTGATATGAGGCATTCTGTTGAGATGATGAAAACTTTAAGGAAACTTGCTTCTAGCCTAGGAAAGGCAGTTGTAGTGGTGCTGCATGATATTAACTTTGCATCCTGTTATTCAGATCAGGTTGTAGTGCTAAAAAATGGGCGGCTAGTATCTCAAGGATCAGTTAATGAAATCTTGAAGGAAGACTTAATTGAGGAGGTTTTTGGTCTGGAGGTGCGGATTGAGGAATTTGAAGGCAGGCGAATCTGTATATATTACTAATAAGTGCCAGGACCATAGGTGAAGCTGCGGTAGAAACAAATAGAATATTAAGATGCAAGTTTAGACTTGCGTTTTGAGGTTCTTAAATTGAAGCTTGTTTTGGAGCTGTTATAAATGAGAAAGTATCACTTTTGGGTCGGCCTTGGCTTGGCAGCTTTTGTCGCCAGTGGATGCACCAGTGCACCAAAATCTGAGGCTGGTGTTGAGTTCCTGACAGTTAAAAATGCGAAATACGGAGATCAGGATATTCCAGCTAATCCGAAAAGGATTGTTGCCTTTGACTATGGAGTACTTGATTCAATTATTGCGCTTGGTGCGGAAGACAAAATTGCTGGTCTGCCTAAGTCAAACCTTCCACCAGTTCTTGCGGATTTGGGAGGAGACAAGACAGCAAATGTTGGGACTCTATTTGAACCCAATTTTGAGCTTCTATATTCACTAAAGCCAGACTTGATTATAGTTTCTGGGCGCGCAGCCGCTAAGATTGGTGAGCTTCGCAAGATTGCGCCAACAATCTCAATTGAGATTGAGAATGATCGGTACTACGAATCATTTAAGGAGAACACTGAGCTTCTTGGCCGCATTGTTGGAAAAGAAGCGGAAGCGACTGGAAAGCTGAATGCAATTGAGAGCAGCATCCTGTCTTTGGCTGAGAAAAGCAAAGCTAGTAACAAAAAGGGATTGATTGCCCTTTATACTTCTGGAAAGGTTTCTGTTTATGGACCAAAGTCAAGATTTGGAATTCTTCATCAGGATTTTGGGGTTGCTCCTGCTGACGCAAAAATTGTTGATTCAAATAGCGGTCAAGTCGTCAACTTTGAATACTTTAAAAGTGTTGATCCTGACTACATCTTTGTCATCGATAGAGCCAAGGTGGTTGGAGAAGAAACGCTGGCTCGATCGTTTTTTGAGAATGAGCTGATGCAGACAACAAAAGCTTATAAAGGAAAAGGATTAGTATTCTTAGATACTGAAAGCTGGTATACGGTTACAGGCGGCCTGCAGAGCATGTCAAAAATGATCAGCGAGGTATCTCGGGTCGTTAACTCAGCAGATTAAGCATTGTTAGTCCTGCTTTCTAGGCCTCTAACTGGCTTCATAGAAAGCAGGACTAAGTGTTTTTAGGGGCGAATCATTGTAATGATATCGCCGTTAGGATCATCAACAGGAGGCTGTGGAGCTTCGCCTTCAGCCGGTCTGCGCTGCGCGGCAGCTTTATTTGTTACATAAGCGATTCCGGTTGAGGGATCGATTGCGATTGTTTGGGGGAAGGTGCCGGTGGTGAGGTTAGAAAGAACCTTATAGGTCTTGCCATCAATTACCGACGTGGTTCCTGCTGTTCGGTTAGCCACATAGATAAGATTCTTTGATGGGTTGAAGTTCATGCTCAAGGCTCCGGCTCCGGTTGTGATAGTCTGAAGCAGCTTTCCAGCCTCGTCCAGTACAGTCAAATTTCCACTGCCCTGATTGACTACAAAAACACGCTTTCCCTTTTCATCATAAAAAACATTGATTGGTGTTTTGCCGCCAGATTGATAGGTTTTTGATACCTTTCTTGTTTTCAGGTCTACCACAACCACTGTGCCAGAGTTCATGTTTGTTGTGTAAAGAAGCTGCTTTTTTTTATCCAAAGACAAGCCTGTAACTCCTTCACCAATTCCTTCGATAAGGTGGCTAAACTTATTTGTGGCGCCATCAATCACCCAGATATCTGACATGTTTGACACGTAGACTTTATTTGTGCCTTCATCAACAACAACTTCGCGGGTGTGAGACTGCTCCTTGCCGTGGACAATAGTGGCGACGACTTTGTTTGTCTTTAAGTCGATAGCACTGACGGAATTGCTGCGTGTATTGGAGGTGTAAAGGGTTTGAGTCTTATCATTGAGACCGAGGCCATAGGCTGGTGCTGCAGAGACATCAATTGAAGCTGTGACCTTAAGAGTCTTGGGGTCAACCTTAAAAACCTGTGCCTTTTCGTCGGTTCCTCTGCGGCCGACTCCAGCGACATAGAGAGCATTTGACTGCTTGCTGAACACAATTTGGTAGAGCCCATTACCGACTTTTGCTTTGTCACCAAGGTTTTGCGCCAGGCCAATAGCGGCCATTGCGGCCACCAGGATGGACGCTGCAGTGACAGTACATCTCTTGAAGTTATTGTTTCTCACAGGATTTCTCGCCTCAATGAGGTTGTGTCATCCTACCCAGGCAGTTTTCTGATTCTGAGGCTGAAAATCACTCTGCTGAGCCCAATCATAACGAAAATTTGCATTTTCTTCAAAACTGTCAAGGTGTCGTCATTTTCTGCAAGTCTTCATATAGTGGTTCTAGGCCATGATTTAGATGTCCCCCTATAAGATCATGAATAGAAGCACCAGAGCTTTCACCCTTATTGAGCTGCTTGTTGTCATCGCCATCATCGCCATTCTTGCAGCAATTCTTTTTCCAGTTTTTGCACAGGCGAAGGAAGCTGCAAAAAAAACTCAGTGTCTCAGCAATCTTAAGCAGATTGGTCTTGGCACAATGCTTTATAGTCAAGATTATGATGACTATACTATTCCTCAGTTTGTGCCTGGTCCAGCTGGAGCCGGTCTTTACTACGCGAATGAAGATATTGCATGGTACGGCCGAAGACAGCAAGGCAATGGAAATCAGCCAATTACTTTAAAGGATGGTCTTTTGCAGCCATACATGAAGAATAACGAGATTATTTCTTGTCCTTCTCATAGAAAAACATCAGTGAGTGATCTTGGCTATGCCATGAATATCTACGATATAAATGAGAGAACTACGGCTTCTACGCCGCTTGGAACTTTCACTTACTGGGTTGGTGTGAGCAGCAGTCTCTTTGAAGCGGTTTCTGAGACTGTTCTTATCGCTGATGGTGTCGGCAACTTTATCGGGGGTCCTTCTTTTGGTGCTAAAAGGATACATGCCCGGCACTCCGGACAAGCAAATATCATCTGGCTTGATGGTCATGCGAAGTCAAGAAGAGTTGAGTTCCCAGCTGGGTCAGATCTTGTCAACAAGCTTGGAACCATTGTTCATCCTTCTTATCCGGTTGATGGATGCACTACTGTACAAGCTGCTACGCCTCCTTATGGCTTCACCTCTTCTGGAGGAGCAGTGACTTCAGCAGGACGATGCTTCTCAGACTATTTCTTCCTGAGAGCAAAAAGTTAAGTTGCGCCTTTAAACTGATATGAACTCGGGCCATCATCATCATGAGCCGCTTGTGCTTAATGGTGCAGAAACCTTTGAAATGACTTCTAGAGTCAACTCTAGGCATTACAAGATTTTTGTATCAGTACCAGCAGAAACTGCTCCTGCTGATGGTTGGCCTGTGCTTTATACAAGCGATGGCAATGCCATGTTTCCGCAGTTTGCAGCTACCGCTAATTTACTGCGAATGAGCAGCCAGCTTGTATTAGTTGGCATTGGCTATCCTTCTGATGGTCCATTTAATCCAGATAGAAGATATTTTGATCTGACTCCCACTACATCGCCAGAATTCTTGGCCTCGTCGGATCGTATTCGACAAGGAATTGATACTGGCGGAGCTGATTTGTTTCTTGAGTTTATTGAATCAGAGGTGAAGCCTGTTGTTGAGAGGATCGCTAAGATAAACCGCAGCCGTCAAAGCCTGTTTGGACATTCGCTCGGTGGGCTGCTAGTTTTACATTCTCTCTTCACCAATCCCGGGTGTTTTCAAAACTATGTGGCAGCAGCGCCTTCGCTTTGGTGGGATAATGGTGCTATTTTTAAGGAGCTTCAGCATTTTCAGTCCAACATTAACTCACCTGAATCTGCCTATAGGGTTTTATTGTTGAGCAATACAGACCCTGCCAGAAGTCAGGCGGCTATAAACTCGTTTGAACATCGCATTGGAGATATCGTGGCAGGCATAGTGACTGATTCTTATTCATTTGTTAAGCATCATCATTTTGAGGATGAAAGCCATATTTCTATGGCTGTTCCTTCAATAGTATCAGCGTTAAAATTTGTCACCTAGAAAGAGATCGGTTAACTGACGAGATTAAATAGTTATCCAAGGTGTTCCTATCTGCTATTTATCTTGGGTAGAGTCCGTTATAGGGTGTCTTCCTTGGTTAGTTTGGCTCAGCAGTTGAATGCTTTGTTAATTGGGTTAGGAGGAGCTTTTTTAGCCATGCTGGCTATAGTGGCTGCCCTGCCGGGAGAAACGAACCTAGCAGTTGACGGACCTCAACAGAGGGCGCGAAGAGACTTTTTTCAGACCGGCATCTGCCTGGTTGTTTGTGCGCTGGTCGGAGTTCTTTGTTTAGGTGTGCTGGCTTCTGATGCTGTCCCCCAGAATTTGCCGTCAATGATTGGTTTAGTGCCTCGCGAGCAGCTGCTTTTTGATATCGCCCTTGTTTTTGTCTATTTCTGCTGCATTGGACTGTTAGAATCCCTAAAATTTCTGGAGATTGTTGTTGGCGGCATCCGAACACGGTCTAGTGCTCACGTCGTTGAAAATACAGGATTTCTCAGCTATCTTAAATTTATTTTAGTGGAATTGTGCAGCAAATCGTCTGGTGTCACGAGACGAATCCAGATTGTTTTTCTTTTACTCCTTTGCCTTCATTGCCTGCATAGTTACTGGCAGAACTTCAATTTAGGCTATCTTGGACCAAAAGATCATTTTTGGCTGTCAGCAGGAATACCTCTTCTTGCTGCCGTGATTGGGTTTGTTGGCACCTGCTTTAGGCGGTGGAAGAACATAAGTATGAGGGCAGCTTCAGTTCCACCTTCATCAAATCTGCTCATGTGGTTTACAGGTTTTACAGCGGTGGTGTTTTATGTTTTTCTTTATTCAGAAATTCTGCTTGTCGAACTTATCTATGGGCTTAATTTGACCTTGGTGTTCTGCCTGGCTGTTTCATCACTTTTTACGTCGGAACGGCCATTTCTTGGGGCTAAGATGGAGGAAGGATAGGCTTGAAACAAAACGGAGTTCTCATAACTGAGAACTCCGTTTTAAAAGTTGGTGCGCAGGAAAGGACTCGAACCTTCACGCCTTGTGAGCACTACCACCTCAAGGTAGCGTGTCTACCAATTCCACCACCTGCGCGATGAAACAAAAGAATACCCTGAGCTGCTGCAGCGGGTGCAGTGGTAGGCCCAGCAGAGCCCTAAATAAGCTTTTCTACTCGGAAGGAAGAGCGTTGGGCTAAGGCCTTGCGCCATGCGCCATCTGGTGATGCCAGGGGAATCCACCAAAAGGCGGGGCGGCGGCCTGCTTTGCAGAGTCCTTCAGTTGAAATGACTGCTTCTCTAATCAATCGAGTTCTGGCGAGTTCTGCTTCCAAAGCTATGTCGCTGCGTCTGGCTCTTGCTTTCACCACTTCGTCTTCGCTGACCAGCGCATCTTGTTCGTTCTGCAGCCCGCGCCATTGATCCCAAGAAATCTTGACTTCCTCTCTCAGCCTCGCTTCTTCTTGAATCAGCTTCTCACGATGTTCAAAGTCTTCTGCTGTTGGAGAAAGCTCAAAAATAGCCTCGCGCCAATGGATTCCCCTATCCTTTTGAACTGAATCGATTTTGAGATTCAGCGATTTTATGCGGTTGAGGACTTCTTTTTTACGCAGCTGAACAGCTTTAAGAGATTCTTTCAGGGCCAGTAGCCTTGTATGGATTGCCTCGTATTCTTTGGCCAGGCAGTTCCAATGTCCGCCCAGTTCGCCCTGAAGAAACTGAACAAGGGCGAGGGGGCGTTTGAGTTCTGCCATGGTGGCCAGGATTTTCTTTTGAGCTCCAGCCACTTCGACTATACGGGAGGCAAAGGAATGAGCGGAAAGCTCCTCGGTGCCAAAGGGTCTCTGCAGGGGTTGGGGGAGCTTAAACCAGGCTTGGATATCCTGCATGGCCTGCCAAGTTTTAAGATGGATTCTGACAATGGGGTGAAGGGTCAGGTTTATTCCTGCCTCGGCAAGAAGCTGGTGGAATCTTTGCGATCGAGGCATGTACCCGCTGGCGCCTTCGTGGAAAACAAAGATATGTTCGGCTGCCAGCATGCCGATGAGGGTCACAGCCTTGCCAAGGAGGACAATGCCTTCTCCAAAGCGCTTGTGCAGAATCTCCGCCAGCTGTTTGGGGGTTTCCGGAGCTTTTTTATAGCTGAACCCCAGAGGGTCTGGGGTCATGATAAGGCCGCCCCTTGTGCCAAGTCTCAGGGTGCCTCGGCCATGGCCGGGGATGAAGACATCGAAAGGCAGGGCGCCAACTCCAAACCGGTCGAGGGTGTACATTTCAGTGCCGACGACTGTCTGGTCATAGCAGTCTTCGGCCACCTTTCTAGTCGCGGGGTTTAGAAAATGCCCCAGGAGGCTGAATCGTGGCTGACTGGCGGTTGAGGGAGAAAAGGCTAAAAGCTGTGTGGTTGATGTCGTTTCTATATCCAGCTTTTCGCCTGCGGCCAGGCTGTAAAAATCGGGAAGGAGTCTTTGGTAAAAGCCGCTTAAGCTCTGGTTTTCCTCCGCATCAACGTGGCCGCAGAAAATCTGCTTCAGTCTGTCTGCCGCAGGGTAGCGTCCTTTTGCGGTAGGGCCAGCCAGGTGGCTGATAGTTTCCTGCAGGCCCCAGTCCAGGCCGCCAAAAAGCTCGTTGAAAAGAGGGTCAAGGGGTTCTTCTGCAATGGTCTTCTGGTCGGCGTTCAGGCTTACCAGACCCCGCCAGCCCCAGGCTTCAGTCACTTCATCAAGCCAGCCCGGACGCTCTTTCTCTATTCGTCCGATTTTTGCTCCGGCGGCCTGCAGCTTCTCACGAGAGATGACAGTTTCTCCACCGAAGAGGACGGAAAACTCGGCTGCTGCTGCCCAAAGGTTTTGGGTTGTTGTATCGTTATGGGGGAGGAGGGCAAAGCCAGATTTCTTCTGTCCCTGTCCAGGATGCTTGGCAAAGTAGTCCGTATCGTGGACTCCGGCAATAAAAGCACGGCTGCTGCCGTACCTACGAGCAGCCTGCAGGATCATCCCTTTTAAGGGTTCGTCCCAAAAAACAGTCTGACCAAGCGCCAAAAAAGGCACACCAGGAGCAAGCTCTTCAAGCTCCTTCAAGGCTTCTTTCTGGCTGGGACACCAAGACTCCATGCGCCTCCCATTCTACGCCTTGAATTCGCTATCCGTGGCCCAAGTTCCCCTGGTCCTGATTTTTGTGAGATATTAAGCAAAAGATCGGGCAGAACGAATCCTAAACTATATCAGTGATGTCAGAAAAGCAGGCTGACAGAGTTAGAGCGAGGTCTATATGAAGACAAGAGTTTACGAAGGAGAGATTAAAGTTCACGGCTTTGTGCTGGGGAACATTCATCCCCATCTTGTTCTTCCGACGACAACTGTCAATTCCTGGCTAGTGCATCTGCCTCAGGGCAGGCTGCTGGTGGATGCTGGTCCGCCATGGGCGGGGCGTCCCTTGGCTCGGGAGCTGATAAGAAGGGGCTTGGAGCCTAAGTGGGTTGCCTTAACTCATGCCCATATTGATCATGCAGGCGGAATCTGCGACCTGCTGAAACTCATTCCTTCTGCGCGATTTTTGGCTCAAGAAGCCGATATTCCGGTCTTGGTGTCGGGCGAGGTATTGGTGCCCAGCTTTATCAACCCCTTTACTCCTATTCGGCCTGCCATTCATTGGGCTTTTACTCGGCGGCCCATGCCTCGGTGTCACCCCCAGGGTGATTTGAGTGAACTGGAAGAACTGGGGATTGAAATCATACAGACTCCGGGGCATTCGCTGCCTCATGCTTCGCTGCTGCTGCCAGATGGCAGCTTGATGGCAGGCGATGCCTTGGCTGTCAACCCCGCAGGGAGGCCAGTTGTCAACGCCTTTTATGAAGATCAGGATTTGATGCTTGAAAGTTTGGAGGTTTTGGCACATAGGGGAAGGGGGCGGGTGTTTGCCGGCCACGGGGTTCCCTGCAGCATCGATCAGGTGAGAAGTTTGGCACGGGGGCATCAGCCTGGCAAGCCGCCTCGAAGTCAGATAAGAAAGGCTTTTTAGCTGAGCCTAGATCAGGCTGAGTTCCTTGACTCTTAGGTAGGCAGAAATCAGCTTTGCCGAGAGCTCTTCTGGTTCGCTTTCAAGGTTTTCGAGTCCTGATGTAAAGAGCGCGCGTGAAGCCTTATTTCTTTCGTCTGAGTAGATGGCGCTGGCGGCCTTTAGGTAGAGGCTTTGGCTGTCGACGACTGACATGGCTTTTAGCTCTCTTAGTCTGGGGTCGCTGACTCGCACCACCATGACGAGATGCCTTTTGGCCAGGCTTTTTAATGATGCGGCAAGGCCTTTTCCTTGAGCTTCGGTTTCCGCGTCGGTAAAGACGACCACCAAAGATCGCTTGGTCCATCGGCTTGTCAGGTGGCCGACAGCTCGGGTGGGGTCAGATTCAACTGGCTGAGCTTCCAGGTCGTGGATAGCATCTAGGATGGCGGCGACTTGGGCGCGGCCTTTTCTTGGAGAAATCCATCTTTGAACAAGGTCGTTGAAGACCAGGAGGCCAATTTGGTCGCCCTGCCTTTCGGCTGAGTGCATAAGCATGAGGCCAGCATCAAGAGCGTAGTCGATTTTGCTGACTCCATTGACTTCACCCATCATGTGCCTTCCGGCATCGATCATGACAATAAGACCCTGGTTTCTTTCCTGTTCAAACTCTTTAACAACCAGTCTGCCGCGTCTGGCCGATGCTTTCCAGTCGATAAGACGGTAGTCGTCTTCGTTGTAATCGCGAAGGGATCTAAACTCCTGACCAAGCCCCTTGATGCGGGAACGGCGGACCCCCATTAAGTCCAGCCGACCCCTCTGTTTCAGCATTTCGTACTCTCTAATAGCCAGCACGTTGGGGTAGATCCTTACGGGCACTTCGGTTGGCAGCAGCTGCTGAACTTGGCAGAGGCCAAGGGGGGCGGGGAACCTAATGGATGTGCCTCTAAAGGCATCTGCACCTCTTTCCTGAGGTGTTATTGTGTAGCTGAACTGGCGGCTTCCTTCGGCGGGGGCAATCCCGGAAAATTGGTGTTTGGCTGCCTTTGAACCGATAGGGGGTTCATCGATGATTTCAAATGGCAGGGGAGTGTCGCTGTTGTTGCTTACCTTCAGGCGCACAAGGTTGGGCACACGCACTGATAGGATGGGATCTACTTCTCTTTGAACCGAAAGGAACTTCCATCCCTTTGCCTTCATGTAGGTGGCAGCCAGAGTTCCGAAAATGATGAGGTTATAGGGCAGCAGAACCCATTCAAAACCCGGCACTATTAAGCCCACTGATGCAAGGGGAACACCCAGCCCAGTCAGCAGCCAGAATCTTTTCGTAGGAACAAGCATCCCTTGGTAGAATTCTACTCGTGTCAGGCCAGCATCTCATCCTCACTCCAGAAAAGGTGGTAGTTTCGTATAACTTAGCTGCCATTGGCAGCAGAGTATTGGCGAAGCTGATTGATCTTGTTGTTCTGTATGTTTTAACAACAGGAGTGGTGCTTTCTGTCATGTTTGTCATTCTTCTTCTTCCTGGCGAGATGAAGGCATTGGTTGAAGTTATTGTTGTTTTGATTTCAACTTTCTGCGTATTCATTTACTTTATCGCCAGTGAAACGCTGATGAAGGGGCAGACCATTGGCAAGATGGCGGTTGGCATAAGGGTGATGATGGTGGATGGCACCCCTCTGACATTTTTGGCGGCGGTTTACCGCAGCCTTATCCTCGCTGCCGATCTGGCTCTGCCCTTTATTGGCCTGACAAGCATGTTTGTCACGCCGAAACGTCAAAGGGTGGGAGACATGGCTTCGGGGACTTTGGTTGTTTATGATGGCAGGCCAAAGTGGAAGTATCATCCTTCACCGCATAGAGAAGGGATTCACCCTCTTGAGGATCAGGTCGGAGATCTTCGTGGAATGACCTTGGAGGAGTACCTTGCGATCAAGCGTCTTTGTGACAGGTTCCCTGAACTGCCGAATGAAGTTCAGCAAAAGTCGATTGACGATCTTTGGGTTCCTTTTGCTCAGAGGTTTAAGATTCCAGAGCGGCCAGACATTCACCCTATCTATCTGATGGAAGCGACCGTCATGAAATATGGGCGCATTAAGAATATGGCTTAGCCCAGACCGGGATATTTGCCTTGTTTCGCCTTACCCAAGCCAGTATGCTGAGTTAACCATGGCTGAGCCTCTGAGACTTTTTGTCTGCGGGCTTTTTGCTGTGCATCCCAATGGCGGCGGCAGTCCCATTAGGCGTCTGAGGACGAGAAAGACAGAACAGCTCTGTGCTTACCTGGCGCTTGATCGGGATCATTGGCGGAGGCGGGACGCCTTGGCAGAACTGTTTTGGCCGGATGATGAGCCAGCTGCTGGACGAAGAAAGCTGCGCCTTGCCCTTCACTCTATTCGTCAGGTTTTTGGCAGCTGTTTAGAATCTACAGGCGACAAAGTCTGCCTGAGCGGATTATGGGTTGATGCGCTTGATGAAGACCCGAGCGTGCTGAGGGATTTTGAGCTGCTCTTAGGCGAGCATGATGGGATTCTTGCTGGTCATCAGACAAGACTTGAGACTATCTGGCAGGAGAAGTTAAGGCAGCTTGCTGCATCTGCCACGGAGAATCAGGAAAAAGCGGCATTGTCGTTTAAGCTCGGTCAGCTTTCTCCCCGCAGCATCGAAGCTGTGGCGGATCTGCAGAGAGCGGTGAAGGAATCTGAAAACAAAGCTGCCCTCAAGGCCATGCAGGTAGGGGGCGGGGCTGCTCACCAGAGCCTGCTTTCCAGTCTTGCCCTCTGTCTGCTGGGGGGAGATGAGCCAGTTTCTGCCCTGCTTGTCGGCCCGCCTGGGGTGGGGAAGACCTACCTGGCCAGGCAGCTGCTGAGTCTGGCAGGGGAAGAGGAGATTGTCCCTCTTTTTGTTTCGATGCTGGGAGTGACTAGCTTGGTCGAAATGGAGGAGAAGGTTTCAAAGGCTCTTCTTTTTTCCGGTGGAGTGGTGGGAAAACTGGAGGTATTGAACCTGACATCCACTCTATTGGTGATCGACAACGCAGATGATTTGGCGGTTGAGGCGGGGGAATTTTTTGCCAGACTGACGCCGCCTGGTTCCCCACTTAGGATTTTGGTGACCCTGCCTGAAGCGAGATTTGAAGGGTTTAGGGTTTTTAGGCACAAGCCTTTAAGCCTTCCCAAAGAGGCAACGCCAGAAGCCTTGTCTGACTCGGAGGCGGGGCAGTTTTTAGCTGCCAAGGCGGGCATCAGTCTGGCTCAGGCCAACCCCAAGGTCTGTGCTCGGTTATGTGCAGCATCGGGCGGACTGCCCTTGGTGCTTCAACATTCGGCAAAGGATTTTGCATTTCTTTCATCATTGGAATCAGAAAATGACGAGACGAGGCATAGCTCGGCTTCAAAAGCCATCTCTGCTCGGCTGAACCAAGGGTTTGAACGGCTGGATGAAGAGTTAAAAACCGCGCTTTTGACCTTGTCTCTGCTTGGTCCTCAGTTTCATCCTCGGCTTGCCGAGGCTTTGGGAACTGATCTTGACTGCGCGGCAGAGCTTTGGGAAAGAAGCTGGATTCAACATTCTAGTGATGGCAGAACCTACGAGTTTCTGCCATCTATTTATGCTTTTCTTCTCAAGCGAGCCAGGCCGGGCATCAAGCTGCCAGCTGACTATGGCCAAAGGATGGCCGAGCTTGTTGACGACCTGGTGAAAGGCAACTATCTCTTGGTTTCCGAGGTGTTTCTTCCCACATTGGCTCTTATGAAAAGGGCGCTTAACGAAGCTGTTGAAAATGATTCGAACTTGATAACATCGCTTTGGTCTGGTGTTTACTTCTGCCTGCTTAGGCAGAACGATTTGGCCGAGGCAGTGAAAGTGGCCGCTTCCATCTACGGGGATCAGCCTGGCCGGAGGTGGCAGGATGGAAGGGGTCTTAACTTTTACGGCAGCGCAGCCTTTTTTGAGCAGGAGTTCGCCTTGGCAGAAAGAATCTTTCGGCACATGATGCTTAGTGACAACTCGGCTGTAAGCGACCTTGGGGTGTGCAATGCCGGATTGGTGGCTCAGGCCGAGCAGAGGTGGGATGACGCGGTTCTGCTGATGAAGCTTGCCTTGGAACATGAGGGGCTAAAACCGAGACAGCTGACGGCGCGATGGAACAACCTGGCCCATGCTCTGGCTGGTGCGGGCAACTACAAGGCTGCAGAAGAATCTGCCCTTAAAGCCTTGTCTGCAAGCCAGGAAGTTGAAGGGGCAGAAGAATTTAGGGCTCTGGCCAGCGCCGCCTTAGCCGCTGTGTATTTTTTGACCGAAAGACAGGAAGAAGCGAGGGCTTGGGGGGCCAGGGCTGCAGCAGCCTGGGGGGATGATGGACACCTTCCTAGAAGGCTGGAGGCGGTGCAGCTTCGCATGTTGATTGAATCAAAGTCTGATCCAGGATCAGTGATTCATGTTTTAAGGGCATCCTTTCCCCGATATCTCAAGGGACCTATCGCAGCCGCTTCTCAATGGGCTCCTGCCGCAGCGTGCCTGCTGGAAATCACGGGAATGCGAAGCGAATCACGTATGGTTTTGAGCGGTCTTGCCTGGCCTTCGAATCTGTTTTGGCTGTCCAAACTGATGGGGCCTGAACCTGCTGGCTGGCGAAGCGAATCAGTCCAGCCATTTTCTGACCGCGAAAGATGGTTTATCTTTTTGGATGCCTTGAAACGGTTGTGAAACGCCGATGAATGAGACTTCTCTTTGTGGGCTTAAGGCGGCATCGGTCGCCGAGAGCCCCGAGATGAGAAAACCATGTCTCTCCGAAACATTTTTTCGACTTTGGCCTCTGCCTTTTTGGCTGGAGTGATTTTGACCGGCTGTGCTGGCGATGGTGGCGGACCAAGCGGGGCGGGGGCTTCTGCTTATGCCGGTTCCTATTTGGCTGACTACACTTTGGATGGCGGCAAGGAAGGCGATTTGACCTTTGCCGTTGCTGCAGATTCATCTGCGACAGGAACCTTGGTGGTGACAGCGCCTTCGGCTATGGCCCTTGGAACAAGGGGAGGAGACTTTTCTTTTACCGTCGGGTCTTTGACCGTATCTGGCAGTGTGAGCAACGGACAGCTTAACCTTTCTGGTACAGACCCCAATTCGGGCGGCTTTACCATTACCGGAAGCCTGCCGACCAGCCCGGCAGACAACACTCAGCTGACTTTGACGGCTGGAGGAACAAGCTATACAGCTCAGGTATTGATTTCTCAGGGCGGGGGTTCTGGCAGTTTGACCTTTACGAACTCGGGAGCAAACATCAACTCTTCGGCGTTTCCTGCCAATCCTTATGTGGTCATGTCTTCGGTGGGAGGAGCGACATCGCTGGTGGCTATTCCAAGCATGACTGATACATCGCGGGGATTGGTTTTGAATCTTGGCACAGGGGTATCAGCAGGCAGTTCCTACACATTTTCCAATATGGAAGCGAGCGTCACCTGTCTTTACACGGATGATGTTTCTGGTGATGACGTTGACTGGCGGGCCACCAGCGGCACCCTTAAGGTGATCAGCCGGACGGATTCCGCGTTTAAAGTCGAGTTTGTCAATGCTGTTTTCACCTCTAAAGACAGTTCTGGTTCCTTTACTCTCAAGGGAGTTCTGCAGAAGTAGCTCCTAGACCGACGTCCAGCCGTCCAGTCTCATCATCTGTGATGAAAAGAGCTGGACGGCTATTGGGTTACGGCTGAGAGTCAGAATCCTTTGAGCTGGTGTGAGAATCAGTCATGCTTAAGCTATGCCTTCGCGAATCTCTCAACAGATGGCTTTTATTACTGAGCTTGACAAGCTGAAGAGAGTCTTGAGGAAAACCTCTCCCATTGGGCTGGAGAGAAGGGAGAACTCAGCTGAACACTCGTGGCAGGTTGTTCTCTGCGCGATCATTCTTTCTGAACATGGAGCGGCAGAGATTGACCTGATGAAGGTCATAAAGATGCTGGCGATTCATGACACGGTGGAGATTGACGTCGGAGACACTTTTCACTACGATAAGGCGGGGCAGACAGATCTGTATGAAAGAGAGGCGGCGGCGGCGGACCGTCTGTTTGCCCTGCTTCCACCAGATCAGGGCAGAGAATTGAGGGATCTTTGGGAAGAATTTGAGGCCAAGGAGACCTTGGAAGCCAGATTTGCGGCAGGGCTGGATAGGATGATGCCCTTTGTGCTGAACTTCCATAACCAAGGGGGCACCTGGCTTGAGTACGGCTTGACCAAAGAAAAAGTGCTGTCGGTGAATTGGGAGATTGAGGCAGGGCTTCCGGAACTGGGGCGTTGGATTAAAGAAATGGTGGATGAGGCAGAGTCGAAGGGATTTTTTGCTCCTGAGAGCAGCCAGCTACATGGCCTCAAGAACTGACTGCCAGTCTGGCAGGGGATGGTTCCAGAAAGGAAGCTGGATGTAGGTGGCAGGCGAGAGCCCGACAGGATCGCCCAGTTCGAACTTAAGCAGAGGGTCCTTAAGGCACTGAACAATGCCGCTTGGCGCCCAGCTGTCGCGCAGCAGTTCGGGCGGATAATCGGGATTGCAGCTGCAGAGAGCCACCTGTCCTGACCCTGTACGCTTGGGAATCTTGATAAGGGCTTCCTGTCCGAGTGAGGGATCTTTAGGTTGAAAGCAGTAAAACCGCCCAAAGAAAAGAGGATCTGTAGGCTGCCATTCCGTGATGAGAACCCAAGGGTCGGCTCCCGAGCTGCGCCCCCAAATGTAGGGGTGCTGGCTGTCTCCTATCACTCTTCTAAAAGATTGGGAACGCCCCTGCTTCAGCCATTCATCACTGGCTTCCAGCCAGGCATCTGGGTCGAGTTCGCCCGATTCGGCAGGATAAGCAGCCGCGCCTGTCACTCCGATTTGAGGGTAGAGCCGCCGGCCCGATCCGGGGACAGGGGCTGATTCTCCCAAAGGACTTCGAGGCGTGAGGAGGGGATGAAGTGCCGACTGAGTTTCTGTGCTGGCGCTGTTGAGAGCTGCCACACCGAGAAGACGCTTTAGCTCGGATATGCCGCCACGCGGCATCTTGTCTGAGGTCAGCCACTGGCGGATTGATTCGTGGCTGACTCCTGCTGCCTGAGCCAGCCATCGAAGCGATTGGCCTTGATCTTTCAGCTCACTGAGAATCAGAGCTTTGATGGCATGGGGCGACATGGAATCATGATATCTCTTGTGGAAAAGATTTGTCAAGTTATGTCAAAAAATAATTGACATCTTGACAATCGTTGTTATACTAGACACATGTATGCTGTTTCTGCATTCAGCCATTCCCCTGCCCTTGAACTGCGGTCCGCACATGACGAAAAGGTGAAGGCTGCTCTTGATGTTTGGGCGTCTCTTCTTCATCACAGGGCAGCAGGCGGCGGGGGCTGGCCACCTTTGGGCGAGTGTCTTGTGAAGATATCTGACCCTCAGCCCCTGAGCCTGAACCAGCGTTTGAGCGCTAAAGAGTTTGACGAAGGGGAGGCAGGAGGGCGGATGCATGCTGTAGAGGACGCCTGCGACCACAGAACCCTTTTGACGGCAGCTGGAGTTCATGCCAGCTTAGAAAAGAGGGAATGTCCCAGTTTTTTGAGAGCATTTCTGCTGCTCAAGCATCCCAGGCAGGGCAAGTTTCAGCCAGAGAGAAGCCTGGCAGGGGAGGGGGAGATTGAGGCGGCAAGACTTTTTATTGAAAAGTGGCCGGAGGGTCGGGCGATGGTGGGGAGGCTGACCAGCAGCCGGACACAGGCAGATGCAGCCCGGCTTTTGAGATCGCTTTACGCGAGACTTATCGCTGATTTAGAGGATGACTTGGCTGGTTTTTAGCGGTTCAGAACTTTTTTGCTTGAGTTCAAATACAGGGTCATGAGCTCCAAAAAAGCCTTGTCAAGTATTGACAAGTCATGTGACAATTATTGACAGTGAAAGGAGGTTTATATGAAGCCTGACGTGGGCGGGCCCTTGAGTGGAATGGCTGTTCACTGGTTCGCGGCAGGGAGCAGTCCTCAGGCTTGGATCGCCGCCACTCTCGCCATTTTGGTGAAAGCCCTTGCTTTGACTCCGACTGAAGCGGTGGCTGTGTTTGCTGTAATTGGCCTGTGCCTTTTAAGCGAGGCGCTTGAACTGATGGCTGATGTGAAGGAGGGCAGGGGGCTTGATTTGAAAAACTTGAGGGATGGTGTTTGGCGGCTGGCCGCCTACCTTGCTGTTCCCGCGCTGCTGGCCCTTGCTCAGCTTGCCTTTATTGGCAGCGAAGAGCTTTGGGAAACAGCCCTTTGGGGCTGCATGGCGCTTTTTGCCTCGAAAGAAGGTGCTGCTGCTTCCGCTGCCCTTCATCGATTGGGGGTTGAGCTGCCTAAAAAAGTGGTCCACCTGATTGAGGGGGATTGGCGCAGGAATGAAGCTGCTGTGAAACAGGGAGATGAAAGAGATGCTTGATGTGATTTTTGAAACAGCCATTTCGCTGGCGCGAAATGAAGTGAAACGATATGGCCCCATGGCCCTGAACAGTGTTGAAAAAGCCTTTACCCTGCCAGCCAAAACTCTTGACCGCTTGACACAAGGCATGAAGCCGCAGGAGAAGCAGGAAGCGAGGCGGCTGACAATTAAAGCGGCAGACGCCATGAGCGATGCCTTGGTTTATCTGGTTTCAAAGGGGGCGATTGCTCCCGATGAGTGACGGTCCTTTGATTCTAAGCCAGGCGAGAGGCGGCCTGGCGGTGAATGTGACAGCAACGCCGCAGAAGCTTGCCTGGCCAGGCTGTTCGATGGCAGGAGTCAGGCTGCACAACAGTTCTGGAAGTGAATCTGCGGTTGTGGCCGCGGTGGTTGATGAGGTGAACTCTGAGAGCGCACCGAACTCGGTGGCTGATCTTCAGTCGCTTATCGCGCAGGGAGCCGAACTCGGCTATATCTGGGGCGAGCTAATGCCAGGCTGCAGCGGCTGGGTGCCTTTTGGGGGACGCACAGGAACTTCTGTTTCTGTCTGGGTTTGGACCAAGGAGGGGACGGCTGAATTGGGGGCGATTTTCTGCCGATGAGTTTTGGCTACGCTTTAGCCAAGGGGGCAAAGATTGCCGGGGCATCTGGCTCTAAAATCCTGGCGACCAATGAGGCTAAGCGTCTTGTTGAGCTGGATTCTATGCCTTTGAACCAGCTTGCTCCCATTGCCAGCGGAAGGGTTCTGGGCCGGGCTTCAGGAGGGCCTGGCGCGGTGGAAAGCCTTTCTCAAATCCCTGCTTCGGCCCTTCCCAGTGCTGCGGCAAGACTTGACCAAGCTGGGAGCTTTTCTGCTCTGATGACCATGGCTGTAGGATTGGCAGCCTCTCCAATGGGTGCCGACCCTGCTTCGCCTCTTGAAGGGCAGATGTGGTGGCGCTCTGGTTCTTTGTGGATGAGGGATTCAATCGGAGTCGTTCCTTTCATTCAGTCTGGCACCTGGACTCCTACTATTCGGCCCGATACTCCTGGCGATTTTTCTGCTGTCTACACTCAGCAGGTGGGAACCTGGGTGCGAATTGGCCGGATGGTGTTAGTGGGGTTTAACCTTCAAACCTCAGCAATGACCTGGACAACGGCATCAGGATCGATGCGGATTTTGGGTCTGCCCTTTACGCCTCAGGCTGGGATTGAAACATTAGGAACTTTTGTGCCTCGAATCATCTCGGGATTGAGCCTGCCTTCCACCTCGACGACAGTTTTTCTTTCACCGAGTCAGGGGGCATCCAGTCTCGTGTTCTATAGGCAGGTTCCTGGCTCAAACACAGTGTTTTCTGGCCTATCGGTGGGTTCAGGCACAGGATTTGTCTCTGGTCAGAATGTTCAGATTGGAGGTGGAGGCCTCGTTTACAGGATCGCATGATGAGTGTTTTTTGCGAACATGGATCTGACTGTCTTTGGGTGGTGACAGAAGCGAATGCGCTTGGTCAATGCGACCGCCGTGCTTTCTATCCCTGGGAATCTGATGATCTGGCCCACACCCATGCGAATGCTGAATGGCTGCCAGCGGCTTTGGCTCACTTGGCGTCGATTCCGACAGGTGTCGAAGAGTGAGAAAGAGCATGGAAACCAGAAAGCTGGAAGAGGTTTTTCTTAAGGCTGCCATGGGAAAAGAGCCTCGTGTGCGGATTCTATTAAGAAGAGGGAAAAAGAAGCCAGAGGAAGCCCCGCAGGAAGTCGAAAGGGAGCTCAGCTATCCTGGTCCCAACCTTGCCGCTTTACGGTGGATGCTGGAACAGAGGGCAAAATCTGCTCCGGCTGCCTGTCTCTTAAGAGAGGGCTGCGAAGAGTGGGTTCAGCCCCCTATGGCCAGCCAGGTTTTGGTCGAAGGAAGAACTCAAGGTGTAGGCAGCCTTTTAAGTCAAAACGCAGTCAATATCGCGGCTTTCCCCCTCTTCGCCCTTCCGGCAGATCATCCCAAAAAAGCTGTGCCCGGCTCTCTCGATTGGCTGGGGCGTCAGCAGGTGCTGACTTATAGGGATGAAGCTCTCAGCGATCAGGCTTCGGTTGATCAGGTCTGCCGCCGGCTTTATGATGCTTATGCCAAGGGCTTTCAGTTTGTAAAAGCTCGTATTCCGCTGCTTCTCTTTGCTGATTCAAGCGATTTCCGACCGCTTCAGGAAGGTGACAGGGTCGAACTTGAAGGAGAAGTCTGGCGGGTTCACGCTGTCGATCATGTCTGGACAAAAGACGCCTATCAGTGGAGCGACTTAACCCTAACTAAGGGGAATCTTCTGCCAAGTTTTCGCCGTGAAGGCATGAAAGGCTGGCTGGAGCAGGGGGTCAGGGGAGCCATGTCGCTTGGTCCATTGGCGTCGCTCATTACTTCGGGCGCACGCCTGGCTGCTGTTCAAGCGGGTCAGTGGACAGTTCTTGCCTCCCAGCCTTCGATGCCGATTCAAGACCTCGACCCTGAGTCTGAGGGCTACGGGGAGTTTTTGTGATTCCGTGATGCGGATCAACCCTTAACTATGTTTTCTGGAAGAATTTTTACTGCCTCTGAATGGCAGATGCGTCTTGTCATGTCTGGCTCGGGCAGCCCGCCCTTTCCTGAATCGGCAGTCGGATGGAAGGGGACAATTTCCACCGCCTACTCGCCCGATTTATACACCGCGGTGACAGGCCTCAAGCTTGAATCGGAGGTGAGCGTTGGGTCTGGAACCGATTTTCGCCGCTTTATTCTCAACATTCCTGCTTTGGGTGTCAGTCAAACGCGGACTCATTCTGGCACGGGTGAATCAGCTTCGCTTCTCTCAATTTTCGGACTTGAGCTTTATGTCCAGCACACGGGAACCTGGCGGCTTAAATGGACAGGCATGGAGTGGCGGGTCAACGGATCCCTGACTTGGAGCCGTTCTGGGGGTCAGCTGGATTCAGCTATGGCCTTGAATCCTGCCTCGATCCCTCTTTTTGGAACTCCTCCTCTTATTGAATGTGGGGCCACTATGGATAGCCTGATTGGATCGGGATGTATGCCAGGTGGTGGAGGCGAAACGATAACAGCAGATGTTTCTGCTGCTGCATTAGGTGGATGGCGGTTCCACGATGGCGATTCATGGGTTGTGCTTCCTCTTTCGCTCGATCAAGGCGAAGCGCCAGGAGAGATTCCACCCATGGCTCTTCTTTCTGCCAGCAGCACCTGGGATATGCAGGTTGATGCTTTCGGCACCCTTTCTTCCAGCCCCAGCGCTCAAAGCCAGGTTTTTGGCAATGGATGGATCATGGGCAGCCCAAATCTGCCAAGAGATGTGGTTCGCATGACAGATGATCCTTGCTGCCTTGTATCTAGGGGTGGATTCCCTCGGGTGAGGCAGGTGGGCGGCAGCAGCTGGTGGACCAATGACTGTTCTTTTCAGCCTATCGGATCAGATTCCATTGCCGAGAATGGCTTGGTTCTGCCGCGTCACAGCGAAATGCTGGCAGCTGTTAAGGGGCCAGGAAATGTGATTGAAGAGCCGCTTGTTTCGACTCTCTGCGCTCCGTGTGGAAGGTCAGGGTCTGAGCTATGGAACGGCACATCTAGTTTTGGAGGCAGAGCCAGAAGCGTAAGTTTTGGCCCCTATCTCGATCAGACTGATTCTGTTCTGCCTCTCTTGAACCATCCTGATTGGAGGGTGGTTTGGGCCAACACTTGGCTGGCTCCCCATTGGTCGTACTTTCTTTGGTTTCCACCTGCTGAATCGGCTGGGGCCCTTGCCTGGCCTGCTTTGGGTTCGCCCGAAGCATCACCTGAAGATTACTGGCTGCAGATTCGCCAGCAGATGATTCGTCATCCGGCTTTGCCCAGCGAGGATTCGACTGGTCAGAGGCTCCAAAATAATAGAGGTCCTCTGACC
>CAZSIM010000020.1:0-24881 GCA_964607175.1 uncultured Fimbriimonadaceae bacterium
AAATCGTTGATTTTCTGCGCTTCAACGTGGCGTTCTTAGCCCAGATCATGGCCCAGCAGCCTATCAGCGGGCCAGGCGTGCACAACAGGCTAGAGTACCGAGCCCTTGAAGGCTTTGTTCTGGCCATAACGCCCTTTAACTTCACTGCTATTGGCGGAAACCTTCCCACTTCAGCCGCTCTCTGCGGAAACACAGTAGTCTGGAAGTGTGCCAACACTCAGGTTTACAGCGCCTATGCCTTTATGGAAGTGCTGAAGGAAGCTGGCCTGCCCGATGGCGTCATCAACTTGGTTTACGCTCCTGGCCCAGTAGTGGGCGAGTGCTGTCTGACTCACAAGGACTTTGCTGGAGTTCACTTTACTGGCTCAACTTGGACTTTCAATTCTATGTGGAAGACCATTGGAGAGAATATGGCCAACTACAAATCCTATCCCCGGATTGTTGGCGAAACAGGCGGAAAGGATTTTGTTGTCGTTCATCCTTCTGCCGATCCCCAGGTGGCTGTTACCGCCCTTCTTCGTGGTGCTTTTGAGTACCAGGGGCAGAAGTGTTCGGCTGCATCACGCGCCTACATTCCTGCCAGCCTCGCCGAGGCCATTAAGCAGGGTCTTGTTGACGGCATGGGCAGCTTTAAAATGGGAACAGTTGAAGACTTTTCCAACTTTGTCAACGCGGTGATTGATGAGAAGTCCTTTAGCAGCATCATGAGCTACATTGAGAAGGCAAAAGCTTCACCTGATGCAGAGATTCTGGCCGGAGGAGAAGGCGATTCCAGCCAAGGCTGGTTTATCCAGCCAACCTTGATTGAAGCCAAGACCTCAGATTTCACTACCATGTGCGAGGAGATTTTTGGCCCCGTCTTGACCATCTACACCTATAAGGATGAAGAGTTCGAAGCTGCCTTGGATCTGGTGAACACAACTTCACCTTACGCCTTGACTGGCTCTATTCTTTCGCAGGATCGCGACGCCGTGGTTTTGGCCACTAACAAGCTTCGGCACGCCGCAGGCAACTTTTATGTCAACGACAAGCCAACCGGAGCCGTGGTAGGTCAGCAGCCTTTTGGTGGTGCCAGAGCCAGTGGAACCAATGACAAGGCAGGTTCTGCCCTTAATCTTTACCGTTGGCTGAGTGCAAGGACCATTAAGGAAACCTACAATCCTCCTGTGGATTACCGCTATCCTTTCCTTCAGGAACCCTGAGGCTGGGTGGGGCATAGACATGGGGCTGGCTTTTATTAAGTCAGCCCCATGTCTATGAGAACGCCTCTATAATTCCAAACCCTCTTCGTCGGCCTTCTCTGTTTCCTCGCTTCTGCCGCCTGCAATAAGCAGGTCAGCATCAACGGTGCCTAGGTCGGGAACTGATCTGAAGGAGTCAGGACGAGGCACGTATCCGCCAGTTTCTGCTTTCTCAGAAACCTTTAAGGCAGCGGCTCTTTCTTCCGCGCCAGGGACAACAGGCCATAGGGTCTTTTCGGTCCAGTAGCTGGTGAGGAACTCGCTCCAAATTCTGTTGTAGATCTCTACTGTTTGGTCGGCAATTCTTCCCCAATCAAAGTCGGTCGAGAGGCGGGCACGGGCGTTTTTCTTCATCCCCTCGGCTTTTTCTGGGCTGCGGAGCACTTTTAGAATGCCCCATGCTAGAGAACCCGGGTCGCCAGCAAAGGTGGTTGTGCCTGTGACATCGTGCAGAACGACCTCCTTTAATCCACCCGCATCAGAACTCACGACTGCTGCTCCTGCAGCCATTCCTTCAAGCGCAACAATGCCGAAGGGTTCGTAAAGCGAAGGGAAGACGGCAACATCGGCGCAGCGGTAAAGCTGATGCAGGGATCGGTTGGCCATAAAGCCTGTGAAAAGAACCTTGTCCTTAAGGCCAAACCAGCGGACAAACCTTTCCAGGGTGTCTCTTGCTCCACCCCCAACAATGACGAACTTGGTGTTTGGTTCTTTGGCCAAAACCGCGCTTGCAGCTTGGAGAAGCACCTGGATGCCCTTCTCCCTTACAAATCGTCCGACAAACATGACGATCTTTTCTTCAGGAGCGGCAAGTCTAGAACGCCAAGCTGCCCTCTCTTCTGGAGTCCATTCAAACTCAAATCTTTCGGCATTGACCCCGTTGTAAACGACATCGACCTTGTCTGCCGGGCAGGAAAAGTATTTCTGCACTTCTTCTTTCATAAAGTCAGAGCAGACAATAACGCGCCAGGCTTCGTAGGTCAGCCAGTATTCCTGCTCGTGGATGGTTTTCTGAAGGTCGGTGTGAATCCCTCCATTTCGTCCCCATTCGGTTGCGTGGACCGTTGCTGCCATAGGCAGCTGATATTCGTATTTAAGCTCTCTTGCTGATTCCAGCGAGAGCCAGTCGTGGGCATGAAAGAGAGTGGGCTGCCCGCCTGGCCTCCAGTCTTCTAACAGCCTTCTGACCCTAAGGTCGGTGGCCTTGTTGAGAAGATGGATTTCCTGCAGAAAGCTTTTGGGTTCAGATTCAAGGTGAACCCTGTGAACATGAACGCCGCTGGGTTCAATCTCCTCATCAGGAGCCTGAGGAGTCGCTTTAGTCACAACATGGACTTCGATATCTCTTTCGGCCAGCTTCTGTGACAGCTCGTAAACGTGGGGGCTGATTCCACCCACGATGCGGGGCGGATATTCCCACGAAAGCATGACGACGCGAAGCATGATTTCAGTTTAGCCTGAAGACGGGTCGGTGAATCTGGCTGAGTTCATCCTGATTCGATTTTCCATCCTGCCTGGCATGGCTCTTCCTCGTGATAGACTCACGATCATGTCATCTGCCTACGAAACCCGCCGGTCAAAACTTGCCCAGGTTCTTGTTGAAGAAGGCGTCGCTGCCTATGCCGCCGCCGGGATTGCGACTCTCACTTATCTGTATGGGATGCACGAAACGGGAGGGGAAAGATTTTTGGCTGTCTTTCTTAAGGCAGATGGTTCAAGAGCGATGGTTGCGCCTCGCCTTTCTGCCACTCAGGCAGAGCGTTTAGGCATTACAGATGTAAGGCCCTGGATTGACGGGGAAGACCCCTTGGCTTTGGTCGCCGCACTAGGGGCAGAGTGGGGAATGACCCGGGCGAAGATTGCAGTGGATGACGATATGCCTGCCCACATGGTGCTGGGACTTCAGCAGGCTCTGCCACATGCTGAGCTTGTTTTGGGCCACGAATTGAGAGCCAAGGTGATGGCGATTAAGGACAGCGCTGAACTGGCCGCTCTGCATGCTGCCGGCGCCGCCGCCGATGGAGCCTGGGATGAGGTCCGCCCCCAGATTAAAGCAGGGATGACGGAGACCGCTCTTGCCCAGATGCTTCAAGATGCGATGAAAGCAAGGGGAGGCAAGCCGATTTTTGCCATCATTGCCGCTGGGGCCGGGGCAGCAGAGCCTCACCATGGCAGCGATGACACTGTGATTCGTGAAGGCGACGTGGTGATCTGTGATTTTGGGTGCGAAGTTGATGGCTATGTCAGCGATATCACTCGAACCGTTGTTGTGGGTCAGCCGACCGAAGAGCAGCGAAAAGTTTACGATTTAGTTCACAAGGCGCATCATGCTGCGAGGGCAGCAATTCGACCCGGCGCTGCTTTTCAGGATGTTGACCGTGCAGCGAGAGCTGTAATCGTCGAAGGGGGCTATGGCGAGTACTTTATTCACAGAACCGGCCACGGAGTAGGGATGAATGTGCATGAGGCTCCGAATGTTGTAGAGGGGGAGACAAGGCCGCTGCAGCCTGGTCATTGTTTTTCAATTGAACCAGGGATCTACCTGCCTGGCAGGTTTGGCGTAAGGATTGAGAACCTGGTGACAGTGACTGAAGAAGGCCACATCAGCTTTAATGTCAACCCGGCTGCAGAACTGATTTCTGTCGGCTGATGTGACACATTAAAATGCCCCGCCGGACCTCGTCCGGTGGGGCGTGAACTAGGCGTAGGAGAGATCAATCCTCGCTGAAGGGGTCGAAGTCATCAAAGGCGCTTCCAGAGGTGTGATCTTCAACGGGGCAGAAGCTGCACTGCCTTCGCAGAATGTCTTCCATTTCCTGGTAGTGCTCTTCCAGGTCTTTAGAAGCCTTCACTTTTCTTCTCAAGGAGCTGTTCCCCTGCTGACCCACTTCAACAACTTCGATCCATACTCTCTTCTTTTTGGTTCCGGCAACAGGAATTGGCTGAATCCGAAGGTAGTGCATTGGAGTAAAGGTAACGCGGTCATTGGCAGACATCAAACATGCAGGTGCTTTACAGCTGGTTCTACCTGATGCAAATCCCACGAATGTTTTTGTGGTCTGCAGAATTTAAGACGGCTGTTTTGGCATTGAGGTTCAAGCAGTGCTCATTTCGGCTGTCATATTTCTTACAGCCTGGGGCTGATTCTCAAGAGGATTGCCTGCCTCCCGTATACTGAAAGAGGTGGTGGGCCAACGCCTGTTTAGTGCATTGGGAACCTTGATGGCTGTCATTCTGCTGACTGCCACTTTTTTAATGGGGACACGCTTGACCCCAAATGGAATCCACTGCCCTACGGCCCAGGTTCAGATTGTGAACTCAGCTGATGGCCCGCGAGCTCCGCTTGCCCATGAAAAGGGCTTTAAGCAGTGTTTGTGTAAGGAAAGACAGGCAAAGGCAGAAACTTCTGCTCTCAATTCTGGAGTGATGCTTGTTTTTACAGCCCCTCAGTGTCTGGAAGCAGTGCCACACCCTTTAATCGAACCAGGATGTGTCATCCCTCACATGGTGATTGGCAGCCTGCCCATGATTCCAGCTTTTCCTTTATTGCCTCCACCCGACTTGGTCTAAACCATCCTGCCTGTCTTTGACACGATGATTTATTGACCATTGTATGAAAAACCAACTGAACCTTAATTTTTCGAGGCTTTACTAGGATGAAGCCGACCCAAATTCTGTGGATCCTGGCGGGAGTTTTGACCCTCCTGATTGGCATCTCATTTTTTGTTCCTCACAGCCCAAAGCTGCAGGTGGGATCACCTCTTGATCCGAACCTAGGTGTGGCGGACCCCTCTGCGCTGCAGGGCTTGACCATTAAAAAGCAGGAAGATCACCCTGTTACAGATGATATGACTAGGGCCGCTGCCTCCTTGGATGCAGAAAAGGCTCCAGACTTTGACCTGCCATCAGTGGATGGCCCAAGCTACACCTTGGCTCAGCTGACGGATAACAGGCCGCTGCTGATCTTTTTTATTGAAAAAGAGTGCCCCTGCTGTTTGGGGGCAAAATTCTTTGTTGACAAAATGGTGGATCTTTACGGCGATAACCTTAACGCAGTCGGCATTATAAATGCCGATGGGGCAGTGGCAAAGGCTTGGAAAAAATCTACCAATGCCCAGTTTAAGGTTCTTATGGATCCTGGCCAAAAGGTGATTGCTTCATATAAGGCTGAAAGGGGAGTCTATACAACACTTGTCGCTCCCGGTGGAATGATAAGCAAGGCATACCCAGGCTATTCACTTGCGACACTTAAGGAAATGAGCAGCCGCATTGCCAGGCTGGCTGGCGTCCCAGCGAAAGAGTTTATTTCAAAGGCTGCTCCAGAAAAGATGACGTCTGGCTGTGCCTTTCCTGAGCTTCTCGAAAAAACGACTTCAAACCAATCATGAAAAACCGGCTTGCTTTAATTTTTGTCTCCGCCTCATTAGGCGCCGTCGCTTCAGCTCAGGCTCCGTCTGCTCTTCCGACTCTCCCTTCTTTTTCTCTCAAAGCGGCCCAAGGTGGACAGACCTGGACTGAAAAGAAACTGGCCTCTGCTCCAACACTGGTCTTTCTTCTGTCAATGGGATGCCCGCACAATGCCAAGGCTGCCCCAAACCTAAACAGGCTGGCAAAAGTGCTGGCTCCAAGTGCAAGAGTTATTGGCATTGTCAATGCTGGAAGCGCTGAAGCTGCTGCCTATCAAAAAGAAATCGGTTTGGAAGTCCCTCTTCTTACCGATCCTAATGGAAAGATCATCAAGGCTCTGGGCGGGAAGCACAGCCTGGACTTTTTTGCTCTTTCGGGCAAAGGCAGCAGGAAGGCCGTTGGCTTCTGGGAAGGCTATTCGCAGAAGTGGGTGAAGGAGGCTTTGACAAAAGTCAAGGTCAAAACCGCCGATTCCAGGCTGGCTTTTCTGCCTGCTGGCCGTCAGTCTGGCTGCGGATTTTAGCGGTGTTATCCCTTCTGGTCTCTGCTGGGCAAATCAGCCTGAGACCAGAAGGAGTCTGTGCTCTCTAGAAACTTGACTGCCTGCCGGGCAGCTCGTTCGGGTTCCATAAACGCCATATCAATGGTGTGAATATCAGGAATCCAAGGTTCGAAGATAAGGTCTATCACATCTTCCCAAGCAGGGAGAATATGGCCAGGAATATCAGCTTTTCTTGACTGCAGTCTATGTCTGTGTAGAGAGGGGTCTGAGCAGACAATCAGTATTTCACAGACAGCTGCTTCGCATGTTTCTGCGGTCATCCGCCAAGATCTGCGGGTGATTTCAATGGGGTTGACACTATCTGCTATGACACAGCCGCCATTGTTGAGGTGGTCTTTAGCGACTTCGTAGGCGGCCATATATCCGGCAGGACCGACTTTTTCTATTCCTGAACGAATGAGTGCCTGTTCGATCGAATCGATTCTGAGGTGAAGCGCGCCGGTTTTTTGAGCTAGGAGGCGGGCAAGGGTAGTTTTTCCGCTGCCAGGCAGCCCGGATAAAATGATGATCCAGGGCTTCGTCATATATCCAAGGTCCATCTCTCCGCTGCAGTCTCTTCCTGCCAGAGATACTCCTCGGCGAGACTGAGACCAACTTTCTCCATGATCCTTATTGATGCTCGGTTGCCTGCCAAGGCATGAGCGCTAAATTTGACAGCATTGAGATTCTGCCTGGCATGACTCATTAAAAGCCTAGTGCCTTCTGTAGCGTATCCTTGACCCCAAAACTTAAACAGAAACCTCCATCCAAGTTCCCAGTATTCTGGGTTCTGATTCTCTGGCCTGAGGTGAAGCCATCCCATCGCCTCGTCTTCGGGGCTGAGACAAGTGAAAAACCCCCATGGCTCTGCTTCAGTAGGTTTGGGGCAGTCTGCCAGCCAAGTGCGGCGTTCATGATCTGACCGCTCTGCCGCCCCGGGGAGGAATTCCGTGACCTTGGAGTCAGAATCCATCTCCTTAATCAGTCCAAAATCAGCTTCTGATATGGCTCGAAGTCTGATTCGTGGACCTGTAATCACCATTTAAGCACCCTTGCCAAAGGTTCTGAGAATAGATATAACATCCTGAAGCTGCCTGATTCTATTCTGGATTTCTCTGAGATGAGTCATATCCCTCAGGCTGACTGTGAAGTTGATCTCGGCTGTGTGGTCCTTCGGAATCGTTTTGATGCGTGCGCCAAGAACGGGAGCTTTCGATTCAGCCAGTACTGTGGTGATATCGTGAAGAAGCTGGTTGCGGTCAAAGCATGTGATGCGGAGGGCGACTCCAAATGAGGCCTGACCATCTGACACCCAGCTCATAGGGCTCACCCGTTCTGGCTCCTGCTCCATAAGGTTGAGCAGGTTGGGGCAGACAACTCGGTGGATGACAATTCCTCTGCCGCGGGAAATATAGCCGCTCACATCATCTCCCGGAATCGGTCCGCAGCATTTACCCCGGCGGTACATCACTCCATCCAGTCCGCCTTTGACTTCGGGTACTTGAGGAGGGCGTCTTATTGTGCGGATTTCTGGCAGTCCATCGTGCTTGGATTGGCTGGCTGGCAGCAGATCCTTGAGTTTTTCTACTAAAGATTGAACGCCAGTTAAGCCCTCGCCGACTCTGACGAAGATGTCTTCTGGCCGAACTTTGTGTCGCAGCTTGGTTGCCAGAATGGCTAGGTTTTCTTCGCTGAGGCAGACTTTGGGGTCTAAACCTTGACGCTTTAGTTCTTTTTCAATAACATCGCGGCCTCTTGCCTGGTTCTCTTCACGGCTGGCTCGGCGCAGGTAGGCACGAATTTTCGACTTTGCATGCTGGCTTTTAACAAGCCTTAGCCAGTCGAGGCTTGGGTGAGCGTTGGATCGAGTGACCATTTCGACAACATCGCCGTTCTGCAGCGTGTGGCCAAGGCTGACCATGTTGCCGTTGACCTTGGCACCGATAGCTTTAAGGCCTAAATTTGTATGGATTCGAAAAGCGAAGTCGAGGGGTGTTGCGCCAACCGGAAGGTCCAGCACATCGCCTTTTGGAGTAAAAACAAAGACCTGCTCTGAAAAGAGATCGCTGGAAACAGTGCGGAGAAAGTCCGATGAAGTTCGGGCATCGCTGCTCCAGTCGAACAGCTGTTTTCTTAGGCTGCCCATTTCGGCGGGTCCATCATTTTGGACCTTGCCTTCTTTGTAGCTCCAGTGGGCAGCAACGCCAAATTCTGCGACTTCGTGCATGTGCTGGGTGCGAATCTGCACCTCTAGAGGCTGCCCGCCAGGGCCCAAAACCTTGGTATGGATTGACTGGTATCCGTTAGGTTTTGGCGACCCAATGTAGTCATAAAAAAGGCCCGGCATGGGCAGCCAAATTTCGTGAATGATGCCCAGTGCAATGTAGCACTCACTGGTTTGGTCCACTAGGATTCGCAGAGCAGTGAGATCATAGATTTCCTCAAAGGGGGTGTTCTGCTTAAAAACCTTGTTGTAGATAGAAAACAGGTGTTTGCTTCTGCCGTTGATTAGGGCATGACCAAGGCCCTTTTCATCAAGCTTGGTTCTTAGAATGGCAAGAGCCTGGCTGAGTTCATGGTCGCGGTCTTCGCGGGTTTTAGCCACCATTCCTGCGATGCGTGCATACTCTTCTGGGTGAAGATTTTGAAAGGATAAGTCTTCTAACTGCCACTTAACCTGCCAGATTCCGAGTCTAGCAGCCAAGGGTGCATAAATGTCCAGAGTTTCTTGAGAAATGCGGATCTGCTTGTGCCTTTCGTGGCCGCCGATAGTGCGCATATTGTGCAGCCTATCCGCGAGTTTTATAACCATAACCCTAATATCTTTGGCCATTGCCAAAAGCATTTTTCTTAAGGTTTCAGCGGTTCGTGTGGCTTCGGCGGCGCGTTTACTGGCCTCGGTGGCATCTTTGCTTACCCTTAATCCGAGCTTTGTTACTCCATCAACAAGGGCTCTTACATCGGGGCCAAACTCTTTTTCTACATCCTCGCTGGTAAAGGGGGTGTCTTCGACAACATCATGAAGAATGGCAGCAATGACCGAATCTTCATCCATCCTGAGTTCGGCAACAATTCGTGCTACTTCAAGTGGATGAGTTATATAGGGTTCACCCGATTTTCTCCACTGATCTTTGTGGCCTTCGGCCCCCATGCGGCAGGCGCGCTTAACCCTTTCTAGGTCGGCATCGGGGCGGACCACGGCGAGAGTTTGAAGAAGCGGCTCCTCCAAACCCTCGGGAACAGAACCGTGAGGGTGGGTGGCGTCGAGGGCCATGAGAAATTAGGAAGGACAACCCTTTCGACGCTGAAAGGAAGACTTAACTCTATTATAACCATTTGAAGGTTCAATCTGCGATGATTTTGATTGTCATCTTGCGGTCGGATCGTCAGTCTGACTGAATTTTGATCCAGCAGGAATCCTTCCATCAGTTTTCTGCTCTTTCAATCTTTCTAGGTTATAAATGCTGTTCTTATCTCCAGGAAAGTAACGCAGCTCTTCTTTGAAGAAGAACTCAGCCGAGTCAATCTCACCCGCTTCGAGCGAGGCTAGAGCCATGGCATTGTTGATTCCAGGGAAGTAGGGCATCAGCTCGTAAGCCTTAATGTAGGCCTTTCTGGCTTCGTCGTGCTGATTTGCTTTTTCGTAGGCAAAGCCAAGTCCAAACCAAATTTGGGCATTGTCTGGCTGCCATGTTAGGGCAAGGCTATAGGCTTCGACAGCAGAACCTAGCAGGTTTCTTGCAACAAAATAGTTAGCTCTGCGTTGATGAACCTGGCTATAGGCTTCTCTTGTCAAACGATGTACCGGCCGATCTGCAGGAGCAGGCATAAAGAGTTCAGGGTGAGCCTGCTTCCATTTCTCGTCCGACGCAGTGACATCATCGTTTTTCAAAACTGTGTCGTGCAGCCTAAAATTCCAGCCAGAAGGCTCCATGAAAGCCGCTGAGGCCCGAATCGAAGCAGGAAACTCTGCATAGAGTGGTGCTTTAAGCTGTTCTGCGGTCAAGGGAGGAATATCCAAAGGCTGGTAGTTCCATTTGTGCATGGAGCTGGTCAGCCATGCCAGGCGTGTTTTGGCTCCCCATCGAAAAATAGAATCCTGTGCCTTAATCCCTTCGACTTGAGGAAAGCCATAAGCAAAGGTTAAGTCTGAGCGCCTAAACCCACCTGCAAGGGTATAAGCCAAGGCGTGAGATGCGTTGTCAGTACCTGCAAAGAAAACTGCGTCCTGGGGGACTCCTGCCAGTTGATGATCTATATAAGCTTGCGGATCTGTGTAGCCACGCAGAGAGTTGTTAAAGATAGAAAATCCGGCCAAACCTGCCAATAAACAGATAACTCCACCGACTAGAACATCGCGGCCCCGAGTCTGCAGAAAAGCTGCCGATCTCGCCAAACCCAGTCCAGCGGCCAAGGCCACCATCATATAAAGCGGAATGTGCCAGTCAGAGACTCCGTAATGGCGAATGTATATGTTGTCCATGCCATCCTGCCTCATATGACCGAGCAGCAGCAGCAGAGCGTAAGGAACAACGGCCAAGGATATCCAGAGCAGAGGCAGCTTCAGTCTTCTGACTAAAGTGATCATGCCAATGGCGCCTAGTCCGAGAACAATCCATCCAAGTTCTCCCTGAAAGTTGTAGCTCATCAGCCATTCATTTACAAATCCTGGGGGTGCATCGCTCATAGGACGCGATTCCCACTGCTGACGGGAAATGCCCCAGAAGAAGCGCTCCCAAGTGTCAGGCTGTCCCCAGTTCATGATTGGATCAGTTGAAGATCGAATGGGATTGTATAGGAAAATGCTCAATCCTGCTGCAGTTCCGGCGAGACCCCAAAGGCTCCTCTGCCACCAAGCAGCTGGTCCTGGCAGGGTGAAGACAAAAGCAAGCATCAGCAGCCCAAGGCAGATCTGGCTGGGATGGTTGGCCATGCTCAGACCCCAAACAAGTCCAAACAGGCTCCAGTGCCAAGGCTTAAGCCCATCCTTATCCAGAGCTTTGGTGGCTAGGGTCAACAGCAGACAGAGGTGTAAAGTCAGCAGGGTGTACTGCTCTGTGATAAAGCTCTGCTCAAGAAACGCAGGAGAGATAAGCAGGGCCAGGGGGGCAGTCAGAGCTAAGAAGTGTGGCTTTAGGTCAAGGTCAGTTTTTTCGATCCACTTGATGGAAAGGTGAGCCATCAGGCCAAGGGTGGCAGCGCCATATAGCGAACAGAGAAGATTGGTGACGTAGGCTGCCTCTAAAAATGGCAGGAGGCTGCAGGCTATCCAGGCAGCCAGTGTCCAGCTTGGCGCTCCGGGTGGATGAGGGATTCCCCCTACTTTTGCTGCCAGAGCAAACTCACCTGAATCGTGAAATGTCACACCAGGGGCAACATTGAAGCCCAGCACAAGGGCTGAAACAGCAAAGACGATCCAAGGGACTGCCACGGCCCAGGCATCTTTTGACTGGGCGAAGGGCAGATGAATAACTTCACCCTGTGTCTCGGGCGAAGGCGGGATTGCTGCAGGCTGGGCCACCAAGTAAAAGTGTCGGGAGCTGCAGTACTTTTGGTTAGGGCATCTTTGTAAAGCTCAAGACAGGCGCTCGTAAATCAAGACCTTCTTTAGCTGGTGGCTAATGAAGGTTTTGATTGAGTTATCTGCCAAAGCTGACAGCAGACCAAGCGAACCTGCCAAGCTTGGCGGCGCCTTTTGCGCCTGCCATAGCATAGCCAGCCCCCTTGAAAAGCTGGAGAACCAGGTTCCACGCAAAGCGTGCAAGCCGAATGATCGTCTCAAGAGATGCCGCCAAAGTGGCAAGTGTCACGATCGTTTTGATGATCTTTCCCAAAACAGCCATCTTGTTTATAGACAGGTTGTTCCATAAACGAGTTGCATTTTTAGGGCAAAAATCTTCGGACTTGAACCCGATCATTCCAGTTTCTGACATCTCCCTCTTCGCGTGATGCAAGAAGCGCGTCAAAATCGAGCTCGGCATAGACTATAGATTCTTCGTCGGGGATGCCTTCTGAGAGAATTCCATTGGGGGGGAAGGGAGAGCAGCAGGGGGCAAGTATGGCCGGTGAGCCATGACTTTCAGGAATGGGTTCTCGGCCAAGACTGCCAACCAAGGGGGCATGAAGGACAAAAATCTGGTTTTCTACAGCGCGTGCATGGCACGAATGTCTCACACGCCAGTGGCCATGCCATGTTTCTGTATAGCTGGGCACGCAGAGTGCAAGCACGTCTCTTTCCGCAAGAAACCGTCCGAGTTCTGGGAACTCAGAATCGTAGCAGATCAGGACCCCGAGGCGAGGATCATGGTGGGTGGTCAAGCCTGATCCGCCAGATATGCCCCATTCCACTGCTTCAAACTGGGTCATAACAATTTTGTCCTGAAAGGTAATTAAGCCTTGAGGGGAAAAGACCAAGCTGCGGTTCACCCAGCCGCCGTTATGAGTGGCAAGGCAGCTGCCCGCCACTATTGTCATGCGGTTCTCAACCGCCAGGCTGGATTTGAGGCCTAGATCATCGGCAGAAAGCAGCTGGCGATCCTGTGGTCTGGGGGCGATGGAATCGAAAACACCTTCAAGCTCAAGGGTTATCAGTTCTGGCAGAACAAGCAGTTCGGCTCCTTCGCCTGCTGCCTGCTTAACAAGATCCGAAAAATGGTTCCAAAAACTCTCCACGCCATCGCAGGGGCGAATTTTCCAAGAAGCACAGGCTGCTTTCATTTTCATTTAGGGCGTCCAAATCAGCTTGGCACCGGCATTTCCAGATTCCTCATCTTCCATGCAGTCAAAGGCGACCTGAACAAAAGACATTCCCATTTTAAGCAGGGGAGTCATTGTTGAGTCAGACTTTTCTCCTTCTGACACCTGCCTGGCATAGTCAGCTGGGGAGGCAAGGCCAGAGGTAGAAAAGCCAGGCAGTCGGCAGAGAGTCACAAAAGAATCCAGTCCAAGCTGTTTCACAAGGTCAAATCTCGCCTGGTAAAGCCGACGGGCAATGCCCCTGCCGCGAAACTCAGGATGGACAGAGATGTCAACCCCAAAAAGCAGCCTGCCACGGGGGGTGTGGCCAGTCATATCGAGCCCTCCTGTAATCTCATCCCAAGTGACCGGCTTCTCCCAAAGAGACTGCGAGATGATGATGGATGAGGAGGATGCCACCACCTGGTCTTTTACGACCGCCACAAACTGTCCTTCAGGAAAGACACTGAGGTGACCTAGAAGATGCTTGGCCTGCCAGAGGTGGTCTTCGGGGAAGGGAGCCGGAAAACAGAGACGCTGCAGAGAGGCAGCGCCTTCGATCCATTTTTCTTCGAGCGGAAGAACCTGCAGATTCATCCTTTCGTTATCTGCTGCAGAAACTGCATAAAGCACTTTCGGCTGTCCCAGGGGCCAGGTGCGGCTTCGGGGTGATACTGAATTGATGAAGCATCGGCTCCAGGGACCCTGATTCCTTCAACTGTGTTGTCGTTGACATTTATCTGGGTGACTTCTGCCAATCCGCCAGTCAAAGATTCTGGGTCAACGGCATAGCCATGGTTTTGGCTGGTAATGGTAACGGTGCCATCAAGCAGGTCTTTAACAGGGTGGTTGCTGCCCCTATGGCCGAACTTCAGTTTAAAGGTGCTGCCTCCCATGGCTTGGCATAAAAGCTGGTTGCCAAGACAGATTCCAAACAATGGTCTTTGTCCAACAAGCTGTCTTACTGTTTCAACCTGCCTGGGGAGTCTGACGGGGTCGCCTGGTCCGGGGCTGAGAAGAATCCCATCTGGATTGTGCTCAAGAATCTCGGCAGCTGATGCGGTGGAAGGGTAGACCAAGGGTTTGATTCCAATGGCCGCAAGGCGGCGGAGAATGTTGAACTTCAGTCCGCAGTCCAAAACAGCAACCAAAGCTTTGGCTCCATCGCGGGTTGGATTCAGGTCTTCTTTGCCGCTTGCTCCCCATGAGTAAGGAGTGGAGGTTGAAACGCTTGTGACGAAATCGGTTTCATCGTAAGAAGGGTGAGAGGCAAGCCGTTCAAAACCTCCTTCGGGGCTGGTTGTAATCATCCCCATCGTCACGCCGCCAGATCTTATTCTTTTGGTGAGGGCGCGAGTATCAATGCCTTGAATAGCCGTGATCTGCCTTTCTTTTAAAAAGGCATCCAGACTTTGTCGGCTGCGCCAGTTGCTGGGGACATCGCAGGCTTCTTTGACAATGATTCCGGTCGGCTTCACGGAATCTGACTCGAAATCATCTGAGTTGATTCCGTAATTGCCAATAAGAGGATAGGTGAAGTTCACCATCTGCCCGGCATAGCTGGGGTCGGTAAGAACTTCCTGGTAGCCAGTCATTCCCGTGTTGAAGACAACTTCTCCAAGGGTTTCGCCTTCTGCCCCCAAAAGAAGACCATCAAATCTTGATCCGTCGCTGAGCAGGAGGGTGGCCTTCACTTCAAGGGGTGAGACTACCCCTTAACCTTTTCAGGACCCACGTCTAGAATGAGAGTTACGGGTCCTTCGTTGACCAAGCTGACCTTCATACTGGCCCCAAAGACCCCTGTTTCCACTCCGCGGACCCTGCTTTCAAGCTCCTGCACAAAAAGATCAAAAAGCTGCTGTCCTTTTTGGTAATGGGCCGATGCGCCGAACGATGGACGCCGAGACCCAGAGGCATCGCCGTACAAAGTGAACTGAGACACAGCCAGAACCTGGGGGAGATCCTGCTTGGGAAGGTCGGCCAGGGAAAGATTCATTTTGTCGTCAGCGTCATTGAACAATCGGAGGCCAGAAAGCTTTTCGGCAAGTTTGATGGCGTGGGAGGGCTCATCATCCTTATGGACCCCAACCAGCACCAAAAACCCTAGACCACACTGGCCCACAGTTTTTTCCTCGACCTCCACTGACGCCGAACTGACTCGCTGAATCAAGGCCCGCATTTACGAGATTGCCTCGATCCAGCCCTTGAGGCTGTAGCAGCTGGAGATTCTGATGATCTTGTCGTTCTTAACTTCAAAAAAAGCAGCCGCCCAGATGGAATAGGTTTGTCCTGTGGCTTCGGGCAGACCGGGGTCTGTGTTGAAGTAGGTGCCGCTGCAGGTGAATTCGGCTGCGCCACGATCGCCATTCTCCATGATTACAAGGTCAGAAATGTGCTCCTTGTAGGTGGCATCCATGTGAGTCTTGAACTTCCCAAAAGCTTCTTTGCCCACTTCGCGAGGTCCTTCGTTGATATCGTGAATGACATTTTCGTCAAGCAGATTCAGCATGGCTTCAGCGTCGTGGCTGTTAAAGGCTTCAAAGTAGGCGGAGATGAGATCACGGGTGCTTGGCACACGGCGTGTTTACCCACTGCCCAGGCAGTAAGGGGGGCAAGTGACCATCTCTTGGTACATTGGTCTTTAATGCCAGAACTGCCCGAGGTTGAGACTGTCCGTGCCCTTTTGGACCGCCTTTTGACTGGCAGAAAGCTGATCGAAGTGGAGGCTCTGCCTGATTCGATTGTTTATGAATCTGCCTCACATGATGAAGTTCGTGAGGCGATCTTTGGGAAGGTTCCTTCTGGCACGGGTCGAAAAGGAAAACTCTTTTGGCTGACCTTTGCCGATGCGCCAGCCTTGATGATGCACTTGGGAATGTCTGGCTGGGTCTTTGACATAAATGCTGAAAGGGAGAAGCGACTTGTAAGTCATGGCAGCGCTCCCTTAGAAGACCCAGAAGGGCGTCCTCGATTTTTAAAGCTGATGTGGCGAAACCAGAGTTCTGCCGCAGCATTTACCGATGGACGACGCCTGGCTAGAATCTGGCTGGGCGACCCAGCCACAGATAGTAGGGTGCTGAGAATGGGGCCAGATGTACTGCTGGAACCTCCGACTCTTTCTGTTCTAGAAAAGCAGCTAAAGAATAGAACGGCTCCCATTAAAGCCCTTCTGCTGGATCAGAAGCTCTTCTGCGGAATAGGCAACTGGGTGGCAGATGAGGTTTTATATGCCTCTGGTATTGCCCCGCAGCGAGCCGCAGGAACTCTTTCTGTCCAAGAGCTGCGCAGGCTGTGTGATGCTGTCAGCTATGTCATCAGTCTTTCTGTCAGGGCCGAAGCGGATGAATCGCGCTATCCCTCTGACTGGCTTTTTCATGTCAGATGGGGAGGAGGCAAGGGAGCTGACATCCATCAGGGCGAGGAGCTGAGGCGCGATCAGGTGGGAGGCAGAACAACTGCCTGGGTTCCTGCACGACAAAAGTAGCTGAGGCTCCCGCTGTGCCAATATCTGGGCATGTTCTTCTCAGCGCCTGTTTTGGCTTTATTGTCACAGAGCTATCAACAGGAAGCCATCACCACCCTTCCCTTGACTCAGGCTGTTGCAGCACGGCTTTCCGCTGACAACAAGGGAATGTTGAGGGAAGATCAGCTAGAGAACCTAATGACTCTTGGCGCCTGGCGGACTCCGACAGGGGATAGTCAGGCTTATGGGCAGACTTGGGAGAAGCTGACATTCAACGCAGAGGGACGATTTGAGGGCAGGCTGGCTGCAAATGGAGTTATTGCTTTAACTCATCAGGCAGAGAATGAAGCAAACGCCGTCCTCGAAACCCTCGGAGCCAGCCTTGTCTATGTCAACGGAAAGCTGCGCTCAGGCGATGTTTATGGGACAGGTGCCTTTGGCATCCCTGTCACCTTAAAGAAAGGCAGAAACGATTTTGTTTGTGTCATGGGGCGTGGGTTTCTTCAAGCTAGATTGGTTTTTGGCAGAAATGAGACAGGACTCGATTTAAGGGATGCGACTCTGCCTGATATTGTGGAGGGAGAGGAAAACCTATCCAAGTGGATGGGAATCATAGTTCGAAACGGGGGCAGGCAAGCCAAAGACCTTGTTCTTCGCACCGTGCCTACAGGAAAGGGCAAAGCCGTTTCGACTCCTGTGCCTCTTGTTTTATCAGAGAGCCTTAGAAAAGTGAAGGCGGGCTTCGATCCCTTTGCGCAGCCGCCCAGCTATCGAATCCAGCTAATGAAGGGGGGAAAGGTGCTGGACGATCAGGAGATAAAACTCAATCGTGTCAAGCCGACTCAAACTCACAAGAGAACATTTCTCAGCGGGATTGATGGCAGCGTTCAATATTTCGCCGTCAACCCTTCGAGCAAAAAGGGAGCAGGTCAGGCGATGTTTTTAAGCCTTCACGGGGCAAGCGTTGAAGCTATTGGCCAGGCTCAGGCTTATGGGCAGAAAGATTGGGGGCATCTGGTTGCACCGACAAACCGCCGTCCATTTGGCTTTAACTGGGAGGATATTGGCCGCCTTGATGGCATAGAGGTGATGGAGCTGGCTCAAAAGCAGCTGAAGACAGATCCGTTAAAGCGGTATCTAACAGGTCATTCCATGGGTGGACATGGCACCTGGCATTTTGCTGCCCACTATCCAGATAGGTTTGCGGCGGCGGCTCCGGCTGCCGGATGGATCAGCTACTGGACCTATGGAGGAATTGGTCCGGCCTTTGACATGAAAGACCCTGTTCAGAAAAGTTTGAGGCAGGCGACAAATGCCAGCGACACCTTTCTTTTTCTTAACAACCTTATGGGGATAGGAATTTTCACTCTTCATGGCGATGCGGACAGCACTGTTTCGGTAGATCAGCCGCGCCGCATGAGACAGGAGCTGGAAGGCCACCCAAACTTTAGGTGGCATGAAGAAAAGGGACAGGGACATTGGTACGACACAGACCCTGAGCCTGGCGCGAACTGTGTTGACTACAAGCCCATTTTTGATTGGTTCCGTGGCCAGAGAAGAAAGACAGAGAGGGAAGTGACGCAGATTGATTTCACAACCGTAAGCACAAGGATAAACAGCCGTTATGCGTGGCTTGAAGTCATTGAACAGGAAGAATCTTTTGCTCCTAGCCGTGTCATTTTAAAGCGGGAAGGAGGTGTTATTTCTGCTGTGACAAGCGGAGTCAAACAGTTTTCGATTAGGCCTCAATCAGATTGGCCAGCCAGCCTGACTTTTGAGATTGATGGCACGACTTTGAAGGTGGCAAAACCTGGCACTACTGCCTTTCAAAAAATAGGTTCGAGCTGGACTCTTGTCGGGGCCAAGTCGGAGTTGGAGAAATCAAAAGCGGCGACCCTTGGCTTTAAGGATGTCTTTGATCGTAGATTCCTGGCTGTTGTGGGGACCTCGGGATTATCTTCAGAAACGGACTGGGCTTGGAACAAGGTGAGGTTTGACAATGAGCTTTATCTTTACCGTGGCAATGGATCATTTGACATTGTCACCGATGTCGAGCTGGTTAAGAATCCTGGGCTGGCCAAAGGCAGGAATGTTCTGCTTTATGGACATTCGGATATGAATCAGGCTTGGAAGATGTACGTTCCAGCCAAAGATTGGATGGTTCGAGGATCTGGGGGATATGGCCTGATGGCCTGGCCCAAGCCAGGTGAAGCGTGGGGAGTTGTGGGGGCCATTACAGGTTCCAACTTGGAAGGACTCCGCAGAACTGACCGTCTGCCCATCTTTAACCCAGGACAGGGAGCCCCAGCGAAATTCCTGCGATCTTTGGCTGAAAAGAAATAGCCTAGGAATCCCTTTCTATCTGGCAGGATGTCTGCTGACTGCCATTCTGCCAGATAAAACCAGCCTATTCTCGGCTTCTGCTTTGAGAAGTGAGGTGGACCATGTGCCGGTTTAGCGTTGACTGGGCATGGACAAAAACCATTTCAGTCAGCTCGTTCCACACATAGTAGATTTCAGGCAGATCGTCCAGCGTTACAAATCTGCGGTCAGTCGATTCAAACTGTGGGTCCATGGCGACAAGTCCGCCAACCCGGGCAGCAAATACATCTGCCCATTTGACCTCTGCTCTTTCGCGGATTTTGTAGCAGCCGATGTAAATGACATCTTCCAGCAGGGCTCCAGCTTCTTCCTGCGCCTCGCGGCGCGCGGCCTCCACACTGGATTCCATTGGCTCTACCCGTCCCGAAGGGATGCACCACCCCCGATCCTCAATTTCGCATAAGAGGACCTCGTCACCCTGCCATGGAAAAACCAGGGCAGCAAAGGCTCGGAGAGGCGCCCTGTAGGGGGCGGGGTAGAACTCCAGGGTCTGGCGTCCTGCCCTTCCACAGGGAAACTTCATGATTAAATTCCTATCCCGGAGTATTCCACACCACGACCTTGCCAAGGACCTGAGATTTAGGAACGGGGCCAAACTCTCTTGAATCTTCTGATACTGGCTTGTTGTCGCCCAGTACGTAATAGCTGTTTTCGGGGACTCGATATTCGCCATTGCCCAGGGGCCAGGATTCAGGCGCGTTCAAGAAATCGACAACGTCACCCTGAATAGCATAGACTCGTTTGATGACAATGGATTTATCTTTTGGCGATCTTACGACAATGATGTCTCCCTTCTGAATTTCTCCAACCAGCCAGTAGGCTCTGCTTGTCAAAACTCTGCGCCCTGGGTCAAGGGTGGGCTCCATAGATGGGCCAGATACCTGCACCGTCTGGAACTGCAGGAAAAAGAAGATGGCAAAAACCAGGACAAAAAGAAGAAAAACTCCGAAGCCTGTAAAGAGCACCTTTCTTTTGGGTGAACTGCTTGTTCGTGTGTAGACTTCTGCCATGGGGTCGGGGCCGTGCTCCTCTTAGGGTTATACTTGACTCTGGCCCTTGGGCCCCGCGTCTCTTTTTCCATGAACGCTTTTCTTCCTTTGCTTAACCAGTGGTCTTTTTGGGCCGTTGTGGTTCTTCTAGCTTCAGTTGTTATTCTCTTTGTCCAAGTCAACCGACTTTCTGCCCGTCTTAAAAAAGAGGAACGAAAATGGTCAGTACTTTTAGAAGGGGTTGACGGTGTGAATGTCGAACACCTGCTCTATCAGCATCTGGCGGCTAGAGCCGAGGCTTCATCTGAAATGGATGAGATTCGGCATCGTCTAACAGTTTTGGAAGGGAAAATGAAGACAACCAAGCGATTCTTAGGGGTCGTAAGGTACGACGCCTTTGAAGGCGTGGCTGGAGAACAGAGCTTTGCCCTTGCCCTTTACGATGATGAAGGAAATGGGGCTGTTTTGACGACTCAGGTGGGCAGGACGGACACAAGAGTTTTTGGCAAAAGATTGACAGCGGGCAAGCCAGATAGGCCCCCCACGCTGGAAGAGCAGCAGGCATTGGATGAGGCCGCCCGAGGCAGGCCAAGGCCAAGGGTGTCTTCTTCATGACTGATGGACTGACCGATCTTCAGCTTATTGAGAGGGTTCAGCAGGGCGACAAAGCCAGCTTTGACGCCTTGATGAGACGGCATGAAAAGAAGGCATATCAGTACGCCTACCGCCTGACTCAGAACCAAGACGACGCCTGTGACATTGTTGCTGACGCCTTTGTACGGGTTAACGCCGCCCTTAAGAACTTTAGAGGGCAGAGCGCGTTTGGCACCTGGCTTTATAGGATTATCACAAACTGCGCCCTGGATTTTAAGAAGAAGGATAAGTCCAGCCGCAATGTCAGCATCGAGGCTCCAGCCTTTTCAGGAGGACAGGAGATTCAGAGGCAGTTTGAAGATGAGGGGCCCGGCCCCGATGAACTGGCAGAACGAAACGCCCGCGAACACAGTGTTCAGCAGGCGTTAAGCAAAATGCCCGAGTATCAGCAGGCTATGCTGGTGATGTACCACGTAGAAAACTTAAGCTACGAAGAAATCGCCGATGCACTTGATCTGCCTTTAGGAACAGTAAAAAGCCGATTGAATAGGGCCAGACTCGCTCTTAGGGACCTCTTGACTAAAGATGAGGAACTATTCAAAGTCTAGGCAAGTCAATTAAGCAGAGAAGCATGAGGCGTCCATGAATCGAGCGAAGGCAAGGGATTTTTATTCGGACTATTACGAGGGCACACTTGACCGTGGCCTCACTCAAATGTTCGAGCGGGCCCTGAAGGAAGACGGCTCACTGCGGGAAGATTACGCCCAGTTCTGCGAGCTGATGGGCAGTCTTGATGAACTGAAGGACATCGAGGTTCCCGAACCTGCTTTTCTGCACGAGCGCATTGAGCAGCGGATGAATGAGAAGCATGCTCAAAAAACTGTTCAGCCCGCATTTTGGTGGCTGAACTGGGGAAGGTGGGCTTTTGCCGGAGCTGCGGCTTTGGCCGCTGTCGCTTTGGTTGTCAACATGACCAGTCAGCCAAGCAAATCACCCACGGCAGTCGCAAACCTTGTGCCTGAAATTGGCATTCGTTCTGAAGTGACTCCTAAGCTGACTCTGGATGGTTCTGGGTTGATCCTGTTGTTCAAGCCCTCTGGCTCGGCCAAAGTTACTTTTCAGACAATCGATTCCAAGTCTGCTCCCAATGAGTTTAGTCTAGAGCCAGGGCAGGAACTCCGTTCGCCTGTTCTCAATGATTCCAGTTCAGCTGAGCTTGTTGAGATCAAGTTCTCTACAAGTCATGACAGTCTTTTAGTGGCTGTTCCTGGCACTGAAATTGTGCCTCAGCGCAGCGGGACAGGAACGGTTAAAGATTTGGCTTTGGCTCTGGCCAACACTTTTGGCAGACCTGTGCAGATTGCAGCGGAGAAGCCCAATCAGCGGCTTGTTTGGGAATTTAAGGCTGGTGATGAGGTTGATTCGGTCAGCCAGACTCTTCGCCAATTTGATCTGAGCGTAGAATCCAGATCGGACGGAATCCTTTTTCTTAACTAGCGCTTGGTTTCTCGGGCAGGCTGTTCTGCTCCCTGAATCGATTCAGCTTTTGCCGCCTCGACCAGTTGCCTAATAGGGCCAGATGAGGCGGCACGGAATTCGTCTGGTCCACCGTTGAAGAGTATTTCTCCCTTGTGAAGAAAGACGATTCTATCAGCCACCCTAAAGACAGATGAAACATCGTGGCTGACGACAATGGATGTCGTTCCCAGCCTGTCTCGGGTTTCTACAATCAGGCCGTCGATGCTGTAGGCGGTGACAGGGTCCAGACCGCTTGTTGGCTCGTCGTAGAGCAGCACCTTAGGTTCAAGGGCAAGAGCTCTTGCCAGACCGACTCTCTTTTTCATTCCGCCGCTGAGTTCGCTTGGCATCCTTTCTTCAACACCAGGCAGGCCAAGATCTTTTAGAAGGCTGACAACAAGGTCATTTTTCTGTGATGCTGAAAGTTTTTTGTGCCGTTTGACTCCGAAAAGAATGTTGTCGCGGACATTGAGGAAATCGAAGAGAGCGGCATATTGAAACACCATGCCAATCTTGCCATGAACCTTGTCTGGGTGGTCTGCAACGGAAAGGCCGTCAACCAAAATATCTCCATGTGTTGGCCGGATAAGGCCAGCAATGCACTTTAGAAGGGTCGTTTTCCCGCCTCCAGAAGACCCCATGATGGCTAAAATCTCGCCTTCGATCACCTGAAGGCTGACCTCTTTTAGAACGCTGTGAGAAGCAAAGGAATGTGAGACTTGCTGAACTCTTACCAAGCAGCACCTCAGGCTGTTTTAGTCGTTTGGGGGCTGGCAGTTCTTGCTGCTTTAACGCGGTCGATTAAATCCTGCCCTACTTCTTTTTCAAAAGCGCGATACCCCGCTAGTTTGAACCCGTGCTTTTTTGCCCAGCTCATAGTTTCTTCAACCTGCTGGACCGTGACATTTTTCCCTAAAGTATAGTCGTCAGTTCTGTTCTCCAAGGCGAGCATCATGGTCTCGCTCATACAGGCATAGGCGGTCTTCTGCGGAAAACCAAAGTCGAAGTTAAAGTTGACTGGGCCGGGCACTTCAACCACGCCTCCCTCGATAACCAAAACATCCTGCCTTTCTTTCACCACTTTTACAGAAACATCTCGAGGGCGAGAAACATCGCAGACGACGGCACCGGATTTTAAGTGGCGCGGTTCGATTATGGCGTTGTCGCTGGAAGTTACTGTTATCACGAGGTCCGATTCATTAAGACGCTCAACATTTGTGGTGGCTTCGCAGCGTGGAAGTCCGATGCCAGCTGCCTCAGTCCTTTCCTGATCTCTCCCAATCAGAAGGGTTGCTTTAAACTGAGGGGCTAGAATCTTGGCGCAGGTTTGGCCTATCGACCCAGTTGCCCCGACGATCGCCAGGCTGGATTCGGCAGGAATGATGCCTACTCTTGCTGCGGCATCTAGGGCGCCTTCAATCGCTGTGGCTACCGTATAGCTGTTGCCAGTTGTGACACCGATGGAGCTTTGTTTGGCAAGGGTGACGCCGCCATCACCGACTATCGCGGTAAATGCTCCGAGGCCGATGAGTTTCGCCCCCTCTTTCTTGGCTATCTCAGTGCATTCAAGCAGGGCATCAAGGCTTCGTTCCGGGTCGGCCAGCATCATTTTAGGAGTCATTGGCAGGCCGATAAACCAGCCTTCTGTTTTGGCTCCCGTGAGGCTTGTGATTCCAGTGATGTGGCTGGCAACCTTTGGCTTTAGCTTTATCATCAGCTTTTCGATGACAAAATCAGGCAGGTATTTCATGTAGGAATACTTTCGAGCAGTATCCCTGGCGTGTATCGGGTGGACAACGAAGGCAAATGGGGTCACGCCGAGTTGAATGTACCTAACTTGCCCCTTTTGGCAGCTGACCTGCCCCCTAAAGGTCAGGATGTGTTTTGGCAAGAAGACGCAGCAGGGCTTTATGGACCTGTTCGACGCTTGGTTCAGAACCACCATTTGGCAGAATGACCGTGTAGGGGCTCATCCATGGAGCCCACCGTTGAGAGGCAGACTCGGCATCGGGACGTGTTTCTATGACGCAGGCAGGAGTTTTTTGGGTCGCGGCCAAATGGATGAGGCCAGAGTTGACGCTCACCATAAAAGATGCCCCTTTAAGCAGGGCTGCAAGGCCAGTCAAACTAAACTGACCGGCAGCATTCAGCCCTCCATCAAAGGCGGATGCTTCGTCTGCCTTTTCTATTTCGTTTTCTGACCCGACGATGATGGCGGTCATTCCCAGCTCCTCGCAGAGTTGTCTGCCTAGCGCTCTGAAATTATTGACTGGCCAGGGTTTCGAAGTGCCGCCGGTAAAAGGGGCTATGACAAAATATTCGCCCAGTCCGTCAACCATCTCCATTGCTTCGGCAAGGTCAGACTCGGTTAAAGGAAGCTCGGCAGGTGATTCGGGCAGAGAAGTGCCTGCCGCTTCTTCGGCCATCCTCAGCATCAGCCTGACTTCATGGGTTGAAGGATCGAAGGCTCCATGAAAACAGCGGGTCAGCTTCCTGCCATATCGCTTGTGGGTCATCCCGATCCTGACGGGAATTCCCGCCAGCCATGCTGCCAGTGTGTGATCTCCAGAATCTTCTTTTGGCAGAATGACCGCGCTATACCGCTCTTTTCGCCAAGCTAGAGCCGTTTTAACGATGCCCCAAAGGCCAAGCCGATAGGGAGTTGACAGGACTTTGCTGACATGAGGCAGCCTCTCAAAAAAAGTTCGAAAGGCAGGCTGGCACATAACATGAACCACGCTGTCTGGCCTGGCCAGATGAATCGATCTTGGAATTGGAGTGGCAAGCAGGCAGTCACCCAGCTTGTCCTGACGAACAATGAGGATCTTCATCGGCCTTCCTCGATCATCTTGATGACTGCATTGGCAGCTTCTTTAGGTGTGATTTGGGCAAAACATGCTCCGGTGCAGGCTTTGCTGGAACGCTGGGGGCAGGGGCACGGCTTGTGAAGTAGAACATGCCCCTCACCGGCTGGGGAAGAATGTTCCAAGTAAGTTGGCCCATAGACAGCC
>CAZSIM010000021.1:0-24494 GCA_964607175.1 uncultured Fimbriimonadaceae bacterium
CGGAGCGAGAGGAGGGCACCAGTCCAGGAAGCGCGGCCTGCCAGCCGTAGAGAGCGAAGCGGGACAGCAGGGCCGTGAGGTGTGGTCCCTTGCGCCGGAGGCCCTCCTGTCAGGCGTCCGGCAGGTTGGTGCTTGCGGACTGGGAAGAGTCCCGAGTGGAGCATCAGTTCTCCTTGCACTCCATGGCACCGAATCTAGTACACTGGCGTCCACTTTATCCGAAGGATCGTGAAGGAAAATGGCAGTGGAAACAGCTCTGGAACAATATTCGCGAATAGAAGCTCCTTCCTTGCAGGTTAGGGAGAAGAACGGTGTCGTCTACACTCGCAAATGGGTGGTTGACCTCATCCTGGACTTGGTTGGCTATACGTCTGACAAGCTCTTAGCTGATCGTCTACTCGTGGAGCCTTCCGCTGGCGATGGCTCCTTCCTCATCGAGGCCGTCTCCAGGCTGATCGAAAGTTGCCAACGCTTCCAAATTCCCATTCAGAAGGCTTCTCAGAGTCTGGCCGCCTATGAGCTGAATCCCTCAAGCGCGGCTGCAGCAAGGGCTTCTGTCTCGGCTCTGCTTGAATCTCATGGGCTTTCGGAAGCCGATGCGGCCAGCCTTGCTCAAGGATGGATTGGCACAGGGGACTATCTTCTCTGCTCCAGGAACTTAAGGGGCATGGCCGACTATGTTGTAGGCAATCCACCCTACATTCGGCTTGAGGATCTTGCTGAGAAGGGGGCGGTCTACAGATCCGCCTACCCTACGATGGTTGGGCGAGCGGACATCTATGTTGCCTTCTATGAAGCCGCTCTCCGGCAGCTGAAAAAGGGCGGAGTGTGTGGGTTCATCTGCGCGGACCGCTGGATGTTCAATCAGTACGGGTCCGAGCTGAGGCGGCTTGTGACATCCCAGTTCAGTGTGGATGCAGTCATCCAGATGCACCACGCAGATGCCTTTGAGTCCGAGGTCAACGCCTACCCAGCAGTGACCGTGATCAGCAGAACAAGCCAAGGCCCAGTGATGGTGGCCAGCTTTGATCCTGAGACTGTCCAGGCCAGCTCTGCCGCGCTTGCAGTAGCGATGGCTGATAAAATGGGACGTGAAGAGCTCCAGGCGGTCAGGGTTGAAAAGTGGTTCTCCGGCTCTGACCCATGGCCACTGATGTCGCCTGGCAGACTCGCTCTCTTGAGAAGATTGGAGGCTGAATTCTTCCCAATCGAAGCTACAGGAGCTGTGGTAGGAATCGGGGTCGCTACTGGAGCAGACAAGATCTTCATCACAAAAGACAAAGATCTCGTGGAAGAGGATCGCCTGCTCCCTCTGGCCATGGCGGCTGACGCCAAGTCCTCGCAGGTCGCATGGTCTGGTCACTTTCTGGTGAATCCCTGGAACGGTTCAGGTCTGGTGGATCTGAGCCGTTTTCCCAAGCTGAAAGCGTATCTAGAAGAACACCGCGAGCATCTCAGCCGTCGCCATGTCGGCTTGAAGTCCCCTGCAAACTGGTATCGCACCATTGATAAAGTTGCTCCGGAGCTTCGCAGATCTCCTAAGCTGTATCTCCCAGATTTCAAAGGGAGGATTGCCCCGACCCTTGATCGAGGCGAGACGTACCCTCACCACAACCTCTACTTCATCCAGCCTGGTCACTGGGATCCAGAAGCGTTAGGAGGCCTGCTTCTTTCTGATATCGCCCAGTTCTTCATTGAAGCCTATGGTGTGAAGATGAGGGGCGGCTATTTGAGGTTTCAAGCTCAGTATCTGCGGCGGCTCTGCGTTCCTCACCCTAACGATCTCACATCAGAACAAGAGGAGCAGCTTAGGACTGCTTTTCAGCGTCATGATGCGTCCCTTGCCAATGAGGTGGCGGTTAATCTCTATCGCTTGTCTCCTGAAGAGCGGAGGTTCCTTTGACACTCGATGAACGATTTCAGGCAGCGGTCCAGGCCTTCTGGGATGCCAGGTCGAGACAGCAGCAGAAGCAGATTGATGGCGGCCGGATTGATGCTGGCACCCGTGGTGCGGTGACAGGCGGCTCTCAGATGGGAGCACTCGAAGTGCTGATTTCAGACATTTTGCGCGATGCCGGACTCGATGATCTTTCGATCAAGACCAGGCGCGGCCTGGAACTCCCAGGCTATTTTCGACCGGAGAAGAAATGGGATTTGATTGTTGTGAGCAGGAATCAACTTGTCTGCGCCCTAGAGTTCAAGTCTCAGGTCGGCCCGTCGTTTGGCAACAACTTCAACAACCGGAGCGAAGAAGCCATCGGTAATGCTGTGGACATCTGGACTGCGTTCAGAGAAGGGCGGTTCCTCACGTCACCCCGTCCTTTCATTGGCTACTTTTTCCTGCTCGAAGACTGCGACAAAGTTCATAAACCAGTCAGTCTGCAGGAGCCTCACTTCAAAGCTGATCCGGTCTTCCAAGGCGCAACTTACGCCCAGCGATATGAGATTCTGTGCCGCCGCTTGGTTCTGGAGCGGCACTACGACGCGGCTTGCCTCACGCTCTCGACCAATGCCGCGCCAACAAAAATCTCTCATCCAAGTGAGGATTTAGCATTTGAACGATTTGTTGGTGAACTGCGATCGGCAGCACTGAGGTTCATGCAGGCTTAGGTTGGAGTTATTCAATCGAAACTATGCCAAGCTGCGCCATGCGAATGGTTAGAGCATGCGGGCTGACATTGAAGTCTCTGGCCATTGCCTTAATGGCGGCATCCACGTTCGTTTCGAAGATGTCAGATATCTCAGAATTCTCAAGCTTGTCGTAAATGAGCTCTTCGGGCATTAGCAACTCAGCCGCAAAGAAGTTGGCCTCGATTTCATCTCTGTTCTCACCCGTCGCAGACTCGGCACTGCGCCTGAATATGCCTCCTGAGCCCTTGCGATCATAGTGAAGATCTTCGAATGAGTGGAGCATCAAGTGCCCGATTTCATGAGCGATAGTGAATCGTTGGCGAGTCTTAAAGTGGGAGTTATTGACCCCAATGACCGACTTCCCCGACAGCGGATCACGGTAGAAGAAGCCAGACAAATCATCGTCCTCAGTGTCAACATAAGTGACCTGGACATTTAGAAATTTCGCAAGCTTCTCAACAGGAATCGGAGCTTGGAATTCGTCAGCTTCTCGCAGAGAGTTGTGAAGCCCCTCCACAAGCTGGCGAATTTGTTTCTTCCGAACATGTTGTCTTGGGCGCTCAATCATCATTTTCTCAGGACCTTAGCCTTCTCAAGACCCGCCTTCACGAATTGAGCAACACTAGGATCGTTTAACTCACCGATCACCACTTCAACACGCGTTTCTAAGCCAACAGAAGGTGGCGGCAGAAGCTTCTCAGGCTCAATGCCAAGAGCTCCTGCAAGCTCGAAAAGGCAATGAACCATGAATCGTTGTTCGCCTCGCTCGATATTCGCGATTGAGGTCCGTGAAAGTGACGTTCGATCCGCGACGGCAGACTGTGTCAGGGAAGCGCGCTGCCTTGCTCTTCGTACTCGCCGCCCAATTTCAACATAAACAGGCTCGATGTCTCCAGATGCAGGTCCACTCATGGTCCTCAAAAGATAATAGACGATATTCGAATCGAAAAAGTTGCCTGTAGCAACAATGATTAGATATGCTGAAATCTGAAAACTGTTGCTGTAACCAACATAAATTCTTGAAAAGATTTCGCTGATGACACTTTCAGCTCAAAATCAACGTCTGAATATGCAGATCACGCCGATGTGGTCGGCAAAAGGTAGTTATCATGACCGATCTTGAAGAACAGGGAAGTGCGGCGGGTCGCCCGCGCTTTTCGGTGAAAATTGACGACCAAACATTCAATCTCACGAACTCGTCTCCGACGGGGCGGGAACTTCTCGCTCTTGTGGAGCGAGATCCCGACGACTTCTTCCTCGTGTTTCTGGTTTCTGGTGAACCAGATCTTGTGGTTGAGCTTGATGAGCCGTTTGACCTCTCAGGTCCGGGAACCGAGAGGTTGGTGCTTGTTTCGCGTTCCCGCAGATTCTCAATCCAGATTGATGAGACCACTCACACCGTGGTCGGTCCATTGATCAGCGGCGCGTTGCTTCTGGAACTTGCAGGCAAAGACCCTGAGTCACATTTTGTGACCCAGATCCTTGTTGGCGAGGACGACATTGTTATCAGCCCTGAAGATCAGGTGGATATCAGCAAGCCTGGCCGCGAGCGGTTCACCACAGTTGCAAAGCCAAACAAGGCATGTCAAATCATCGTGAACACACGTCACAAGCCATGGGATGCTCGAACCATCACGTTCGAGCAGGTGGTTGTGCTGGCGTTCGACACTTCAGGAGACAACCCGAACACGACGGCATATACCGTCTCCTATCGTTGCGGCCACCCGTCCGACCCGGATGGTTCCATGGTCGCTGGAGGCAGCATTAAGGTGCGCTGCGGGATGATCTTTGATGTCGACAGAACTGATCGCTCGTAATTCAGACCTGCAACGACTTCGTGATGAAGGCTACGACATTTCTGTCGTAGCCCATCACCTGGTGATGAGGGACGTGCCGTATGTTAATGCCGCCAAAGAAGTGAAACGCGGCATTCTCGTCTCCACGCTGGAATTGGCTGGACAGCAGACTGTGAAACCAAATCAACACGTCGTCATGTTTTCAGGGGAACATCCCTGCGACGTGAATGGCCTGGTTTTGGCAGCCATAAAACACCAGAGCAATCACCAGGCAGTTGGCGACATCCAACTGCAACATTCGTTCTCCAACAAGCCGAAGGACGGTTACGCTGACTATTATGCAAAGATGACACGCTACGCTGCCATCATTGCAGCACCTGCCGCCGCCCTCGACAAGAGTGCGACAGCTAGGACATTTCCACCAATCGCGACGAGCGAAGAAGAGTCCGTGTTCAAGTATTGGGACACCGCTTCAAGCAGGGCGGGCATCAGTGCGGTCAGCGACAAACTCCGGTTGCGCAAAATCGCCATCATTGGTCTTGGCGGAACGGGCTCATATGTGCTGGATCAAGTCGCGAAGACGCTGGTCGGAGAGATTCATCTCTTCGACCGTGATGTGTTTCTTAATCACAATGCATTTCGGTGCCCAGGCGCAGCGTCACTCACGGACTTGGAGCGCAAACAGAGCAAGGTTGGCTATCTGACGGAAAAATATTCAGAGATGCGGCGGGGCATCATTCCGCACGAAGTCCATATTTTTGAGGAGAACGTTTCCGAGCTTCAGGAAATGGATTTTGTGTTCGTGTGCATTGATCGGAACGAGCCAAAGAAGACCATCTTTGAGGCGCTTCAAAGATTCGGGATTCCTTTCATCGACGCTGGAATGGGGCTGACGCTGGAGGAAGGAAGCCTGCGTGGTCAAGTCCGGACAACGACGATCCTTCCGAACGTAGCCGATCATGCTGAACTGCGTGTGTCTTTCGTGGACGCCAATCAAGATGCCGCCTACGACCAAAACATCCAGATCGCTGACCTCAACGCCTTGAACGCAATGATGGCCGTCATCAAGTGGAAGAAGCTGTTCGGTTTCTACCATGATCAGGATTGTGAGCATAATTCGGTCTATGTACTCGGCGGTAACTGGCTACGAAACGAGGACAAGACATGCGCATGACGCATGTCTTTGTGGAGTCCTTCCCTGAATCTCTTGAGGCAGGGAAGCTCTACATTTCGATGCAGTACGCGAGTGCGACGCATCTCTGCGCTTGCGGGTGCGGCCACGAGGTTGTGACTCCCATTCGTAGGCGTGACGGTTGGAAACTGGTATTCGACGGCGAAAGCATTTCACTCTCGCCGTCAATCGGAAGCCGTAATCTCGCTTGTCGCTCCCACTACTTCATCACTCTCGGTCAAGTTCGATGGGCATTGCCAATGGATCAGTACGACACTGCCGAACAAGACTGTTTTGAGATAAAAGCCGAGAGCTTTGGTGAAAGCTCAGAACCAGTCAACAAATTGGATTCCGAACTACAAAGTATTCCTGAACCAAAAGGCTTCCTTGACAAACTCTTGTTCTGGCGTCGTTAATAGCGAACCCGGACAATCTCCGAAAGCTCCAGCCTAGTCGCGCGACGGTCGTAACCCTTTGTGGTTCGACTGTCTGCGTGACCGGCGATCCGCTGTGCGATCTCTAGCTGTCCGCCATTTTCAAGGAATGTTGTGATGCCGGTCGCTCGAAAAGAGTGATTCGAAAACAGCGTCGGCAAGCCTGCTCGTTTCAATCGACGCTTCACCATTTGTAATGCCTCGTCGCGGTTCATCGCCTTCTCACTAAGCTGATCGTGGGCTGCTCCTGTGAAGGTCGGAAAAAGGGAGTTCCCGCTTGAGATTCCGCTTGCGGAAAGCCAGGCATCCAGGTACTCAGAAAGGGAAGGATGGCAAGGTATTTCCCGCTCCACGCCGCCCTTCTCATTCACTCTGAGATAAGTCTGACGGCCAAGATCGATGTAGTCCGATGTGGTTAAACGACAGGCGGCAGAAACACGCGCGAAAGTGTAAGCCATCACCCCGATCAAAGCCCGGTCGCGAAGGTCGATCAGTTTTTCGCTCCCAATGCTCTGAAATAGCTGGTGCATTTGTTCCGGAGACAGCGCAGGGGTTTTCCCCTCGGTCCGCCGGATCGTCGGGGTTTTTACTTCTCTGGCCGGGTTGTAGGGCATGGCGCCTGTGGCGACCATGTGCGAGAAAATCATTCGCAGAGCGGACAGGTGCCGCTTGACCGTCGCCGCGCTCATTCTGTCTTTGAGAAGCTGGTCGCGGTAGGCAGCCACATGCACGGGCGTGATCGCCTCCAAGGTCAGCCCGTTTTCAGAGCACCATCCAGCAAAACGGAACACGTCGCGGGTGTAAGCCTCGCGAGTGTTCACATTGGTAATCCGGGCTGCGAAGAACTCTTCAGCCGCCTCCTGGGGAGTCTTGCGTAAAGGAACAAATGGAATAACCTGGCCCAGTTGCTCGATAGGCAAGACTTCACCACTAGCAGAGATAGGAATCAGGCCTTTCATACCTTAGGATGGCCTTTCTCAATATCCGGCTCACAATGAAGCTGTAAAGTTCTACGGGGTTGCTTTGTAGAAAAAAGCAAGTGTTGCCTTGCCAGGACTCTCCACCAAAGTCCATGTTCCTCATGATAAGAAGGGTTTCCGAACTCGATATAGATCTGCTCCCCCGGCAGTGGCTCTGGCCAGAACGGAGCGTCACTCTCCCTTTGCTCAATGCAGTCACCCTTGTGATAGATTTCCAAGACATATTTCATTCCAATCCTCTGGACGAACTATGCCGCCGATTCGCGTCGCATAAAAGGGGTTATGAGGCACAAACGACGGGAAAGTAGGGAAGGAGCAAAGCGGGTGCAATTCCCCTTCCCAGTCGGGGATTTTAACCGCGTCAGTATCCCGACTGTCAACCTAGTACGTCTGCACCGTCTCCAAATTGACAGTCGGGATCCGCGCGGTGTTTCTAGTTTTGTTGAGAAGGGGAAAAAGCAAAGGGCTCACGGGTAAAATTTCAGAATGTTGGGTGGTAGCTTTCGCACTGCGGCGTGAAAGTTCTCAGTTTGAAAGAAAAAGGATTATTTAGCATCCACGTTCATGATGCGAGCGTGTCCGTAACGATCAAAAAACCACTCTGCCATTCAGTTGAGCAATGACTTGAAAGATATCCAATTATTAAGCGATGCCATCGCGAATAATCGCTACTGGGATGTTATCCGTTTCTTTCAAGATTACGGCCTTCGAAAAATACACAAGCAGTTTCAGAGTTTGTCCGAAACTGAACGCAAGTCTGCTTATTTGAAAATCCTCTCGCTTCACGCAACTCTTTCGACTAAGCCTTATGCTGACGAAGATGAGAGAGAAGAAATTGAGGGAGCTCAGAATCTTATAGACACACTACTCAGCCATCTCTCTGAATCGTTCAATCTTGATCAGTCTAGCCGTGCGCCAGAGCGAAGCGAACGGCTAGAGGCCCTCGAAGAACTATCACTCCAAATGGATGAAAGAGAGCAGAAAGCACGGTTCCGAGAAATTCTCGCCGAGGGATATGAAACCGTGAAGCTATGGGGAGATGATCCTGTAAACCTTCTTCAAAGATGTGAGTGGGCGTGTGAAATCGATGTTCCCTATGATGATTTCACCAAAAATCTTTCTAACTATCATTTTCGGGTTATTGGCAGTCAAGGCAGCAAGTTTCCATTGGCTAAGCAAATCGCTATCGATAGCGAAGCTTCAGCCAAGGAACTAATCCAATCGAGAAATCCCGGCAATGTCGCCGTTCGGGTTATCACTGTTCAAGAGGATAATGTGCAAATTGGATTGCTTATGTTATCGGAGTGGTCGTTAGAGCTTGGCCGATCTCTCACGAACGACACTTTAAAAGAAATACGCACCTATTGGAGCCAATTCAAACATGCATCACAAGCCTTTCCTTTGCTCGGGGAGAGGCTTGGGTTAGGTGGCAAGAATACAATGAGGCATGACGCGGCGATTTTTGAACGACACGCCGGCGAGAGGCTTGAAGGGCCGTGGTTGAACTTTGCACCAGGAGAGTTCGGCCCATTCACTCGCGCGTTCATTGGCCTAGTGCGAGTAACTGAAGCTGGCGAGAGGATCATTCTTCCAAAGGATCGTTACGGCAATAGCGGTGGGATGGCCGTGTGCAATGTTGCGTTCTATGATCCGATGAAGCCTATGGTTGTGGCGGGTCTAAATGAGATATTTCCGTCAATGAAGGTCCAAGGCTGGTCACTTCCGCAGAACGGCCTTTGCGCGGTCCTGCTCGCAGAACATATCGATGGCAAAGGGGAGTTTTGGGGGGCGGTGTTGAATTTCAATACTCAAAGAGTTTGCTTCCCACTATCCCTGTCCGGCGGCGAAACCTTGGGGAAGCTCGGCGACATGATCGTTCCCGGCTTTGGGAAATTTGCCAAGAAGCTTGGCGGCGGTGCGGAAAGGCAGTGGCGCGAGGACGTCGAACAGTATTCGGTCCCTGCATATGGGCGCGTTCTGTATTACGTTGAACACGCACTAAATGGATCGCAGTCCGGCAAGCTATAAGCCGAACTCACGTTCATCGCGAATTCGCTTTTGTTCGACCTCCAATACGTGCGTGAACGCATCCCGCTTCTCGCGGTCTTGCGTCAGTTGCGACGCAAAATCGCCCGCGCCCATGCCGTGCGCTCGCCGCTTAAGCGGTCGACCTTCATTCGCAGCCTGGATCGTGCGGTTAAGGTCTCCAACTTCGGTTGGCTTTCCGTCCCTTTCCATAGCGGTGGCAAGAACGCCCATGTGAATCGTAGGTTCAAGGCCGATACCCTGCTCTTCGTAGCTGCGGTGGTCGGCTCGGAGGATGCTTCCGTCCTCGCCCTGAACTTTAAGCTTTTCAAACATCCGGTTCTGAATAGCTGACCATGCCTCTCGCCATTTGAGCACCATCTCTTTCGAGCAAGCTTCCCGGTCTTTCTTTGCAGCGAAATCCGCACCGTCTAGCGGCCGCAAGGTCGTCATAAGGTGGGCATGCCAATTGCGCTCGTCGCCTTTGCCGTTCGGAGAATGAATGGCATAGTCCACCACCATCCCGCGTGGGATCAGCTCCTGAGTGATGAACTCCTCAACGAGCTGAGCTCGTTGACCGGCATCGAGCTGCCATGGCAAGGCAAGGGTGAACTCCCGAGCGACCTGGGCGTCTTTGCGCCGCTCAACCGCTTCCGCTTTGTTCCAAAGCGCCTGCCGGTTGCTGGCCCACTCTGGGGCCTCATCCGGGGCAAGAATGCCCGTTTGCGTCACCCCTTTTCGGGGTGCGTAGTTGTGGGTCTTCATGTACCGTTCGTCCTCCAAGCATTGCCCCGATCTGTAGGCTGCGCATGCTACTGCTGAGCGGCCATCGCTTCTAGAAATCATCTGCACACTTAGGTGATAGTGGATCCCCATTTTTCTTGCATTCCTCAGACTTTTTGACGGTCGAGCGACGGGCTGGCGCACGCATTGTTTACAATGCATAAGTGCGCCCTTACGGTTCTTGTCAGATTACCACCTAATCACCTCCCTTGTAAGTTCTGCGTGTTTACGATACACTCTCTTTCATGCGGAAGACTGAAGATGAGCGCCTTGAAGACCTCAAGCGCAGGCGAGCGGCACTGGATGCTGAAGTCAATCGCCTACAGGCAAAAAAACGAGCTGAGGACCGCAAAGCGGATACCCGTCGAAAAATTTTGCTCGGCGCGGTGGTCATGCAAGAGATTGATGCCCAACCCGATAAAATCGGGGTTTGGGCAAAGAGTCTCCTGTCGGAGCGTCTGACGAAACCCCGGGATCGTGCCTTGTTCGGCCTCGGCCAAAAGGAGTCGAATGATGCCATATAACTTAGGCTCATCTGGGTTTGCCGGAGGTTGGAGCGGTGATGCTCAAGGGTCGGCTAAATGGATGCTATCCGACGAAGCGGATCAGCTCGACTTCTTCTCGTACTACCCGTCCAGCATCATCCTGGGGCAGAACTCGAAAGGGGACCTTGCTTGTTTTAATCGCCAAGGGCACGTACTCGTTATAGCTCCACCTAGAAGTGGAAAGGGGGTCGGCTTTGTTCAGGCAAATCTCATTGGTTACCAGGGGAGCATGGTCGTAACCGACCCAAAGGGTGAAAATGCTGCCATATCCCACCTCCACCGAAAAGGAAGCCTCGGTCACAACGTCGTCGTCTTGGATCCGACGAAAAAACTCGCCAGCTATGGAATTGAGCCTCCCGTCCCGACCCACCGCTTCAACCCTCTATCAGTGTTTCAGAACTCGAACTACGTCGATGTTGTCGACGACATTGAGCGCATCGCCGACGCGCTGCTCGTCGCAAAAGAAGGCGAGCGGGAGCAGCACTGGCGTGACGGAGCAAGATCCTACCTAAAGGCGCTTCTAACGTATCTGGTGTTTTTCATGCCAGTGGAACAACAGAATCTGGTGGTGCTCGCCCGACTTGCAAACGGCCTAGAAACTCCAATAGATGACGTATTTTTGGCTTTGACCCACAACCCACACCCGAACCACGTCATGCAGGACGTCATCGCTCGATCCGGTGCTTGGTGGGACAAAGTGAACCCAAAGGAACGCGCCTCGTTCGTTTCTGTTGCGTTGCGCTCGCTCTCGTGGCTCAACTCTCCCGTTTGGCACGAGCACCTGGCCACCTCAGACTTTCACCCCTACGACCTGAAAGCCGGGAAGACGACGGTCTACGTCGTCTGTCCTTTCGACAAGCTCGAGGATTACTCACCTTGGTTCCGGCTCGTGCTCTCTTCCTGCATCGTCGCAGTCTTGAGAGCACCCAACCGCTCATCCATCCCTACCCTCTTCATGCTGGACGAGTATGCCGCCACGATCGGAAGATTGGCCGCCCTGGAGCACTCCATCCCCTACATAGAGGGCGTAGGCGGACGATTAGCGATGGTCTTCCAATACCTGAGCCAAATGAAGAAGCTCTGGCCAAGCGATGAGCACCACGGCATCTTCGCTAGCGCTGGCGCCCACGTGTTTTTCAATGTTGGCGACCAGCTGACGTCGGAATACGTCAGCAACTACATCGGCAAGTACGGTGCGCCGGATGCGTCGGGTGGGGGGGTCAATTTCGTCCAAAGAGATCTCCTCGCCCCCGATGAGGTGCGAAGGCACCCGGAAAACGACATGATCGCTTTCGTGCGCGGCTTCCGGCCTGCCTGGTTGGGAAAGATCGACGTCCGACGTCACAATGCCTTTACGGGGCGATTCGCACCCAATCCGGCCTATTTCGTGCTGCCGGACACGAAAGCCGCTTTGGATGCGAGCCCGGCATCCGGCGCGATGCTGAGTGCGGCCGACGCCATCGCCCGCGCCAAAGGTGCTCCGAAAATCACCGCGCCCGCCGTGGCGGCAAGCATCGCAGCCAAATATCCGAACAAGAAAATGCGCTTTGAAGGGGACCTCTATGGCTTTGATGAAGCCTGGCTGAACCCTACTACCGGGCAAACCGAAGTGGTTTTCATGCCCTTGATGCACGCGGGATTGTTGGAAGCCCTGGGAAGTACATAAGGGGTATCGAATCGCGCCTCCCGAAAAGTTTCTCTCGCGGCGATGCGTTAACCTGCTCTCTCCAGTTCCTGGATAAATTCCAAGTTCGCCTTTTCTTGAGGTGTCACCATAGAGTCGATGACTTTAGGATCGCTCGTTGTGGGACGATACCAGGCTCGTCCGCTGAATATCCGGATCAGCGTGTCGTCTTTGAACCGATACCCATGCTTGGCAAAAAGGAGGTTACGAACTATACGTAACATCTCCTTATTCCGCGCGACTACTTCGAGTCTTTCTCCCACCCAAGCTTTCAAGGGATTCGCATCATACGGAGTCAGACTCCTGAAATCAAGATTGGCATACTGAGCAGAAATTACGTCAATCCAATCGTTGAGCGGCTCTCCCAGAATCATGCGCTCTGGATTTGTTGCGATGGATGGATTCGGTGCAAGTTCAATATCTGTCGAAACTACATCACCTGCGAGATTGGATGCTCTCATGGTGAAGATCACTTTTCGACCAACAAAGATAGTTTGAACCCATTTGTTAGTGTTAGGCGCAATGTTGAAAGTATCGAAAGGGGTGCTTCCATTCTTTATCAGTTCAAGTTTGATCGCTCCGACAGACTCAAGTTCCAGCCAAAAGGCAGTGCCTAATTCTGTATCTACTCGGCTTGTCCAACGAAACGATTTCACTTGAAGCCCAGAGGTACTGGGTGCTGATGATTCTCGTGACCTCATCCCTGAAGAAGAGTCCTTATATTCATTCGCCATTGGCGACTCTTGCGCCTGCACTCTGCTCTTCCGAAGCCTATTTAGATCTTCTTCGGTCTTCTGTATGGCTTCGTTAATGCGGTTTTCATCTTCAATTCTCCTTGCTTTAATGCGCTCATCTGTCGCCTTCCTACTGGCACTGTCATGAATGGCATAGCCAGCAGCACCGAACAATACCACGATGCAGCTGAAGGCCATAAATTCTTTAAAACTTGCCTTTCTGACCAGGATCACTAAGATCAGTGAAAGGACGCTGGCGGCAGCCGTATAGCCGTTACTGTCGGCACTATACGAAAGTTCCGTACCGGTAATGGCCGTAAGAAACAACAAAAGAGAACAAGCAGTTAACATCCAAAGAAAGATCAGGAAGCCAAAAAGAAACAGCTTCCGGAACGCTATGGCGCATCCCTCAATATCCGGTGGGATGTCCGTGCTACTTCCACTAGGAACCGAAGTGGCTCCACAGCTAGAACACCGTACCTGCGCGGCAGGCATCGGCTTATGGCATTGAGGGCAGCTTTTCATGGACGCTCGCAGTCATGTCCGGATAAGAGGTTATAAATGATCGCAAATTACATTCGTCACATTAGCGTTCCCTTGCTTAACGTTCCTGTTCGCGCTCGAGCTCCTGGCCAGCAAGAACCAAGGAATGAAACATCTCGCGGGACATTCCAACAGCAACGGGCCGCTCCTTTTGGTCGTTGGCGGGCCTCGGTGGGCTGATATGTTGCAAGTTTTCGTTGGCCTCTTCGAGGGCCTTCACGATGCCTTCGAGATTGGGCGCATGCTCTGCGTACGCTTCGTTCAGCTTTAAGACGTTTTCTCCATTACGTTCGTTGAGCACATCTAATCGGTCTTGGTGTCGGTCTCGCTGCTGCTCGTTGAAGGCTTGAACTACGTTTGTGTAGAAAATGCTGCGAAGCTCTTCCCTTCTACCCGCCTCGAATTCTTGAGCCTGTTTGTGGCCATTCCATTGATCAGGGTCAGATTTGAGGTGTGCGTAGTCCACCTCGTCTTGTCGTTCGAATTCTTTGATCTCTTCGCTGCGAATGGTTTCATCGAGCTTTGCAATGTAGCGCTCAAACTGTTTCGTTTCCTGATCATTACGGCGATTGAGTTGCCGTTCATCGTGAGAAAAATCTATGTCAACGGTCTGTTGCCAGTCGCGAAGTTGACTTTCTAATGGTTCGCGAACGTTGAATTTGAAGTCATACTCTCGCTCAGGGACTTCATCTTCAGGCCTAGTCGGCAGTGCTTGGACGTAGTGGTCCACCTCCCGGCGCAAGCGCTCAAGGCCACTCCGATGGGCAAGTGCGTCCTCGTCAGACATATCTACATCCTACACTGATTTCAGTGGAGTTTTATCTCGCAAAAGCTAAAAAGTGGGAGGCTTCTGCCTCCCACTTGGCTCTAGTCGTCGTACTGATCTTCATCAGCTTGAGTTTCGGCTTCTACCTGAGCTTCTGGTTGTGCTTCAGCTTTAGGCGGAAGAACAACAATGCGGTAGCGACCTCGATTTGAGGCAGGCACGGCGTCCAGAAGGACAGTGAAGCCACCCTTTTTGTTTGGAAACGCAGCCCCGATGCGGGTCCAGATTTCCATTTCGCCATTGGATCGTACGGTGTATGCGGCGAAGGGTTGTTGTTTCATGGTATTGCTCCTTTGTTAGTCGGCGGGCGAAATTGCCCAACCGATGACCTCCACCAGGCATGGCCCTAGCTGGCGCGAACAAACGCGGAAGGCCGGAGGGGTATCGCCCGGGCTGTAGGGCAAAGCCCGAAGCTTGGGGATACCGGCCTGTAGTCACGAAGTGAGACCCGAAGGGGATGTTTAGTGAAGCGGTGGCGGCTATGCCAAGGTCATCGATAAGGTTGGGTTGTTTTTTTCTGCCGTCAAAGAGCAACTAGCTAAGTAACCAAGCTGCAAAGAACGACCCGGGAAAATATCTTCTGACACTTAGGAGTGCCTCGCGAGAACAGGGGTGACTTCTCTGCCCCACTGGCTGTGACCACGGCATTTTGAACCTATCAGCGAACTGTTCCACGTTTGGGCGCCGGTAAAAGGCGACTTTGCTCGTTCGCCATTCGCTTGAAGTGGGGCCAAATGTGGCACTCCCTCGGCCTCATAGAAAGGAGCCATAACCAATTGAAAACGCCCTATGGTCACCGTTGAATCATCTTACAGGGGTGGTTGTTAGAAAAGTTCGTTTCAGAACTCTTTCAACTGAAGTCCGTACCTGCTGGCGAGGATGGCCATGACCTGCCTTTGTTTCTCTTTGGTGAGGTTGTCGAGAAGCTCCGCCACTTGCGCAGCGATGTCAAACTCTCTGCCCTCGATTTCCTCCTGGGTCATTCCCTTTTCCCTGCCTGTCCTATTGGGTCCAGCTTGGTCGTCCGCCCCTCTTCTGTCAAGGCTGAAACCCAAAGGGCAGTCATACGACTGGCCTTGACAGAAGAGGGATCAGATACGGCTCACAATCTTCTCCCCACAGGCAGGGGAAAGACATTTGAATGAGCACGTCCACTTTTTTAGTCTACCAATCGTCTTTATCCATAGGTAGCTTGGCTGCCTGAGTTGTTATGAAGAAGTTGATTTTGGACCAGATGAAGAATTCTCAAGAGCGGCTTGATCGAAGTTGGGCGAAAGAGAAGGCCCCTTGGCTTATCAGTCGTGCCAAGCTGCATACGAACGACTATGCCGTTAGCTTGACAGGAATCATAAACCGTCAGCTTGTTTTTTTGAACGAGGAACTGGGGTTTCACGGCTGGCATCTTGCCAGGCTTCTGAAGAATGGTTTTCACGCGGTCGAAAAGCAGTTGGGCAAGAATGGCCTGCCTCCTGGTGTCTTTCTATGTGAGCAGGCTACTGGGGCACGCTGGAAGATTCTTGCTCGCGGTGAGGACCAGGATGGATGGCTTGTTTACTCTCTTGAAAGCAGGGACGGTCAAACAAAGGGCATCGACCAGTTCGACATTGGTCGCCAATTTATTGTAACCGACTAAACGAGTCCTCTCCACCTCATAAATCGCCTAGGAAGGCCGCCTGAGGGAGGTTCCCCCTTTTCAGCACTGAAGACACCTCCAGGCCTCTTCTCTGCTCTCCTGGCCTTTCCTGGCGCAGTTGGGAGGGGCTCTGGACTTCGTCCTCTCGCTCCGCTTCCGCCCTTGAGCAGAACGCTCGGGGATGGTTCCCTTCTCAAAAAAACGAAGTTGAAAAAATTCCATTGCGCGCACGGCGCGCTAACGGATTTCTAATCAACCGGAATTCTCTTAAAGGATTCTTTACAGGTATCTATATAGGCTCCTACCGTTGCACCGTCCTCCTCCTACCGTTGCACCGTGCCCTTCCTACCGTTGCACCGTGGCTGATTCCTACCGTTGCACCGTCCTATCTCCTACCGTTGCACCGTCTTAGGGGCGTTCAACTTCGGATCTCAAAAGCCGTTCTGAATCCGTCCTCAGCCGTTCTGCTTCTTGTGGGTCTTGAGGAACTCAATGAAATGGGCCAGAGGCTTTTCAGGGGTGATGCCCCGCTTCTTGCACCACTTCTCCCACTCTTTCTTGAGGGCTCTGACATCCCAGCCTTCGGCAAAGTCTTCCGCCTTCATCAGCTCCGCGGTTGAGAGGGCAAAGGGGCTGCTACTGAACTTCTGGGTCAGGATGCCGCTCTTGATCTTCTCCTTGATGGGGAGCTGCGCTTTAGGGATGCCTGTGAGGACCAGGCCTCTGTGGGTGAGGTCGTAGGTGAGAGGCTCCCACTCTTTGGCCACCATGGCCAGGCCGTCTCTGATGGCCGCTTTAAAGTTGTCCATCCGGTCGTAGTTCGAGCCGAACTGCTCCTTGAGATCCTGGTAGCTGATGGTGACCTTCTCGCCTTCCTTCATTCTGAAGAGGCGGTAGGTGGTCCAGACGAAGAGGTCAATGGCCAGAGGTGAACGCTTCAGCTTTCCGGCAATGGTCAGATCAATGGGAACGGGGTTCTTGGTGATGGCCTTGAAGAAGTCTTCGCCCAGGATGACGTAGCTGTCAAAGAGGAGCCGTTCTTCCGGCTGGTCAAAATCCCACCAAAGAACACCCTTGGGGGCTACCTTCATGTCCAGCCAGGCTTCCCCACCCTTGGCCTGGGAGCCTTCTGAATACTCAAAGCTGATCTCTGCCCTGAAGAGCCGGATCATCTGTTCTTTGAGCCGCTTGGCGTCTCCCCTCTTCCCTCCCCCAGTTTTGGGGTCGAGGCCGACAATTCGCAGAAACTCATTGAGGTGGGCACCCAGCTCAAGCTTGGGGTTATTGGTGCGGACTGCCTCAGAAGTCATCCAGAGAAGCAGAAGCCGTGGGATGGGGCCATAAGGCAGGCCGATGCGCTTCTTCTTCGCGTGATCATAGCCGGAACGGATCCCAAGGGTGAGGTTGCCATCCTGCCGGCTGAAGGCTTCGAGGTCTTTGGGGTCGCTGTGCGGGAGGGTGCATTGGACCAGCTCGCGCGCCAGGTAACCGCGCCTCGTGGCTTCCTGCCTGATCGGCTCAGGTGTTCCCTTCCCAATATCCCCTTCGTCCTTCATCCGAATATCCCAAGAAACTTCTTGCGGGGGGCTTCAGCTTCCTTGGCAGGGGCTGGAAGGAGCTTGACTTCTTCAAAGGCTTTGTGCCATCGCTCTGCGTGAAGCCTTTCTCTTTCAAGCTGTTCCTTTAAAAGTGATATTTGTTCTTCTTTTGCTTCAAGAACGGCTCTCATCATATTGATTTCATTATCGTTCTGTGCGTTCTGTGACTGTTCAATATCGGGTCTGGCTGAGACGGATTGAGGCGTTCTTGCCGTTCCTCCATCGAGAGGGCCATAAACCTCTGAAAGCTGTCCGAGCATGAGCTTTCTCCCTCCCTGAAGATCAATCCACTGCAGTCTTCCCTTCTTAATATCGAGGCTGATGGTGTTCTTGCTCTTGCCCCACATCTTGGCAGCCTGGCTCAAGCTGACATACATTTGAGGGCTGCCTGAATGCACGTTCTGAGGGCGCTCAATATCGGCTCTCTTTTCTTCGTTCTGAGCTGGTTCCATGTGTTCTCTCCATTATGGCGGACTGTTCTTCTGGGACGGGCCAGCCGTTCAGTAGAGAGACGAAGTTGGACGACGATTCGCTCTTCAGTCAATCCGATTTAGAACCCAAGGCTGAGCTGAGCCAGGTGCCTGGCCTCAGGCTCCTGGCTTGGGGGCAGGGAAGGGGACGGCTTCGGCCCTTGCCCTTGGAGCTCGTGCATGAAGTCAGCGGCTCTTTGAGCCATGCTGGCGGCAGTGAAGATGGCTTTGCTGTCGGTCTTGAGGACTTTGATCCAGGATTGAACATAGGCGGCGTTCTCATCTCTGGCATCCACGCTGAGGCCCAGATCAGCGGCCAGAAAGGCCGCGCCTAGTTCTGCCACCAGTTCTTCCGCGGCGTAGCTCTCCTTGCCGAAACGGCCAGAGAGGTCTCGGTCAAGACGGCCCTTGGCTCCGGTCCAGTGAGTGGCCTCATGGGCCAGGGTGGAGTAGTAGGCGAGAGGGTCAATGAAGGCTTCAAAGGGAGGCATCTGGATATGGTCAGAAGAGGGACGGTAGAAGGCTCTGCCTCCGCCGTGCCGGATGTCGGCTCCTAAAGAAGCAAAGAAGCTTTCAGCTTCCTCTATGCGCTGGTGTTCTGGCCGCTGCGGCAGAACGGGGGGAACGTAGTCTTCCAGCTGCTGGGCGTTGAAGAGAGGGAAGGCCTTGGCTATCCAGTAGCGGCCAGGCTGGGCGGCTTCACCTTCTGAGCTTTCAGTTTCATCAGCCTCAATGGGCTTCCAAAAGACTCCGATGGTGGCCTTTTCGCCTTTGGAGATCTTGCTGCCCATATCGGACCACTGATTGAAGGTGGCCCAGGTGCTTTCCTGATACCCTGCAACGTGGGCAGAGACCCAAAGGCTGAGGATGTTAACCCCTCGGTACTGCTTGCCGGTAGAGGCGTTCACAGGGCACATGAGGGCGGCGTCTGGAGAGTGCCAGGGCATCTCCCATTTGTCAGCTCCATCCTCGATGGCTTTGATGATCTGGTTGGTGACGCGGGTGTAGACATCCACGCGCTCCTCGGAATTGCGGGCCATGACGGCCTCCTTTCTCGGGTCGATGTTAAGACATAAAGATTGCTGAAGCCTTTCAGGGAGAGCCTAAGCTCTCCCCTTAGGGGCTACCTGCGGGTGGCCGCGATGCGTTCAAGATCGAAAGGGAAGAGAGGATCTGCAAACTCCTCATCAGAAACGCTTCTAGCCTGCTCTTTGGGGGGAAGAAGGAGGATCTCCGTCTCCGGCTGGATAGGGAAGAACCCTAACTTCAGCTTCCAGCCTTCGCCGCTCTTGGTTGGGAAGGCGGCTCCGATGCGTGTCCAGGTGGACTTCTCTCCGCGTTTGGTGACTGCCAGAACATCGAGGCGTTCTTGTTGTGTGGTCATGGTCTTTCTCCTTTGGGTTTATCGCCTGGGCGGGACTGCCCTGGCGTGATGCCCCCGTGAAGAGCCCAAACGATGAGGGATGCAAGGCTTTGGGGAGCAGGGAACTCCCTCGTCTGCAGGGCCAGAATGGACCGAAGATGAGGGGCCTTGTCATCCACGAAGAGGCTTGGGCTTAGGTGGGCTGAACATCTGCCAGGGCTTCCAGCTCCAGGCTCCCAAGAGAAGGGAAGTCATCCGCACAAACAAAGATCCTCAAACAGGGCAGGGAAGCCAGCGGAGCGAGAGGAGGGCACCAGTCCAGGAAGCGCGGCCTGCCAGCCGTAGAGAGCTGAAAGCGGGACAGCAGGGCCGTGAGGTGCGGTCCCTTGCGCCGGAGGCCCTCCTGTCAGGCGTCCGGCAGGCTGGTGCTTATGGACTGGGAGGAGGTCCCGAGTGAAGTGCTGTCAGCCTTGGGACTTTATGTATTGTTTATTACTTAAATTGTCTGAGAACGAATTTTCTACAACTAGATTAAATATTTACTGCCAGTGTTGCTTTTTACCAACAGTCTAGATGTAAAGTGCTGGCTTCAAGGGTTTCGCCATGACTCTCACTGACTGGTCCCGCACTACATTTTTCAGAGTTGCATCTCTGAGCCTCGCCGGGCTCATGACGTTCAATGCAACTGCAAATGGGCTTGAGATGCTCGGCATCTTCGCCGCCGAGTCGGGTCAGCGCATAGCCCGCAAGTTTGCCGGGCATTACACAGATAAGCCAACCCGGGTGTATCTCGGCGCGGCTCCGGGCAGAGACGCCTACCGAGACAATTGGTGGACCGCTAGACAGAAGGCCGACTATTCCAGAGCGAGGCTGAACAAGCTCTTTTCAAAGGCTATTGAGGACGGAAACGTGCTCGCATCCACAGTCCCTGCAGCAGTGGCGAGTTTTGTCCTGCTTCAGGGCGAAGGCGGCGGAAACAATGGCGGCGGGACAGCTCCTGGTGAGGGTGATGGCCCGGGCGGAGGTTCTGGCAGCACTGGCGGCGGCGGCACTCCTGGTCCAGGACAGCCAGGTGGTGGAATGGGCGGCGAATCCAACACCAACACTGGCAACAAGCTTTCCACACTCCCCATCGTTTCGTGGGGCTCCCTCGGAGATTCTGGAGTCTCTTTTGGCCTCTACCACTCAAGCCGAAGCAATTGGAACGAAACCCTTGGCCATGGCTGGAGCCACAGCTACGAAGCTGAGATCACCTACACCTCTGGTTCCTCTGCGGTAGTAAGAATGCCAGACGGGCTCTTGGTTCCTTACACTGAAAGCTCTGGGGTCTTTACTCCTCCCCCGGGCTGGAACCACGAACTTGTCAAGAATTCTGGCGGAAGCTTCACCCTTACCTACAAGAACCAGAAGAAGATGGAGTTCAACTCCTCTGGTCAGTTGACCCAGGTTAAGGACAGAAACGGCAATGCCACCAGCATCACCAGGAATGGCTCTGGCCTCATCACCCTCATCGAAAGTGCTGACGGCCGCGATCTGGAGCTGACCTATGATGGCAGCGACAGAGTCTCCACCGTCACAGATCCTCTCGGTCGGGTCTGGACCTTCGCCTACAACGGCTCTGACCAGCTCACCGGGGTTACCTACCCAACCCTAAACAGCACCAGCTACACCCGCAGCTTCACCTACAACGGCGCTCACGACATCCTTACCGAAACTGACCTGAGGGGCGAAGTCTGGACCTGGACCTACGACAGCGAGGGGAAGATGACTTCCTTCTCCAATCCGCTCAGCCAGACCACCAGCTACAGCTATAGCAGCTCTGCCACCACCATCACCTTCCCAGATTCGACTACGAGGGTTGACAACTATTCGAGCGGACTTCTTGCCAGCCGAGTTGATGAAGCCAGCTTCTCAAGCGCTTTTGTCTATGACGGCGACCGAAACATCACCGAGCTGACGGACAAGAGAGGAAAAGAGTGGACAGCCACCTACGACAGCAAGGGCAATGTTCTCACCCGCACCAATCCGCTGAACAAAACCTGGACTTACACCTATTCCAGCCTCAACGACCTTTTGACCGCTGAGAACCCTGAAGGGGATGACACGACTTACACCAGGGACGGCTCTGGAAGAGTCACCAAAATTGAGGATGGTCTTGGCCGGGAAGCCGTCCGCTACACCTACGATTCCTACGGACAGGTTCTGACCTCGAAAGATGCCCTCGACAGAACCACAACCTACAGCTACAACAGCGAAGGTGAACTGACCAGCACCACAGATCCTGGCAGCGTCACAACGACTCTTGCCTACGACGATCTCAGCCGGGTCACCAGCATCACCGATGCTGCTTCGAATACCACAACTCTGACTTACGATGCCTGGGGACGAGCGATTACTGTCACCCACCCAGATTCAAGCTCAGCCGAGGTGACCTACAACAATGAGGGCCAGGTTCTGACCTCAGAAGATGAAGAAGGCAGGGTCAGCAGCTGGACCTACGACGATGCCGGACGCCAGACCAGCTTTACCAATGGCCGCAGCGACACTGAAACCTATTCCTACAACTCTGTTGACCTTCTGACCTCGGTCACCAACGGACGCGGCAAGACTAGAACCTACACCTACACCAGCCGGGGCGAAGTCGCCAGCCTCACCATGCCTGACGGCACTGAAGAGGAGTGGACCTACAACGGGGAAGGGCAGGAAACCAGCTTCACCAACGGTCTTGGACAGGTCAACAGCTACACCTACGATGATGCCGGCCAGAGCACAGGCGTTGACTATCCATCTGGCACCGACACCAGCTTCACCTACGATGATGCGGGGCGGGTCACCGACATGGTGGATGCCACCGGCACCACATCCTGGGTTTACGATGCTGCCGGGCAGATTTCAAGCCTCGTTCAGCCTCAGGGCACCCTGAGCTACACCTACAACCTGGCCGGGCAGAGAACCGCTCAGTCCGGAGCCAGTCAGTCTCAGAGCTGGACTTTTGACAGCGGCACAGGCCGCCTGACCAGCACCACCAACGGCTTCAGCGAAGACGCCAGCTTTACCTACGACTCGCTGGGACGCCTGGCCACGAAGACATTTGAAGGGAACAACTACGAGGTCTACAGCTACGATTCCCGCGGTCGCTTGACCAGCATAAAGCACCGCAAGCCAAACACAGATATTCTTCGTGAGTACACCTACACTTACGACGATTCGGGCAAGGTTCTGACCTACAAGGTTGGAACCCTTACCACGACCTACGCTTACGACGGAGCGGGTCAGCTCACCAGCGAATCCCGCACCGGCTACTCGGCAACCTACTCTTACGATGCAAACGGCAACCGCCTGACCCGCACTGTAGGAGGAACGACAGAAAACTACACCTACGACGACGGCGACAAGCTGGAAGACGTAAAGGTTGGCGGAACCGCCGTCAAGACCTTTGGTTACGATGCTGCCGGAAGAACCACTTCCGTCACAACTTCAGCTGGAACCACAACCATCGGCTACGACTTTGAGAGCAGAGCCACTTCAATCTCTGGCCCTGGTATTTCTCAGAGCAACACCTACAACGGACTTGACACTCGTGTCAGCTCGACGACCAACTCTGTTTCAAACACCTTTCTCAGGGACGGCGCCTATGTCACCGACCCTGTGGTCAAGGATTCCAACGCGACCTATACTCCTGGGCTATATGAAAGAAGAGCAGGTTCCACCAGGCAGCTTCACCACAACCTTAAGAACGTTGAAGCCCAGACAACCCTGACTCCTGCTATTTCGGCTTCAAGAACTTACGACGCCTTCGGCAACATCCTTGGTGGAACCGGCACCCACCTCGGCCCCTTCGGCTACGGAGGTGGCTTCGGCTACCAAGAAGACGCGACGGAGCTTAAGCTTCTTGGGCACAGGCTCTACGATTCTTCCACGGGTCGTTTTCTCACCAGAGATCCGATTAAGGATGGAAGGAACTGGTATGTCTACTGTGAGAACGACCCCGTCGGATATGTTGATAGAAACGGCCTACAGCCAGGAAAAATCGAAAAAGGCCACTCCCCCCCTTGGCCAGATCCAAACCAGGCAGGCATTCCAGTTCCCGGAGCTCCAGGAACAAAGTGGAAACCAGTTCCTGGGTCCAAGGGTCGGCCTTGGAAATGGGTTCCAGAAAAGCCATTGAAAGGCCAAAGTCAGCCTGGGGCTAGCTGGGACAGCAATCCTGGAAAAGGAGGAATCCCTCATTGGGACGTTGACGATGGCAAAGGGGGGCGTGGACGTTACGACGAAAAAGGTCGCCCAATCACGGATAAAGAGGCGCATGGGATCGCAGTCGATTGGAATAGGGTGAGAGATTGGGCAACGATTATTGGAACTGGCATTGTGATCGTGGGAGTTGCGGTAATTATTGTTGGATCGCTACCGGTCTCGGCTCCTGTGGCTGCTGGCAGCGCGGCTGCAATCGCAGCTGGAGCAATTATCATAGGGTCCGGGGGAAGACGGCAAGGGCCAGGGTCCTGACCGCTCTAACAGGACTATCGTTTATTCCTCAGCGGTAGTCTAGTGAAAGAGTAATCGAAGAAAGGAGAATAGAATGTTGATTGAATATAAAGGCTGGGAGGATGTCGACTCGTGGATTATCAGTGCTTCAGAGGGCAAGTACAGGTCAATTGACGAACTCCGGCGGGCGGAACCTCATGGTGGGTTTCCTTTCTCTGAAAATTGCGGCCATAGATTGGCTATTGCATCTTGGATGTCAAGAGAAGTAACTGAGGGAGCAGAAATTCTGTTCTTTGTCACCGATCCCTGTATGGTTCCAGATGAAGACATGGAGAGGGTTTATGGAGCATTGCGATCGTCTGATGGACAAGAGTATCCCGTTGACGACTATCCCGCTCAGATTCATCACAATTCAAGTCAGAAAGTTCTCCTGCCTTTCATGGCTGCCGCGCTCTTTCTGCGTTGGGGTTTTCTTGTCTATGATCCAGTTACTAGTCAAATAATGAACTTTTCTGAGAATAATTATGTGTGTGTAGTAACACAAAACTCGGATTTTCTGAATGATGTGATTGAAGCTAAGGAAACAAACGCCTACATTAAGGGCTTTGAGTACTAGTGACTGCGATCAGCATTGAGATTTAGACAACCTTCAACCTGGCCAACTCGGCTGCCAGGACTTTCGATGTCTTTGGCAATATCCCCGAGACTTGTCATGAATGGGGACTCAGTTGAAGTCAGCGGAGCGAGAGGAGGGCACCAGTCCAGGAAGCGCGGCCTGCCAGCCGTAGAGAGC
>CAZSIM010000022.1:0-19379 GCA_964607175.1 uncultured Fimbriimonadaceae bacterium
GAATGTTCTCTATACGGCTCCATATCACTTGATTGGGGAAACGTTGCGAGTCGAAGTCCAGAATGCGAAGTTAACCGCGCTTGGTGAGAAGCGTCTACCGACTCTTTTCCTCACTCATAAGGCTAGGGTACTGCTCCCCGAACTGTTCTCCTTCACTAAGGGGCGCACGCTTAAGGGGTGCTTCCCCGATGAACGACCATATGATCTAGATCGCTAGCTTGAACTGGCCCCTTAAGTTCCCGCCCAACCCACCCTGTCTTTGTCTGACTTTGTCTGTGGATAAGCCACTTTCCGGGCTTGTTCTTATATATATCTATATTGTTTGTTGCTCTTCGGAGTTCGAAGATTGTTCGTTCGGTTTGTGGCGTATGACGTGCAGGCGTGAACATGAGGTGTGGATAAGTCCGCGTTGCCGCAAAGAAGTGATCGCATTCGACACCGCTTCGCTTTGCCTACCCGTTCGCCTGATCAGTTCCCGGTACGACAAGATCAATGGACGAGGTGATCCGTGTCGCATCGATGCCGTGCGACGAAGGAGCACCAGGAGAACCCTGAGTTCGGTATCCTTCAGCGACGGCATCAGGTGGTCGATCAAGACGAACGGCGTCTTCAGCCAGGGCGTTTCCGGCTTCGGCAGATTGAGGCTCAGTCTTGGCATAGTAGAACTCTTTAGGAGGTGAGTAGTGATTCCGCACCGCGTCAACAAGGAAAGCTCCAGGTCGCTTGGCCCTACGATGCGGGAGGTAGAAGAGCTGCTCTTCTATGGCATCAAGGCTGTTGTGCAAGATTAGGTCCTCGACCCCTGCTTGCGAGAGCCCCAGCTTGTATAGCTCGACAGCAACTTTAACGGCGCGATCCTGGTTCATACGTGATTTGAGCTTAGAAATGCCTGTAGTTTCTCTGCAATCTCCTCGATTCCGCCGAAGAACTCATAGTCCACGGAACCCGTGCCCCGGACACCAATCCCGTGCTTTGCCAGCAACTCGGACAAAGCAACGCCGTCCAGAGCCGAAATGCGAGCGGACCGGTACGAATCCAGGTGTGATTTGGCTTTACGTGTCAGATGGAAGGGCGATATGATGAGCCCGAGGTCGGCTCCGGTTCGAAGAACAGTTCCAGCAAGTTCATCGAGCATGCGCACGCGAACTGAGTCCCGGATCACTTTGACGACGACCTTGCTTGGAAGGCTGCCGACCGATGTCAGGCACTGAATCTCGTGGCCCCCGTGGCGGGATTTCTGGCGAGGCTGCCTGCGATCTTGAATCGATACATCTCCGAACCCAGCTCGTGAAAGCCCCTTGCTGACTATCATCAAGAGGGCGTGTAGCGACGTATTCTGGAGAGCGCCGGTGAGTGGTGAGTTGGTCATTTATCTCCTTTCTTTGGAAATCCTTTGGGATGGCGAGAGGTCACCCAGCGTCCAGGCTCGACACTTTGGAACGCTGGCTTCAAATCACCGAATTCATCGAGCGCGTTCTCAGGGAGACACCCCTGACAACCGGCCAGATCGCAGGCAAACTGGGTCAGAAACCCGCCGTGTTCGGCGATCAAATCTCTTGGGTCGATCCGAAACCCGAGCTGCTTTTCTATTGCTGCCGTCAACCTGGCGACGAACACAAAGCTCGGATTGAGCTTCCCATTGATCAGTCGTGAGACGCTGCTTGGACTGACTCGCGCGTCTCTAGCGAGTCGGGACACGCCTTTGAAGGCGTACCGAGGGGAGTGAGCCATCAGGTCGGCGAACCTATTGATGGCCGGCCCGTGGGCCTGCTTGGGGGGTTGGTTGTGCATAGCATCATTGCAGCAGCCGAACGAAAACCGAACAAGTCCACGACGTTCGATGCAACGCTTGCGCCGATGTGGGAGCTTTTTTCTGTGAAAACGAACTGTGTGATGCTGCTCGCATGTGGCTCCCAACCCCCAATTCCGATGAGGTCGAGGAATTTCGATCTTTAGTCCGGCGAGAATTGTCGCTAGAGTTGTCGCAAGAAGAGGCTCAAGATGCGGTAACCCGCCTAGTTCAAATCCAATTCCTACTCACCTATGCGTTTCGCGATCTACGCCCGCAAATCGACCGAGAGCGAAGACCGTCAGGTGCAAAGCCTGGAGGATCAGATTCGGGAACTCAAAAAACTCGCCGTACGCGAAAAGCTAGCGGTCGTGGAGCTATTCCAGGAGTCACGCTCGGCGAAGGCGCCCAATAATAGGCCCGAATTTGACCGCCTGATGAAGGATGTGGATGAAGGGAAAATCGACGGAGTTCTCTGTTGGTCAATCAATCGCCTCAGTCGAAACCCAGTTGACGGTGGCCGCATCGCCTACCTGCTGCAAACAGGCAAGCTCTCGATGATTCGGACTATTGAGCGGACATACCTGCCAGATGACAACGCGCTTCTGCTCTCGATAGAGAACGGCATGGCAACGGCATACATTCAAGATTTAGCTCGAAACGTCAAGCGAGGCATGCGTGGCAAGTTGGAGCGGGGCTGGATGCCCGCCAAAGCGCCAGTCGGCTACCGAAACGATGCAGACTCCCGAGAGATTGTAGTTGATCGAGAGCGATTCTCCCTCGTTCGCGACGCATGGGAAATGCTGTTGACGGGCGATTATAGCGTCAACGCAATTTGTGAGGTCATGGATGAGCGGGGGCTGACTATACATAGCAAGAAGCGTTCTCGTGGAGCCGTTTCTCGCGTTCACATGTACAACGTTTTTCGCAACCCATTCTATATGGGCAAGATCCACATGTTCGGCGAGACCGTCGAAGGCAAGCACGCCGCGATGGTCACTCCGGAGGAGTTCGAGCAGGCGCGTTCCATTCTCAGTTCCCGCCACCGGGCAACTCGGAAAGCTACCTGCAAGTTCGACTTCCATGGGGTATTCCGCTGTTCCAAATGTGGTTGCCATGTTATTGGGGAGCGGAAAACCAAGACCTATCTCCGAAGCAACCGAACGGTGATCTACACCTACTATCACTGTAGCGGTTCGAAAGGATGTGCAAAGCAAGCAACCACCGAGGATCAAATCGTTGAGCTGGCCAAAGAGCTGGCGCGTGATCTTGCAGTGTCAGACCGCTACACCAAACTACTTCGCACTATAGTGGCGCGTCGAATTGAGGAGCGATACGGTACGCCCCAAGGGACCGATATGGGCAGTGATGCCGAACTTGAGAAGCTGCGCCAGCGTCTTGATCGCTTGATTACGATGCGGGCAGACGGTGAGATCAGTCTTGACGATTTCGAGCGACTCCGCGCAGCCTGCCTCTCCGAAATCAACGCCACCGAAGATCGGTTGGGTGCGACGAGGAACCTCCCAGTTCGAATCATAGACCGCATGGATGAGTTGCTGGAGACGGGAGAGATGGCCAGGGAGATTACCGGCCTGAAGACAAATGCGGACCGTTTCCGTCGCTTTCTTTTGGCCCTCGGCCCATGCCTGTTCGATCAAGGTCGCATCCTGATAGAGCCTTCTGCGGCAATCAAAAAAATCGCCGCCTTCGAACCAGTTCTTTTAAGCTCCTGGAACGAGCAAACGGACGATTTCACCAACAAGAATTCATTTTGGTGGAGCAGTGTGGACGATCTTCTCACCCTAGTCGAGCGTGACGTTATGCAACGAACCATTGCCTAATTGCAAAAAGCAGTCACGTCCAACCTGACCGTTAAATAAACCAAGAAAAAACTATTTTATTCAGTAACGGCGGCGATCCGCCTCAGACAATATTGAACCGTCCTCTGCAGATATGCAGGCAACGTATCGGTTTGACTGCTCCTGTTGAAGGTCAAATGTTGGGAGACCAGGCGCATAAGACGCAGCAACCATCGAGTCCAGGTTGTCGAGTTCGTACTCCATACCATCAACGATTCCACGAGCGAGTGAGGGTGTGCCAAGTTCATCATTTTTAGCGACCACCAGGTAGCGTTCAAACTCGGTTCTTGCCGACTCTACAGACCCATATTCGTTAATGAGATATTCCCTATATGTTATGCGGGACCCACGAGTGTAGTTCTGATAAGAACTGGCGTAAATCGTTCGATCCTCGGATGTTGACGTAAGCCAGCGGCCTTCTATGCTTCGGTTCGTGCTGTAACCGTTTGCGAAGATTGAGCACTTCCATCTTATGCCAGACGGTTGGCCCAAAGCCACTACAGTTAGAAGGCAAAGTGTCGTGAGAACGCTTAGAGGTTTGAATAATCGAACGTTAGGCATAGGGATCAAGTTCAGGTCTAGATTCGATGATTGTAAGGATAGGCATTCGATTTTACGATAGCACCCTTGTGGCTTACTTGCACACAGTCCTTGCACGAATGCGTAAGAGTTCGACTTGCTCACGCTGACATATGAAAGTAGCCCTGCGGACCCTCCGCAGGAGCAACCTCGTGAACCTTTATGAAACCGTCACCAACACCATCCTCGAAGCCCTGAAACGCGGCGTGATCCCTTGGCGAAAGCCTTGGGACGCCTCAGTTTCCCTTCCCGTCAACGCCATCAGCAACCGAGCCTATCGGGGCGTAAACACCTTCCTCCTCTCGCTCAGTCCCTACACCGATCATCGGTGGCTGACCTTCAAGCAGGTTCAGGAGAAGGGCGGTCGAGTCCGACCCGGCGAACGATCCACAATGGTCGTGTTCTGGAAGCGTTGGGAGCCAGCAAAGAATGCTGAAGACCCCGACGACACTCCCAAGCCCCACGCACCACTCTTGCGGTACTTCAACGTCTTCAATGCTGAGCAGGCCGAAGGGTTGGAGCTTCCAGAACTGTACCGACCGGAGCCGCGCTCAGAGCACCAGAGGATTGAGTGTGCTGATCTCTTGGTCGAGGCCATGACGGACAGACCGACGATCCGCGAGGGCGGCAAAGCTGCCTGGTATCGACCTAGCGATGACGTGATCAATATTCCGCCTATGGCGAAGTTCCACTCATCCGACTCCTACTACGCCACGCTCTTCCACGAGCTTGGCCATTCGACCGGCCACGAGAAGCGACTCAACCGCTCCGGGGTCACACAGGCGATTCAGTTCGGCTCGGGCGAGTACAGCAAGGAGGAGTTGGTGGCGGAGCTGACGAGCGCATTTTGTTGCGCCACGGTCTCTCTGGACAACTCACTCATTGAAGACTCGGCTAGCTACATCGACGGCTGGCTCTCAGTCCTTCGAGGAGATCACAAGGCAGTGGTTATCGCTGCTGCTCAGGCGCAACGCGCCGCCGATTACATCCGAGGCGTCACCTATCAGTGAAGCCAACTCTAGCCTCACGCACTCGATGCGTGAGGCACTTTCGTAGTGCTCATCACAAAAAACCAAGCACCATGCCAGAATGTTGGGGAAAGCTAGCTGAAGAGCAGGAAGAGCATTAAGATCGTCAAAAGAACCAGAGCCACTCCGTGTTTCCAGAGCATTTCGCGAATGCTTACGCGATCCAAGAACCTGGCGCAACCAGCACAGACCACCCGCCGTCCAAAGGTAGTCAACGACTCAACGGCCTTTCCAGTGTTGTAGCTGGTGCGAGTTCGATCACCTGTACGCACCCGACGACGAATCTGGCGCTCTTCCAGAAGAATCTGCTTGCCGCAGAGATAGCATCGAGACATGACTCCATTTCAACCTACCATCAGCTCCGTGACATAGTGTGAGTGCGATCACGCAACGACGCTCGGCTCATAGCTGCACGACTATGCTGACTTTACGTGGGCCACCCAGGTAAACTGTTTTGGATGCGTGTCTGCGTACCTCGATGGTCCACACGGTAGCACCAAGTGTGCCTCCATAGCGCAGCGTGGAGGGCATGAGTGAGAGAGTCAGCAGAACCAAGCCATATCTTTGCGCTTCCTGACGGTCACGAGTCTCGTCATGTCTCTAAGGTGATACTTCAGCTTCGGAATGAGTCTGCGTATCATGTGACCGCCTGTAAGGGGGTTCAGGATGTCTAGGTACGGCGTGCCCTTCGTCAAGGGCCCGGAAGTTCGTCTCGAAGCTCACCCGAAATCCTGTCAACTCGAAGAAGTCGGAGAATTAGCCAGGTCTTCTCGTAAACCAGTGGCAATTGACCTCTTTTCGGGGGCGGGTGGCCTCAGTTATGGGCTGCATCTTGCTGGATTTGAAGTTGTGCTCGCAGTGGATAAAGAACCGGAGGCTGCCGAAACCCATCGTGCACACTTTCCGGGAGCATCGCTGAATGCCGATTTGAGCGACAAGGAGGTGCTGGAGAGCATTGCATCCGCATTGAAGGGCATTCAAATCGACTTGGTAGCAGGTGGGCCACCATGTCAACCTTACTCCCAGGCAGCCTTCAGCAAAGTCCGACACCTACAAGAGCATCACGGAAAGACCGCTGATCCTAGGCGGGAGTTATGGTCGTCTTTTCTCTACATCGTTAAAGAAACGTTACCGCGTGCTGTACTGATCGAGAACGTGCCTGACATGGCTTTCGGTAGAGACGGCATAGTGTTACGACGCCTCGTTGCCAACTTGGAAGAACTAGGTTACACGGTTCACAGCCGCGTCCTTTGCTCTGACGCTTACGGTGTGCCTCAGCATCGCCAACGTCTCTTCACTGTTGCCTTCAAGAACAACTTGGAGTTCGCATGGCCGGACAAGGATGAATCCATCCAACGCAAGTTGAAGCACGCAATTTCCGATCTGCCAGCGGTCGAGGGTGGCGACAAGCAGGAAATGCGCGTATACGATGCTGTTCCTGGCCCCTTGCAAAAATATTTTCGTGAGTCAGTGCCGGTGGGTAACCGAAAAGTGATCTTCGATCACCACACACGAGCGGTTCGGAAAGATGACTTGGAAGCCTTCAAGTTAATGACTTCCAAAACAACGTATCGAGATTTACCAGCTCACCTCAAACGATACCGGGATGATATTTTTGAGGACAAATACAAGCGTCTCGATATGGAAAGCCTCTCGCGGACAATTACTGCGCACATCTCCCAAGACGGCTATTGGTACATCCACCCGACGCAGCACCGAACGCTGACAATACGAGAAGCAGCGCGTATTCAAACGTTCCCCGATAGCTTCCGGTTCTGTGGCTACCCTAGGCACGCCTTCAAGCAAATTGGCGAAGCTGTTCCCCCGCTCTTTGGTCGAGCAGTGGGAGCATCTGTGCTGGAAGCTCTCGCTGAAGAAAAACCTGCCGAGTTCTTCAGTTCAAATGAAACAGAGAACACCCTAACATCTTGGATTGCAAATCTCAACCCTTCGGAGATGCGCCGCCCTTGGTTGTCAAGTTCAGATATTTGGGTGCGAATCATGGGGCAACTCTTGTTCGACCGGGCATCACTTTCTCTCATGGCGACCGCCTATGAGACCACAATGCTACGGTGGTCATCACCTCAAAACCTTATTGCTGATAGGAAAGCATCAGGGTTTGCAGACGAACATTTTAAGTTTGAAGCTTACGAAAGCTTGCGTCTTATCGCCAGAGCGTTGACAAAAGGCGAAGAGCTTTCACCTGAACTTCTGGCTTCTTGCTATGTGCCAGCCAGCGTTGCTCTTCGAGTCTTAGCGGTGACGGGAACCGGGTCAAGGCGTCCATTGAATACGGCCTTGGAGAGACTCGTTCGACGTTTTACAGGCATACAACCGAAAAAGGAAGATGGCAGAGGCAATGCAGAAATGCTTCTTGGCAGGATGGTAGGTTGCGATCCCGATGGAAAGGCATTCTGCGCCTTAAATGAAGTTGTATCAAGATTTTGTGGGCCACGCACCACCTGTTCTGACTGTCCCCTTAAGGCCAGTTGCCATGCCAGCAGAACTACCGAAGCTAGGCAACCAAGTATCTCTGATGAACTGTCTGAGGAGGTCTTGGTCTCGGCACGTTAAGATGCTTGCTTGAGATGGAACGAAGATGTCCAGAACTCAAGAACTGCCACCCAGCGCGGCGTCGCTTGCTCTTTCCTTGCGAGACTTAGGTTACTCCTTGGAGTCTGCCGTTGCAGACATCATTGACAACAGCATCTCCGCAGGGGCCATGCAGATTCACATAATTTGCGATCTTTCGTTGCCCAGTCCTGCCCTAAGCATTGTCGATAATGGCAGTGGGATGACCGAGGAGGATTTAGTAGCGGCACTCAGGCATGGAGCGAAAGGTCCGAAGGCAAGGCGGGAACCAGCCGATTTAGGAAGATTTGGCCTCGGTCTTAAAACTGCATCATTTTCTCAGGGGCGAAAGCTGACAGTTGCAACCCGTTGCCAAGGTCAGGCATATGCTGCGGAGTGGGATTTGGATTTTGTTGTTGGGGAAGATCGCTGGTTCATTCAGGTAATGGAGCCGGAGGAAATAAAATACATTCCACATATCGATCAGCTTCCCGAGCAAGGAACGCTCGTGGTGTGGCGTAAGCTTGACCGCCTGTTCGAAGATGAAGAGGGAGCCCACCGCGATTCAGTTGTAAACGAAAAACTTGCCAGCCTGCGGGATCACCTTTCTCTCGTGTTCCACCGATTTTTGGAAGGTGATGTGCCGACGGGCAAAATTGCAATCTCCGTCAATGGCCATGCGCTCCAGCCTTTCGATCCATTCTGCAAGAACAACAAGGCAACACAAAAGCTCCCTAGAGAGGTTGTCATTGTCGATGGAGAGCGAGTTGAGATTCAGGCATTCATCTTGCCACACCACTCGCGATTAAGCCCGAAAGAGTACGAGTTCTACAAAACAAGAAGTGACTTCATTTCAAACCAAGGAGCATATATTTATAGAAACTCGCGCCTGATGGCGTGGGGCGATTGGTTTCGGCTTGTCCCAAAGGGAGAAGCCACGAAATTAGGTCGTGTCCAAATAGATTTTCCGAGTGCGCTTGATGAGTCATGGACCATCGACATCAAGAAATCGAGAGCTCGACCTCCTCGAATTGTTCGAGCTCACCTGAGACATATACTTGACAAGATCACAGGCGCGGCTGTGCGAGTTCATCGGGGACGGGGCCAACGACTCTATCGCGAAACCGATTCACCCCTTTGGGAGCGTTATGCGGATCACGGACATATTCGTTATGCCTTGAATCGATCCCATCCGATTGTCTTGCAGTTAATGTCCCAACTAGATGACCTTGGGTCGAGAAACTTGACTGCGCTTCTTGAGGCAATTCCGGCAGCTCTGCCGATTGACCTTCTGTATTCAGATTATTCAAGTGATCCCAAGTCGTTTGTGTCTCCACAGTCGGACGACGAGGAAGCATTGAATCGACTTCGAGGCTTGAAACTCGCGCTCTTTCCCGATGAACCATTTGAACCAGAGCAATTCATGAAAATCATTCTGTCAACTCGACTCTACGACGACCGGTTGGGGATGGTTGAGCAATTCGCCAAGGGAGAAATAGAATAAATGGCTATAACTGAAAAGAGCTTCATCGCCTCACTGACAGCAGCAATCAGTGACCGCGATCCACGACCGACGGCAGAGGAAGTTCACCAGTTGGCCTTGACCCTCGCGCCGATCTATGGCTTTGACGAGCCTGTGGACAATGCTGTTCAGCAGGCATTAATCTCCGTTTCGACGCGGATGGGTGAGGGTGTCTCCATCGTTGGCAACGAGTCGCCCCATGATCCCCTGTGGGCGGAAAAGCGGAGCTTTGACTGGACTTACACCGAAGCCTATGAGGAGAGCCTTCGCCAGTCGGGCTGGTCAGCGCAAATGGTTCAAGCTCTCAGCGATGTGTCGTTCCGAATCCTAGGTCATCTACAAGACCCGAAGGATTCTGACGATTGGGATAGGCGTGGCTTGGTCATCGGACACGTCCAGTCCGGCAAAACGGCCAACTACCTTGGCGTGGTTTGCAGGGCAGCTGACGCGGGCTACAAGTTCATCGTTATCATTGCCGGAATTCACAATAACCTTCGGCAACAGACGCAACGGCGAACTGACTTGGGCTTTGTCGGCAAATCAAGCGATCCGAACGGCAACCGTGAGCCAATCGGTGTTGGGCGACTCCGAGCCAACTTTCCGCATCCAGTAACCCTCACAAACACTGAGAGCGATTTTAGTGTCAAGACTGCAAAGACAAGTGGCTGGCAAATCAATGACTTCAGCAAGCCTATCGTCGTTATCATCAAGAAGAACGTCAGCACCCTCAAGGCACTTTATAAGTGGCTCTACGATCTGAATGCCAGAGATGGGCAGATTCGAGATGTGCCTATGCTGATGATTGATGATGAAGCTGACAATGCCTCGGTCGACACGAGCAGAGAAGACCTTGATCCGACCAAAACAAACGCTGAATTGAGACGCATTCTGAGCTTGTTTTCCAAGTCGTGCTACGTGGGTTACACCGCTACGCCCTTTGCCAATATTTTCATCAATCCGAAGTCATACGATGATGACGTGCGGGAAGATTTGTTCCCGAAAGACTTTATCTACTCTCTCGATGCCCCAACAACCTATTTCGGGCCAGAAAAAGTGTTTATCGATGATGAGGCGAGCGGGCGCATTGTTCGACCAATCGAGGATATTGATGGTTTCGCCGAAGGCGATCAGTTGCCCGATAGCCTACTTGAGGCAATTGACGCGTTCGTTATCGCCAAAGCAATTCGCTTGATCCGGGGGCAGGGCCACGCGCACTGCTCCATGTTGGTAAATGTCACCGCCCGTGTCCAACTGCAACAGGCCGTTCGTAGTGACATCAGTGTCTACAAGCGACTGGTCACGGAGGCGGTCATGGCCAATTACGCCTTGGGCGACGGCATAAACGGCAATCTCCACATGGAGAGGCTCAAAGCCGCCTATGACCTCGAATATCAGGACGCCGGAACAACATGGGAGACGGTCCTTCAAGCCCTACCCGACGCTGTCCAGAGCGTTCGCCTGTTTGTGGTTAACAGCAAGTCTGATGAAGTGCTTGACTATGCCGCATATGAGAAAGCTGGCGAAGCACTCACGGCAATTGCTGTCGGAGGATTGAGTCTGTCTCGAGGATTGACCTTGGAAGGGTTGACCATTAGCTATATGCATCGCTCCACGAGCACCTACGACACACTGATGCAGATGGGGCGTTGGTTCGGATATCGGCCTGGGTATGAAGATCTCTGCCGCGTCTACCTTCCGCCCCAGTCCATCGGCTGGTACAGCTATATCGCCGAAAAAACAGAAGACCTGCGCGACCAGATTCGACGCATGCGACGTGAAGGTAAGACTCCCCGAGAGTTTGGGCTGTATATGGAGCGACATCCAGCCCGACTTCTCATCACAGCAGCGAATAAGATGAGATATGCGGAGGACTATGAGCTTTCAAGGAACCTGTCTGGCACGCTGATCGAAACGGACATTTTGTCCAAAGAATCTACTCTCAATGAGAGAAATGAAGACCTGATTGCTGAGTACTGGCAGAGGGGTTTTGACGGCCATATTGAGCCAACGACGAAGGGGTGGATAGTCAAGAACGCCCCGGTGAAGTCTGTGGTTTCATTCCTAGGAGAGTTCGATCCTGGCACTGAGGGAATGGCCATCGAGTTACAAAGTGCGAGAGACTTCTTGATAGAACTCGCCGAGCTTTATCCTCATGTAGATGTCCTGTTGATTCAGGGACCTGCCAATGATGGTGATCCGGACTCATATCGGCTAGGTTCACAAGAACGCACCCCAGATAAGCGGTCTGATGATTTCGTCTGGAGGCTTTCGAAGGATCGAGTTGCAAGTCGTGGCGATGAACGGCTGGGACTAGAGCTTGGACAGACGGCTTATGCCGAGGCACTGGCCGCCGAGGCGTTTGCCAAGGAGTGGAGTAAGACGGATAAACCTTCTGATGCTCATTTCCGTGAGGCTAGAAGTAAACCGTTGCTCATGATCCACTCTATCCGCACAAAGGACGTGCCGAAGCCGGAGCGAATACCAGCCATAGGCGTCAGTTTCCCATTCGGCAACTTCGGTGTATCGGTCAAGGTGAAGGTCAACAAAGTCTGGCTCCAGCAAATGCGAGCAGAACGTGATGACCCTGAGGAAGAGGAGGATTACGATGAGCCAACGCCTTCCGTGGGATGACATTGGAACTCCAAACCTGGACATAAACCGCAAGCTGGCGGCTGCCGACATGCAAGTGCCGGCATCTTGGGGAATTGATCGGGAGGGTCACAAACTCTTTGTTCTTGAACTGGCAGGTGACCATTGGGCGAGATATCACCAAAACGTTGTCAGCGTCCACGGCATAGCTATCGATTTGAGGACTGCGGACAATGGGAGCCAACTGCTGGTTTTGACCTTGGAGAGCGAGCAGAACGCAGACCTCTTTTTTGCCCTCTGCAGTAGTCTCCTGTCTGAGCTAATCGCGGCCCAATCATCGGCTTCTGCTGTTGAGACGGTCTTGAACCACCTGCGTCGATGGAAGGCCTTCATGTCGGGCCGGAACGCGCGCGTCCTCACCAATGAAGAGGTTCGGGGGCTGTTTGCGGAGCTTTGGTTCTTATTGCAGCTGGTGGACACGGCGCTGGGTCCGAAAGGAGCAGTGAACGCATGGCACGGGCCGGAACGGGTTCAGCAGGATTTCATTTTCAGAGATCAAGCCGTCGAAGTCAAATCTCTCGTTGCAGCTGACCCTCGGACTGTACGAATCTCTTCAGAAAATCAGCTCGACTCATCCCAACCTCAACTTTATTTGCTGGTTGTGTATGTCAAAGAAGCTGCGGCTCGGGCCGGGCAGTCGTTGAATCAGATTGTCTCGCAGGCGTTGGCCCGCATCCTGGGAACAGATGCGGCTTTTGAATTCGAATCAAAGCTTGCTGAGTTCGGATATGTTCCTCTTCAGGAGTATGACCAACCGACTTTTGAAGTAACGGGCACTCAGGCGTATCGTGTGCAGGATAGTTTTCCACGCATTACGAGGTCGGCCTTACTCGACGGCGTCGTTCGGGTCACGTATCAAATTGAGCTTGAGCACCTTGAGCCCTTTGCTTGCGAGTACGACGATGTCCTTGGGAGCTCGATGTAGATGGAACTGTCTCTTGAGCAGTTCTTTCTGGACTATCGGCAGGAGTATCTGGCGAATGCCGAGGCGACCGGCGACTTTCAACTGGCCGAATTCATGGAGCGGGTTGCCGACGATATTCGCGAAAACGGCGATATTGACGACTTTGTATTCTGTCACTGGGATAGTGGACGGGGTGCACGAGTTGACGGCTACGCATTTGACGATGAAGGAGCCCTGAACCTATTCGTCGCAGACTTTGAGTTTCGTGACGGCGTTGAATCACTTACTCAAACAGAGGTGAACAGCGCATTGAAACGAGCAGCAGCCTTCTTTCTGGCCAGTCTGGAGAAGGGACTCTATAAAGAACTGGAAGAAACATCGTCTGAGTATGGACTGTCGAGACAAATTGCCGACCGAGGCAAAGATGTCCTGAAGGTAAACATCTTCCTGGTATCAGAACGCCGCCTCAGTGACCGCGTACAGTCGCTCGAAGACAAGACATTGGCGGGACGCCCGGTCTCCTACCAAATCTGGGATATTGGCAGGCTCCACCGGCAACGATTGGCAAGTGGTCAACGTGAACCGCTTGAGATTGATTTTGTCGAGGCGTTTGGTCGAGGCTTGCCCTGCATCAAGGCTCCCTTAGGGTCTGACGAGTACAAATCATATCTCACTGTGATTCCGGGTAGATATCTAGCTGACCTATATGAGCAGTTCGGTGCTCGGCTACTTGAGTCCAACGTGCGAGCGTTTCTCCAGAATCGGGGTGCAGTCAATAAAGGAATTAGAACGACTATCCTCAAAGAGCCGTCAATGTTCTTTGCTTTTAACAACGGCATCACCGCTACGGCAAGCGGGCTTGAAACGGAACTCACCGACAAGGGACTTGTGATTAAACGGATCACCGACCTCCAGATTGTCAACGGTGGTCAGACCACCGCGTCTCTGTTCCACACCCGTCGTACGGACAAGGCATCTTTGACGGATGTCTTCGTTCAGATGAAACTATCGGTCGTTGATCAAGAGCTTGGCGAACGAATTGTTCCGCGTATTGCCGAATATGCCAACACGCAGAACAAGGTGAGCGCAGCCGACTTATTCTCAAACTCTCCGTTTCACATTCGCATGGAAGAACTATCCCGGCGCATCTTCACTCCGGCGGTCGGGGGCTCAATTCGGGGCACGAAATGGTTCTACGAACGCAGTCGAGGTCAATTCAAGGACGAGTTGGCCAAGCGAACGCCGGCAGAGCAGAAGAGGTTTCTGGCGGAGTTTCCCAAGCACCAGATGTTCACAAAGACCGACTTGGCCAAGTTCGAGAACGTATGGGATGACCATCCACGTTGGGTTAATCTCGGCGCTCAAAAGAACTTCGTGAAATACGCAGAGCGAATTGCAGGCGATTGGGAAAAAGACTCCGAGGCTTTTAACGAATTCTATTACCGGCGGGCCATCGCCCGGGCTCTGATCTTTCGGGCGACGGAAAAGCTTGTCTCTGCCCAAGGCTGGTACGACGGGGGCTACCGGGCAAACATCGTGGCCTACAGCATTGCGTTACTTGGCGAACTGGCCAAGCTCCGTGGCTGCGTGATTGATACTCGGTCATCATGGACTCTTCAACTTGCAGATGCTGGGATTGTGGAGGCGATGCGCGTTATTGCCGGAACCGTGAATGAAGAACTACGCAACCCTGCTTCGGGCATATCGAACGTGACCGAATGGGCGAAACGACCTGCCTGTTGGGAACGAATGAAGCTTCAACTTCCCAACTTGTCAGAGGCTATTTCTCCAGACATAGAGAATCTCCTTGTAGCTGCGATTGTCGAACGGGCCGAGAAAAAGGAAGCAAAGAAGGAACAGGCTCTCATGAATGGTGTTGCTGCAATTGCCCATGTTCTGCAAGTCACAGCACGGTCGTGGCGACAGATTCGAGATCACCTGCAAGACAAAAAGTCGCTCACTGACAAGGAGCTTGGAATTCTGGGTGTGATGACAAAAGAGCCGCCTGGAATGCCGTCAGAGAGACAGGCACTAATTTTGGTGGAGCTCCTTCAGAGAGGCGAGAACGAAGGAATCAAGGTCGAGAAAACCAAGCGGTAACCTATGCATGCCAGATCGTCCCACAATCCCGACCTTGGGACGTTCTGCGACTAGAGCGGCTTCTGGCTCAAGCCCGGAAGATTAGAGACCGGCACTTTCGACGGTGACAAGTGCTCTCACTTTTTAGCTGTGTCGATCTCAAGTACAACCCCGAGTTGTTCTGATTGAGATGTTAGGTTCAAAAGGGCTCGTTTTGATTCCGACTGTCTCCGACTTTTGATCTCTCATCGCCCAGCCTGTCCCGATCTCAGCCGTTCCACTGCCACTTCTAGGTGAGCATGAACATCGAGAAGTGGACGGAGAGGGCATTGGCCCACATGATCAATCGGAGAGCAGAGCAACGCGCTGTGCCGGTTGTTCGTACCGATTCACTCGGTTGGGAGTTGGGACCGGGGGGCGATGCTTTCGAGATCACTCCTGAAGACCGGCTCAAGCACACATACGTTCTTGGAGCCACCGGGAGCGGCAAGACAAACCTTCTGTCGCAGCTTATTGAGGCGGACATCGAGTGCGGTCGAACCGCCGTCATACTCGACTTGAGAGGTGACCTGGTTGACCGAGTGATTGCCCAGTCCGCCGGATCGTTTCTAGTCGAGCGTCTTCACCTGATCGACCTTCGGCGACCGAAGCTCTCTTCCGGCATCAATCCATTTCAGTGCGGGACGGACCCGTACAGTTCAGCCCTTCAAATCCACTCAATCCTTCGATCCGTCGCCGAATCTTGGGGCGTTCAGCTTGACGAAACCCTTCGGTGCTCCCTAATCGCGCTGAGTTACAGCCGACGATCACTGACCGAGATTCCTCGGTTCCTGACCGATGCATCCTTCAGAGCCGGAGTCCTGAGTGGACTGTCTGATCCGCATGTCGCCGCCTTTTTTGACCGGTTCGATGCACTGAGTTCGGACCGTCAAAACCTATGGGTTCTGCCCGTTCTAAACAAGGTCAGCGCCTTCCTATCTCATCCGGCAATCCGCTCGATCCTTGCCGAGCAGCCGCCACTTGATCTTCCAAGCGTTCTGGATACCCCCGGAAACCTTCTCTTGGTCGCACTAGCCGCGGACAGGCTACACGGCCTTGCTGGAACCTTCGGATGCCTCATGGTTAGTGCCATCGAAAACGCCGTGATGCAGCGGGTGGATCGACCTGAGAACGCCCGCAATCCGGTTTACCTCTACCTCGATGAGTTCGAGAACTTCCAATCGCCCGCCTTTGAATCCATCATTGCCGAAGGTCGAAGGTTCAGGCTTGGCTTAACGCTATCACACCAAAACCTGCATCAGCTCGACACCAAGCTCCGACACTCGATCACCAACAACGCGGCGACCCGGATCTACTTCAAAACCGGGCACATCGACGCCAAGGAGCTTGGAAGCGAGCTGGAGAGCTTTGGAATCAAGGACTCATGTAAGTCGCTGATGCACTTGCCGGTTGGCCAAGCCTTCGTCATCGGAAACGGTCATAAAGCCCGCCATATTCAGTTCCGGGAGGCGAAGAGGAGCAACGCCAGCCGCGAGGCGATTGCGGCGGTTTTTGAGGCACTAGAAGACCGAACAAAGCCCATCCTTGTGGACACTCCAACAGCCAAGCCTAAGGCCGTGAAGCATGTCCGGACACCGCGGGCCGCCAAGCGGAAGGAGAGTGGCAATGCGTCTTGAAACACGAGATCGACAGGTTCTTGCTGAGACCTTCCTCAGTCGAGTAGTTCGGCGCGACGACCTCATAGGGCTCGGATTCTTTGGCTCAGTCCCGAGGTGCAACGCCCGACTGCTTGCCCTAAAGGGGGAAGGCTATCTCAGGGCGAAGTCGCATCTTGGCGGAGCAGAACTTCGAGCACCGCTATATCTTTGCTCAGCTAAAGGCGTTCGTGTTGCAGCCGCTGAACTTGAGATCGCACCAGATGAAGCGATTGAAGCGCATCGTGCGGGTGTCCGTGATCTGGCGATCCGTCACGCCCTGAAATGCACTGATTTACGTTTGCAGTTCAAGCGCGATCTAACTGAGCGTGAGCCTCTTTGCTTAGCTGAATGGTCGCAGGAGTTTCTTTGCCACCATGAATTCACAACGTCTGGGAACCGGACTGTGGTCATCAAGCCGGATGCGCTCGCGGTTCTGGAGTGTGAAGGCCAGACACATCATCTCTTCATCGAGGCCGATCTTGGCAACGCAGCCGTGCCCAAGTATCGCGAGAAGATCAACCGATACCGCCAATATGAAGCTACAGGTGCGTTCGCGGAAGCCTACGGAGCGGAATCATTCAGCGTCCTGACCGTGACCACCGATGAACGTCGCTTGACCAATTTGCTTCGAGTGGCAAACGACTCTCCATTCCTGTTCACAACGTGGAAGCGAATCGCCACTTCTCATCTGACTGGCCCGATCATCTCGTCCGCATCTGGCGACCAACAAGCCCTACGCGAGGTGCTTAGGTGATTCTGTGCCGTTCTTGTGGCAGGGTTTCGACGGGAAGTCCAGTGTTCTGCGAGGGTTGCGGCAAGAGTTTCAACGCGGCGATCTGTCCTGCAAAGCATGAGAATTCCGCTGGAGCTAGCTACTGCGCTACGTGCGGTTCAGACGAACTCTCGAAGGTCACAAAAGGAGTTCGGCTAGGAGTTCCGAACAAGGCAATTGCTATTGTCGTTGGCCTGATCCTCCTCAAGGTTCTGCTCCCATTCCTTCCTGCAATTCTTGGGTTCCTATGCCAGATTCTAGGCTGGCTGATCCAGTTCGTATTTGGCCCTTTGATCTGTTTGCTATGGAACTGGCTGTTCGGATGCCTCCTGGTTTGGGGATTGGTCGGCGTGATCCTCCAAATCATCTCCGGCGAGAAGATCAACCTCTACAAAATCTACGTTGCGGTCTCGAAACGCGCCCTCGACCTTTCGATTGCCGGGCTGAAGGTCACCTGCGATTTCGTGGTTCGCCTTGTCCTCTCAAGGAGGCGTAAGGATTGATCGCCACCGCCAACGGCAGCCAGGTGTGGAGACCAGAAACCTTCATCCAACAGAGGGTTCTCACTCACCGAATATCGGAGGGAGGTTACGTGCCTACCGAGTCGTTCGAGGATGAGTTGCGGTCGAATGGAGACACTTCCTTTCGCGTGATCCCACTACGAAGTGGCCTAGCTCCCGCACGCTGCTTTAGGGAGTGCGTCTCAGCGGCGCGTGAGTCCCATGGCCCCATTGGAAACTGTCTTCACCTGTATACAGAGATTCAGTATGCCGAGATGCAACTCTTCCTTGATCCTCAAGGTTTGGCTGGGTTTGCGCTGGCTGGTTCGGAGTTGGTATCGGTGTTCAGTCATCGAGAGCGCTTACCCAAGAGAACCATGCGGAACCTAGTGGCTTTGGCGGTTCAGTTGGGTGGAATCCGGCTCAACGCGTTCGATACCATCTTGCCCCACCTTTATGGACGGTGCGGGTTTGCAAGGGTCGCACGACTTGCGTGGAAGGACGAACATGCGCCTGTCGGGTGGAGTTTCCAGTGCACGTCGCATTGGAACGGAGGGAGACCTGACGTGATTTTTATGACGCACGGTGAGCATCGGGCTTCCGAGCGGATCGTCAGTTCATTCGAATCCGGAATAGAGGCGCAATTCATCGCTCTGGACACCAGACACGACTGGAGCGCGCATCATGCTTGAATCTTCCGCACCTCAGACGGCGCAAATGCCAGTGCAGTATGCTCATCAACAGCCCCTGACGACGGAAGGCTTGGCACGGCTTACGCGACTATTCATTCTCCTCGCGTCCGTTGAACTTCCAGAGTCGTCTTTAGAGAACAGCCGCCATGAAGAAGCCGACCACAACACCAACACCGACCCGAGCTAGGCCATGTGTGGTCTACGCTCGGGTCAGTACGGTTGAGCAACGGGAGGAAGGCTACTCCCTCGATGCTCAGATGGCCCTTCTGCGAGACTACGCACTCAAGAAGGGGTTCAACATCAGCGGCGAATTCCTGGACGCCGAGAGCGGTGCGAAAGCTGGTCGCAACGAGTTCGGCCACCTAGTCGAGGCGGTTCGCGAGCTAGGAAAAGACTGTGCCATTGTCTGTGAGAAGACTGACCGCCTGTATCGAAACTTCTCCGATATGGTGAAGGTGGATGAGCTTGGCGTAGAACTCCACTTCGTCAAAGAAAACATCGTCGTTGGGCCGGACAGCCGTTCCAATGATAAGTTCATTCACTCGATCAAGGTATGCCTTGCGAAGCACTTCAGTGACAACCTCCGAGAGGAGGTCAAGAAGGGAATGACCGAGAAAGCCAAGCAAGGAATTTTCCCAAGCATGGCTCCCGTTGGCTACGTGAACACGGTTGATGGTCATCGCAAAGTGATCAAGCCAGACCCTGAACTCGCTCCGATGGTTAGGCGCGTTTTCGAGG
>CAZSIM010000023.1:0-15100 GCA_964607175.1 uncultured Fimbriimonadaceae bacterium
CATGGCCCAGCAGCCTATCAGCGGGCCATGATCTGGGCTAAGAACGCCACGTTGAAGCGCAGAAAATCAACGATTTCACAGGCAGCATCAATCTCTGCCTGGTAAACGTTTTTGCTCTGCCCCAGCATGGTGGTGCCGTTCATGTTCCATCTATGCTTGGTGGCAATCAGGTCAGCGGCGCGAAGAAAGATCGCCGCTCGATCTTCCCATGGCATAGCTTCCCATGCTGGCTTTGCAGCCAGAGCAGCGCTAACGGCTGCCTCGACATGCTCTTTGCCTCCCATGCAGTAACGAGCTAAAAGATGGCTTGTCTCGTGAGGCGGCCTGATCTCGTGAAGATTAGCTGTCCTCACTTCTTTGCCCCCAATAATCATGGGAATCTCAGGACACTCCGCTTTAAGCTCAGCAAGGCGGGCCTTGATTTTGGCGCGCTCTGGTGATCCAGGAGCGTAGGAAAGAACCGGTTCATTAACCGGCAGGGGGTAGCTGAAGCTGCCCAGGCTCATACCGCCAGTTTACTTGCGCGAGCCTGATCGGCGTCAGGCGAAGCGGGATCGAGCAGGCTTTAGATTCAAAGCCCCTAACCAAACCCTATCAAAGAAAACAGAAAAGGCTAGCGCTTCTTCGGTTTCCAGGCCCGAAATTTGAGCAGAGTCCAAAAGGCTTCCGGGGCATCAGTCCAGCGGATCTTCTTCCCTTCCTTCATGTTTCTAGGCTCGTAGCTAATAGGGACTTCGTGGATTGGTTCACCAAGTCTAATTGCCTTTGCGGTCACTTCAGGACAGAACTCAAACCTTTCGCAGCTTAGTTCCATATCCATTATCAGGTTCCGTTCAAAAGCTTTGTAGCAGGTGGCTTCATCGTTGAGTTTAACGCCATAGAGCACAAAAACAGCCCAGCGAAGAAGAATGTTGACAAGCTTGTTAGGCAAAGCCATTTTGCTGTTCATCCCTTTGGTAAACCTAGCCCCAAAAGAAACCCTATAGGGTCCTTTAAGCAAAGGAAGAATCAAAGCGGGGATTTCTTCTGGCGCGTATTCCAAGTCGGCATCCTGAACGATAACGGTTCTGCCCTTGGCATGAACCAAGCCGGTTCGGATGGCTCGGCCTTTTCCGCCCCGGGTCTTGTTGCTTAAGATGACGATCTGACTGCCAAATTCCTTAAGGACATTAAGGGTGCTGTCGGTGCTGCCATCGTTGATAACAATAATCTGCTTGGTGAGAGGCAGGGCAATAAGCCGCTCTACGACCTCGCGGATCGTGCGTTCTTCATTCAAAGCAGGGACGAGAATCGTCACATCAGGCTGTTCTTCAACCATGCAGGCGGGGGGAGGATACTCCAGTTCTTCCCTACTCCGCAGCACTTAGCGGCACACTTGTAGTCCCAGTCGTCATTTTTCTTTGAACGTTGACCACGTGACGTGACACTTAAAGGTCGAGCACACCATGGATGATCTGATCGAAAGAGGGGCCCGCGGAGAACGTGAAGCCCTCAGCGAACTGGTCCGCCAGAACTACCCTATGGTCTTTAGATTCTGCGTCCGCAGACTTGGGCCAGAACTAGGGCAGGATGCCGCTCAGGAAACCTTTGTCACCATGCAGAAGTCACTCAAGGGCTACAGGGGCCAGGGAAGCTTCTCTACCTGGCTGCTGGGAATTGCCCACAACCACGTAAGAAACCTCTCTCGCCGCCGCCAGGCAGACCCCCTGCCCTTGTCTGAATGGCTTGACGATGGACCTTCTCCCGAGCCAGACCTGATTCAGCGAGACCTCCTGAGAAAGGCCCTTTTACGCCTTTCTGAAGACCACCGACAGACGGTTTTGATGCATGAAATCGAAGGGCTGACCTACCAGGAAATAGCTTCGATTCTGCAGGTGCCAGAAGGCACTGTTAAAAGCCGACTCCACCACGCTTTCCGCTCTATGAGAGCAGTGCTGACAGAGGTGACGACATGAACGAGATTCAGAACGACCTTAAGGCTTACCTAGACAAAGAGCTTTCACCTGAAAGGATGGAGGAGGTTCGTCTGGCCATTGAGCAGGATCCCTTGCTCAAAGAAGAAGCAGAGTTTTATCAGCTTCTCTCACGATCAATTTTTTCAGCGGCCAAGACCCCGGAGGTTTCTGGCATGGACACAGCAGTTACAAAAACACTCAAAGCAACCGAAAAAAGAAAGTTCTCCTTCCCCAAGCTCAAATCACTTCCCACATGGGGGATTCCTGCAGCCTCTGCGGCGGCCGTCTGCGCCCTGGCCATGATCATCTTTGGCCCTGGGCTAAAAATCAATAACAAAATAAAGTCGCAATCCGTCAGCACTTCAGCTGCGGTGCCTGCCACTGAAAAAGCCGAGGCGGCTCCGTCCGTGAATGGCGCCCCTTCCAAAGAGATGCCCCAAGACGTCGAGAGTCAGTCACGAAGCCGCAATGTGCCTCAGCAAAGTGCGATGCCCAAACGCAAAGCATACAGCAGCGCACCAAGTGTTGAAGGAGTAGAAAAGTCCCGATCCCAAGCAAACACCGAAGCAGCCAAGGCATCAGTCGCGCCGAATCAAAGACTGATTACCCGCAGCGGCAGCTTGACAGTGAGAGTCACGAACATTTCTGAATCAGCTGGCGTGGTGGAAAGAATCGCTCAACAGAATGGCGGTTTCGTCGAATACTCCAATGTTTCTTCTGACCCCAAAAACCCCACCGCTGACTTTATCATTCGAGTTTCATCTGCTCACTGGATTAGGGCAAACACGGCACTGAAGGAACTGGGAATTTTGATCAATGAAAGCGCCAGCGGAAGCGATGTTACAGCGGAAGTCTATGACCTAGAAGCTCGAGTCAAGACGCTGCAGGCAGAAGAAGACAGCCTGCGAACCCTGTTGAGCCGAGCGAGCCGCATTGGAGACATTCTGCAGATCAAAGATCGTCTGGCTGATGTGCGAATGGACATTGAATCGATGATGGGTCAGGCCAAGAACCTTAGAAACTTGGCCGCCATGAGCACCATTTCGATCAGTCTGGTTCAAGAACCCAAAACAACGACCTCAAATGAAACAGACCCCTGGATGGGGGATGCCTGGACTGCGGCAGTCAATGCTTTTCAGAGCGCTTTCAAAACAGTGATTGGGTTCTGTGCATACGTTATAGTCTTTGCTCCCTTCTGGCTGCCTGCTTTAGTCATCAGCTGGCTGCTGGTTAAAAAGGCAAACAAAAGCTGATCTCCTCTTCATCCAGCAGGTTTTATCATTCCCGCAAGGGGGTCTGCCTGAACACCAGGCAGACCCCCTTGTGTTCCCCACCCAGCAGCTGTGCGCCCTAGAACACCCTTGGGCAAGGTCTTCTTTCCTATGTCAATCCGGCTGAAACCAGCTCCTTCATCAGGCTGATTTAGCGAACATTAGGCCCGGTTTGTTTCCTGCGCAGCCCAAGGGCTGCCTTGACTCGCGCCTGCAGAAGATCCAGTCTAGATTCAGTAGGATGCTTGAATGATGCGATTATTCAACAATCATTTGATTCATGACATTTTAATGAGTTTTAATCATTACTAAAAGTGTAAAGTTTCCGAATCTTTACGTTTTAATCACCTATGAAAATGATCAAATAAACTCACTCATAATGACCCGGTAGAAGCGTATGAAACGCCTCTCACCAAAATTGTTTTTTGGAGCAGTCTGCTTATGAGTGCCGAACTCCTTTCGAGAATTCAGTTCGCCTTTACAACCGGCTTCCACTTCATATTTCCTCCTCTCAGCATAGGCCTTGGAATGTTCCTGGTCCTGATGGAGGGCATGTACCTGAAGACAGGAAACGAGCTGTACCACCGCATGACCCGATTTTGGGTCCTTATTTTTGGCCTTACGTTTGGCGTGGGCGTCGCAACAGGAATCGTGCTCGAATTTGAGTTCGGAACCAACTGGTCTGGGTACGCCCGCATGGTGGGAGACGTCTTCGGAAGTCCTCTGGCGGCTGAGGGAGTTTTTGCCTTCTTCCTAGAATCAGGGTTTTTGGGAATTCTTGTTTTCGGCTGGAACAAAGTCAGCAAAAAAATGCATTTTGTTTCGACAATTCTGGTCTGGGTCGGCTCTATGTTCAGCGCTATCTGGATCATCGTTGCCAATTCTTGGATGCAGACCCCAGCTGGCTACAAAATTGTCCAGACTCCTCTTGGCCCAAAGGCAGAACTCACCGATTTCTGGGCCGTTGTTTTCAACCCTTCTACTATTGACCGCCTGACCCATACGCTTGTTGCTTCATTCATAACCGGGGCCTGCCTGGTAGCCAGCGTTTCTGCCTACTACCTGCTTAAAAAGAAGCACGAAGACTTTGGCCGCGAATCTATGAAAATGGCGGTCGGAATCGGCTTGGCCACCTGTCTTCTCCAGATATGGATTGGCCATGCCTCGACAGTGAATGTGGCCAAAAACCAGCCAGCCAAGTTCGCGGCTATTGAAGGCCTCTACAACGCCACTGACACGATGGACCTCACCATTCTTGGCAAGGTCAACGAAGAGGCAAAGCAGGTTGAAGGCATAAAGATTCCCGGAATGGGGTCCGCCTTAATGATGGGTGTTCAGCCCACCAAGGGGCTCAACGACTTTCCCAATGAAGACCTTCCCCCCATACAGCCAGTTTTCCAGTCCTTCCGAGTCATGGTTGGGATCGGGATTTTTCTCACAGCCATGTTTGCAGCGGCGGCTCTTCTACTGCCTAAAGGCAGACTGTTTGAAACACCATGGCTGCTGAAGCTTATGGTTGGCGCCGTGGTGCTGCCCCATATTGCCAACAACCTTGGCTGGATGACCGCAGAAGTCGGGAGACAGCCTTGGACGGTGACAGGCGTTCAAAGAACAAGCGAAGGCGTTTCTCCCAACGTCACCGCTGGAATGGTGATGGGTTCCCTCATCATGTTTATCCTGCTCTATGCCCTTCTGGGTGTTCTTTTCATCTATCTGCTCGATAAAAAAATCAAGCATGGCCCTGTCTTTGATGAAAACGGAGACCCCATTCAGGTCCCTCTCATCAACCCCAAATCTAGCGAAAAGGTGATCAATTGATGTTCGACAGCCTCGACCTCCCTACAATCTGGTACATCCTTGTTGGAGTCCTCTTTACAGGCTATGCCATTCTTGATGGCTTTGACTTGGGCGTGGGCGCACTTCACCTTTTTTCAAAAGGCGATAAGAATCGGCGTCTTGTCATGAACTCAATCGGACCTGTTTGGGATGGCAACGAAGTCTGGCTGCTGACAGGCGGAGGTGCTCTATTTGCCGCCTTCCCCGATGTTTATGCCACTGTCTTCAGCGGCTTCTACATCGCCTTTATGCTGCTTCTCGGGATGCTCATCTTTAGAGCAGTCGCTATTGAATTTCGCAGCAAAGAATCCAGCCCCAAATGGAGGCAGACATGGGATGTTGCCTTCAGCGCTGCCAGCATGGTGATCCCCATTTTGATGGGGGTTGCTTTAGGCAACATCATTCTTGGACTGCCCTTGGACAGCAGATATGAGTACACAGGGAACTTCTTCAGTCTTCTGCAGCCCTTTCCCATCATTTTAGGGGTCACAACCCTGGCCCTTTTTATGATGCACGGATCAATCTATCTGTCACTAAAAACCGAAGGTGAGTTGAGAGATCAGGTGGGAGTTTGGATTAAGAACTCAATGATCTTTTTCTTTGTTTCCTTTGCTGTTCTCACTGTGGCCACTTTCATTTGGGCTCCAAGCATGACTAACAAAATGCTGGATAATCCCTGGCTTTTTGCTCTGCCCGTGGCGATGTTTCTGCTTTTGGCCAATGTGCCAAGAGAGGTTTATCACAAACGAGATGGCCTTGCCTTTATCAGTTCCTGTGCCAGCATTGCGCTCATGCTCGCCCTCTTTGGTTTGGGCAGCTTTCCCAACATCGTCCCTGCGCTGGATCCTGCCAACTCACTGAAAGTCCCCGAAGCTGCTTCAAGCAGCGCGACTCTTTCCGCCATGCTGGTGATTGCCTTGGTCGGTGTGCCTTTCGTCATCGCCTATACCGCAGGCATCTATTGGGTCTTCCGTGGCAAAGTTGACCCAAAACACCTGCACTACTAGCGTCATTGTTTAAGGGCCATAAACTGTCATAAGAAAGCGGAGGAGCCCTGCGGCTTCTCCACTTTTTTCTATGACAGCAGCTAAATTCGGCTAAGAGCTAAAATTTGTAAGTGATCGCTTCTGTTCTAGTCTGCTCTGTCATCGCCACAACGCCAGACAACACCCTGAACTCGCTTGAGGCCAAGCAGGGCTGGCAGCTGCTTTACAACGGTTCAACCACAGAGAAGTGGCACAAGTACGGAACTCAAGGTCCAGTCGGCTCGGCATGGAAATCAGTTCAAGGAGAGCTTGTCTTCACCCCCAGGTCAGGCGAGGGTCGAGACATAATGACAGGAGAAGACTACACCAGCTTTGAACTAAAGCTTGACTGGAACATTGCCCCCGGAGGCAACAGCGGAATTTTCTTTCATGTCGATCCCAAACTGGGAGGCGCGGCTGAATCCGGCCTAGAAATGCAGATTCTTGATGACGCCAAGCATGGCGATGGCCGTTCTCGAATGACCTCGGCAGGTTCTGCCTACACGATGTACCCTGGGGTCAAGGAGCTGATTCGTCCAGCTGGCCAGTGGAACTCTTACAGATTGAAAGTCAACAAAGGCAAGGTTCAGCACTATGCAAACGGCAGCTTCATTCTTGAGTATCAGCTTGGATCAGCCGAGTGGGAAGCTCGACTGGAACGATCTTGGCTGAGAGCCTTTAAAAACTATGGCCGCGCGGGCACAGGCAGAATCGTCCTGCAGGACCACGGTGACCTGGTTCGATTCAAGAACATTAAGATTCGAAGACTCTAGAAAGAGCTGTCAGACAAGTTCACAGCCCGGACTCCCTGGGCTGTGAACTTAAGGCTCGGTAAACTCACTTCGACGTGAAGTTCAGCCTTTCTTTCTTCCAAGATTTCATACCTACGCCTCTTTCGGCGCAGGAACTGGGCGATGCCCTTACCATGATCGGGTTTGAACTGGAAGAAACCTTTGAGGCCGAAGGGGAAACCTGCCTGGATATGAACATCATGGCCAACCGGGGCGATGCTGCTTCCATTCTCGGTTTTTCCCGCGAGCTGGCGGCCAAGCGGCCAGAAGACGGTGAAACCGAGCTTTTTAAACGCGCCAGAGCTAGGTTTCCTCTCGGCGATGAAGCCAGCCTTGAGGCGGGCAGAAAGGCCAAAGTCAGCATTCAGTCAGAGCAATGCACCCGCTATGCATCTCGAATTTATGAGGATGTCGAAAACGGCCCCTCACCAGAATGGCTGCAGACCAGGCTGAAGCAGTGCGGACAGCGTCCGATTTCCCTGCTGGTTGATCTCACCAACTACGTTATGCTGGAAACAGGCCAGCCGCTTCACGCATTTGATCTGGACCTCCTGGCCGGACCTGAGATTATTGTGCGGGAAGCGAGAGAAGGCGAAACCCTGACCACTCTTGATGGTGTGACCCGCGAGCTGAAGCCGCACCACATGGTGATAGCCGACAAAGAAAAGCCTGTAGCTCTTGCCGGAATCATGGGCGGCGCAGATACTGAGGTTTCTGCATCTACCAAGCGCTGCCTGCTGGAATCCGCCCACTTTATGCCCCTTTCTGTAAGAAAGACCCGCAAAGAGCAGGGACTCCAAACCGAAGCTTCTTACCGCTTTGAACGACACGTCGATCCAGAAGGAGTCCAGGCTGCCCTCAACCGCTTTGAAGAGCTTTATAGGAAGATCACTGGAAAGTCCAGCCTCCCTGGAGTCATTCTCGACCGACGATCCTACCTGCCTGCCAAGGAGGTAAGCGTCTCCCTGAATCGGGTTAGAAAACTCCTTGCCCTGGATGTCCCTTCCAACGAGGCGACCTCTATCCTGACGAGGCTTGGCTTTGAAACTCACCTTAAAGATGGAATCATCACGGCTCTTCCTCCTTCGTGGCGGGCCGATATTCTGCGTGAAGATGACTTGACCGAAGAGATTGGCCGAATCTATGGCTATGAGAAATTCGGCGAGATTCTTCCTCAAGGAACAACCCCCTTGGGCGGAACTCAAGGAGCCGAAGCTCTGCTGGATGACCTTGTTCAGGCCTCGCTAAGGTGCGGATTCAACCAGGCCATCAGCCACTCGCTTGGAGACTCACATCCTCTTGATGAAAAAGGCGAAAAGGTAAGGGTCAGACAGCCCCACTCGCCTGAAATGGCATGGCTCAGAAACTCGCTTCTGCCCAGCCTGGCACAAGTCGTCACACGAAACGGCGGCAAAGATCAGGCTTGGTTTGAAGCTGGCCGGGTTTTTCCGACCAAAGGTGAAGAAGATAGGATCAGCTTCATCATCACGGGCCAAGTAGGGCAGCCTCACCCTGAGCAGGTGAAACTTCCCGCTACTTTCCTGCGGATGAAAGGAGCGATTGAAAAGATTGCTCAAGCCATCGGTCGAGAAATTCAGTTCCAACCCTACTCAGGCGATTCCCGTCTTCACCCCACCCGTCAAGCTCTAATGACCTCAGGCGGCAATCCTGTCGGAGTCCTTGGACAGATTCATCCAGATTCTGCTGACGCCTCAGGCTTGGCCGCATCAACCTGTCTGGCAGAACTGGAGCTTCCTGCCCTCTATGGCGGCGGTACGCCCTCCTTCAGCTATCGTGTTGTCAGCCGCCACCCTGCCGCTCTGCGCGATATTGCGGTACTGGCCCCAAAATCCCTGGCCTATGCTGAAATCGAAAAAGCTGTCTCAAAAGCAGGCGGAACCGAGTTGGAAAGACAGTGGCTTTTTGACATCTACGAAGGAAAGGGGATTCCTGAAGGGCACCACAGCCTGGCTATTGGGCTTCAGATGAGAAAGACCTCAGGAACCTTTACAGATGAGGAAGCGAACCAGGTGCGGGATCGGATCGTTGCGGCGCTTGAACTGCTGGGGGCGAAACTGCGCTGACAATAGCGCGGATTCCCGCCCCGACAATAAGCACCCAGGCAACCGATTGAAAGGCAGCTGGCCAGTAATGGTAGTGCTCAAACATTTTTAGCCACGCCATGGGCAGAAAAGCAAAAAATGCCATCAGCCAAAAGCCAAGGATGCTCCAACGCTGATCGTCTTTGGCACAGATGTAAATGGCTGCCAGGCAGCCAACTAGACTGAGTATAGGCGACCAAAATCCTGCAGTAAAAAGGATGATCGGATCGGGCACAAAATTGGTAACGATGATTCTGATTGAGTTAAGCCCTGGTGCCAGGTAGTTAAGAAGATCCATTAGAAGCCCGCCTTCAAACCCGGACCTCATCTGCTGGGCCTGGTACCCGCTGACCTCCTTGGGAATCAACGCTGCCCTTAAAAACAAATAGCCTGCCAGCAGGGTCCACGAAGAGGCATGAACCCACCATCTTGGCTTCCACCCTCTGATAGCCATGAGAATAGAGCTGCCGATGAGAAGGCCTGGCAGCATGACTGCCTGTTCGTAGCTGCCAAGCGCCAAAACAAGGCTGACCATGCTGATGATGGGCCAAACCCAAAGGCCCTTGGTTGGCTTGGCTGCATCCACTGGATCAGAGGCACGAAAGGGCTTTTCGGTTGAAGTTGCTTCTTTAGGTTCTGTTCTTGCCGCGCCAAGGCGCTCCCATCTTGCATAGGCTGCGCCAGAAACAAGAGCAAACAAAGTCATAACGCTGGCGGTTCTTCCTGGCAGCCAGCCAACTATTCTATAGGAAATCTCCTGTACGGGTCCGAACTCAGAGCCGATCCAGAGAACTCCTAGAATAGTGACTAGGACACTAAATACCGCCCACCTTGTTTTGCCGCGGAAAAAACCAACAGTGCAGGCTGCCGCCCCCGCCATAAACACATAATCAACCACTTGCGCATCGAGAGGACTGCCGAGATGCCATAGGCCAAAGACCGTTCCAGAAATGCCGGCCAGAGCCCAGTCTTCCATTAGCTCTCTCACCAGCCAGACCAAAGCCATGATGCAGAGAGCGGCAATAACGGCATTTGTCAGGCCATACCCGGCTGCATCTGTGCCGTGGGCCCAGTTGTCAAACTCAAAAAAGAGAGTGGATATTGGCCGATAAAAGTGGTTTTTAAGAGGCCAGTCGCCAGCAAACCAGGCCAGGGGATTCTGTGTCTCTCTCACCGCCTGTAGAAGCACCTGAGTATCAGAATCTTTTAGAAGCTGGGGGGATTTGGCGTGGCCTAAAATCACGGCCAAGCTGGTCAGACCGGGTGGGACAAGCCAGAAGGGTCTGAGTTTAGCCTTTGCCACAAAGGGGATTATCTCCGATATGAGGCTGGGACCTCTGGGAATTCCTTCTACTGCTTGAGCGTTAAGATTATAAGCATGAAACGCGCCCTTTTGATTTCGGCCCTCTCTGCGCTCGCCCTGGCAGCTTTTGCCCAGGCTCCGATCAAGACCGTGACCGACCTAAAGGGGCGAAACATGCCTGCCTTCAGCATGAAGGCCATTGACGGCAAAACGATAACAAATGCAAGCACCAAGGGCAAGGTTGTTCTGCTGGACTTTTGGGCAAGCTGGTGTGGCCCCTGCAAAGCCGCCAGCCCCACCATGCAGAGCCTGCACAAAGCCCATGCCGCCAAAGGTTTAGTGGTGGTGGGAGCGAACGGTCTGGAGAACAAAAAGGGACCGGATGCTGCCAAGGCGTACCAGAAGAAGAACAGCTACAGCTACGCCTTTACCTTTGACAATGACCCCCTTATTGACAAGCTGAAGATTGAGGGAGTGCCCACCTTTATTGTCATTGACAGGAAGGGAAAGGTAGCGTTTGTGGCCAAAGAATGGTCTGAGAAGGTTAAGGCAGACCTGACAAAAGCCGTTTCTGCCGCTGTCGCCGCCAAGTAACCCACATTGCTGAGCATAAAGAAAGTCGCCCACTTGTGTTTTACAAGTGGGCGGCTTTGTTTTGCCTGAGGCAGTTGACGGATCTGCTACTTGAGTGACTTGAGCAGACCCTCGGCAAGAGCCAGTGCAAGCCTTTCGCGATTCGCCGTCTGCTGGGCTGTTGGGTTTCTTAAGGTCAAGAGCTTGACAACAGCATCGACATCCATAAACTCAACCTCAACAAGACAGGCACGAATCTTCTGAACCCTGGCCTGATTTTTCAGGCTCGCATCTCTAAGAACGCCCAGTTCCTGCTTTTTTACCTTTCGATCGAAGAACTTTCCGGCGGAAGCTCTTGGATCAATCTTCTTCCAAGCTAATAGGAGTTCATCTTGGATGTTTTGAGCAAAGGCAGCATCAGCCCCGGAATTTAAGTTGTTCTTTGCGTCAATTAATGTTTCAAGACCCCGTGCATTATGCTTATCGCTGGCATTGAAGTGAATACTCAGAAAGAGGCTGGCGTCATTTTTATTGGCCACATCTGCCCGGACGGACAGGCCAAGGTTGTGATCAGCTCGGCGAGTGAGTACAACTTTTACTGGGACGCCCCTTTCAAGGGCCAAAGAAAGCAGTTTTGCTTCCGTACGGAATGCAAGGTCAAGCACCCAATCTTTTTCCAATTCTCCATTTGGGGCAACTGCATTGTTTGGACTGGATCCTTCTATTTTTACAGTTCCACCATGCCCTGGATCGATAACAATTACTTGGACAGGCCCTGAAGGCAGTGGTTTAGCACCAGGATCTGGTGCAGCACTCAGCAATTCTTCCGCTTCTTTGACCAAAGCCAGAACTTTATCAGCGTACGTAGGCGAAGGAGTGTAAGTTGGTCCGATGAACCTTATGTATGCTTCGCCTGTGGCTGCATGTTCTTCCCATCCCTTGTACGGCGTTCGGGACATGAACTTCCAGTAGCCGACCAAAAAAGCCTCAAGTGAATCGAATTTGCAGTAGTAGTCCGGACCATCGTGAGCCTCGTAGTAGACCTTGGTGGCAAAAGTTGTCATTTCAGAACGCCATTTCAAACCCCCAAAGTTGTAGTGAAGGCGGGCAAGTTCAGAAGTCCCTCTGCCAGATTCAAGTATCCACTGGGCCAAAGTGACGGCCTTTAGGTTCGGAAAGTCGATCTCGAGGCCAGCGTAGGTGCTGGCCAGCTTTTTAATGAGCTCACTCATAGGTCACTAGAATAGCTGCAAAACTGCTATCTAGAGAACGTTTTATAATCCTTTATATATGATTTTTCCACATTTAAGCTGCATAAACAAAAGACCCAGTGGCCATCGTCGGCGCACTGAGTCTATTAGAAGGGTGATTCCTAGAGGGCTGCGAGAGCTTCCTTAATCGCCTCGAAGCTGGGGACTTCGAGCGGTGTGGGGGTCACTTCGACGTGGCGAACGATGCCTTCTTTATCGATCACAAAGGCGGCTCTTTGGCTGCCCATGCCCAGGCCAACCAGGTCTGGCAGCACGACATCATAGGCTTTGATCGTTTCCTTTTGATAATCAGAAAGAAGCGACGTTGCGATTCCACTTTTCTTTGCCCATGCATCCAGCGCAAAAGGAGTATCTGCACTGATTCCGTAGACAGCAGCATCGAGGCCTGCTGCAGCGCCCAGGCCATTGCCTGCATCGCACATTTCCTGTGTACAGACGCCAGTAAAGGCGGCTGGGAAAAAGAGAAGAACAGTGTTCTTCGAGCCGTAGTTTGCGCTCAAAGTGACGTCTTCAAGTCCATTCTCAGTCATTGTCTTAAGAGTGAAATCTGGCGCTTTAGATCCTACAGCGATTGCCATGACGCCTATACTACGCTGGCTGGCCTGTATTTAGCTCGCTTCAAAAACACCTGTGGGCCTAAGGTTTGCATTGCGTTAATGCAATCCGCCAAAGTATTGACAGATGAGCCTGTTTTGGGGAGTTGACCTTGGGGGCACCAAGGTTGAAGCAGTGGTGCTTGAAGATCCGCGAAAGCCCACGCCGCTGGCACGGGTAAGAATTCCAACCGAACGAGAAAAAGGCTATGGGCATATTTTAAGCCAGATCAAGATCTTGATCGATGGCATTATAAGAGACAACGGCTTTCCTCAACCCGCTAAAATCGGCTTCGGAACCCCAGGATCGTGCGACCCCTTGACTGGTCTGATGAGGAACAGCAACACGACCTGCATCAACAATCAGCCGCTGCCATCTGACTTGGCCAAGATTCTTGACTGTCAGATTGAAGTTCAGAATGACGCAAACTGCTTTGCCCTAGCCGAGGCCAAGATGGGATCGGCCAGAGGATGCCAGGTTGTATTCGGCACCATTTTTGGCACCGGCGTGGGAGGGGGAGTTGTTGTTGAAGGACGAGCCCTGAGCGGAAGACACGGCATTGCCGGCGAATGGGGGCACACTGTTATAGAACCACAAGGCGATCACTGTTACTGCGGAAAAATAGGATGCCTTGAGACCCTGGTCAGCGGACCCGCTCTGGAACGCTTTCATAAAAGCCAGACTGGAAGATATGAGGCTCTTGCTGATGTTATATCTGCAGGTGGCACCGATGCAGCTGCCATTGAAGAACGTCTGCTTCGCTATGCTGGCGAAGCCCTGGGCAGTGTTATCAACCTTATCGACCCCGATGCCGTCGTGTTAGGCGGTGGCGTTGGCCAGATTCACTGCCTTAAGAGTCAGCTCCCGAACGAACTAGCCAAGTGGGTGGTGCATAGTCACCCTTCCACCCCTATTCTCCTGCCTGAGCTTGGCGATAGTGCCGGGGTGTTTGGAGCGGCGCTTCTTGCCGCTGACAAAGATTAGGCAGTAAACATTCACTCTATAAAGACAAACTGGGATCTGATTGGCTAGAATCGCTTAAGATGGCTGAGTTTCATATTTTAAATAAAGAAGGCGTCAACTATGTTGAGGTCTTGTTGAACAACGAGATGGTGCGGACAGAATCTGGAGCCATGCGATACATGCTGGGCCGCATTGAAATGGAGTCTAAAGCTCCTTCGGTTGGCGGATTTTTCAAGGCTGCTGTCACAGGTCAATCTGTATTTCGCCCCACATATAAAGGCACAGGCAAGCTGGTTTTGGAACCTACCCTTTACAGCTTTTACGAGCTGAACTTGATGAATGACAAGCTTGTGCTGGACCGCGGCGCCTACTGGTGCTCTGATGGAGCAATTGAGATAAGCGCCCAGGCCAACAAAGCAGGTGCAGCCATTTTAAGCGGCGAAGGAATGTTTCAAACCACTGCTGCTGGCACAGGAAAGGTTATTATCAGTATTCCTGGCCCTGTTGAGATTATCGATCTGAACAACGACCGTTTGGTAGTAGACGGCACCTTCGCAGTCGCACGATCGGCTTCGCTCAACTTCAAAGTTGAAAAATCAACAAAATCCCTCTTCGGCACAATGACCAGCGGCGAAGGATTGGTGAACGTGTTTGAAGGTACTGGCCGCGTTTGGCTCTGCCCTGTTCCGAATCTTTACGTTATGCTCCAGGGAATGATTGGCAGCATGATGCCGACTCAAACATCTGGCTAACCCTGTAAGGACATACAATAAAGCGGCTCGATTTTACGAATCGGGCCGCCTTTCTTTTTAGACCAACAAAATGTTGGGCTTAAAACAAGAAAAGGCCCCCTTTCGGGGGCCTAACAATGTGTGTGCCGCGCGACGTTCCTATCTCCCGGATCCCTGCGGACCAAGTACTTCCGACGCTGAGAGGCTTAACTTCCGTGTTCGGGAAGGGAACGGGTGTTTCCCTCTCGCTATGATCACGCGAACACAACTCTTGTGTGTCTTCACTATCTAGTTGAAAGACACTTTGAAAGCTGCACGCTAGAACGCAGTTTGCGAATAAAAAGCATCGATCTAAGAACTAGTTTAAAAGACGAACGGACAATTAGTAACGCTCAGCTGAACACATTACTGTGCTTACACATGCGTCCTATCACCATGTAGTCTTCATGGGTCCTTCAGGGAAATCTAATCTTGGAGTCGGCTTGGCGCTTAGATGCTTTCAGCGCTTATCCGTTCCAGACTTGGCTACCCAACGTATGCTCCTGGCGGAACAATTGGTACACCATCGGTCTGTTCACCCCGGTCCTCTCGTACTAAGGGCGACTCTCCTCAAATTTCCTACGCTCGCAATGGATAGGGACCGAACTGGCTCACGCCGTTCTGAACCCAGCTCGCGTGCCGCTTT
>CAZSIM010000023.1:15110-15531 GCA_964607175.1 uncultured Fimbriimonadaceae bacterium
TCAGCCTGTTATCCCCGGGGTAGCTTTTATCCGTTGAACCCTGGCGTGCCCACGCACAACCAGAGGGTCACTTAGACCTACTTTCGTACCTGCTCGACTTGTTTGTCTCACAGTCAACCGCACTTTATACCTATATGCTCGACGGCTGATTTCTGACCAGCCTGAGTGCAGCTTTGTACGCCTCCGTTACCTTTTAGGAGGCGACCGCCCCAGTCAAACTACCCGCCACAGAATGTCCTCAACCCAGATGATGAGTCAAGTTAGTTATCCAGATGCAGAAGGGTGGTGTTCCATTGGTGCCGAAGCTCCCACCTACGCTCTACATCTACATCCAAACAACAATCTGAAGGTGTAGTAAAGCTCCACGGGGTCTTTCCGTCCTATTGCGAGTAACCCGCATCTTCACGGGTACTACAGTTTC
>CAZSIM010000024.1:0-12362 GCA_964607175.1 uncultured Fimbriimonadaceae bacterium
ACCTTTCCCTCACGGTACTGGATGCACTATCGGTGACAAGATGTATTTAGCCTTACCCGGTGGTCCGGGCAGATTCACGCGGAATTCCTCGTGCTCCGCGCTACTCAGGTGCCTCCTGAATTCGTGAAGTCTTTAAAGTACGGGATTGTCACCCTGTATCATGTCCCTTTCCAGAAACTTCCTTTAAACTTCCAACCGATCTTCTTTTCTAAACCTTGCTCATTGAACCAGAAGCTCAATGAGAGAGGCTTAGTGGAGGTCCTACAACCCCAGCCGGCATGCCGACTGGTTTGGGCTCTTCCGTGTTCGCTCGCCGCTACTTACGGAATCTCTTCGATTTCTCTTCCACTGGTTACTAAGATGTTTCAGTTCACCAGGTGCCCTTCTCATGACCTATGTATTCAGTCATGGATGACGAGGCATTACCCCCGCCGGGTTTCCCCATTCGGATATCTCCGGATCACCCCATTCGTGCTGGTCCCCGGAGCGTTTCGTCGCTTGCACGTCCTTCTTCGGCATCTTGTCCCTAGGCATTCACCGCGCACCCTTTGTAGCTTTTAAACTGTTCGTTTCAACTAACGCGTTCTTAGCTCGATGCTTTTTATTCACATCCTACGTTCCTTTATGCAGCTTTCAAAATGCCCTCGCTCTTTCAAGCGAGCCTGCCGTTCTTCGTTGCGCGATTTTTTTTCTTTCGCGCTCCTCTTTGCGGCTGACGAAGAGAATGATACCAGGCGCCTATCCCGTTGTCAACGGGGTCCCTCACAAAGCCTGTGACATTGGGACCTTATCTGCCCGTAGAACACGGCCAGAGGGGCTTCTCAGGTTCAAATTGACTTCCGAAGGGTCCTGCAAGGTCCCCGGAAGAGTCCCTTCCATATTTGTAGACGACCCATCTGTTTCTACGGTTTCAAATCTGCGTAATCTTTGCCTTTTCTTAACCTAAGATAGGTTTCATCCACATAGCTGCCTTCAACCACCAGCAGCCCCACCCAAGGACCACGCCAAACATGGTCCCAGTGACCTTTTTGGCCGTGGCGGCCCATAAACCTATGGCCGGGACCATGTTTAGAGATGCCTCAGTCCCATCACAAGTCTTGTTAGTTAACGTGATGCCCAGCACCGGAGGGCTCCGCTCTACACAAGGGACCGCCTAACGAGCGAGAGATGAAGAGGGGCGCCTAAGCTGCGCCCAGCTCCTGAGGGGACAGAGAGAGCGGCTGATCTCGCTCCCCGATGCTTCCTGTTTATAGAGTGCCTGCAAAGGCGTTTGCTGTCGGCAGAGAGTCTGACTCCAGTTAACAGCTGTCAAGAGGCTTACACGCTGGCCAGGTCACGAAGCCCAGCCAGATGCCTGCCTCCTAAAGAGACTGTAAAGGCAAGGAATCTCACTTCACTACTTCTCTCTTTTGCTCTCACTCAGTGAGCAGATGCGAAATCTCCCCGCGTGGAGGTCTTTCCAGACAGACACCCGACCGAGCCTCATTCAAAAACTAGATCCAGCCGGCTGCCAATCGCCTGAGGTCCAAGGGTTGTTCCGCCAAGACCTCTATCCAATGGCTGCGATCAATGGATCGTCGATCCAGGAAAGCGCACATCAAAAACTTGCAGGCTGGTTCTTCGGGTTAAAGTCGTGGGGTGGCTTCAACAATCTACTCAGTCGTCTGGCCATACATGTCAAAGATCGTCAGCCTGGTGAAGAGCAACCCCATAGACCGGCAGCTTCTCTTTACTGTAAAAGAAGCCCCAGCCTGTGATTTGATTCTATGCTTGTCTTTGGCGCTGTGTAGAAGCCAGATGAGATGGAGAACGCCGCGTGAAGGACCACCGCCCCGTCAGCTCACCCACGTAAAACGCCACCTCAGTCAAGAGGCAGCACCTCTTGTGGTGACGCATCATTTCATTCTTAGTCTGAATAGATACAAGTCTTTAATAGAGAATCAGGTTGGAGATTGCATCTCCAACCTGATTCTCTATTACTCTCACGACTCACAAAAAGAGCCGATCTTGCACTTAAATGTTTCCTGTCCTTAGTTTAATAGCCTGGTCGGGTGCTCAAGGTAGTCGCGGACAAGGTTCATAAAGGCTGCACCAACGGCTCCATCCAGAACCCTGTGATCAAATGAACCCGTAATGTTCATCCTGGTCCTGGCCTGAATCGAACCATCTGGCATCACGACAGCGATCTTCTTTGCCGAGGCGATGGCAATAATGCCCGCATTCGGACCATTGATGATGGCGCCGAAGGCATCGACATTCAGCATTCCCATGTTGCTGATTGAAAAAGTAGACCCAGACATTTCATCCAGACCCAGCTTGCCCTCTCTTGCCTTGCTGACCAAAGACTTGCTGTCAGAAGAAATCTGCCGTAAGGTCTTCTGGTCGGCATGCTTAATGACGGGAACAAGAAGCCCATCAGGAACTGCGGCTGCGATTCCCATGTGAATCGAGCCGTGAACTAAAACGTGATCGCCGCCAAAACTCGCGTTGACGTCTGGCATTTGTGCCAAGGCCAGGGCCGTCGCCTTGATAACGTAGTCGTTGATGGACACATTGCCCGATTCATCCTTCTTAAACTGATCTCGCAGTGAAAGAATGTTCTCCAGGTCAACTTCAAGAGTGACATAGAAGTGAGGTGCTTCCTGCTTGGACTGCTGAGTTCGCTGAGCAATGATCGTTCGAAGCCGGCTAAGCGGAATCTTCTGGTCAGTTCCAGGAGTGGCGACAAATGCAGGAGCTGCAGGAACAGAAGAAGATGCTGAGGCTGCAGGTGAACTGACAGCGGCGTGGGTCTGGGCGAAATCTGGCAGCTTTGTCGACTGAGCAGCCAAGGCTTCTTTTACGTCCTTTTCGACAATTCTGCCTCCGGGGCCGGTGCCAGTCACCATAGAAAGGTTGACTCCTGCTTCTTGGGCAATCTTCTTAGCTAATGGACTTGCCTTAACTCTGCCTTCAACGACTGGAGCGGCAGCTTCTGGGGCGGCTATAGAGGCTGAATCTGAACCTGCTTCTTCGGCAGGGGCTGGCACCGCCGAAGGAGAAACTGAACCACTTCCCCACCCTTCAGGGATCGACTCCCCATCTTTAAGGATAAGCGCAATTGGCCTTCCAACCGGAACAGTTTCGCCTTCTTTAAGAAGGATGCCGGTTAGGATTCCCTTGCCCGGAGATTCCAGCTCTAGAGTGGCTTTATCGGTCTGAATACTGCCGATGATGTCACCGTGCTTGACCTTGTCTCCGTCCTTCTTCAGCCACTCTAGCAGAGTGCCTTCTTCCATCCCGTCGCCCATCTTGGGCATGATCACTTCGGTCATTCGATTGGCGTCTCCCGTCCTGCGCGGTTGTCGTGAGTCTACCTGCCAGATTCTTAAGCCGGGCAGCCCAAACGGACCCGAATTACTAGGGCCTCTCTGCTCACCGCCTCAGGGGGTCAACGAGTGAAGGTCACATTGATTTTGCGGCCCACTGTGACCTTTCTGCCCTCAATGACTTCAGCTTCAATCACGCCTTTGCCCTGCTTATGCTGGCTTGAATCAATGACCGCCTGCCAGGCCGAAACGTCAGCCGCCTCGGCGACAACCCTTCCATTCACCTTTAATCGCAGCTTCTGCTCCCCACGATGATAAGGAGCCCACCCGGAGATCATCACTGTCCCAGATATGGTGGCTCCCTCTTTCAACGGCATAGGCTGAGGCTTAATTTCGGGCTGATCTTCGACAAAGTCAGAAAGATACCAAGGCGAACTTGCTGCTTCTCTATAGGCAGCTAAAACGCGGGGATGATGGGTGACTGCATAGTTGTTGTTCTTTGCATGAGCCAGATCCATGTTGTTGGTGTTGAAGTAGCAGATCGCCTTAACGCGGGGGTATCGACGCGGAATGGCGCTGTAGAGGGCGCGAATACACCCAATAGCAAAATCAGGCTGACTGGTTCCTTCCAGTGCTGAATAATGGGTGGCCCCATATTCGCCAATAATGATCGGCTTTCTGGCCGCATACCATTTATAGATAGGGTCCAGAAGCTCGGTTGGGCCGACATGCTTGGCAGGAGTTTTGCTGTTCTGATTAAAGTAGGTGACATTGTATATGTTCACCCCCACCCAGTCCACCACATCATCGCCAGGGTAGTAGCTCTGCACTGGTCCAAGGGGAGTGGCGTAAGGGCACCAAACCATCGCGACATTGGGGGCCTTCTCTTTCATCTTCTGAGCCACCAGCCTAAACTTCTCCTTATAGAGTGTGGGGTTGCCATGCCAGGCCAGCCAATCGCCGTTCATTTCACTTGCAAAACGCAGGAAGATTGGAATCTTGGTGCTGCCCAAGTCTTCAGCCAGCTTGTTGAGATAGCTGTTATCCAGCACGTACTGCAGACCTATGTTCGGTTCCAAAGCCACATGAACAATACGCTTCTGCATCCCCATCAAGGCGATCCAGTCAGTAGGCGCAGGACGCCCATATCCAAGATAAAAAAAGTAGCTGGCATGTTTGCGGCCAGTCATTTTTTCAAACTGATCTGGAATTCTGCGCGTAATGCCTGTATGATCCTTATAGGTCTGATCAATCTTGGGGTCCAGGTCAATGTAGGCTCCAAGATAGGTTCCTTGACGTGGTTCAAATTTTGCCTTTGTGTACTGAGCGGCCATCTCAGCCTGATTGGGAACTCGGTCGATGTAGAGTTCTACCGCCGAGGCCATGGAGGCCGAGAGAGCTAGAACTGAAAGGACCGTAAGCCGCCGAACTTCCATGAGCCCAGAAAGGTACCAGACGCCGCAGCAGAGTCCTCGTTATGAAGCCCCCATACGCAGCTAGAAGTCAGAGAGCCCAGATTGCCGAAATGAGGGCTCAGGCCAAGAAAATGCTTAACCTGTTTGGGTGGCCTTCTGATGCTGAATTCACCTGCATCACTCACGCCTACAATACGACTTTTAGGGTCAAAGCCAAGGGACGGCCAGAGGCAGCTTTAAGGATAAATGTCAACAGCGGAAGCACAGTTGAACAGATTCGTGCCGAAACCAGCTTTGTCAGGCATCTTAACAGACAAGGAGTGCTTGTGCCCAAACCCATTGCCGGCACTAATGAAAGCTATGTTCAGACTGCTGACTGGGATCTTGGACGCCCCTTGAGATCAGTGCTTTACACCTGGATTCCTGGACGATGCTACGAAAAACACTTCGGCATCAGTGATTCTTATGAAATGGGCAGACTGACAAGGTCGCTGCACACTGCCGCCGAAAGCTGGGTCGTGCCGTCAGATGCTCTCGTCAAACCTTCAGGAGATGTGCTCGGAGGCCTGCCATGGGTCATGCCTCAGACTGGACTTGATTTTGATCTGGGCCTCTGGGAAGAAGTGCTGGATCGAACTGAAAATCTGTACAAAAGACTGGATGCCCAGCCTAGAAGGGTGATTCACGACGACCTCCACATGTGGAACCTAAAGAAGTCTCCAGAGGGCATGACTGTTTTTGACTTTGACGATATGACTATGGGCTGGCCTATAAAAGATGCTGCCGTGACACTTTATTACCTTCGCCGCCTGCCCGATGCAGAAAAGAAAGAGGAAGCCTATTGGGAAGGACTTGGCCTTCACTGGAATGATGCAGGTCTCAGCAGAGATGAACTGGAGCTGATGATAGGCAGCCGAGTGCTGCTGATGGCCAATGACCTGGCGCAAAACTCAACTGCCGAGCTAAGAGACGAACTTCCAAAGTTCATTTCCACTGCCAATGAGAGGCTTAAAAGACTGATGACTCAAAAGGTCTATCGACCATAAAACCGGTTGATGAGTTCACAATAAAACCATGTCAGAAGCAGGGTTAGAAGCTCAACTTCAAAAAGGCGGGATTCTTGTGACAGGCGGGAATGGAATGCTTGGGCGCGACCTTGTTCCCGAACTAGAAAGAAGAGGCTGGACTGTATTCACTCCCCTGCACTCGGATTTTGACATCACACAAACCAGCCATCTGGAACGCATGAAAAGGGCGGATGGAATCGTTTGGGTCATCAACTGTGCAGCCTACACACAAGTAGATCAGGCAGAGGATGACCTCATGAAGTGCATGGCAGTGAATGCCACAGGCGCAGGAGCCCTTGCCGCCCTCTGCGAAGATAAGAACTGGCGGATGATTCAGATCTCATCTGACTTCGTGTTTGATGGCGGTTCTCAGAGGCCCTACACAGAAACCGATCCCCTGCACCCTCTTGGCGCTTATGGCCACAGCAAGATGATGGGAGAGAAATATGTGGCACAGATGAGCAAAAGCGCCATCATCCTTCGCACTTCCTGGCTTTACGGGATTCACGGCAGATCTTTTCCCCGAACCATGATAGAGGCATGGCTGGCAGGCAAAAAACTGAAGGTAGTCAACGATCAGCTCGGCTGTCCAACCTCTACCGTTGACTTGGCCCGGGTCATTGCCGAGGTGGTCGATATGGCGCCCCCGGCAGGAATCTATCATGCAGCCGGACCAAACAGCCTTACATGGCATGGCTTTGCCAGCCTGGCCATAAAGGCTTACCGTGGATCGGTGCTAAAGACAGATGTCCCGATAGATATTGAGCCCTGCACCACTGAAGAGTATCCCACCAGAGCCAGAAGGCCGCTTTACTCGGTGCTGGATACTTCTAAACTGACATCAGCAGGGATTTCTCCCATGAGGTCAGCAGTGGAATCTCTACTAGAATTCTGCCAGAGGCTTGGAGCAGAGAAAATGCCTCCCCTCTAGCCTCAGAATCAGTTCAAGCGCGTTCCGGGGGAAGGTAGCCAGTCCTCTGTGTCAGCTGCTCGGCAAGCCAGGCACGAGTCGCGCTGGATCCCCCCGTAAGGCGGTAGCCAGAGCTGGGACATTTCCAACAGAGGGAATCATCGACCTTGACAAAGTCGTGTTCTCCTTCATGAATCACCTCTCCTTTGGGTTCGCCCTCAGGCATTGAAACTGTCAGAGTGAATTCTTCTCCTTTTGCCACCAAGCGGAGGGTGACATTTGCCTTGCAGGCATGCATATCCTTGTAGGCGGCCACTCCCTGCAGGTTTAGGTAAGGAACCCTCACTGGAGTCAGGCCTGCCAGCCTGGCATAGTCTTTTTCAAAGCTGCCCGAGGTAGAAAACCTAACGACATCATCCGTTGGACTCTCTGCCAAGCCAGGCGGACGGACCAACAGAACAGCGACAGCAAGCACACAGGTTCCGATAGCAGCCAAAGCCATCGGCCTCTGCCAAAACGGCGCAGGTCTGTTTCCGCAGACTTCCTTAAGGCAGGCGTTTAGCTTTTGGTCAGGAACAGACTCACCCAATCCTGCCGATCGAACAGCTTTTCGAAAAGCGCAGAGTCCCTTGAACTCTTTTTGAGCATCCGGGTTGTTTTTCAACTCTTCACTGGCCTGCTTCATTGCTCTCTCGTCCAGTCCACCGTCTTCAAACTCCTGCCAATCAATCTTCATCCTGAGTAGGCTCCTTCTAGGCTTCCGGTTACGGGTGTTAAACGCTGTCGCAGCATTGCTCTTGCTCTAAAAAGTCTTGATCTCACTGTTCCAATGGGAATTTCAAGTGCCTGGGCAGCTTCTTCATAGGACATCTGCTCCACATCACAGAGCTGAATGGTCATTCGGAAGGGTTCGGGCAGCTCGGCCAGCTCTTCAAGAATCCGCCCTGCCTCCAAACGCCAGCTCACTTCCTCCCAAAATCCTGCATCAGCGGGCTCTGGGGCATCTGGTTCCTGAAGCGATATTTCCACCTGCTGGCTTCGAGACTGCATCAGCTTCTCGTTGCGGAGAATTCTTATCAGCCAGCTTCGCAGATAGCGTCCATCAAAACGGTCAAAGGCTTGATATGCCTTCACCAAAGTGATCTGCACAAGATCCTCTGCCTCTTCTTGACCAGCTCCCATGCGTCTAGCCACCCGGTACAAAACCTTTAGTTCTGGCTTGACCAAACGTTCAAAGCGGTCTTTGCCGCCAAAGAAGAGCATTGCCTCAAATGATCCTACCAAAGCCTAATGCAGGCCATGTCTTTCTGGTTCCATCCTGGCTAGAATGGACCTATGGAACTGGGCAGTGCCATCTCGTTTCGACAGGTCAAGATCACCGATGCTTTTTGGTCACGATGGCAGAACGTTTCCGCCAACACTGGCCTTAAAGGGCAGTGGACCGAAATGGAATCCACTGGCCGCCTTGAAAACTTTAGGCGAGTCATCCGCGGAGAAGAAGGAACCCACGAAGGCCTTCTGTTTAACGACAGCGATGTATATAAATGGCTGGAAGGCGCCTGCTACGGCCTCTTTCACTTTAACGATCCCGAACTGCAGGCCATGGTCGATGAGGCAGTCAAGCTCATTGCCGATGCTCAGGACGAAGATGGCTACATCAACACTTTTTATCAGCTGAAGACCAAGGCAAATCATTACTGGTCCGATGAAGATGCCGAATCTTCGACCGCTCGCTGGAGCCGGATTGCCAGCGACCACGAAATGTACTGTATGGGGCACCTGATCGAAGCCGCAGTCGCACACAAGGAATGCTTAGGGTCAGATGATCTGCTCAATGTCGGGCTCAAGGCAGCGGGGCACATCGCCTCTGTTTTCGGCCCTGACAAAAGACTGGGCTACTGTGGTCACCAGGAACTAGAACTGGCCTTGTGCCGCCTCTCTGACTGCACTGGTGATCCCCAATGGAGAGAACTCGCCAAGTGGATGATTGACCGCCGTGGCCGTCGGCCCAGCCCCTACGAGCCCGAAGTTCGGGATCCAAACCGATTGGGCAAAAGCAGGCACTACGTTGACTGGTGTCTTGACAATGATGTTTATGTGGCCAAGTACCTTCAGGACGATAAGCCGCTTGTGGAACAGACTGAACCAGTCGGCCATTCGGTGAGGGCTGTCTATTTCTACACAGGAGCCTTAGCCGCTTTTGGAGAAGCAGTGTCGCCGGAAATGAGATCGGCCTTAGAATCTATTTGGACAAGGCTTATCTCCTGCCGAACCTACGTTACCGGTGGAATCGGTTCGAGTTCTGAAAACGAAGGCTTTACCAAAGACTTTGATCTTCCAAATGCTTCTGCCTATGCAGAAACCTGCGCCGGAATCGGGCTGATTTTTTGGGCTTGGCACATGGCAGAAATGACAGGTGAATCTGAAAAACTGGATGTGCTTGAGAGAGTGCTTTATAATGCCGTGCTCAGCGGATTTTCACTTGATGGCAAGGGCTATTTTTACGAGAATCCACTTGAATCTGATGGCACCCAAAGAAGGAAGAGCTACTACTCCTGCGCCTGCTGTCCGCCAAACGTAACCAGGCTGATCCTCTCTCTCGGCGGCTACACAGCAAGGCAGACTCAAGATTCTCTAACAATCTGTCTTCCTTTTGCCTCAGTAATCAAGACCGAAGAAATCGAAGTTGAAATTGAGGGCGATTATGTAAGGGATGGTTCTGGAACGATCCGCATCCTTAAGGCTCCGGCACAGCCCTACACGCTGCGGCTGCGAGTCCCCTGCTGGAAAGGCAGCAATGCCAAGGCATCACCAGGCTATGAGGGCAGCCTCGAATCGGGCTGGGTGACCTGGACCAAAACCTGGAAGGAAGGAGACACTGTTGAATTCAGCTTTGATCCTCATGCAAGACTTGTGGAAGCGAGGCCAGAAATTGAATCCTGCCGAGGTAGGGTCGAAGTTGAGCGCGGCGTTCTGGTCTACTGCATTGAAGAAGAGGACCTGAGATTCAGCGTCGATGACTACTATATTGAAGGCCTCACCCAGCACCTTCACGATCTGGACTGGCTGCCCCATGCACCAGGTCTGTATGCCGAGGGATACACCCTGCACTGGACTGGCAGAGATCAGCGATGGCCCTTTGCCAACGAAGATCGGCTTGTTGAAGCCTCATACTGCGCCACACCTATGATTCCTTACTTTGCCTGGGCAAACAGAAATCCTGGAACGATGCAGGTTTGGGTGCGCAGATCAACTGAGATTGGGGCACAATAGATAGATGATGGATCCGGCCAGGACCCAGGCCATGCCAGGGTCACCGATGGCAGACCCGAATCGGACCTTGTTGGGAGCAGCACCCTTTGATCCCAACAAGACGATTATGGGCAATGCCCCCAGCCTGAACATGACGGCAACAATAAAGCCTGTTCAGTGTCCTGTCTGCCGGACCTTCAACCCGCCTGGCCTCATTTACTGCGGTGAATGTGGACTGATCTTTGAAATGGCCCTTGAAGGTGATGCCTTTGGCGCGCCATCGGTCCAGCTCCCTGTCCTTGTTGACTCAAGCGGCAGGGAGCATCGATTAAGACCAGGTGAGACAGTATTGGGACGACAGGGTGATCTTGTTTTTGAAGATACAAGAGTCTCCAGGCGCCACGCCCAGATCACTTCTTCAGGTGACTCCCTTTTTGTCGAAGACCTTGGCAGCACCAACGGCACCTCGGTCAATGGTCAAAGGCTGTCCTCAGGTCAAAAACAGCCTCTGCAGAATGGCGACAAAGTCAGCATGGGAGGCTTGGAACTTACCCTTGGCCTTCCTGGCGAGGCTAACAGAACTCTTGCCGCCTTTGCCGGAAAAACCTCAGCCATGGCTGCCGTGCCAAGTGTGGGCCAGGTGAAGGCTGTTCTTACAATGCCAGACCGCGAGATATCTCTTCGTGTAGGCACCACCTCATTTGGCCGCAGAGAAGGCAGCGACCTTGTCCTATCGGACCCCCATATCAGTGGAAAGCATGGCGTGTTTGAAGCGGATGATTCTGGCGTTTATCTGACTGATACTGGAAGCACAAACGGCACGCTTTTAAATGATGCCCGCCTTACGGCAAACTCAAAAACTCAGCTGCGCGAGGGTGACAGAATCACTCTTGGCGGATTGACCCTTACTGTAAAACTGAATTCCTAAAAACAACCTCATGGACGAGATCACTGCAGAAATTGATGTTCAGTCGGTAGTGCCCCAGGTGCCTCTGACCGTCCGCCCCCTTTTGTCTTTCGGGATGAAGACAGATATTGGCCGAGTAAGAGAGAACAACGAAGACAAATATGAAGTCTTCATCACAGAATCTGACAGCGAGCTTGCCAGCCGCGGCCAAATTTTTGTGGTCTGTGATGGAATGGGCGGCCACGAAGCCGGCCAGATTGCCTCCGAACTGGCCAGCAAAACATTCATTGAGGTTTATCGCACCCACCCCGCGACAGAACCCGAAGAAGCGGCCCGCGCAGCAGTAAAGGCAGCCAACAGGTTTGTGCTTGACGTTGCCCGACTGATTCCCAACCGAAGAGGAATGGGAACCACCCTTACCAGCCTTTGTATTCTTCAAGACAAAGGAATCTTTACCCACGTTGGCGATTCGCGTCTTTACCGGCTAAGGGGAGGAACGCTTGAACAGATCACTTTTGACCACACATGGGTTGAGCAGACTGTGAGGGCTGGAACAATGTCGCGGGAAGAAGCAGAAGCTCACCCTTACCGTCACGTTTTAACCCAGGCAGTGGGGACAGCAGATGAGATTCAGCCTGATATCGCCACTTTTGAACTTGAAGTAGGAGATGTCTACATGCTCTGCTCAGATGGCGTTACCAACCACGTCTCCGACGAAGCGATAAAGATGCATCTTTCTTCTGGAAAGGGATGCTTCCAAACTGCGTGGGAGCTAGTCTCCGCCGCTCTTGCCGGCGGAGGCTCAGACAACGCTACAACTGTCGTTGTCCGAGTTAATGAGCTTCAATCGACTGAGAGCTGAAAGGAATCTCTAGGGAGAAGGATGCCCCTTCTCCCAAGATTGATCGAATGTTCAGCTTTGCTCCCATAGCCTGAGTGAGCTCCACCACAACCTTGGTTCCCAAACCAGTCCCCTTGCTGTTGCTCCAAATGCTTCTAGCACTGCCGCCTAAAATGCTTCTGATCTGAGCTGGAGAGAGGCCCGGCCCATTGTCCACGATCTCTATCAGGTGGTGAGTCTCCGTCGCTCGTGACCGAACTGTCACCCCAGGATACAAGGCATCGGCATCATCAGCATTCGCCGCGGACCACTCGACCGGCATGGTTTCTGCCACTGCCTTAATGGCGTTGCCGACGAGGTTTTCGATAATGCGAATTAAAAAGAGGTCATCAAACTCTGTCTCTGGCGCAGAATAATCCAGGTCCAAGGTGAGCTTTACCTTTCGCCTCTTGCTCTGCGGCTCCATAAACTGAACGGCTTCTTCTACCACATGCGGCAGGCTCTGCAGCTTTGCTTTTGGAGTGAGTGGCTTGCCAGCTGCCAGGTCATTGACCAGCCTGGCGTAGCGATAAACCCTATCGCTATAGGGTGAAAAAACATCCTTAAAGGTGCCTTCCAGCATGTCCAGGTAGAACATGGCATCACCCTGAACACCCTGAAGC
>CAZSIM010000025.1:0-12280 GCA_964607175.1 uncultured Fimbriimonadaceae bacterium
AAGAAGCTCAAGGTGATGGCCACCTTGACAACAACCTTGAGCTTCTTGATCATTGTTGTCAAAACTTCGTTGGGGCCAAGACCCAAAGCCTGGGCGACATCTCTGGCCGTACGTCCTGAAGCAAGGTTGACGGTCTTAGAACCTGCCATCCCTGCAAGCTCGACTGTCACCAGCTCAAGCTCTTCCGTCTCGACATTAAACGAAGTTGAATCGTGTTCAATGCCAAGATCATTAAGGACGCCGATTACCTGACCGGGCAAGAGGCTGTGCTTTTTGGCCAGATCGGCGATGTTTACCTGCATGAATATCAAGTTTTACCTTGCTGGCAGCTTCATCACTAGGCGCAGCTCTTCCACCTGACTGGGGCTTAGGCTGACTTTTAGCGACCTTGCTAAACGACTTTTTAATAAAATGCCTTTTTGGCACTCATATGCCTCACAGACGTAGGCGCTTCTGCCTCTAATTCCCATCTCTATTCCACCTGCTTCTTTTACAGACCAAAAAGAGCCAGTCCACCTGATTCTTATCAGTTCGGTCTGGCTCTTTTTTGTTCTGCAGGTGCAGCAGGTCCTTATTGGACCTTTCATCAACCTTAATCCTTTGCGGGAGCTTCGCCTCGCTCGGCTGCGGCCTGAGCGTCGCTTCGAATGTCAATTCGCCAATCAGTCAGTCTGGCAGCAAGTCTTACATTCTGACCGCCGCGACCGATAGCCAAACTCAGCTGATTGTCAGGAACAGTAACATAAGCGCTTTTTGCTTCATGATCCAGCTTGATTGTGTTGACCTTAGCCGGGCTAAGAGCGTTGAGAATGTACTGTTTAGGATCCTCTGAAAAAGGAACCACATCAATTTTCTCTGGCCTCAGTTCATCCATCAAAGCCTGAATTCTGCTGCCTCGGGGACCAACACAAGCGCCAACCGCATCAATTCTTTCATCACGGCTAAGGACAGAAATTTTTGACCTCTGGCCTGGTTCTCGGGCAACGTTCTTAATCTCTACAATTCCTTCAGCGACTTCAGGAACTTCCAGTTCCATCAGTTTGCGGACAAGACTAGGATGAGTGCGGCTGACAACGACTTCAAAGCCGCCTCGGTGCCCTTCCTCAATCTTCAGCACAAAAACCCTCATTCGGTCGTTCATGCGATAGTCCTCGCTGCCCACCTGCTCGCGCTTGGGAAGCTTGACTTCTACCTTGTTGTTGACAGAAAGAAGAACTGTCGCGTCTTCCCTTCTTGTTACAGTGCCGCTGACAATATCGCCGACACTGTCGGAGAACATATCATGAACCTGCCTCATTTCGGCTTCCCTCAGCTTCTGGGTAAGAACCTGTTTGAAAGTCGAGGCAGCGATTCGACCAAACTTAAGAAGATCAACCTCTCGGGGCAGAAAGTCGCCGATCTGCACATCAGTTTCTGTCAGCTGAGCCGTTGTCAGGGGAATCTGAGAAGGCGGATCAAGAAGTTCGCCAACAACCTCCTTCTCTACAATCATTCCGCTCTTTACCGAAGCATCAAGGCGAATACGGACATCAGCCTGGGTGTTGTAAACCTTTTTATAGGCTACAGCCAGGGCGATTTCTAAATCCCTCTCCAAGTCCTCAACCGGTATATCCCGTTGAAGAGCCACTTGCTGGAGTTCCTGCTTGATGTCCATCTTTCCTCCTGATTTTCAGCTGCCCGGATAAACAAAAAAGGCACCCAGTTGGGCGCCTCCGTTTTACGCGGAGCGTGCTGTCCTTCTGATATTAGCATACGTCTTTAATCGGTCCCCGTGACACAGCGCGTTAAATGCGTAGAATGAAGTCCCGGTCGTATCTTGTGAAGAAGATTCTTTTAGCAGCCCCCCGCGGATTTTGTGCCGGAGTGGCCTTTGCCATCGAGGTCGTTGATCTTGCGCTTAAGGCTCATGGCGCGCCTCTCTATGTGCGCCACGCCATTGTTCACAACGAACATGTGGTGAAGTCTTTCGAAGCAAGGGGCGTAATCTTCGTTGAGGATGTTGCTGAAATTCCTGAGGGCAGCCCCGTCGTTTTCTCTGCCCACGGCGTCTCTCCCGCAGTAAGAAGCCAGGCATCAGAAAGAAATTTGACGGTTGTTGATGCCACCTGCCCCCTTGTCACCAAGGTTCACAACGAAGCTAAAAGGTTTGCAAACCGAGACTATTTAATGATCTACATTGGCCACCGAGGCCATGTTGAGGCAGAAGGAACCATGGGCGAAGCCCCAGATAGGATGATTCTTATTGAAACTCCGGAAGAAGCAGAAGCTTTGGTTCTGCCACCTCACGAAAAGCTGGCAATCGTCACCCAGACAACGCTCTCAGTAGATGAAGTAACCGCCATCACTCAGGTTCTCAAACGCCGATTCCCCTACATTCATCAGCCGACAAAAGAAGACATCTGCTACGCCACGACCAACCGCCAGGGAGCAGTTAAAGAGCTTGCCGCCGAATGCGACGTAGTGTTTGTTGTCGGATCCACTATGTCCAGCAACTCCAACCGACTCAGAGAAGTCGCCGAAGCCATCGGCAGCAGAAGCTACCTTTTAATGAGCACATCTGAGATAGAGGATTCCTGGCTTGAAGGGGCTGAAACTGTTGGAATCACAAGTGGCGCCTCAACCCCAGATGAGCTGGTCAACGAGCTTATTTCAGAGCTGCTTCGCCGGAGTCCGGGCGCCTCGGTTGAAGTCCTGACAACAATCGAGGAAAATGTAGAGTTCAAGCCTCACCGAGACCTCATTGCATTAGCGCAGGCCCGCAGTTAAGCAGCTTACTCTGCATAGGTTTCATAAGGGTCAGGCATGTCCAAATAGACATTTCGATTCACAAGCACGCCGTTCCAATCAATCGTATATCCCCTTGCAATCCTCCTTTGCAGAATCTCGTGTATCGCCAAGGATCTTCCTTTAGCTCGTGTGTTCTGTGGAGGATCGGTGCTGGCATCTAAAATATCGATTTCTGAAACAAACCTCTTCATTTCCCGCATAGAATTCCAGGCGTGGAACAGCGACTTCTCAGGGTCGATGTTGTGATATTCAAGATCGATTGAATGAAGCGCTTCTGATGTCCAATCAGCCCCCATATCTTCCATTGCCATCTGGACAATCTTTTTCTTAGCCACCCAATCCAGCCTGTCATCTAAAGCCATGGGGTCTTTTTCAAGACCATCAAGAACGTTCAGCCATTCAGCAAGAATCCAGTTCGTTTCGTCAGATTCATCCTGATAGTGTTCTTTGCAGAGCAGACAGATTTCCCTCTGCAGTTCTATGGCAGATAAAGTGCCGCCATCCGCCAGTGCAACGCGCCAACGGAAATCAGGGTCACGGCTGACCTCTCTTAATGCCTTAAGGGGGTTGGCAAGGGTAAAGGCGCGGCTCATGTGCCCCTCTTCTATCAGCCTTAACACCAAATGGGTCGTGCCAATCTTTAAAGCGTAGGCATACTCGCTCTGATTCTGTTCGCCAAACAAAAGATGCAGGCGGTGACGCCCCTCATGGGCATAAAAATGCTCCCATTTCGGGTTGATCAAGGCGCGGTTGAATCTCACCCTGCCCGCAATAGTCTTCAAAATATGGTCTGCTCTTTGACTAAGCTGGTACTCCACCGAACTATCCGGAATGGCTGAATAAACCTGAGACACCCAAATGTAATCAATCGGATTCTGCTCTATCTCATCCATACTTGGTCCAAGCCCGCCAACCAGCATGTGGCCTCCAACTCGTCCAACCCCTGCGAAAATCTGCCGAGTCACCAAAAAGGGGTAAAGCAGCGGCGCCCGAGTCGAAAAGAAGTCTTCCTCCATTTGTACAAGGTAGTTTTCATGACACCCAAAGGTATGGCCGCCAAAGTGATCGACAGCATTGGAGTAAATAGAGACATCTTCATCGAGTCCCATTTCCTTAATCGCTCTGACAATCAGCCTCTGACCCGCCCTATCGTTGGCCACCAAGTCGCTAAGGGTTTGACATTCTGCCGTCGCATATTCTAAATGAGAGCCGACCGCATCAACATAAAGCCTCCCCCCGTTGATCAAAAAACCGCCTGATTCCGCTGGCTCAAAAACTTCATCTCTCGCCGCAAGGTCAATCAGTCCCAGCCTGAGTTCATCAAAAACATAATCTTTTATCAGCTCTACGGCAGCCTCGGGGCGGCTGTCATCCTGCCTCACCAAACATCCAAACTCAGTTTCAACCCCAAAAATTCGGGCGCCGGGCAGCATTGGCATACAGGTATTCTACGTTCGGCACCCATCTAAACAGGCCGCCTGTACAACGAAAATGGCCGACCCTCCTCCACAAGACCTTTCAGCTCGCAAAGCACAGATTCTCCGTGCGGTTATTGTTGAGTATGTCCGCGGAGCCGAACCCATAGCCAGCGACTTCATTGCCCAAAAATATGAGCTTGGGGTCAGGTCGGCAACTATCCGCGCCGAGATGGCTGACATCACTGATCTAGGATTTCTGGAACAGCCTCATACCAGTGCCGGGCGCATCCCCAGCGACATAGGCTACCGATACTATGTCGATCATCTGCTAAACCCAACAGCAGCCACGGATGAAGAGAAGTCGCAGGTGAGATCTGCCCAGGAGGAAGAAGAAACTCTCAAGGAACTCCTGGTGGAAACCACAAGAGTTCTCAGCCGCATGACCAGCCTCTGTGCCGCTGCAGCCACAGTCAAAGATTCTGCAGTTCCTGTTAAACACGGAATCCTCACTGTTCTTGGCCCTGGACGCGGCCTTTTAGTGCTGGTGCTTGGCAATGGCCACGTAGAAAACCGTTTGGTCGATATTCCTCCTGCCGCCACGATCGAACAGATTGGCCAGGTTAATGAAGCCATTAAAAATCAAATGGTTGGACTTAATCTTGGCAGCCTCTCAAAGTTCCGCTTTGCCTCTTCAGGAAACCCAGCCCAAGATTTAGTCCTCAACGAAACAGCCGAAGTCAGCCGATCAGTGGGGAAAGATCTGACCAAGGGGCACTTTATAACAGATGGCGAAGAGTATGTTTTAGCCAAGCCGGAATTCATCCGCGACCACCATCTGCTTGAAACTGTCGTAAAAAGCCTTGAAGACCAAGACACCTTAAGGTCCGCCATCATCGGCACTCCGCCCATTGAAGAAAAGACGACTATTGGCCGAGAGCATGGAATAGATGAACTCCGCCCCCTAGCCATCACAAGAAGGATCTTTTTTGTCGGCGATCAGGAAGCCGGAGCCTTGGCCATCATCGGCCCAACTCGCATGAACTATGACCACGGCATAACACTGCTGGATCACACAGCAAAAGCAGTCAGCCAAACCTTGACCAAGCTCTTCAGCTGATTCTGCTGCCCACTTGATAAAGACGCCCTTGGGACATTTGTCCCAAGGGCGTCTTTATCAAACCTCCAAAAAAAAGGCATTCAAAGCAATACCTCCAAAGAAAAAAGCAGGCAGTGTCTGAACGAAAATCCTTAACCTTGCCGTCATAGACTTTCCAATATGCTCCTCAAAAATCAGCAGGAGTTAGGAAATCTCATCCACATTTTTTTCGCCACCCCCTTGACAACCAAAAACTCTGAGCTACAATAACCAAACCTTTGGTCACAAAAAACCAAAGGTTTGGTCAAGCCAATGAAGGAACATACCAACAAGGGGAGAAGAGCGAATAAAGGCGCCACCCTGCGTGATGTTTCCGAAAGGGTGTCAGTCAGCCAGTACACGGTTTCGGTCGTTCTCAACGGGTCGAAATCCAACACAAGGGTCTCAGCGGCAACAAGAGAGAAAATTCTTCAAGCAGCCCAAGACCTTGGCTACAGACCCAACTCGCTTGCCAGAGCACTCAGGCAGAAATCGACCAACATCCTTGGCCTCTATTTCGGATATGGACACCTTGAGCCCCACGATCCTTTCCATGCAGAAGTCCTGACAGGACTACAGAAGGGCTGCGAAGCCTGCGAAAGAGATCTCATGATCCACTACTCATTTCACCGCTATAGCCTGGACGAGCTTTTTGGTGAACTGGTGGGAGGCAAAATTGACGGCCTTGTTCTCATCGCATCCCCAACTGATCCTCTAGTAGAAAGAGTCAGGGGATCGCACCTGCCTGTTGTCGCCATGACCGATGCCATTGATGGGATTCCCACCGTGGTTGCCGATGATGCTTCTGGTTCGCGTGCAATAGCCGAGCACCTTCATGCCAAGGGGCATAAAGCCGTTTTCTACCGCTCCTGTCCGGGCGAATCATTTTCTGCTGCACGAAGGCAGGAAGCCTTTGAAGCTAGGGCCTCAGAACTTGGCATGACGACCATTTCTGGCCGCACAAATGACTGGAAAGGCGGACTTACAGAAGAGGAAAAGCAGATACTCGCTCAAAGGTCGCTTATCGGCGTGACTGCCGCTGTCTGCTGGGGCGACCCCAGCGCCCACGCACTGCTGGCCTACTGCCGGTCAGTCGGCATCAGCGTCCCCCAAGATCTTGCCATCGCCGGATTCAACGGCATAGAACCGCCAGTCGAGCCAGCCCGTGTCATGACAACAGTCAAGGCGCATTGGTCAACCGTCGCAGAACGTTCGGTTCATATTCTTGTCGATTTACTGGAAGGCAGAGAAGCTCCAATGCTCTCGGTTCTCCCAGTTGACTTTTTCCCTGGAGACACAACCTGACAATGTCAGGCTGTCGAGGCCGAAGCTGGCCATCCACTCACGCACCGAGGCAAACAATGACTCATCGAAAGCAAAATGCATTCACTCTGATTGAACTGCTGGTCGTTATCGCAATTATTGCGATCTTGGCTGCAATTCTTTTCCCTGTCTTCGCCCAGGCCAAAGCTGCAGCGAAAACCACCGCCTGCCTGAGCAACATCAAGCAGATCGCTACTGGTGGCATCATGTACTCAGCAGATTACGACGACGTCGTCCATCCTCACGAGTTCTACACCACCACTCCAACCCTGATCGACTCGGGCTACTACTACTACATCGAAAGCTACATCAAGAACAAGCAGCTGCTGTTTGATCCTTCGCGAGGCGTCTCTGCTGATACTTCGCTGGCCGATCGAACTTGGGAAAGGCTGGTGACCATTACACTTAACCGAAATGGATGGTCCAGCTACGAAGACCCCACTTCATGGGTGCGATCTTACCGAGTCATGTCTGCTCAGGAAGAATCTGCAAAGCGAGCCGCCTACGTCATCACCGCAAGACCAAACAACACTCGCATCGGCTATCACTTCACTTCAGATGAAGCAGCCTGCCCTGTCGTTGTTTCACCTGCAACAGTGGCCAATACAAGACTCCAGAGAGTCTACATGGCTGCCCAGCTGCATAGAAACAGGGTCATCACGGCTTTTGGTGACGGCCACGCCGCTGGCGTCCCAGCCGGCAGTGTCATGACCTTCAACCAGACAGTGGCCGAAGGCGAAAACTGTGCGGGCTACAACGACCCGAACTTCTACCCACCCAACATCAACCATGCCTATTGGGGCACCTGGTACGACCCAACCAAGTAAGGCAGTATGTCGAACATGAAAAAAGAAGTCAGCCAGCCAGTGATGATCGGGGTCCTTGTGGTCCTAGCCATCCTGCTGATTGGCGGCTTCATTGCAGCCAATGGCGGGATAGGCGGGCCCAAGCCCGTGAGCACCAAGGAACTGACTCCGGAAGAACTCCGAGACGATGAACCTCTCCGAAGGGGCCAGCCTGGCTACAAAGAACGAATCGACGAATAGCGGTACAGCCTGTACTGCTTCCTTACTGCAAGTTCTGCCCACGGTCAGCAATGACTGTGGGCAGACCCTTGGCATGAGTTTTCAGCCCTTTTCTCCGTCTGTGTGTTCTGATGAGTGCGAGCCCTACTCAACCTGCTTTAGGCCATGAGCTGTCTGTAAAAGAAGCTCTAAGGGTTCTTGGCAGATTCTGGACTTTTGTTAAGCCTTACAAGGGAAAGTTCTTTCTCACGATCGGACTTCTGCTCTGTTCCGTGCCGCTCAGTCAGTTTGCCCTCTTTCTCACAAGAGACGTAACAAACCAGGCGCTTCTTGCCACGGGGCTCTCTGCTGACGAAAGGTGGTCTACGGTCCTCACGATTGTCGGAATTCAAGCCATCTTCTTCCTGACCAGCGCGTTTCTCAGCACCTGGCGGGAGGTTCTTGAATGGTACGGCTCCATGAGGGCGACTTTTGATGTTCGTCTTGCCTTCTACAAGCATCTTCACAAGCTTCCCCTTTCCTTTTTAAACCGCAGACTGCCCGGCGAACACCTTTTCCGTTCGACTACGGACATGGTCTCGGTGTTCAGAATCGCCAATCGCCCGGCTTCACCAACTGCCTCAGGGCAGTCTCCGCCTGACTCAAAAGAAGTCGCGATGGCGGTCTACTCCAATGATGTAGACCCTTATGATCCAGGAATGATGGGGATGATTGTTCGGACCATGCCCTTCATGGCCGAAACACTCTATTCCCTCGGCTGGGGGTTGGTGCTCCTTTTTCTTATTGATCCAGTTCTCACCCTGTTTCTTGCCGCCTATGTTGTTCCCTTCACCCTTGTTTCAAACCACCTTTTTAACAAGGTGAGAGAAACAGCCTTTGCCTACAAAGAAGCCTCTGAAGCAGAAACAGGCTCGCTGAGAGACAGCATCGCCGGCTTGAGAACGCTTAAGGCGATGGGCCGCACCAAACTGCAGAAGCAGCGTTATTTTGCGACTGTCATCAATGCCAGACGGCGTGCCATTCAGCAGATCGTCGGAATGGTATCCACTCAAAACGGCGCCCAAATGGGCATGAAGTGGCTGTTCAGCATCACGGTTTATGTCTATCTCACCTACCGAGTCATGGAAGGCCAGGCCACTCTCGGAGACTGGGTCGCTGCTTTCCTACTCATTGAGGCAGCCCAGGGACCCCTGGAAAACCTTATACAGCTGATTCAGCTTATCAAAATGCAGCTTGTCCCAGCCCAAAGAATCCTGGAGACTCTTGATGAAACGCCCAAGATTCAAGACAAGCCAGATGCTCCAAAGATTGGACCCATCTCGGGAGAGATCAGCTTCAAGGATGTTCACTTTGGCTATGTGCCAGAAAAGCCTGCCCTCAGCGGTGTAAGTTTTACTATCAACCCTGGCGACTACGTAGGAGTTGTCGGTCCGAGCGGCGCAGGCAAAAGCTCAGTCCTCGCCCTAATGCTCCGTCTCTATCTCGCTGAATCGGGCCGAATCGAGTTCGATGGCAAGGATGTCAGAGACATTCAAATTCAAAGTCTTCTTGATCAGATTGGCACCGTTCCTCAAACAACGCTGCTCTACTCTGGCACCCTGGAAGATAATGTTTACTTCGGCAATCCCCTTGCGACACTAGAGGAGTATGAAATGGCTCTGCAGCTTTCTGGCACAGCGGCCTTTTCCAGCCGGATGCCTAACGGCATGCTGACCGATGCCGCCGAAGGCGCCTCTATTTCTGGCGGAGAAAAGCAGAGAATCGGCATCGCCCGAGCTTTAATACGATCCCCGAAAATTCTCTTCCTTGATGAAGCAACGGCCAATCTCGACCCAGAAACCGAAGAGGCCGTACTTGAATCCATCAAGGGACTGCGGCAGGGGCGCACTATCGTCTCCATCGCCCACCGACTGAAGGCGGTTGTGCCCTGCGATAAAATTATCGTGCTCAACCAAGGCAGCATTGTTCAGACAGGAACTCATGAGGAACTGGCTTCACAGCCGGGCCTCTATCAGGATCTATGGCTGGAGCAATGTGAAGAAACTGGCTCTTCACCTGAGGTGAAGCCGTGATTTCTGAAAGAGAAGCACTGGATGCAGGCACGAACTTTAGGGTTAATTCTTTCAAAGCCTTTCTTTATGTCCTAAGGTTCTTAAAACCACAGCTGAGAAGACTTCTCCTCGTCTGCTTCCTGGACATTTCCATTGTCCTGCTGAACCTTTCCATTCCCTGGCTGGGCAAAACAGTCATCGACCAGGTGCTGCCAAACAGAGATTGGAACTCCTTTTGGTTCATCGCTGCCGGAGTCGCAGGCTCTCTGGCGCTTGTCCATGTGCTGACCGGCACTCGAACCTTTCTATACAACACCACCGAGCATCTGCTGCAGCTGGAGATTCGCCAGGTTATGTACAGCCACCTGCAGAAGCTTTCTCTGGAAACAATAGAATCTCTGCCTGTCGGCCAGCAGCAGTTTAGAATCAGCACCGACTCAGACCGCATCGCCCACATGCTGGTGCGTATTCTGCCGACAGCAACAATGCTTGTCGAGTTCGCCCTTATCATGATAACGGCGATCTACGTCGATCCTCTCCTCGCTGGAATCGTCTGCCTTTTCCTAATCCCTTGGACGGCTCTTTTCGTTTATGTTACTATTTACGGAAGAAAGCTAGACAGACGGCGGCTTAGATTCGCAGAAATGAGAGATGCTGGCGTTCTTCAGGCAGCCTCATCCTTTTTCACAATCAAGAGCCTTGGGCGGCAAAGGCGAGAGGTTCTGAGGAACGGAATTGTCACAGTTGCCCTTCAAAGAGTCGCCAACCACGGATATCTCATTCTGGTTTTCTTTGAGTTTGCCACCCAGTCACTTATTCCCTTCCTCAAGCGAACAACCGTTTTTCTCTACCTGGCCAAAAAGGTTGTGGTCGGAGAAATGACCTTGGGAATGACAGTTCCCATGATCGCCTACCTCGTCCGCTTGACCTTTCCGATTGAGAGGATTGTCAACTTTGGCTGCTGGATTTGGCAGACCATGGTTTCGGCGGAGCGCATGATGCAGATTCTCGAAACCGAACCCTCGATCAAAGACAAGCCTGGCGCTGAAAAGGTCAAAGACCTCTCTGGCAATGTTTCTCTAGAAGGAATTTCATTCGATCGTCATGGACTTGGGCGCGTTCTTCATGGCGTCGACCTCACGCTCACTCCGGGCAGACGTGTCGCCATTGTCGGACCAAGCGGTGCTGGCAAAAGCACGCTGGTCGGAATCCTTCTCAGGCTCCTGGACCCCAACGAGGGATCAGTTAAGTTTGATGGCAGAGACTTTAGGGATCTTGATAGAGACAGCGTCCTTCAAAAAATGGGCGTGGTAGTCCAGGAGACTTTCCTCTTTGGGGGAACTCTTTCCCAAAATCTCCTTATAGCTAAACCCCATGCCTCACAGGAGGAAATGGAGGCTGCTCTTGATGCGGCAGGACTGACCCCTTGGTATATCTCCCTGCCCGATGGCTTGGACCAGGATCTCGATGGAGGACAGGCCCTCTCTGCTGGTCAAAAACAGCGAATCGGCATAGCCAGAGCGATTCTTGCCGACCCAAGAGTTCTTATACTCGACGAGCCTACATCGGCTCTCGACGCCCAGACAGAAAAGGAAATCATGGAAACGATTCGCCGTCTGACCAAAGATCGAGCCACTCTTATGGTGACTCACAGGCTGGATACAGTGGTGGACGCCGACGAGATTGTTGTTCTAGAGTTTGGCCGGGTTGTTGAAAGAGGCAGCCACGATGAGCTGATGGCTAAGCAGGGACTTTACTCCCGCATGAAACGCCTTTTCCACGGACTTTCCGCCGAACCTTCGGCTGCAGCACCAGGAGCAGAAACACTTTGAAAAGAGTCTTACCCTCAGAATGGCGCCCACAAGGCAAAGCCAAGCGCCGCTTCTACGCCAAGTACATGGGCTGGCTTGAAAAAGGTGGCTTCCTTGTTGTGACAGCTGTTTTCATTGGCTTTATCTATGCCTTTAACTACCCAGTCGAAGACGTTGTCAAAGCAGATGGAATCCAGCTAAAAGCGGCCTCAATCAAAGTCAAATCAGACGGAAACTATGATGTCTATGAAAGGCTGGTCCAAGATTTTGAGGAGGTCAAATCTGGCCAGCTTATAGGAAGGCTGATTGTCAGTGATGACCCCCCATCTCGTTCTGCCATCACTCTCAAGCCTATTTATGCCCCTGCCGATGGAGTTTTGAAAGGAGCGGCTCTTGGCCAATCCCTCAAATCGGGTGACACCATAGCCGAGGTTCTAGACTATTCGAAGCTGGAGGCTGACGCCTCACTAGAGGGTCAGACAATCGCCAAGGCAGCCGCAGGGCAGAAAGCCAGATTCACTTCACTGACCATTCCTTCTTCATCCAAAACACTTTTCCGAGGAAGCGCTGGGGGACAAGATATCATCAGCGGACAGCTGATCGACGACGAAGTCCGCAGTCTGATTCAGGAATCTCTAAAGGGTCAAAAGCTCACCGCCAGGGATGAGATCAGCATGGAGGCGGGCGAGATCAAGCAGATTCAGATCGACGCAAAACTCGACTGGAAGGA
>CAZSIM010000026.1:0-1178 GCA_964607175.1 uncultured Fimbriimonadaceae bacterium
GCCTTTGGCAGATACGGCCAAAGGCTGTTCCTGCACCACGCTCGACCTAGCCTTGCTCATCATCCCCTGATCCCAATCAGGATGGTTCTCATAGAGATATTGAGCGATGATTAAGCCCAAAACGGCATCCCCGAAGAACTCAAGCCTCTCGTAAGAGTCGCGGACAGAATCCTTCGCCGCCGACCTATGGGTCATGGCGAGGCGAAAGAGGTCCGGACTCTTAACGGGGATGTCTTTAGGAATCATGGAACGATGGCTTTCAAGGCTTCGGCGAGACGATCCATGCCACGGGAAATGGTTTCCTGGTTGGTGGCATAGCTGAACCTCAAATGTCCTGCCCCTTCAAAAACCGAGCCAGGAATAGCAGCAAGATGAGCTTTTTCTAAAAGATGCTCAGCCAAAGCGGCATCATTATGAATCTCTCCACCCAAGAAAGAGCTAATGTCAGGGAAAGCGTAAAAAGCTCCCTCAGGCAGAGGGCAGGAAACTCCTGGCATCTGATTAAGGCGTCCGACGATGAGATCTCTTCTTGCCTCAAACTCTGCCCTCATGGCCTCCAAAACTGCCGAATCCATGTTCAAAGCCGCGATAGCCCCTGCCTGAGCAAAGCTCGTAGGGTTCGAGGTCATCTGATCTTGTATTGATGACATCAGCTTGGCCACCTTTAGTGGTGCATGGGCAAAACCTATGCGCCAGCCCGTCATAGAATAGCTTTTGCTGCAGCCTGTAACAGTAATTGTCTGTTCGGCAATCTCAGAACCCAAGGCTGCAATGCTTTGGTGTTCAAAGCCGCTGTAAGTCAGCCTTTCGTAAATTTCATCACTCACCACCCAAAAGCCAAACCGAAGGGCAAGGGCAGCCACACCTTTAATCTGGGCTCGATTCCAAGCTGCTCCTGTGGGGTTGCTGGGCGAATTAAGAATAAGAGCCTTTGTGCGGTTGCTGATCTTCTCCTGAATCTGCTCAAGTTCTGGGATAAACCCCTGCTCGGCCGTGGTTTCTACCACGACAGGCACCCCGCCCGCCAAACGCACCTGATCGGCGTAGGTCATCCAATAAGGAGCGATGAGAATCACTTCATCGCCAGGATCCAAAACTGCCATGAGGGCATTGGCGATAGAATGCTTGGCCCCGCAGGAAACAACAACCTCTTCAGGCTTGGCATGAATCTGGTTTTC
>CAZSIM010000026.1:1188-8429 GCA_964607175.1 uncultured Fimbriimonadaceae bacterium
CTGGTTTTCCCTAAGAAGCTTGGATACAACCGCTTCTCTAAGGGCAGGAGTTCCTGCGCTGGGGGTGTACTTGGTTTCCCCCTTGCCAAGAGCTTCGATCGCAGCCTGACAGATCGGTTCGGGCGTGTTAAAGTCAGGTTCCCCTGCAGCAAAACTAAGGACGTCCAGGCCAGAAGCCTTCATGGCCTTGGCTCGGGCGGTCATGGCCAGAGTTGGTGAGGGTTTGAGGAAGGAAGCCCTGCTGGAGAGGGGAAGGTCGCTCAACTTAACAGTCAGGATACCCCTGGGTGGTAGTCTGATTTTGTGCTCCCTTCTCCCCGGGGCTGGCTCTTTGCAGGACTAGCCGCATTTGTGCTTTTAGCGGCCATGCTTCACCTCTGGGTTGGGGGTTCTGTCGCCATCTCGCCAGACATTGTCCTTAATACAATATTTGCAGGACCAGGTGGGGATAATTCAACAAATCTTATCATCTGGCAGATCCGCCTACCCCGCGTGATAACTGCTCTAGCCGCTGGTGGACTCCTCGGCGCAGTGGGAGCAGCCTTTCAGGCACTCTTTCGAAATCCTTTGGCTGAGCCCTATATAATCGGTGTTTCTAGTGGGGCTGCCCTGGGTGGAACCATGGCGATCTTGGCGGGACTTTCAGGAATGGTGGCAGGCTTGGCTCTTCCCCTATTTGGCTTTGTTGGGGGCATGGGCGCCCTCTGCCTTGTCCTTGTCCTTTCCAGGCTATCAGGCGGCAGAAAAGTTGAGAATCTGCTTTTGTCAGGAGTTGTGATGGGCAGCCTGCTCTCAGCAATGGTCTCTATTGTTTTGATTCTTGCGGGAGAGGATACCAATGCTGTTCTCAGATGGCTCTTGGGGTCAATCACTCCCGCTGAATGGAGCCGCGGCGGAGTTCTCTGGCTTGTGCTGGCCTTCTGCCTTCCGCTTTTATGGATGCAGTCAAGAAAGCTGAACGCGATGGCTATTAATGAAGAAGCCGCCGGAATCAGCGGCGTTGACATCAAAAAAGTTCATGCAGTGGTTTTAGTCGTTGGTACGGCGGCAGCATCGGCGGCAGTAGGAACCTGCGGAGTCATCCCCTTTCTTGGCTTGGTGGCCCCCCATTTGACAAGAAAGCTCCTTGGTGAAGACCTTAAGGTCATGCTTCCTGGTTCAGTTCTGGCAGGAGGAGGACTTCTTGTTTTGGCAGACCTTGCCGCCCAGCAGATCAAGCGCGGAGCCGAGCTCCCGGTAGGGGCAGTGACAGCTCTGCTGGGAGGTCCCCTGCTGCTATGGCTGTTAAGCCGAAGAAGCTGAAGCCGCTCTTAAAGCTTTCCCCAGAGTCTCAGCGCTGGAATGGCCGCCGGCATGACGCGGCCTATGCTCCCAAACCAGTGTCCCTTCTGTGTCAAAAACAAACTCACCCGGCATCCGCCAAGGGTCTCCGATCGTGCGGCCTGGCCGTGCTCCTTTTGCCATAGCTTCCACTCCTCTTTTCCAGACTCCTGGCCCAAAAAGCTGTTTTAATGCGCCTCTTTCCAAACCAAACTCTTCATAGATTCTAGCGTCTGGGTCACATATAAAAGGGTGGACAGCCTTCATCAAGGCCTTAAACTCTGCCCCTTCTTCTGCTGCAGCCTGACAGACAAAAACTACATTCCAGTCAGGATGCTGTCTTAGCTCAGCCACCTGCTCGCGGCAGAAAATACAGCCAAAGTGACGCAGAAACACAACTGCTGCTGGCCTTTGAGCATAAAAAGAGGCTGCATCCTTCTGCTCCCCTGTGCTAAGGGTGACAACCCCAGAAAACTTCACCACTGATTCTTATAGCGTTTATGATGGCTAGAAGATTCCCGTCACTCCGTCAATCTTCACTTCTTGGCTCACTTGGACTGCCGCTTCTCAGCCTATTCAGCCTGCTGATTCTCAACAGCTCTTCGTCGTCAAAATCTGCTTGATCACCGCTGTTCTGCACCTTTTCCTGGACTAGTTTTTGCAGCTGACGCGAGGTTCTTCTTTGAGCTAGTTTTTTAACTGCCTCTTCAAGCATGGCCGGAGAAACATCGTCTGGCGTCAGAGTCATGTTTTCGCTTGAAAGAGTCACTGGCTTGTCACGATTGTTCTCTGCCAGTTCAGCAAACAGATCGGCTGTCTGACTGTTCTTAATCGTGTGAATCCAGCTGCGAAGCTCGCCCTGCGGCGGACCTTCGGGAAATGATTCCAGCAGCTTCTGCCGCACAAACTCAGCATCTCCAGGACCGAAAATGTCATCTTCACGCAGGACCCTCCACACAACACCTGCAAAAGATGGCTTTAACAGGGCGGTAATCAGGACTCGTTCTGCGCCGAGCAGCTTTAGGCTTCTAGGCCGTCGGCTTATCAGCTCTTCATCGCCACGCGAGGAGGTTTCTTGATTACTCTGCTTCCGCGCTTTTCTTGCCCGCAGAACCATTTTTCTCAGGGACGAAAAGGCTGCAACCTTGTTCGGCTGGTTTGGCAGCAGGCTGACATAAGGGGTCATTTCCTGTTCAAGTTCCAGCTCATTTCTTGAATATGAAAGTGCCAATGTCACCTCATCCCAATAGCCGGGATCAGTGGGCTTCAATCGCTCATCCAAACGTATCAGCCTGTGCTTAATCGGTGACACTGCCTGGTCTAGCAGAGCTAAGACCCCCGCTGCCCCCTGCTCCACCAGCAGAGTATCTGGGTCCTGCCCCGGTGGAGGCAGAGCCACCCTGGCAATCAGCCCTTCTTCGGCGATCATTTCACAGGCCTTTTCAGCTGCTTTCTGGCCTGCTTCATCTCTATCGTATAAAACAACAACCTGACTTGCCCACCTCTTCATCAGCCGAACCTGCTGAGGTGTAAGAGCCGTGCCCAGAGATGCAGCAGCCTGGGTAATGCCAGCCCTATGGCAGGCAATCACATCCATATAACCTTCAACAAGAACGGCCTGACCCTTTTTGCCAATTGCCTCTTTAGCTTTATCCATGCCAAAAAGCAGATCGCTTTTGTGATAAAGAGGAGTGTCGCTTGAGTTGATGTACTTAGGCTGACCGGAACCAATGATCCTTCCTCCAAAGGCGACTATGCGCCCCCTTTCATCCGCAATGGGAATCATTAGGCGTCCGCGGAACATGTCGTAAAAAGCTCCACTGCCATCATCTCTTACCAAGAATAGTTCCTGAGCTGCAGATAATGAAAAGCCCTGCTTTTTAAGAGTCACAGCCAAGGCACTGCCTTCATCGGGACTGTAGCCGATGCCCCAGGCCTCAATAACCTCGTCCGTCAGCCCCCTTTGAGCCGCATAAGTTTTTGCGAAAGATGACAGTTGAAGCTGCTTGACGAAGAACGCCTGAGCCGCCCGCATGATCTCTTCCTGAGCGGCTTTCTGGCTTTTAGCGGCGCCTGCTTCCCTTTTCCCAGCCTTAAGCTCAACACCAGCCTGATCGGCCAGGAGCCTTAGGGCCTCAGGGAAATCTATTTTCTGGATCTCCATGACCCAGTTGAAAATATCGCCAGATGCGCCACAAGACCAGCATTTATAGCGCCCCAACTCTTGGTTGATCGTCATAGAAGGACTGCGGTCGTCATGAAAAGGGCAGAGCGCCTTAAAAGAACGCCCTGCCTTTTTCACCGCAGTCCGCTGACTGACAAGATCCAATATATTGATCCGCGAACGGATCAGATCAATTTCATCAGCCACGGTCTGCTGCGATCAGGTCTTGCCTGCCGCGATAACAATGCCCGTCACAACGTGGGGCTTCTTGGGATCAACCTTCTGAAGCCTAAAGGCAACACGATCGAAAACCAAGTAGCGCATCACGATATTGTTTCCAGAAATTTCGTAGCCATCAGGAGACTTGTAAGTCTGGATGATGCTGCCGAAACTGGAGCCAAACTTAATTCCACGGGTGGTTCTGACCTTAGAATCATTCATTCCCACTGCTTCAATCTGTATGACTCTATTGAACTTATCCAGAATAAAAGCATAGCGGGCCATGCCTCGGTTGTAAACCCATCGAGTTACAGTAACTCGATCAGTAGCTCCTGCACCGGCTCCAACACCTGCGCCAGAACCAGCTGCACCACGTGGGCCTGCGCCAGGGCCACCCGGACCGCCGCGGCCATCATCGTCACCAGCTGCTGCGGCACCAGATCCACTTCCACGTCCAGCACCACCTGGAGGGCCGGCTGGTGGCCTGAAGCCAGCAGGCGGGCCACCTTGTCGAAGGTTTGTGCCAAACGGATCACCAATAAATCCGCCAAGAGGAGTGTTGATCTCGGTTGCCATGGGGCCGGCTCCTGGGCCGCCGCCAGCACTGGGGCCACGACCGCCTGCACCGACGCTGGGGCCACCGCCTGCACCGCCGCCGGCAGCCGGACCTGTGCCGCCACCACCAATATTCAATGCCTGAATAGCATCGGGGTTGCCATAACGTGCGATCACCTTGGTGCCGGGATCAAAAAGAGAAATGCCTAGCAGGCTCCTTTCAGCAGGACCTGTCCTGGGCTGGGGACGGGACCTCTGCTCCGTGCTCTGGGCACTAAGAGTGCCTGCGAGAACAGCAAATCCTGCCACTACTGCCATCAATCGAAGAGTCTTGTTCAAGTTCAGGGACCTCAAAACGGAACTGCGCTTTCAAGGGTACAGGACGCAGGGCAGCCCCAAAAAGGTTACAGACCGTGGCGGGACTTCTATGGTCTGGTATCGTCCTTGGCGTAGAAGCCCCTGGAGCAACTTGAATGGCCGCAAACCTCGCCGTGACCGCTGACGAATTCAAATCTCGAGTTCTTGAATCTGAACTCCCCGTTCTTGTCGACTTTTGGGCAACCTGGTGTGGTCCCTGCCTTAGAATCGCTCCTGTCATTGAGGAGCTGGCTGATGAATACGCTGGCCGAATGACCGTAGTGAAGCTTGATGTCGATGCCCATGGCTCGATTGCACAGGATTACGGAATCATGAGCATCCCCACTTTGATCATCTTCAAAGGTGGAGCTGAAGTTGAGAAAATTGTAGGGGCAGGAGACAAGAACTTCTTCAAATCCTACATTGACAAGCACGTCTAGGTCGTGCAGTCTTATAGCAGTCGGACAGGTGAAACCCTGTCTGGCTGTTTTTTACTTTATTATTTTTTCTTCACAGAGTTCTCTTGAGTTCAGCATCTGAACCTCGAAAAAAAGCAGGAAGCACCGTTGCCGGGGCTGGCATTATTGTCATGGCCTCAATCCTGCTAAGCCGCATTTTAGGCTTGGTGCGCGATGCTGTTATCGCTCATCAGTTCGGAACAACTGTTCTCACAGACGCCTACACCATTTCCTTCAGGGTTCCAGATCTCATTTTTTATCTGGTAGCTGGCGGCGCCTTCTCTTCGGCCCTCATCCCAGTTTTTTCTGAATATCTTTCCAAAGATGATGAGGATGGGGCATGGGAAACTTTTTCAATTGTCGCCTCAATAATGGGAACAATCGTTGTCCTGCTGGTTGTGGCAATGTTCCTGGCGGCTGATGCCATTACTCCCCTGCTCGCGGTTGACAAACCCGCCGAAATTTTTGATGAAATCAGCCTCATGGGCAGAATTCTGCTGCCCGCCCAAATCTTCTTCCTTTTCGGTTCTCTGGCATTCGCTACCCTTTACAGCAAAAAGGAATTTACTGTTCCTGGTTTGGGGCCAAACCTCTACAATATCTGCATTATTTTAGGTGCTATTTTTATCTCCCAATGGGTGAACCCAAGCGTCGCTGGCATGTGTTGGGGCGCATTGATCGGGGCATTTCTTGGCAACGTTCTTGTTCCCTTATGGGCTATGCGCCGCGTGGGAATGAAGTTCAGCTTAAGCTATAACTTTAAGCATCCCGGTGCATTAAAAGTCTTTAAGCTTATGCTGCCTGTCATTTTTGGCTTATCTTTGCCACAGGTTTTGGCCTTCTTTAACAACTGGCTTTCTAACCACTACGGCCCTGGCACCAACACAGCCATGGATTACGCCAATAAGCTGCAGCAGGCGCCAATAGCGGTCTTTGGCATGTCTATGGCTCTTGCGGCTTTTCCGACTCTTAGCGAATTTTGGGCAAAATCAGAACTTAAACTTTTTACCGCCCAGTTCACAAAAACTCTCACAACCACAGCCTATCTTTGTCTTCCTGTCGCAGCGATGATGATCGCAGTGCCTGATGAGATTCTTAGAATCGTCTTTGAAAGAGGACACTTTACTGCCGCAAGCACAGCCCTCACTGCTCCTCTGCTGCAGGGTCTGGCAGTCGGGATTTTAGGCTGGAGCTTGGCCCCAGTTGTCATGAGAGGCTTTTACGCCACACAGCAGACCCTTGTCCCGATAGTCATTGGAACTGGCGCCACTGCCCTATTTATTGGAGGGGGCCTGATTGTAAAGCACACAGGACAGTCAGCCTTCGTGCTTACCCTGACCGGCTCGATCACAGGAATTCTCCTGGTAGGAGCTCTGCTGATAGCTCTTAAAAAGCGGGTTCAAGAGCTTGACTTCCGTCCCATCGCTGCCTCAATCCTAAAGACCCTTCTGGCTTCAGCTGTCTTCGGCGGCATCATGTGGCTTGGAGTCTACGGCTTCCACCAAATCGGCCAGCCAGGAGGATTCGCAGGCCGCCTCTCGGCATTTGCATTGAGTTTCATCATCGCCGGGTGGGGCTATTATTTAGCCAGCAGGATTCTAAAAATGCCTGAAGCCGCCACGATAGAAAGGGCAGCTGCCAGGCTGAATCGCAGTAAAGCGAAGCAGGCAGATGACAACAATGAGGCTGAATCTTGATCCTCTGCTGGACCTGATCTATCCGCCAAAATGCGCCCTTTGCCGCGAGATCGGCGTCCCTTCTCCCTGCCCTTCCTGCCTAGGAAAAATGGTCCGCGCCAGCTCGCCAGACCATCTGGTGGCCTCAAGAATCACAGAAATCAAGGCTGTTTTTGACTACGAATCCACGGCAGGCGATGCCGTGAGACGGCTTAAATACAGTCGATCCAGATCACTGGCCCCCTTTATGAGCCAGGCCATTCATAAAGCCTACACTTTATGGGGAGGAGGCTGGGATGCCATCGTTCCTCTGCCAATTCACTGGTCGCGCCAAGCCACGCGAGGTTTCAACCAAGCTGAAGTCCTCTGCCGACGCCTGCCACGTGAACTTGTTCAGATCGACCTGCTGAAGAGATTCAGACTGACCCCGCCTCAGGCCAGTCTCGATGCTTCATCACGCAGGTCTGCCCCCTTAGGAGCCTTTGCTGCCTC